>CAMWMR010000015.1 GCA_947175425.1 uncultured Porphyromonadaceae bacterium
TATCTAGCCCTCGTGGAAGAAGACTTCTACTCCGACCACCACACATACACCGACCCCGAAGAAGTAATTGACTTCGCTACCCGCACCGGCTGCGACTCACTTGCTATTTCTATCGGTACCAGCCACGGCGCTTACAAATTCACTCCCGAACAGTGCACCCGCAACGAAGAAGGCAAGCTCGTTCCCCCGCCTCTGGCTTTCGAAGTACTCGACGCCGTTATGGAAAAACTTCCCGGTTTCCCCATCGTACTTCACGGTTCTTCTTCCGTACCCCAGGAAGAAGTTGACACCATCAACATGTTCGGCGGCAAACTTCCCGATGCAATCGGTATTCCCGAAGAACAGCTCCGCAAAGCTGCCAAGAGCGCTGTTTGCAAAATCAACATCGACTCCGACAGCCGTCTTGCCATGACAGCAGCCGTTCGCCGCGTATTCGCTGAAAAACCCGGTGAATTCGACCCCCGCAAATACCTCGGTCCGGCTCGCGACAACATGGAAAAACTCTACCGTCACAAAATTGTGAACGTTCTCGGTAGCCAGAACAAAGCCTAACACAAGCTTTATTTCATAAAAACGGCTCTGCCCCCGCAGAGCCGTTTTTTTATTGCTTCCGAAGGCACTCTATAGATTCCAGGAAGGAATTGCGAAAAATATTTTGGAAAAAACATTGGAATAGCTTGCGTACAAAGAAAATAATTTGTAATTTTGCCCCGCTAAAAGTAGAAAACAAAACATAACATCAAAATATGATCATCGTACAAGTAAAAGAAGGCGAACTCATTGAACGCGCACTCAAGAAATTCAAACGTAAATTTGAAAAGACCGGTATTGTAAAGGAACTCCGCCGTCGTCAGGCATTCCAGAAACCCTCTGTAACCAACCGCAAGAAAATGATGAAGGCGGTTTACGTGCAGCAGCTCCGCACCGTAGAGGATTAATTTTTCCGGCAACGCCTACTTTTAAAGCTTAATTGTGCTCACGCCCCCTGCGGCGTGCGCACTTTTTGTGTGCATACCCCTTGGCGCGCCGAAGCATGATTAACGCTGGAAAGGCCTCTGCAAATGCCCTCGGAATAAAATTTAGCGGATTTTGAATAAAAAAATGCCTTTTTTGTTTTTGCATTAAAAACTTTGTTATTAAATTCGCGACACCGAACGTTACTGCAACACAAGTGCGACCGGGCATTTACAGAACTCACCAATTTCACTATGATATTCAATTTTAGATTAGTTTCCGACGAAGTCGATAACTTTAAACGTGAAATCCGCATAGATTCCACAGCAACTTTCCTGGACCTCAAAAAGGCCATCTGCGAGAGCGTCGGCTACGACAAGGACCAGCTCAGCTCGTTCTTCCTTTGCGACAACAACTGGGAAAAGGAAAAAGAGATTACTTTCGAAGACATGGGTTCCGATCCCGACCAGGACGTATGGCTCATGGACGAGGCTACTCTTGACGAATTTATTGAAGACGAAGGCCAAAAGCTTTTGTACGTTTTCGATTACATGACCGAGCGCATGTTCTTTATGGAAATGACCGAGATGATTATGGGCCGCAACCTCAAGGATCCCGTATGCTCTCTCTCGCTCGGCACTCCTCCTCCCGAAGCCATAGACCTCGATGAATTCGATGCCAAAATCGACGCCAAGAACACCGCCGCGGCCGACCTTGACGAAGATTTTTACGGCGAGGACAGCTACAACGACGATGAATTCGACGCCGAAGGCTTTGACGAAATGACCTTCGACGAATAAACGTCGCCCCGCTCCTGCAAAAAAACTGCTGCGGGTTCTATATTCCGTATAGACCCGCAGTACATAAAACCATCGCTCCCATTGTTCAACTTCTAATTCCCCTCCTCGCTTACGTTCGATTCACTGCAAGCACTCTTCTCGGCCAACGACTGGCTTTATTCGGCACTGGCATTCATTGCCGTAGGGAGTACTTTGCTTATTATCATCGTAATTTTATCGGAGAACCGCAATCCCGTGAAATCGCTTGCATGGGTAACGGTGCTCCTGCTGCTGCCGATTGTTGGAATAATCCTGTATCTTTTTTTCGGCCGTTCCATAAAGAACACGCGCATGATTTCGCGGCGAAACAGGCGAAAGCTGCGCCGCAAGGAGCGCAAGGCATCGGGTACGCCCGAGAGCATGGGACTATCCGAAGAATCGGTGCAGCAAATAAAACTTGGCAAATCGCTAACGGGAGCGCCTTTCTATACCGGCAATACCGTTGAAGTTTTTACAAACGGCACCGATAAATTTGCGGCACTGGAACGCGACCTCGCCTCGGCAAAGCATAGCATTTATATACAATATTATATTTTTGAGGACGATACCACCGGGCATCGTGTGGCCGACATTTTGCGCGAACGCGTCAAAGCCGGCGTGATCGTCCTGCTCATCTACGACCATGTGGGCTCGTTCCATGTTCGCTCGCGGTTCTTTAAAAAACTGCGTGCCGACGGAATAGAGGCTCATCCGTTTTTCAAAGTTTCGTTTCCTCAGCTGGGCACACGCGTAAACTGGCGCAATCACCGCAAGCTGTGTATAATCGACGATTGCATCGGTTATCTCGGCGGAATGAATGTTGCCGACCGCTATATTGACGGAGGAAAAACGTTTGATTCGTGGCGCGACACCCACGTTCGTGTAACCGGCCCGGTAACGGCGGCATTGCACTTTTCCTTTGCCGTAGACTGGAATTTTATGGGCGGACGCTTGCTCGAGAACTACAACGGCGAGGGAACGCCTTATATATCGCCAAAAGCGGTTTGCAACGTTGGCGCGCAACTCCTCACGTCAGGCCCCACCTCGCAGTGGGCCAATGTTGCCATAGCCTTCCACAAGGCAATTGCAAATGCTCAGCGGCGCGTGTACATACACACCCCCTATTTTCTGCCTACCGAGGCCTTGCTCAAAGCTTTGCAGTCGGCGGCTCTCGCGCATGTGGATGTGCGCATAATGGTTCCGCGACACTCCGACTCCATGATGCTCACCCATGCCACCAACTCATATATTACCGAGTGCCTGCGCGCGGGAATAAAAATATATTTTTACGAGGAGGGAATGCTTCATTCCAAAATGCTACTTGTTGACGATGAACTTGTGAGCATAGGCTCCACCAATTTCGATTTCCGCAGCTTCGATTATAATTTCGAAGCCAACCTCTTCTTTTTCAGCAAAGAATTAAATTCAAAAATGATAGAAGTTTTCAAGAACGACATGAGCCGCAGCACCCGCGTTGACGCCGCCTCCTGGCGTCACCGTCCGCTTGCCTCAAGAATGGCCGAGTCGGTTCTTCGACTTCTCAGTCCTGTTTTATGACAACCGAACCGAATACCCAAGCCCGCGAACGTTTTTGCGAGCTGTTGCGCAAAACCAAGCGCGAGAATATAGACTACGTAATAGAAGACCTTGAAGCCTGGGGATTTTTCGAAGCGCCTGCCTCATCGCAAGGTCACGGCGCCTATCCGGGCGGCCTTGTGGAGCACTCGCTGAACGTATACGACGCGGCCATGGCTTCGCGCAAGGATATGGTGGCTATGCGCCCCGACCTTGAAAAAGAACTCGCCGAGGACAGCATTGCCATTGCCGCGTTGCTGCACGATGTGTGCAAAGCCGATTTTTACCGCCGAGTAATAAAGAAAAAACGCAACGAAATAGGCGTATACGAGGATGTTGAGTGCTACGAGATTCACGACGAGAATTTCCCCGTGGGTCACGGCGAGAAATCGGTTATACTGCTGCTGCAGTCGGGCCTTGACTTAAAGGACGATGAAATATACGCTATCCGCTGGCATATGGGCCCGTGGAATCTTTCGCGCGACGACGAGCGTTTCTACCGTCAGGCCGGCAAAGCCACACCGCTGCAGCCGCTTATTCATGCTGCCGACACTCTGGCAAGCGCAATTATGGAACGTCCTGTAAAAAGTTTGTAATGGCCTCCAAACGTAAAAAACGCAATACGGCAAAGCTTAACGCGGAACCCGACGTGCCAGCCGAAGAAGTTCGTTCCGAGACTTATCTGTCGCGCCATAACGGCAACTATATTGCCGCCGCAATGGATTATATTGACCATTGCGGGCTGCCGGGGTGGTGCCGCTCCATACTCCGCTGGACTTTTATGGCGCTTATTGCGGCCATTATTCTCGGCGGACTTTTCTGGCCGTTTTTCTAAGAGAACATTTTGTGGAGAGCCTCGAAACGTTCGAGAACACCGGGGCCGAATTTCGCCATTGAGGCTCGCACCCGCTCAAGCGACTTGCGATTGTTGCTGCCTGTTTTGGAGTAAAAACAATCGGCATAGCATATAAGCTTTTCCAAAAGTGTTTCGGGCATATAGGAACGGTCGGGCGGCAGCGGCAAGCCTGCCTCTGTAATTTCCTCATGCGTCAGCCCCGCGCCTGTGTGGCGTTCGGCAACGCGTGCGTAAATTTCCGACAGTTCGGCGTTGCGAATCATGTCGGCACCGGCCACACCGTGACACATATAATTAAGATTTCCGTGGCAGTGTATTCCCGGCGCATCGGTGCGTATAATGCCAATGTCGTGCAACATGGCCGCGTTTTCTATTTCAACGGGGTCGAGCGGCAGATTCTTCCTCCGGGCAATATCCAGCGCCTCGCGTGCCACGGCCTCGCTGTGTGAAATCAAAATCCCGCGGAGAGGGCTCTCCGCGGGATATATGCTGTTTATAAGTTCAATAGGGCTCATTATTCCACAAATGTAATCCAGCCGTGCACGTCGGGCTCTTCACCGTGACGTATAGCATCGAGACGGCGCACAAACTCGGTGGTTACGGGGCCGGGCTTGCCGTCCTTGGAAATAACGTACTTAACACCGGTGTCGATGTCGTCCACTTCACCTATTGGCGAGCAAACCGCAGCTGTTCCGCATGCGCCTGCTTCGCTCACTTCGGCAAGTTCATCGACAGTAATGTGACGTTCCTCCACTTCCATTCCCATTTCACGGGCGAGCGTCATAAGGCTCATGTTTGTGATTGAGGGAAGTATTGAATCGGATTTGGGAGTAATGTATTTGCCGTTTTTGATTGCGTAGAAGTTTGCGGGGCCGCATTCGTCGAGGTATTTCTTTTCCTTGGGGTCGAGGAAGAGCACAGCCGAATATCCCATTGAATGCGCCTTGTGGGTAGCGCCGAGCGAAGCTGCATAGTTGCCACCCGCTTTCCAGCGTCCGGTTCCCTGAGGAGCCACGCGGTCGAACTCGCGCATAATACATATGTTGGTGTTTCTGAATCCGCCTTTAAAGTAAGGGCCGACAGGAGTTACCATTACAATGAAGGCATATTCATCGGCTTCTTTTACACCGATTCGAGGGCTTATGCCTATTTCAAAGGGGCGGATATATAGAGAGGCTCCGCTGCCATATGGGGGAAGGAATCGTTCGTTGAGTTTTACAGCGCGTATGCACATTTCGCGGAAAATTTCCTCGGGAACAGGCTCCATGCGGAGACCTTTGGCACTTTCGCGCATTCGTTTTGCATTTTCCTCCAGGCGGAAAATACGAATTTTGCCGTCGACACCGCGAAAAGCCTTGAGACCTTCGAAAATTTCCTGAGCATAATGCAATGTTGTTGCAGCCAGCGGAATTGTAATGGTGTCGGATGTGGATACTTCAATGTCACCCCACTTGCCGTCGCGAAATTCGCAACGCAGGTTGTAGTCGGTGGGAACATAGCCAAACGGGAGAGAGCCCCAGTCTATTTCTGTGTCCATGTTACAATTGTTTTGTTATAGTCGTGCAAATTTAAGGAATAAAAAGTTTCCTGCACATTCCACAGGGGAGAAAGAGTGTTAAAAAACTTTAGCAAGAATCGGGGTTGCAGAGAGTCGATTTTAAACAATTTACGCCCTACAATCATATTCCATGTAAATTTATTCCTTTTCAACAGTATATTCCAAAAAAAGTTCGGTTGCCGAACGGTTTTTGTTTTGCTGCATTTGCTCATCAAGCCTTAGCAATACTTCTATTGCAAAATCAAGAATTGTATCGCGTCCGGCAGCTTCGTCCTCGGGAGAAATATCAAGTTTGCCGCCGTCGGTAGGTTCCACTCCGTTTTCGGTAAGCGTCATGTTTGCATCGTACAACGGACATGCCGAGAAACGCACGCCCCAGCCGATGGGGAGTTCCTGCGAGAAAGGCATTCCGGAACCGCCGCCGGTAACATCGCCCACAACAACCACTTGCGGCAGATTTTTCATTACGGCCACAAAAGTGTTGGCGGCGCTGAAAGTGCTGCGGTTGGCAAGGATGATAACCGGCTTGAGCCAGCGCACTCCTTGAGCGGGATCATAGTAAAAGGGATATGGCTCGGAAAAATCCTTGTGGCCGGGGCCGTTTTTGTGTTGTATATATCCTGCCTCAAGCCTCTCGGTTATAAAGTGGCTCACAAGGCGTTCCACATTAGTAAGCTCGCCGCCGCCATTATCGCGCACATCGAGAATCATGCCCGTGCAGTCGCTGAGGGCAAGCATCATCTCGTTCACGAAGCTGTCGCTTACAGGCGATGAAAACGAGGCATAGTGTACATATCCCGCCTTACCGTCGGCCAAAACCTTGTAGCTCATCGAATTGCCTGAGCTGTATTCGAAATCGAGATAATACTGCTGAATATTGCGCCAGTTGAAATTCTGAGGATAATCGCTCCACCAGTTGCGGTAGTACGACACATCGAACCAGGAAATAAGATTTGTGTGACCGTCGTGCAGCTCGTTGAGCATTTCGGCGCACAGATTGAAAAACTCATGGTAATCCATATCCGGCGTAATGCGAGCGCGGTAACGCTGGCCGGTTTCGTTCCAGTCGACGCCTTTTTCCTCGAAAAAGCAGTAATGTGTGTCCATCACATCCCACAGCGCATCGAAGTTGCCGTAGTAATCGTTATCGTAGCTTTCTATACTATGGCACGCCGTAAGAGTCATAGCCGTTGCTCCGGCGGCAAGTATTGCTGTAAATTTATTCATACTCAATATATAGCGCTTATCACACGTGCTTTTTCGAGCTGTGCCGACCGGTTAGGTGAAAGAGATATCCATTCGCCGCTGACACCTGCAATGGCCATGTGACGGATGTTGCGGGTTACAATGCCGGAGGCCTTTGAGGAGGCAATATCAAAGCGATAGCCTAACTTAAGCGCCGTGGCTCCGAAACACAGGTCGATGGAAAGGCAGTTGTCGAGGCGGAAATAATTGCCCGGCCAAGCTCCGCGGACAAGTCCGCTGCGGTTGCCGAGGTAAATTTCGTAGTACAGCTCGCCGTACGAGGGTGAAAAGAAAATGCCGGTGAGAGGCATGCTCACATCGTAACGGGCACAGAAAGGTATTCGTCCTATCTTGCCGTTATATGTTGCCATGGCGGCGGCATCGACAGTCCACGCAGCTTTTGCGGCGACAGGATTATTGCTGTTGCGCGGAGCATAGAGCATGCCGACTCTTGCTGATGTGGCACTGCCGGCGTAAACGCTCCAGCCGCCCGAAAAACGGAAGCGGTGCATCATGCTCCAGGAGAGACGCAACTCCATATTGTCGATAGTGGCGTTGCGGGCAGGATTATTTTTTGTCTGGGCATAATCGAGATGTCCGGCAAGTTTCATTATCCACTTGTCGGGATTGAAACGCATTGCCTGCATGCGTTCGTAGCCGAGCGCGATGTCCCAGCCGGAATAACGGAGGGGCGACAGATATGTTTCGGCCACGTGAGCCGAACCGGCCTCGACTGTATACGCTGCATATACGGGACGCAGAACCTCCGTTTCCTGGGCACGCGCCGGCAAAAAAGCAAGCAAAGCACACGCAGCGAGTGTTTTAAATATCTTCGTCATCGAAAAGTGAAATGGGTTCATCGGAGTTTTCGGAGGAGAGGTCAACAATTTCGGCGCTGTCGTCGGCGAATACGGGAGTTTCCTGCGAATCGTCATCGGCAGCTTCGGCGGCATCCTCTTCCGCTTCGGGGACATCGAGGAGAGTTACGTCGCGAAGCTCCAGGGTGGTGAGTCGTTTTCCTCTTGCCTTGAACGATTTTACACCGATATATTCCACCGCGTCCAGTTCGAGCGGCACACGGGCTTCATCGGCAAACTCAAGTTTCAGCACCGGATGCTTTGCATCGGTGAGGAGAATGAGCGACGAGCGTTCGGTTTCGCCAACGAAACGCTGCTTTCGCGGCGAGTCTTCGAATGTGAAACGCTTCACATAGGGATAACCTTGCTCGGCATCGTTGAGAACAGCCGTCCACACTGTTTTGGGACGGAATTTTTCTATACGGAGAATATTGTCGTCGTAGTGGTTTGTGGTCTCGAATCCGGTTGTATAGTATTCGCCGTTACGGGTTACGACAAGCACACGGTCGGTACCGCCGAATTCGCCGAGGAACATTCCGCGGCCGTCGTAGTTTATTCGGAGGACATCTTTATCGAACCACACGTTGCGGCCGCCGAGAGTGGATACGCCACGCTCCTTGAGGGTTATGCGCGCCACTTCGTTTTTGGTGACGAGGTTGCCCTGCGCACCGCGGCCTTTGATGGCGAGTTTGCTGAAATCGACATCGAAGCACTGGTTCTTCAGGCGCAGTTTGGGTTTCAATGTTACTTTAACGACTTCGGCCTCGCCGTTGGGATTGGCCGAGAACCACAGTATGCGGGTGCCGGGCAAGCCGGCGGTGAGCTGATACTCGCGGTCGCGGGCAAGTCCGGTGGCCACAAAACGTTTCATATAATATATTCCGCCACGGCCGTTCTGATATATCACGTTGTATACGGTTCGTTTGTCGTCGCGCTTGAAAACGTTGAGGTACAACACATCCTTGCCTTTGCCCACCGAGAGTTTTTCCTGCACTTTTACAATTTTATACCGTCCGTCGCGATAGAAAATAATTATATCGTCCAGGCTGGAGCAGTTGCAAATGAACTCGTCCTTTTTGAGTGATGTGCCTATAAAGCCTTCCTCGCGGTTGAAGTAGAGTTTTTCGTTGGCCTCGGCCACGTTGGCGGCATGAATGTTGTCGAAGCTGCGGAGCTGGGTACGCCGCGGATATGCCGCGCCGTACTTGGTTTTGAGATAGTTGTACCACTCTACCGTAACATCGTCGATATGCTCTATTTTATCGAGGGTATCGGCAATTCGCGCCTGTAGGGCAGCGATTGCACGGTTGGCCTCGTCGGAGTTAAAGCGCAGAATACGTTTCATTTTAATTTCGAGCAGGCGCAGAATGTCGTCGCGCGTCACCGCTCGTGTGAACGACGGTTTGAAAGGTTCGAGGCGTTTGTCGATGTGTGCTACGGCAGTATCTATATCCTTGGCCTGTTCGTATTCCGCATCCTTGTAAATGCGGTTTTCGATAAATATTTTTTCGAGTGTGGCGCAAAGGAGCTGCTCGCGGGTTTCGTCAAGAATAACCCTTAGTTCGGCATCTATAATCCGGCGTGTCGTGTCCACGTTGTGACGCAGCACATCGCTCACGCCGAGGAAGCACGGTTTGTTGTCGCGTATCACACAGCAGTTGGGCGAAATATTCACCTCACAGTCGGTAAAGGCGTAGAGTGCATCGATTGTCTTGTCGCTTGATGTTCCGGGTATAAGATGAATAATAATTGACGCGACCTCGGTGGTGTTGTTCTCCACCTTTCGCAGCTTTATCTGTCCGCGTTCAAAGGCTTTGAGAATAGACTCGATGAGCGAATCGGATGTTTTACCGAAGGGCAGTTCGGTAATATTGAGCGTTTTGGCATCTATTTTTTCGATTTTTGCGCGCACTTTAACCGCGCCGCCGCGACGTCCGTCGTTGTAACGCGATACGTCCACCATACCGCCCGTCATAAAATCGGGATACAGCTCGAAATCGCGTCCTCTCACATAGTCGATTGCGGCATCAAGGAGTTCGTTGAAGTTGTGCGGCAGAATCTTGGACGACAAACCCACGGCAATACCCTCGGCACCCTGAGCGAGAAGGAGCGGGAATTTCACGGGCAAAGTCACCGGCTCGCGTTTGCGGCCGTCGTAACTCATTGTCCACTCCGTAACCTTTGGATTGAACAGTACATCGGCGGCGAAAAGCGACAGACGAGCCTCAATATAACGTGCAGCAGCGGCAGCCGAGCCCGTCAGGATGTTACCCCAGTTACCCTGCGTTTCCACAAGCAGCTCCTTCTGACCGAGCTGCACAAGGGCGTCGGTAATGGACTGGTCGCCATGCGGATGATACTGCATGGTTGTACCCACAATATTCGCCACCTTGTTGAAGCGC
The DNA here is from genome assembly GCA_947175425.1 of uncultured Porphyromonadaceae bacterium. Taxonomy (GTDB): domain Bacteria; phylum Bacteroidota; class Bacteroidia; order Bacteroidales; family Muribaculaceae; genus CAG-873. The sequence goes on from CAMWMR010000015.1 coordinate 10,266, forward strand.
CCGTCGTCGATTGTTTTCATTGCGTGCAGAATACGTCTCTGCACCGGTTTGAGACCGTCGTCGATATGGGGCACGGCGCGTTCCAGAATAACATAGGACGCATACTCCAGGAAGCACGTCTGGAACATGCCTCTGAGGTGATGACGCACCACTTCGCCGGGAGGGGAATAGGGCTTCTGGCGGCGTGGTGTTTCGGGGGTATCCGCTACCGGTTCGTTGTCGGTGTAGGGAAGTTCGGTATCAGGTTCGGTATCGTTGATGAATTCGTCGTCGTTGATGTCGCTCATTTTTGATTTTAATCCAATTTTGCACAAATTTAGCAAAAAAAATCGAGATTACAACATTATATATAAGGCATGGATGCGGAATTAAGGCACATACTCGCAATTTCGGGACAACTTTTGCGGCGGCATGGCAGAGTTGCGCGTATAGTGCTTGTCGGGAATCAGCAACATTGTATAATGAAAAAAATATTGGATTGAGGCGCTAAAATATTTGGTAGTTAGAAAAAAATTTCGTTACTTTGCAGCCTGAAATGTGGCCTGTTACATTAAAAAGCCCGGGAAAGTGATGCGTCCCGAGTGATATGAGGAATGTAACCACGGCTGCAAAATCTTGATGTACAATAAAATAGAAATAACGATAAACCAGTAACTGCCATGTCAAAGATTTGTCAAATCACCGGCAAAAAAGCGATGGTTGGTAACAACGTCTCGCATTCGAAGCGTCGCACCAAACGCAAATTCAACGTTAACCTCTTCACCAAAAAGTTCTACTGGGTAGAACAGGACATGTGGATTAGCCTCACCATTTCCGCTGCAGGCCTCCGCACTATCAACAAACTCGGTCTTAACGCAGCCATGACTCAGGCAGCCGAAAAAGGCTATCTGCAGGGTGCCGACATCAAGGTAATCGGTTTCTAATCATCCGCATAAAAAAGCAATAACACTATGGCAAAGAAAGCAAAAGGCAATCGCGTGCAGGTGATTCTCGAATGCACCGAACACAAGGCATCCGGCATGCCCGGCACAAGCCGTTACATCACCACCAAAAACCGCAAGAACACAACCGAGCGTCTTGAACTGAAGAAATACAATCCTATTCTCAAGCGCGTAACTGTTCACAAAGAAATTAAATAAACAATACTGAGATATGGCAAAGAAAACCGTTGCATCGCTCCAGAAAGGCGAAGGACGCACATATAGCAAGGTTATTAAGATGGTGAAATCGCCCAAAACCGGCGCATACACCTTCAAAGAAGAAATGGTTCCTAACGACGCCGTTAAGGACGCTCTCAAATAAAAAATTCATACCCGTTATAAATGCGCGGCAGGCAGACCTCCAAAGGGCCTGCCTGCCATGCGTTCATTTAAACTGTGCCGGTACTTGACGAATTGCGCGTTTTATCCGGCCTATTAGCTTTTCCTGAATGAAAGTTTTAAAATTCGGTGGCACTTCCGTCGGGAATCCGGACCGCATAAAACATGTGGCCCGACTGGTGATGGAAGAACCTGAAAACGTGGTGGTGCTCTCGGCAATGTCGGGAACAACAAACACGCTGGTGGAAATTTCCGAGTACCTCTATAAAAACAACATCCCGGGGGCTCAGGAAACAATAAACCATCTCGAAGCAAAGTACAAGGCTGTTATTGCCGAACTGCTCGAAACGCAGGCAGCTCGCGAAGAAGCAAGCGCATCTATCGCCCGCACAATGGCATTGCTGAGAGCCTACTGCAGCGAGCGCTTTTCGCCCGAAGCCGAAAAGGAAATCCTCGCTCAAGGCGAACTCATGTCCACGGCTCTTATGGTTGCCCTTTTGCGTGAACAGGGATACAAACCAGCACTCCTCCCTGCCCTGGACTACATGAAAACGCTGGAAAACGGCGAGCCCGACATGCAGCACATCGGTGCTACACTGCGAAGAATGATAGATCTTGAGCCCCAAGCCGATATATTCATAACGCAGGGATACATATGCCGCAACAACCGCGGAGGTATCGACAACCTCAAACGCGGCGGAAGCGACTACACCGCATCAATAATCGGTGCCGTGCTCAATGCCGATGAGATACAAATATGGACCGACATCGACGGCATGCACAACAACGACCCCCGTTACGTTGAAGGCACCCGCCCAGTACATCACCTCCATTTTGAGGAAGCCGCCGAACTCGCCTACTTCGGCGCAAAAATCCTGCACCCCTCCTGCGTTCTCCCGGCCAAGCTCCACAACATTCCCGTGCGCCTGCTCAACACCATGGAGCCGCACGCCACCGGCACGCTTATATACAACTCGGCACCCGATGGCACAATAAAAGCCATAGCCGCAAAGGACAACATTACGGCCATTAAAATTAAATCGGGACGAATGCTGCTTGCCTACGGTTTCCTTCACAAAGTTTTTGAAACTTTCGAAAACCACCGCACAAGCATCGACATGATGGCCACCTCCGAAGTTGGCGTAAGCGTTACCGTCGACGACGACAGCCGCCTCGCCGCCATTGTCGACGACCTCAAGCACTTCGGAACCGTTTCCGTGGACAAGGACATGGTGATTATATGTATTGTGGGCGACCTCGAATGGCACAACTGCGGATTCGAAGCCCGCGCCCTGAACGCTCTGGCCGACATTCCCGTGCGCATGATAAGCTACGGCGGCTCAAACTACAATATTTCGGTCCTTATACGCAAGGAGGACAAAATCAAAGCCCTGCAGGCGCTCAGCGAGCACCTTTTTCAATAAGTACAACTAAAGTAAAACATGATTACAGTAACAAACCTCGGCATACAGTTTGGCAAAAAGCCTCTTTTCCAGGATGTAAACCTAAAATTCACTCCCGGAAACTGCTACGGTATAATCGGTGCCAACGGCGCCGGAAAATCAACGCTGATGCGAATGCTCAGCGGACAGCTGAATCCAACAACCGGCACAATAAGCCAAGGACCCGGCGAACGCATGAGCGTGCTGGAACAGGACCACTTTAAATTCGACGACTGCACCGTGCTTGAAACAGTGCTGCGCGGACACTCGGTTCTGTGGGACATTATGCAGGAAAAAGACGCCCTGTATGCCAAGGAAGATTTCAGCGACGCCGACGGCATACGTGCTTCCGAACTCGAGGAACGTTTTGCCGAACTCGAAGGCTGGAATGCCGAAAGCGATGCAGCCGCACTGCTGAGCGGACTCGGCATCAAGGAAGACCGTCACGGAATGCTCATGCGCGACGTGAGCGCTAACGAAAAAGTGCGCGTCCTCCTTGCAAAGGCTCTGTTCGGAAATCCCGACAACCTGCTGCTGGACGAACCTACCAACGACCTCGACCTCGAAACCGTTGCCTGGCTGGAGGATTACCTTTCCAATTTCGAAAACACAGTGTTGGTAGTGTCGCACGACCGTCACTTCCTCGACTCGGTGTGTACCCACACCCTCGACATCGACTATAACCGCCTGCAGCTCTTCGCCGGAAACTACTCCTTCTGGTACCACAGCTCGCAGCTCGCACTCCGTCAGCAGCAGCAGGCCAACAAAAAGGCCGAGGAAAAACGAGCCGAACTCCTTGAATTCATCCGCCGCTTCAGCGCCAACGTGGCAAAGAGCAAGCAGACGACTTCCCGCAAAAAAATGCTCGAAAAACTCAACGTGGAGGAAATTCAGGCTTCTTCCCGCCGCTACCCCGGCATTATCTTCACACCCTCACGCGAAGTAGGCAACAAGATTCTCGAAGTCAAGGGGCTCACGGCATCTGTCGACGGCGAAGTGCTGTTCCGCGATGTAAACTTCCAGATTGAGAAAGGCGACAAAGTGGCATTCCTCAGTCACGACCCGCGTGCAATGACTGCATTGTTCGAAATTATAAACGGAAACCGCAAGCCCGACGAAGGTACATACGAATGGGGACAGACAATTACAACAGCCTATCTTCCGCTCGACAACTCGGCTTTCTTCAACACCGACCTCAATCTGGTTGACTGGCTGTGCCAGTTCAGCGACGATTCCAGCGAGATATATCTCAAAGGCTTCCTCGGCAAAATGCTTTTCAGCGGCGAGGACGTGCTTAAAAAAGCTTCCGTACTCTCCGGTGGCGAAAAAATGCGCTGCATGATTGCGCGAATGATGCTGCGCGACGCCAACACAATGGTGCTCGACTCCCCCACCAACCACCTCGACCTCGAGTCCATTCAGGCTTTCAACAACACTCTGCAGGCATTCAAGGGCGTGATACTTATGTCGTCGCACGACCACGAATTCATCCAGACTGTCTGCAACCGCATAATCGAGCTCACCCCCAACGGAATAATCGACAAGCTCACCGAGTACGACGATTATATTACCGATCCCCGCGTTGCCGAAGCCCGCGAACGTCTTTACTCAAAATAAACTCATCATTCCCATGGTAAAACACACAGTAATGTTCCGTTTGGAGGCCGATGCCGAAAAACGCGCAGCCCTGGAATGCGAGTTCAAGGAAAAAATCGAGCAACTGCCCGCCATGATTCCCGAACTTGCAAGCATTCATGTAAACACCGACGACGGCATTGCCGATCCCGGCAACTGGCACATTGTGCTCACCGCCGATGTTCCCGACTACGAAGCCCTGCGCCTCTATGCCGGACATCCCGAGCACCTCAAATGCGTGGCAATCATAAAGCCGTACATTGCCGCCCGCGCCTGCGTCGACTACACTTTCTAAGCCCGCGCCCGGCACGCCGGAACACACAACGCCGCCCTCTTTGCGAGAGCGGCGTTTTTCTCTTTTTGACATTGAAAAAACTTTTATATTAAAAAATTGTTACATAAATTATAGGATTATTCTCAAAAATAGCTAATTTTGCACATCTCATACACCAAACGACGAAATCGAACACATAATTGAAGTCTAACAAATAAAAACATTCAACATGAACACAGAAGTTATCGGCACAAATGCCGGCTCCGTATGGGTAGCTCTAAGCACCGCCGAAACCCTTGGCGTTAAACAGATTAAAAAAATTACCAAACTCAAAGACAAAGAAGTTTACGCCGCTCTCGGCTGGCTTGCCCGCGAAAACAAAATTGTACTCGCCGCCGACCCCGAGGACGAAAAGGAACTTCTCGTTTCTCTCGTACAGGACAAATAAGCCCCTTCACCACCATAACGCAGCGGGTTGCCTCAAACGGCAATCCGCTGCTTGCATATAAAGCATTATTTAGCTAAATTTGCACCTGCGGTTTCCCCGAACTGTTATGGCAAATATATACGAACTGCGCCGATACGGCAAAATTGCTTTCCTGATAGCCTCTGCTCTTGTGGTGGCCGGATTCCTCTATTTCTCCGACGGTCTTATCCGCGACCTCTCGGCCGCCGAGCGCGAACGCATGCAGATATGGGCCGGTGCTACTCGCGAACTCGTGGCCGCCACGGCAATGGCCGACGATGACATTTCGGGAACCGACATAGATTTTCTTCTGGATATTATAAAAAGCAACACTACCATTCCCGTGCTGCTTACCGACGGCGACGGACGCCTGCTGCAGCAACGCAACTTCGCGCTGCCCGTTCCCGGCGACACTCTTGCAATAGGCTTGCCGCAGAACGACCGCAACATCCGTTTTTTAGAGGACAAGCTCGAGCGCTTGAGGCGTTCCAACAACTGCATTGAAATTGAAATAGCTCCCGGGCTTAACCAATATCTCTACTACGAGGACTCCACTCTGCTTAAACGCATGAGTGTGTTCCCCTATATCCAGGTGCTTGTAATGCTGGCATTTATTGCCGTGGTATATTTTGCCGTGCTATCCACAAAAAAAGCCGAGCAGAACAAGGTGTGGGTGGGTCTCAGCAAAGAAACGGCGCACCAGCTCGGAACACCAATTTCCTCGCTCATGGCATGGATGGAACTGCTCCCCGAAATGGGAGTGGACGCCGATACCCTCGCCGAGATGAACAAGGATGTGAACCGGCTCAGCACAATTGCATCGCGATTCTCCAAAATAGGCTCGGCACCGCGCATGACGCCAATGGACCTCAACTCCGTTGTGCAGGACGCAACCGGATATATGAACACCCGCATATCGCCGCGCATAAAACTTTACTTCCACCCCGCCGCCGAAGCCGCTCAAGTGGACGCCTCGCAACCGCTGCTGGAGTGGGTTATCGAAAACCTCATTAAAAACGCCGTCGATGCCATGGACGGTAGCGGACGCGTGGACGTGAGCGTCGGCAGCAATCCGCTGTGCCGCTTCATCGAGGTGGCCGACACCGGCAAAGGCATATCGCGCAAGAACTTCAAAACAGTTTTCAATCCCGGCTACACCACTAAAAGCCGCGGGTGGGGGCTCGGACTCACTCTTGCCAAGCGTATTATAGAAGAATATCACAAGGGAAGAATATTCGTCAAGCAATCGGAACCCGGCAAAGGAACAACATTCCGCATAGAGTTACCAGCCGGAAACAGTTGCATACCCCAACATTTTTGAGTACTTTTGCACTGTAAATCCCAAGAGTTTTAATCATGGACATACAGCAGTCGATGCACCGGATTCTAAAAGCCGAGAGCGAAGCCATCCTTTCCATTCCCTACAGCGATTCCTATGAAAAAGCCGTGGAAGCCATTATAGAGCGGGTTCACCGTCGCGGCGGCAAGCTTGTTACAAGCGGAATGGGTAAAGCCGGCCAGATAGCAATGAACATTGCAACAACTTTTTCCTCCACAGGCACTCCGGCAGTTAACCTGCATCCCAGCGAGGCACAGCACGGCGACCTTGGAGTTCTGCAGCCAAACGACATTGTACTGCTTATTTCCAACAGCGGAAAAACACGCGAGATTATTGAACTTGTAGAGCTTCTGCACGGACTTTACGCCGATATTCCGACTATTGTAATTACCGGCGCGCCCGACTCCCCTCTGGCAAACCTGGCCGATATGACTCTGCTCACAGCTCCGGCTCCCGAAGTATGTCCCCTCGGATTGACACCCACAACTTCCACAACAATGATGACCGTTATAGGCGACGTGCTTGTGGTTAACGTTATGGAACGTATTGGCTTCACCACTGCCGATTATGCCAAGCGTCACCACGGAGGGTATCTGGGACACGCGGCACGAAAAGCCGAAAACAACAGCACCCGGCAATAGTATGAAAAAAATAATCTGTATAGGCGAATGTTCGCTGAATATAGTTCTTGATGCCGACGGCAAACCATCGGGAAGCATGCCGGGCGGACGTATTGCAAACGCCGCTGCCATGCTCGCAAGGCTTGGGATAAATACTGTAATGGCCTCCGAAGCCGCCGCCGACAACGTTGGCGACATAATTGTGAACTTTCTTGCCGATGCCGGCGCCGACATAAACTCCGTCGACCGTTTTACCGAGGGACGCACGCCGTTAAACGTATTCACCACCGCTGCCGGCGGCAGTACATCACTCACCCGCTACGAAAACTATCCCGACGAAGCTTTCGACATAATATGGCCGCGAATCGACCCCGATGACATTGTGATTTTCGGCGGATACTATGCCATTGACGCCCGCATGCGCCCGCGAATGCTGAAACTGCTTGCACACGCCGTGGAGCGAAAGGCCGTAATGGTGTATCTTCCGGGATATCTCCCGCAGCAGGAACCGCGCATTACACGCGTAATGCCCGCAATTCTGGAAAATCTTGAAATGGCCGACATTGTGATTACACGCAATTCCGACCTGTCGCTGATTTTCGGCACCAAAGAACCGCAGGACTGCTACAGCGACCATATCGACTTCTACTGCCGCTCGCTTGTCAACATCAACGAAGCCGCCGGCCGGATTTCCTATTTCACCGGCAACGAAAGCAGCAGCGTGGAAACCGGCACCGCAGCAGCCACATCGCTGCTCGGCAACGCCGGAGTTGTAGCAGGTCTGTGCGCCGCCGTTTTCAACGGCAATATCGACAAGGACACCCTCGAACATCCCGATGCGAATGTGCGCGAAACGCTGCTCAAAGCCGCAGCCGACAACGCCGCCCTTGCAACAGCTTCACTCTCCGAGAGCTGGCAACTGATTCAATAGACTATACCTTAAAAATATATCACCTTCAATTTCATCTATATGTCCACTACCGGAAACTCTCCGCTCACCCCTATTCAGATTGCCCGCGACATGCGCGTAGCCGTTGTGCGCACTCTCTGGAACAACCACATTACCGAGGCACTCGCTCACGGAGCCGTGGCAACGCTTAAAAACGCCGGCATTACAGCCGACCGCATCGACTGCTTTGAAGTTCCCGGCGCCGTAGAACTCACCTACGCCGCCTCGCGACTCTCCCAGACCGAGAACTACGATGCCATTATACTGCTTGGCTGCGTTATACGCGGCGGAACACCCCACTTCGACTATGTATGCCAAAGCGTTACCGAAGGCATGACACTGCTCAACGCCGACGGCAACGAACCCGTAATTTTCGGCGTACTCACTGTGGACTGCGAACAGGACGCGCTGGACCGCGCCGGCGGAAAGCTTGGCAACAAAGGTGCCGAAGCCGCCGAAGCCGCCCTGCTGATGTACGATTTCGACAGCAAAGTCGACAACTTATAGAGGCTTGCGAATGTTATAATCCTATAACATTCTCTAAACCTCAACGAAATGGCAACGAAAAACGACAACAAAGGCGTTTGGGCCTGGATTATTCTGGGGCTGCTTGTAGCAGCCATTTGCGTAAGCATAATCTACTACATCGGCTGGTTCGACAACAACACACACGTGGATACTCCCGCCGGCGACAATGTGGAACAGCAATATGTGATACAGGAAGCCAATGCCGACCTACCCGGCGAGGCCGACTGGCAGAATAGCTCGCACCAAAGCCTTCGCGAGGAAATTGCGGAGCCTGAAACTCCCACAGCCACTCCTCCCTCGCAAGTAATAACCCAATGATGAAAATATTTTTTTATCTCACCCTGTTAATCTTCGCTCTTGGAGCAACCGTAAGCTGCTCCACGGGCGAGAATTCTTCAAAAACAACTCTGGAAAACGCCGAACAGGCTTTTCAGAACCGCCGCTATAACAAGGCCCAGCAACTCGCCGACAGTATTATAAACAGCGGCGAAACCGAAAAAATGAGCAGCAACGCTCTTTGCCGCCTCGCATTACTGTTCATGCGCCTGGCCGAAACAACAGGCGAGGAAGAAGCAAACGCAGCTCTGGCCGTGCGCACTCTTCAGGCCGCAATGGCTTGCGACAGCGACTCAACCGTAGAATTCCTGCGTTCAGTAGCCGATGACGACCGCTCGCGCGTACAGCTCATGCAGGCTATTTCCAATGCTTTCCACGGAACAACTATCGAGGGCGATACCGTTTATTTTGAATACGATTCCATTTACTGATGAAAACCGACAACGACTGGACCGCACGACTTGCCGCTCTTAAGCTGCAAATGGATAACGGCAACGAATCTGTGGAGGAGATTGCTCCCGAAAATCCCGCCCCGCAAAAACAAGAACCGCAAAAGGAGCGGCTCGACATTGTGCTGGAACGAAAAGGACGCGGCGGAAAAACCGCCACAATAATTTGCGGATTCACCATGGACGATGACGAGCTTGCCGAACTTGCATCACGGCTCAAGCGCTCGCTCGGCACGGGAGGCTCGGCTCGTGGAGGTGAAATCCTTGTCCAAGGCGACCGCCGCAACGACGTTCTGCGCTTCCTCACCGCACAAGGATTCAAGGCTCGCATAATATGAATTCCCGGAGACGATACCGCATAAAAAAAGCTGCTTATTCAAGCAGCTTTTTTATTTGTTTTTGTAACGCTTATTTCTTTACTACGCGACGTTCTTTGATACGTGCTTTCTTGCCGGTGAGGGCACGGAGATAGTAAAGTTTGGCGCGACGTACTTTACCGTACTTGTTAACGGTGATAGAATCGATAAAGGGCGATTCGATGGGGAAAATACGTTCAACACCGATGTTGTCGCTCATTTTGCGAACAGTGAAGCGTTTTTTTGCACCTTCGCCGGAAATGCGGATAACCACACCGCGGTACTGCTGAATACGTTCCTTGTTACCTTCTTTAATGCGGTAAGCTACGGTGATAGTGTCGCCGGGGCCAAATTCGGGGTGCTGTTTGCCGCAAGCAAAAGCTTCTTCGGCAATTTTAATCAAATCCATTGTACTGTGAATTAGAATGTTAACATTACTCGCAATATACGCAGGCTGCATGTCCTGCCAGAGATTACGAAATCCGCTGCAAAGTTAGCACTTATTTTCGTAATATGCAAATTGTCAACAATCAACCTAATACGAGATCCACAATCTGCGAGGGTGTTGAAACTATGTGGTCGGCATAGGCTTCCTTCAGTTCATGAATTGAACGGAATCCCCAGCTCACTCCCACGCTCTCCACGCAGGCGCGGCGAGCCGTTTCCATGTCAACGCCCGAATCGCCCACATACAGCACTTCGGCCTTTGGCGTTGGACACATGGAGAGCGCCTTGAACACTATGGAAGGGTCGGGCTTGCGCGGCATCCCCTCCACACTGCCAAGAACGGCGCGGAAATTGGCATTCGGGAAATAATGCGCTATTATTTTTGTTACGGCAGCCTCATACTTGTTTGATGTCACAGCCATATTAATTCCACGGGCGGTGAGATCCTCTATCAGTTCGGGAATGCCGGGGTAAGGAGTTGTGGCATCGCAACAATGCTCGTTATAGTACTCTTTGAAGGCCGCCAGGGTATCGGCAATGTTCTTTTCGGAACGTGCGTCGTCGGGCAATGCGCGTTCAATAAGTTTTGCAACACCGTTTCCCACCATCGAAGGATATACCCACAGGCCGTGCACGGGATAGCCCAAGGTTTTGAGGGCATGGTTTGTGGCGGCTGCAAGGTCGTCGATAGTTTTGAGAAGAGTGCCGTCAAGGTCGAATATTACATACGATTTCATAGTTCAGAAAGGATATCCCACCGAGAAGTGGAAGTTTGCATCGCGGCTCCATTTCGGATGAATCAAAGGCCAGCGTTCCTGGTTCATAGCAGGATTATAGGCCTTGAAACCGAGGTCGAGTCGCAACAGAAAATATGTGAAGTCAAGGCGTATCCCAAGTCCGTAGGCAAGAGCAATTTCCTTGTAGAAACGGTTGAACTTGAATTCTCCGCCCGGCTGGTTTTCATAATTCTTTATTGTCCATATATTGCCGGCGTCGACAAACAGGGCGCCTTCCAGCACCCAAAACAATTTGGCGCGGTACTCCATGCTCAGGTCAAGGCGTATGTCGCCGCACTGGTTTATAAAGTCGGTAACCGAATTTTTTGCATCGTAAGAACCCGGGCCGAGGGTGCGCACGCCCCAGCCGCGCACACCGTTTGCGCCGCCGGCATAGAATCGTTTTTCAAAGGGCACCATCGTGGAGTTGCCGTAAGGATATGCAATGCCGAAACCTCCGTGGAGCGATAAGGAATTTCGGTCGTTGAAATTGCGGGTATAGGTGTAGTCCATTTCCCCTTTCACATACTGGGCATATTGTATGCCGAGAATTTTGTACACACCGTCGGAGCGCCTCTGCCCTATCATTGATGATATTGCATACAGGAGGTTTCCGGCCATTTCAGCCGATACGCGCAGATTTGTTATGTGAGGCTGCACATAAAGCGCATTGACGGCAGCCGTTGGCATTCGGCGGTTGGTCCGGCTGAAAGTATAGCCCATGCGCATAATAAAGTGATCCTCGTAGCTGTATCGGAGCAGCGGGTTTGTGGGGGCAATCTCATCGATAAAATTTATTGTGGAGCGAGGCAGGCGCACATAGTTTATGTCAATGAGATCGTAGGTTTGTCGGCGGGTGAAGCCGGCACGCTGCTGCTGCCATTTCCATTTCCATGCCGCGCCGAAAATAACGCGAGTATACTCCGGGCGCTCCTGATAGTTTGCCGAGACGGAAAACTCCGTTGAAGCGAGACGCCGTTGCTTGAACGATTTGGAAAGGAACGGACACTCGAATTTGGGGAATGTAATACCCACCTCACCGGCAAATTCGGTGTAGCGGTTGTTCACAAGCCCTTCGAAATTACCCGAGAGGCTCTCATAGGAACCGCGCAACTTTGCTGTAAGCAGCTCGGAGCCTTTGTTAAGGTTTCGGTGCTGATAGGTTAACCCTACGCCGAAACCGAGGTCGCCGTCGGAGTTTGTTCCTTCAAGCTCCACCGAGGCCGTCTGTTTCTTGTTTCGCGACAAATATATAACTGCATCGAGCAAACCGTCATCGTCGACAGCGCCGACAGCCTCAAGGTCAACATTTATAAACTTTACAATGCTTATACGTCCCAAAGCCTCGTAGGTACGCTCCACATCGGCTGAGCTGTATAGATGTCCTGGCTGCAGATAGCACATTTCGTCCAGCAACTTGGGACGAAGATACCTGTCCTTGCCAAACACATAGTCAATTCCCTGATATTCCACCGTATCGGTTGCTTCCTCGGGAGCGCACAGCATGAATGTTACCTTGCGGATGAAATAACGGTGGTGTTCGGCAGGGCTGAGACCTATGGAATCGACAACGGCCGGCAATGCGGGCGCATTGTTCATAAGCGGGGCATTTATATTCATGAGCAGCCCCACAAGTTTGCTTCCGGCAACGGTATCGGCCACGTAATTTATATATTCGCGGTTAAAATCGTAGTAGCCTGCATCGCGCAGTTTACGCGTTATGCGGGCACGTTCGTTGTCGAGGGCGGTGCGGTCCAGCAGCATACCCGGTTGTACGAGCGAATGCAGGGTATCGCCCATTACGATACGACTGATAGCCGTATCGGGAATATTATAGTCCATCACGGCAATTCTGTGCGGTTCGCCGGCATTTATGAGATACCGCACCTCCATGCGCTTTTTTTGCGGCGACGCCACTGTGTCGGCAATAACCACGGCGTCGAGGTATCCGCTGTTCACCAGCGCAAGACGCAGCTGGCGGCACGAAGCCTCGGTGAGTTCGGGGCTGTATATAACAGGAGGTTGTCCCACACGGCGCAGCCAGCGGTTATACCACTTTGTGGAATCGGTTCCCGAAAGGCTGTAGGTTGCCAGCTGCAGCTTGGCAAAACCGAGAACCTTGTGATTGGGAGTCTGGCGGAGGAAGTTGTACAATTCGGAAGATTTTACATCATCACGATCCACCACTTCCACGCTCACTTTATCAAGCAGGAAATCTCCTTTCGGCACATGTTTTACCGAACTGCATGCAACCGCAAGGGCACAGAGACACAGAATAAATGCTATTCTTATACCTTGCATCATCAAACCGGAATGGTAAATACAAAACGAGCACCGCCATGGTAGCTTGTGTCAACTCTGACGGTTCCGCCGAGAAGTGTTGCAAGTAAACGCGACACATACAATCCGAGCCCGCATCCGGGCGCCGAGGCATCGAGCTGACGGAAACGGTCGAAAATTGTCTCTTCGGTACCTTTTGGAATACCTATGCCTGTATCGGCCACATAAAATTCCACTACATCGCGGACATCATCCAAACAGTATCCCAGCGTTATGGAGCCTTTATCGGTAAATTTTTCGGCATTCGAAAGCAGATTCATCAGCACTTGACATACACGCTGCATATCAGTATCTATTTTAAAATCTGCATCGCCCGGTTCGTAAATAATCTTTACATCCGGTTTTGAACTTTTATTATTTTCAAAAACGTTTGCAAGAGCCAGTTTACATATCATATCGGCACTGACGGGCTGTTTTTCCACCGTCATCTGGCCGTGTTCAAGCGATGCGATATCCAACACATCGTTCATAATTGTGAGAACAAGCCTGGCATTCAGCTCTATAATATCGGCAAATCGGTTAAGATACTTGCTTTTTTCGCCGGGGATACAGTCCACTATCAATCGGGAATACTCCACAATGGCCGCCAGGGGTGTTTTCACCTCATGGCTCATGTTGTTTATAAAATCGGTTTTGAGCCTGTCGGCCTTTTTGGCTTCCTCTCTTGCCTCAATCAAACCTCTTTGAGCACCCTGCAATTCGTTTCGTTCGCTGCGCAAACGTTCGGTTGCTTTTTGCTGACGAGCCGACATCTTTCGAATTTTACGGTTTTGTGCCAAAAGACTGAAAATGAGTGCAAGCAGTGCAACCAATGAAACTCCAACAACTATATAAACCTGCTTGAGATTTTTAAAGCCGTCGTGCCTGCAGCTTGCCTGTAAATTTGCATTTTCAACCTGCAGCTTGTTCATTTCATAAATAATCTGCAATTCACGATACCGTTGCTCCGAGCCTTTTGTTATTTTATCGGTGAGAATTTTATTGAGCTCAACGGCAGCTTCAAGCTGTGTTTGTTTATCGCCTGTTTTTTCGGAGGCTTCATATAGCGCCTGCAAATACTGTAAACGGTACTTTTTATTATTCGGTTTGTCAACTTGCCTTTTTATCGCTTCAATAGCTTTTTTCCACTCCCCTGTGGACATGTAATAGTAAATATGCGCGCGCTCATTGTTTTTGAGGTCGGCCGCTATATCGGGATTAACTTTTGCAAGATTAAGAATTCTGTTATAATAGGCAGTGCGTTCGTTGTTGGACAATCCTTTGTAATTGCTCAGAAGCCTTGTGTAACAGAAGTATCGTGCGGGTTCATGCTTGCGGAAGGGACGACCGTTTGCCGCATATGTGGCAACAAGCGAATCGATAAGAGCAAGCATCTTTTTATCAATTTCTATTGCTTTGCCAAAATTTCCATTAGCAGTAAAAAGATGTGCTCCCCGAGTATATATAAGGTTTCGTACAGCGCCCGTCGGCATAGGCACACTTTCCACAACGTTCTCGAGCTGACGGTAGTACTGTTCGAGCAATTCGCCGGTGGTAGCTCCCGACAGACGTCGGCAAAAAGCGAACAGCTGACCGGCACGTGCATAGGGGTCGTTGGCCGGAGCACGCCTGAACTGCTCGGCAAGGGAATCAATTATTGCCGAAGCCGAAAGGGTGTCGCTTGCTATCATGGCATCGGTAATAAGCATTTCCACAAAAAGTTTTCCCTCCTTTTTGCGTGAATTATCAGGCAAGGAATCCATTGCTGCGGAAACCGTTTTCAACATGGGCACATTCTTTTGGAGCGCGTTTGCAAGATGCACCAGCGTAGTTGCACGCACAACGGAGTCCGCCTCGGCATTGGCAACGGAATATATGGATTTAAGAATGTTTACTTTTAGCGATTTCTCCTGCGTAAGATCGTAAATATTCTGCATCAGCAGCAGCGAATCGGCATGCGTGCCGCCCTTTTGCAGGAGTGCGTAAAGGCTGTCGACTTCCGACTCGGCAGAACACGCGGTATCATCAGCATTTGCAACTGCCGGAGAAAACAATATCAGAAAGGCAAGCAGCGCTTGTACGAGATATTTATACATAGAAAGTTTTTAAACAAACACAAAGTTAATCTATTTTTCGCACAGGTACAAAAAAAAGTCCCAACTCGTTTCTCCAACGCGTGCAGGACCTAAGCCAAGAGGCATGATTTGTGATTCAAGTTTTGTCTTATAGAATTGTGTGACAGAGATTATATCATACTTACTTATTCTTCTATATAACTCGGTATGAAAACCACGGTGTTGAGTCGACTGTCGTCACGACGTTGACCCTTGCCGTGTATGCCTTAGCTTAGATTCTGTTTATGGGGAATGCGTAAATAATTTCGGTCTAAGTCAAAGCATCCGGGTTATAAATCTATTGCAAAGTTAGGCATATCTGCGCTATCACACAAATTTAATCCTAACAAAGTTTCTGCATTTAGCATTTATTTTTATTTGTAGACAGATTTTAAATATCGCATCTGCTCCACAATTTCCTTTGCTTCTGCGTTTTTGCATATTACGCAAGCGTTTTCATCCAATAAATAAACAATGGGATAGGAATCGAATATGTACAACTCGTCTTCGTCTATGGCTCCGTTGTCGGTTGCACACAGCCAGCCTGCCGGAAGCCACGACGATGCTTCTCTCCAGTTATCGGCGGCATCGGGACACACGGCTACAACCTGCACTGTACCCTCGTTCACACACGCCGAAAGTTCCGGTATGCCGTTCAGTCTGGCGGCTACTTCACGGCAGTGGTCGCAGTCGGGATCGTAGAAAAACAGAAGCGTGGGTTTGTCAACCGTTTCGGACAGCAACCGTGAAGTGCCGTCGGAAAATTCAAGAGGAAAATCGGCTGCGCGTGTTCCCGGAGCGTTCTTTGCCGTTACTTCCAGCAGCCACTGCAGGCGCGTGCTGTCGGGATATGCGCGGGTATCGAGCATTGCTCGCAAAAAACGGACATAAAGTTCCTCGGAACGCAGCGGGCCCGAGGAATACAAGACGTTTTCCAAAGCCTGCGAGAAAGCCAGTGCTGTTTCGGGGCGTGCCGTCGCAGCTGTTGCAAGCTCTTTCACGGCAATGGTATCGGGATTTCCACAATTACCAAGCCAGTCGCTCACTACTGCCGTCATATAATCCGCATCGACGGCCGAAGGACTGCTGAAATCGACTGCAGGTTTTTCCGTTCCGGCAAAGGAGAAAAAAGCGGCTGCCCTTACAGCAGCCGCAAGTGTAATAATATTTTTTTTCATAGAGAACCGGTAGCTGCTATTTGGCGTCGGCATCGGCATTTTTATGCCCTTGCGGAAGATAATCGAGCGAATAGTGGAGGCCGCGCGATTCATGGCGTTCTTTTGCCTGCCGCATAATAAGATAGCCCACATTAATAATATTGCGCAGCTCACAAATTTCGCGACTTGCCTTGGAGCATTTGAAAAGGCGTTCGGTTTCCTCGTAAAGAATATCGAGACGGTTCCATGCGCGGTTCAGACGCAGATTGCTTCGCACAATACCAACATAGGTGCCCATAATCTGGTTTACTTCTCGTATACTCTGCGTAATAAGCACCATTTCCTCGTTGTGTCGAGTGCCTTCGTCGTTCCATTGGGGAACGTCCTTGCGGAAACTTATATGGCCAACAGCTTCTACTGCGTGGCGTGCCGCAGCATCGGCATATACAACAGCCTCTATCAACGAGTTGGACGCTAGGCGGTTGCCGCCGTGAAGTCCGGTGCAAGAGCATTCGCCAAGTGCATAGAGGTGCTTTATGCTCGATTCACCGTTGAGGTCCACTTTTATACCTCCGCAAAGGTAATGCGCTGCCGGCGCAACGGGAATATAGTCCTTGGTTATATCTATTCCGAGCGACAGGCACTTGGCATAGATATTGGGGAAATGCTTCTTTGTTTCCTCGGGGTCCTTGTGGGTGACATCAAGGAAAACGTGGTCGTCGCCGTGGAGTTTCATCTCCGAGTCGATTGCACGAGCCACAATATCGCGGGGAGCGAGCGACAGACGCGGGTCATATTTATGCATGAATTCCTCGCCGCGCAGATTACGCAGTACGGCACCGTAGCCGCGCATGGCCTCGGTTATAAGGAACGAGGGGCGGTCGCCGGGATGAAACAGCGCTGTGGGATGAAACTGGATGAATTCCATATCGGCTACGGTTCCTTTTGCACGGTATACCATTGCAATGCCGTCGCCTGTTGCTACAAGCGGATTTGTGGTTGTGCGGTACACGGCACCGCATCCTCCCGTTGCCATAACGGTAACCTTGGAAAGGAAGGTGTCCACATTTCCGGTTGCAATATCCAGCACGTAAGCGCCGTAGCAAGTAATATCGGGAGTACGGCGGGTTACAATACGTCCCAAATGGTGCTGTGTAATTATTTCTATTGCAAAATGATTTTCGAATATATCGATATTGGGATTCTCTCGAACGGCGCGGTTAAGGCTTTCCTGAATTTCGAAACCGGTGTTATCGGCATGGTGGAGGATTCGGAACTCGCTGTGTCCGCCTTCGCGGTGAAGGTCGAAAGTACCGTCGTCCTTTTTGTCGAAATCCACGCCCCAGCCAATTAGCTCGCGGATTTGTTCGGGAGCATTGCGCACCACCATTTCCACTGCGGCGGGGTCGCTGAGCCAGTCGCCGGCCACCATCGTATCGTGAATATGTTTTTCAAAATCGTCGACCTGCATATCGGTAACCGATGCCACACCGCCCTGGGCAAGAGCTGTATTGGCCTCGTCGAGTGTGGTTTTGCACACCAGAGCCACTTTTGCCCCGGTGCGTGCAACCTTGAGGGCGAAGCTCATTCCGGCAATGCCGGAACCTATTACAAGGAAATCGTATTGGTAAGTCATGTCCAATAGTTTTAAGTCACTCGCAAAGTTAATTATTTATGTTCACATATTGCACGCTTTCAAAAAATAATTGGAATATTGCTGCGGTTTTGGCGTTTTCGGGAGCTTCCACACAATAAACGGGCGCAAAAACAGTTTATATATAGATTATGAACAAAGCAAATTCCTCAAACATCAACATGCTTTCGGGCCCGCTTTTCGGCCCGATGATTGCCTTTGCCATGCCGCTGATTGCAAGCGGCGTGCTGCAACAGTCGTTCAACTCGGTTGATATTGCCATTGCCGGACGCTTTGCCGGGCATAACGCACTGGCGGCGGTTGGCAGCAACGGCCCGGTAATAGGACTGCTCATTAACATGTTCATGGGTCTTGCCGTCGGCACAAATGTGGTTATAGCCAATTACATAGGCCAGCGCAACCGACGCGGAACAGGCACTGCAGCCGGAGCGTCGGTATTTCTCGGCGCTGTGTGCGGACTTGTTCTGCTGTGCATTACCCAGCTGCTTGCACGCCCGCTGCTCACCGCCTTGGGAACGCCGGACGAGGTACTGGACGATGCCGTGAGCTATCTGCGCATCTATGCGCTTGGAATGCCGTTCATGCTTGTCTACAACTTCGGTGCGGCCATTCTGCGCTCTTACGGCGATACGCGGCGCCCGTTCTACAGCCTTGTCATAAGCGGTTTCATAAATCTGTTTTTGAACATTCTGTTTGTGATAGGCCTCGACATGGGTGTGCAGGGCGTGGCATGGGGTACGGTTTTTGCCAATCTTGCCAACTCGGTATATATTATATATGTGCTTCTGCGCGAAAAGGGCGATGCGCATCTCGATACGTCCACAATCCGCCCCAACCGCGAAGAACTTGCAAAAATAGCGCGAATTGGCATTCCGGCAGGACTGCAGAGTACCGTTTTCTCTATAAGCAACGTGTTCATTCTGTCGTCTATCAACAGCTTCGGCGCTTTGGCGGCGGCAGGCTCGGCGGCGGCTATAAACTTTGAGCTTTATTCCTATTTTATTATTGTTGCTTTCGTGCAGACCGCCGTGGCATTCACAAGCCAGAACTACGGCGCGGGCAATTACGACCGTTGCCGCCGCGTTTTCCGCATCAGTCTTGCGCTGGCGGTGGTCACGGCCATTGTTTTCTCGGCCATAGTGGCGTGGCAGGACAAGTTTTTCATTGGCATATTCGTTTCCGAGCCTACCGTGACACAATTTGCCGCCGTACGCATAAGCACCGTGCTGCTGTTCCAGTGCATAGCCTGCTATTATGAGGTTACAGGCGCATGTATGCGAGGCATGGGACACTCGCTTGCACCGGCGCTTATTGTGGTGTTCGGCACTTGCGTGCTCAGGCTGGTGTGGGTGGGTTTCTTCCCTGCCGGAGCAAGCTTTGCGCAACTGCTTGCCGTGTACCCCATTTCGTGGACGCTCACCGACATTGCCATATTCATCGCTTTCCGACGCATATTGGCACGCCTTCCGCAAAAGCAGCCCGTGCCGGTGCCTGAAAACGCGTTTTGCGAGTAAAATATTTTTCATTAATTTTGCCGATTATGACAGCACAGGAACGTATTGACATAGAAGAAAAGGTTGTGGCGATGCTCCGCACCGTCTACGACCCCGAAATTCCCGTGGACATCTACAGCCTCGGACTGGTGTATAAAATCGACCTCGCCGACGACGGCAAACTCACCGTCGACATGACTCTTACCGCCCCCAACTGCCCCATGGCCGATTTCATTCTTGAAGACGTGCGCATGAAACTGGAGAGCATCGAGGGCGTCAGCTCCGTTACCGTAAACATTGTGTTCGAGCCCGAGTGGAACAAGGACATGATGAGCGAGGAAGCAAAACTGGAACTGGGATTCCTTTAAAAGCCGGGCATAAGGTGGCGGTATATTTTCTGAGCGACGTACATTTGGGCGCATCCTATATAGGAGATTCTCGCGCCCACGAAGAACGTGTGTGCTCGTTTTTACGCTCCATCGAAAAAGATGCTTCGGAATTATATCTTCTGGGCGATATTCTCGATTACTG
This sequence comes from uncultured Porphyromonadaceae bacterium, assembly GCA_947175425.1. Classification (GTDB taxonomy): domain Bacteria; phylum Bacteroidota; class Bacteroidia; order Bacteroidales; family Muribaculaceae; genus CAG-873. Next base: position 30,470 of record CAMWMR010000015.1, read on the forward strand.
GTTCGAGTACCGCACGGCAGTGCCTCGCGGTTACATTCGCTTCTTCGGACAGCTCGCCCGAATGGCCGATGCCGGCGTGCGCATTGTGTGGTTCACCGGCAATCACGATATCTGGATGTTCGACTATCTCCGCAACGAGATTGGCATAGAAGTTATTGACGCGCCGCTCGACGGCATGAGGCGCAAAATCGACGGCATCGACTTTTATCTTGCACACGGCGATACTTTCGGGCCGCAGCCCCGCAGCTACATGTTCCTGCGCCGGCTGTTCCGCAACCGCTTGTGCCAGCGCTTGTATGCCGCCATACATCCGCGGTGGAGCATAGCCTTTGCCCACGGTTGGAGCTCCCACAGCCGAAAAGGCGCCGGAACATTGCCGCAGGGCGCCGATGAAAAGGCTATGAAAAACGCAATTTCCCATGCCTTGAAAACAGCCCAAGCCGAGCCGCAACTACGGTACATAATTATCGGACATCTGCACTCGGCGCTGTTCGAGCCGTTGCCTCACACCGGCTGCACTTTTGTTGTGCTGGGCGACTGGCTCAAGGGCGGCTCCTACGCCGTGCTCGACAATGGCGAGCTGCAACTGCGCACATTCTGAACGCGTTTTACAAATTATTTTGCGTCCGTTTGTAATAAAACGGTTTTTGTTGCGTCTAACAGGTAAATCAAAATCAATCATATGGAACATATTCTTACTGCCGAACACATCACCAAGGACTATTCCAATCATCGTGCCCTTGACGATGTTAGCATTGCCGTTCCTCGCGGAAAAGTCTACGGTCTTTTAGGCCCCAACGGCGCCGGCAAAACCACTTTGATACGCATTATAAACCACATAACCGCTCCCGACGGCGGCGTGGTTACTTTCAACGGTCACCAATTGTGCGCCGACGATGTTGTGAACATAGGCTATCTGCCCGAGGAACGCGGCCTTTACAAAAAAATGAAGGTTGGCGAACAGGCTATTTTCTTTGCGCGCCTCAAAGGCATGAGCCGGCGCGAGGCCGAAGGCGCTCTCCGCGAATGGTTCGACCGCCTCGAAATAAGCCAATGGTGGAACAAAAAAGTGGAAGAACTCTCCAAAGGCATGGCGCAGAAAGTGCAGTTCATCGTTACGGTGCTTCACAAACCGTCGCTGCTGATATTCGACGAGCCTTTCTCGGGTTTCGACCCTATAAACGCCGGCATTCTCAAACGCGAGATTCTTTCGCTCCGCGACCAGGGAGCTACCGTAATTTTCTCCACACACAACATGGCCAGCGTTGAGGAGCTTTGCGACGACATTTCACTTATCAACCGCTCACGCAACATACTCAGCGGCTCGGTGCGCGAAATCCGCGAGCGTTTTGCCACTAACCAATACAGCATTTCTTTTGTTGGCAACCCCGCTCCGCTTGTCGAGAAATTCGCCGGACGCCTCCAACTCGGCGGACTGGACAACGACGGCTTTGCAACCGCTACCGTATGCCTCGACTCTGCCGCCGACGTGCGTCCGTTCCTCGGAGCGGCAAACGAGGCCGTTGCCATAAATTCATTCAAACGCGAACTGCCGTCGATGGATCAAATTTTTGTTTCGGCGGTAGAAGAGTATAACCGCGCGGCCGACAACGCCGCCCAAATCGTTACCGAAGCATGAAAAACGCACTTGGCTTAGTAATTTCCCGCGAATATCTTGAAAGAGTAAAACGCAAAAGTTTCATAATAAGCACGCTGCTTGTACCCTTGTTCATGGTGATTATTATGGTTGCCCCGGCTGTGCTCATGCTCATGAGCGAACCGGAAAACAAGGTTATTGCAGTTATCGACGATACCGGAGTGGTGGCGCCGCGCCTCCACGGCGAGGGCGAAGTACAGTTCGTAAATGCCGGCGAACCGCTTGACAGCGCCCGCAACAACGCCGACTACAGCGCCATTCTCGTTATCGGCGAAAAAGCTATCGAACGCCCCGACGCAAACATCACCCTCTACTCCCACGGCTCGCTGACACTCATATCCAGCTCCTATATTTCGGGGCAGATAAGCAAAGCTATCGAGGACGTGCGCCTCAAGGCATATAACATCGAAAACCTCCGCACAATCATGGAAGAGGTGAAGGTGGATATGTCGCTTCCCGTAATAGACATCGACAAATCGGAAGACACCGCAACATCGGCAGGACTCAGCTACGCTCTTGCCCTCGGCACCGACATGATTCTGTACATGTTCATCCTCATCTACGGCCAAATGGTCATGACATCCATTATCGAGGAAAAAAGCAACCGCGTGCTCGAACTGGTGGTATCGTCGGTTAAGCCCACACAGCTTATGCTCGGCAAAATACTCGGCATAGGCCTTGTTGCAATAACACAGATACTCATTTGGGGAGCTGTGCTTGCGGCATGCTCGGCATGGCTTGTGCCTTTTGTGGCCAATATGCCCGAGGCCGCCGAAGAAGCCGAAATAGCAGCGGCGCTCAGCCAGCTTGGCGATGCAGGCTACATGTTCTCCATTTTTGCATGGATGATTGTATTTATAATAGGAGGTTACCTTTTCTATTCGTCCATTTTCGCCGCCATAGGTTCGGCTGTCGACAACATTCAGGATGCATCACAACTCACATCCGTTGCCACTATGCCCATTATTATAGGTGTTGTAGCATCCATGTCGGTTATCAACAATCCCAACTCTACCCTCGCCTTCTGGCTGTCGATGATTCCCTTTACCTCGCCCATGACAATGATGGCCCGCCTGCCATTCGGCGTGCCGGTGTGGGAAACGGCACTGTCGCTGATTCTGCTCTACGCCTTCACACTGTTCATGGTGTGGATATGCGCAAAAATATACCGCGTGGGCATATTCATGTACGGCAAAAAGCCCTCGGTTGCCGAAGTCATCCGCTGGGCACGCTACAAATAAAACATCCGTCCGTTCCCGCCCTTGCGCGGGGACGGCGCGGCTTTTACCAACCTTTTTTCAATAAAAACGTTGGTACAAATGACACTCAAAGAAAAGTTGCATGATACGTACCACAGGCACTTTTCTCTCCTCCCTTGTGCAGGTTTGCATTTTTTAATATATCTATGTTAAATAATTTTTGTAACTTTGCACGCTAATTGCAACCAAACGGTACTAAACAAGCAATATGAGACAACTAAAAATCACCAAGTCAATTACTAACCGCGAAAGCGCATCGCTCGACAAATATCTTCAGGAAATAGGCCGCGAAGAGCTTATATCCGTGGAGGAGGAAGTAGAGCTTGCCCAGCGTATTCGCCAAGGCGATGAGGCAGCTCTGGAAAAACTAACCAGAGCGAATCTTCGTTTCGTGGTTTCAGTTGCTAAACAATATCAGAATCAGGGACTTTCGTTGCCCGACCTTATTAACGAAGGCAATGTGGGCCTTATTAAAGCAGCCCGCAAATTCGACGAAACCCGCGGTTTCAAATTCATTTCCTACGCTGTGTGGTGGATTCGCCAGAGCATTCTGCAGGCACTTGCCGAGCAGAGCCGTATTGTGCGTCTGCCCCTCAACCAGGTAGGTTCCCTCAACAAAATTGGCAAAGCGCTTTCCAAGTTCGAGCAGGAAAACGAACGCCGTCCCTCTCCCGAGGAACTTGCCGAGAGCCTCAACGTGCCTGTTGACAAAATTGCCGATACCCTCAAGGTTTCAGGCCGTCACATATCGGTTGACGCTCCCTTTGTGGAAGGCGAGGACAACAGCCTGCTCGACGTGCTCACCAACGACGACAGCCCCATGGCCGACGCCGCTCTCAATCAGGAATCGCTTTCCAACGAAGTGGACCGCGCCCTGCGCCAGCTTCACGAACGCGAACGCGAAATCCTCAAAATGTTCTTCGGCATAGGCTGCCAGGAAATGACCCTCGAGGAAATCGGCGCCAAATTCGACCTCACTCGCGAACGTGTGCGTCAGATTAAGGAAAAGGCTATCCGCCGCCTCAAAGGACAAAAGAGCCGTCTGCTCAAAAGCTATCTCGGAACATAAGGTTCTCTACAAATATAGTTTTGCAAAAATCCGCATTCCGCAAGGATGCGGATTTTTCTTTTTGCCCGGGTCCCTCCGCAAACCGCAAAAAAGCCGCTCCTCCGCGTGGAGGAACGGCATTTAAAAAGCTTTACCGGTAATTTATGCTTTGATACGTTCTACGTATGAACCGTTGCGGGTATCGATTTTCACCTTGTCGCCGATGTTGCAGAACAGGGGAACACGCACTTCGGCGCCGGTTTCCACGGTTGCGGGCTTAAGGGTATTGGTGGCGGTGTCGCCTTTGATACCGGGTTCGGTGTAGGTAATTTCGAGAATTACGCTGGTGGGCATTTCACAGGTGAGAACGGTTTCGGAAGCTGCGTGTACCATTGCTTCGCAGATATCACCGTCCTTGAGGAATTCAACACCTTCAATGCTTTCGCCGGGAACAATAATTTCTTCCCAGGTTTCGGTGTGGAGGAAGTGGTAGCCCATATCGTCCTTGTAGGAGAACTGGTAGGGGCGACGTTCAATGCGAACTTCTTCTACCTTTACACCCGAGTTCCAGGTTTTGTCGATAATGCGGCCGGTTTTTACATTGCGGAGTTTTGTGCGCACGAAAGCGGGGCCTTTACCGGGTTTTACGTGGAGGAATTCCACAATAAAGAAGTAGTTGCCGTCGATATCGAGGCACATACCGTTTTTAAAATCTGCTGTAGTTGCCATATATTGGTTTGGAAATAATGTTTCTTTGGAGGCACAAAATTAATAAATTCCACGCAAATAAACAAATAAAGCTACAGCGAGTCCATTGTCATTATATATTGCAGTATGTCCACGGCCTCGGCAACGGTGCGCACGCCTGTAAAAGCAAAACTGCGACGGTTGTTGCGCTGACGAATTTCCACCTTGCCGGCATTCTGCTGCAGATAGTTGAGCATGCGGCCGAACATGGGGCTGTTATAATAGGCTTTGTTGCTCTCGTCAACAAAATAGGTGAACATGGAATTCTGCTTTATAACCACCTTTTCAAGACCGAGTTTGCGGGCCAGACGACGCAGACGCGGAACCTTGAGCAGCTCGCGGGCAACATCGGGAATACGGCCGAAACGGTCCTCCAGACGCTCCTCGAAAGCCTTGAGGGCGTCCTCGCGGTCAATGCCGTCGAGTTCCTGATACAGCGCAATGCGCTCGCCCGCCTGCGGCACATAATCGGGAGGCAGAAGCAGCTCCAGGTCGCTCTCGAAAGTGCAGTCGGCCACAAACTCATCGCCCTTCTCATCGGCGGCGGCAAGCTCGGGGAATTCCTCGGTGCGCAGTTCCACAACGGCCTCGCGCAGCACTTTCTGATAGGTCTCGTAGCCCAAATCGGCAATAAATCCGCTTTGCTCGGCGCCAAGCAGATTTCCTGCACCGCGAATATCCAAATCCTGCATGGCTATATGTATGCCCGAACCGAGGTCGGAGAAACTCTCTATAGCCTGCAGGCGGCGCCGGGCTTCATCGGTAAGCGGCTTGCCGGCCGGCACGGTCAGGTAGCAGAAAGCCTTGCGCGAACTGCGTCCCACACGCCCGCGCAGCTGGTGCAGGGCGCTGAGCCCGAAACCCTGCGCGTTGTTTATTATTATGGTGTTCACGTTGGGCATATCCACACCACTCTCAATAATACTGGTGGCAAGCAGAATATCGTAATCGTGAGCGGCGAAATCGTTGATAGTCTTCTCCAGCTTCTCTGGAGGCATCTGTCCGTGGGCAACAACTGTTCGCGCATCGGGCACAACACGCCGCAGCATCGCCTCCAGGTCGTAGAGCTGTTCAATACGATTATTCACAAAAAACACCTGTCCGCCGCGAGCAAGCTCAAAATTCACAGCCTCTTTCACAAGCTCGTCGGAGAGCACGTCGAGCGAGGTTATAATAGGATAACGATTTGGAGGAGGTGTGGTTATCGACGACAGGTCGCGGGCGCCCATCAGCGAGAACTGCAGCGTTCGCGGAATGGGCGTCGCACTCATGGTGAGAGTATCAATATTTACTTTGAGCGTACGCAGCTTCTCTTTCACTGCCACACCGAATTTCTGTTCCTCATCCACCACCAGCAAGCCCAAATCCTTGAACTTCACATTCTTGCCTATGAGCTTGTGTGTGCCTATGATTATATCCACCTTTCCGGCCTCAAGGTCGGCAAGCACCTGTTTTGTTTCCTTAGCCGAGCGTGCGCGCGAAAGATAATCCACCCTCACCGGAAAATCCTTGAGGCGATCTTTGAAAGTATGATAATGCTGATATGCAAGCACCGTGGTAGGCACAAGCACGGCCACCTGCTTGCCGTCGGTCGCGGCCTTGAATGCGGCACGAATCGCCACTTCGGTTTTACCAAAGCCCACATCGCCGCAAATAAGACGATCCATAGGACGTTCGCTTTCCATATCGGCTTTTACGGCCTGCGTTGCCGTGAGCTGGTCGGGGGTATCTTCGTAAATGAACGAAGCCTCCAGTTCGTGCTGCATATATGTATCGGGCGAAAAAGCAAAACCTTTTTCCTCGCGGCGTTTGGAATAGAGCATAATAAGGTCGCGGGCAATATCCTTGAGCTTCTCCTTGGTACGCTCCTTCATTTTCTGCCACTGCCCCGAGCCCATGCGGCTCACCTTGGGAGCGACACCCTCTTTTCCGCGATACTTGGCAAGCTTGTGCAGCGAGTGGATTGAAACGAAAAGAATATCGTCGTTCTGATACACCAGTTTTATCACCTCCTGCATTTTGCCGTTGATATTGGTGCGGAGCAATCCGGCAAAGCGTCCCACTCCATGGTCGGAATGCACAATATAATCGCCCGGCTCAATCTGCGACAGCTCTTTGAGCGACAGTGCGAGCTTGCCCGAACGGGCGCGGTCGCTTTTGAGGGTATACTTATGGAATCGGTCGAAAATCTGATGATCCGTGAAAACGCACACTTTGCTCAAATGGTCCACAAAGCCCTCGTGGAGAGTGCCGCTGACGGCAGTGAAATCTATATCGTCGCCACGGTCGCGGAAAATCTCACGCAGGCGGTCAAACTGCTTCTCGTTATCGGAAAGAATATATATTGTGTATCCCTCGTTTTGAAATTTGCGGAACGACTCGCCTATGAGGTCAAAATTCTTGTGAAATATTCCCTGCGGCGAGCATTCGAAATCCAATTCGTGAGCACGGCGGCGCTTGGGTTGCTGCTCCGTATCTTCGCCGCGTGTCTCTCCGAGCGACGACGAGAATTCGAAACGCTTCAGCTGCTGCAGGCGTGCCGCAAAGGCATCGGCATCCACGACGGTATCCACAGCATCGGCGTCGCCCTCCTGTGCCAGCAGCGCGAGCGATGAAATCCCCTCCCCGCTTATGGCACGCACTCGCTCCACTGTATAAGCCTCGTTACGCAAGGCCACAACAGTATTGTCGGGCAAGAATTCGGGCAATGACTGCAAGTCGCCTCCGGTGCCGGCATTGGAGCTTAGCGCCACAACATCCATGCGCCGCTCGCTAAGCTGCGTCTGCACATCGAATTCGCGTATGGAGTCTATTTCATCGCCGAAAAAGTCGATTCGCACAGGCAGCTCGGAGGCATAGGAGAAAACGTCGAGCAGCGAGCCTCGGCGGGCATACTGGCCCGGTTCATATACATAATCGACACTTTTGAAGCCGCGGTCGCGCAGCCATTTCTCCACTTCAAGCATATCGGCGCTCTCGTTCACTTTCAGCGACAGCGTATTCTCGGCCAGATTCTCGCTTGTAGCGACACTCTCGGCCAAGGCCTCGGGATAACTCACCACAAACGACACCGTGCCTGCCACACAGCGCGCGAGCACATCGTTGCGCAGAATCTGCGCCGGTGCATCGGCCTGCCCGTATTTGATATCGCGCTTGAAACCCGAGGGCAGAAAAGCCACACGCTCCTCGCCGCAAAGCCTGCAGAGGTCGTAGTATAGGTATCCGGCATCGTCGCGGTCCTTGCCCACAACCAGCACAATTCCTTTTTCAGTTTTCAGAGCTGCCAGCATAAGCGCAGCCGATGAACCGGCAAGACCTGTAATGCAGCCGCCATGTCCTACAATCGACTTCATTGCCTTTTCTCTTGCACTGCCGGGCACAATCCGGCACAAGTCGTCTGTTGTCATATTCAATTACTGTATATGTAATATATAACGCAAAAATAGCCAATATTTCGCGCAACGGCAAAAAAAGTGCCGGGACAATTAAGCCCGGCACTCGATTGGAATACTTATGGTATGATTTGCTTGAATATAAGCTTTATTTAATGTATACCTTGGTAGTGGTGTTACCCTTGCGGCAAATGTAGAGACCGGCTTCGGGGTTCATTACACGCACGCCCTGCAGGTTGTAGAATTCGGCGGGAGCGGCTTCGTCGGCAGCTTCAATGCCTTCTACACCGGTGAGGGTGGATTCCGAGAAAGTAACAGTGGGAACGAATGTGTTGTAATCCACTGTCACGGCATATTGGCCGGGTTCTACGGTGAAGTAGTTGTGTTCGCCTTCGAGTTCTTCGGCATTACGCACCATTACACCTGCGTTGCTTACATGTGCTCCGGCTTCGGTAGCCACAACGCGTGCTCCGTTGTTGAGGGCGGTCCAGTCGGGTTCGGTTGCACGGGCACTGAAAGTTACGGCGCCGTCCACTGCGGGATGATAGGAAGTGAACTGCAAGTGAGCCATTGCATCGTTCTGATGAGCGTCGAAGCGGATTCCGTCGATAGAGAATACATTGCCTTCCTTGCTCAGTTCGAGAGGACTTTCAAGGCCGTATACACCGTGTTCGCGGATTGAGCCGATGAGGTAGAGGTTTGCGGGTACTTCGGGACGGAGCGAGGAGATGTCTTTCATATTGCCTTCGTGGTCGTAAACAGTGTTACGGCGCAGGTCAAGGTCGGGAGTCTGGTTGCCGTCAGCCACATTCTTGGCTGCATTTTCCTCGATGCTGCCGCCTACATACTGGTTGGGGCCGTTGGAGAAAATAATCTTGCGGTTTTCGCTGGGCTCGGGGGTATAGTTGCGGTAGTAGTAGGTTACGCCGTTTATTACGGTTGTCTGCAGAAGTTCTTCGCCGGGGAATTCACCAAGGCGTTCGTGAGCTTCGTCACCTACCATATTCCATACATAGAGATATACGTGTTCCCAGTTGTTGGTGTTTTCAAAAAGAATGGTAACCTCGGCAAGGTCTTCTTCACCCTGCATAAGCACTGTTTTTGCAGTGGGATTGATTGTAAGAGTTACGTCTTTATAGGTTGAACGGAACATAATGTTTTCGCCCATGCCGTAGGAAGCGTAATATGTTTCGCCGAGAAGCATGAATTCGCCGTTGGTTTTAAGAGCGTTGTTCCAGTCGATAACACCTTCGGGAGCATAAGCGGCAACAAAACCGTGTGCAGGGCATGTGAATGTATCCAGATGAAGTGTGAATACTTCGGGGTTTGTTTCGCTTTGTGTGAATTTATAATTATCGAGTACGAGCCAGTCTTCGCCGTCAAGAGCGTCGGGCATGCCTAACAGATACCATGCATCGCTTGTCTGAGGTTTAACAATGGGATCTACCGGACCTTCGGGGGCGTTGAATTTGTAACCGAAGCTATAGCCACTTTCGTAATCTTTACGGTTTCCTTCGTTATTGGAATCGGTAAAGATTGCGTTGATTTGTTTTCCCACGTTTTCGGCAGGCACTGTGTAGGTGAAACGGTTGTACTGAACGCCGTCGATTGTTTCAACACCATCGGAAAGTATACCGGGCCAGCTTTCAGAGAGGTTTCCGCCGTCGACATACCATACCCAGGCCTTTACATTATCCCAGTTATCGGAGTTATAGTAGTAAACATATACGGTTGCGTTTTCGTTGTCGTCGCCTTCGTCACCACCTTCATCGCCGCCTTCGTCACCGCCTTCGTCGTTCTTGGTAACCATAAGAGTTACCTGTCCGTCGGTTCGGTTTGTGTCGAGGGTTATCACTATATTGGTGAGTGTTGCGTCAACATTCGCATTGTCACCTTTTTCTTTAGAAACATAGTACAACGAATTCATGCCAAGCTTGTAGGACGCCGAATTCTGTCCGTACCAGGTCTCACCATTATCATCGCATACCACTTTGAATTCTCCCGACAATTCACCGAGAGTAAGTGTGTAGATTCCGGAATTTTCGGTTTCAACGAATTTTGCGTCCTTACCCCAGCCGTTGAAAGAACCGCGAAGAGTCCACTCGGCTGCAGACGCTGACACCGCAACAAGCAGCGCCACCATTAACAGGTAGATTTTTTTCATGATAATTTTATATAGGTTATGTTCTTGAATCGCAAATTTATGCACTTGTTTTGCGTCTCCTCTGCGGGGATGCGGATGCAAATGTAAGCATATTTTTTACAATATACTTGATTTTTAACCTGTTTTAACAATGCAATATTATCTGTCATATTCCGTTTACTTATTGCCGACTGAACCGGCAAACTGTACTTAACGGCAACAAATTGCAATGAAACACAGCATAATTCTCTCTCTCTTAACATTTTTTATTTTGGCGGTGACTTCCTGCATCGAGGACGATTACACAAGTTCGCCCTCCGACCAGCCGGTATTTTCCACCGAACTTCTTGACATTGGCACTGTTTTCACCGACGAACCAACGCCAACAAGCCGTTTTATTGTTCACAATCCGCATTCCAAACAGCTGTCGATAAGCGACATATCGGTATCGGGACCCGATGCGGCTTGTTTCCGCATAAATGTCGACGGTATAAGCGGCGAGCGTTTCAGCGCTGTGGATATTCGCGGAAAGGATTCGATTTTTGTTTTTGTAGAAGCTACATTGCCTCCCGCTCCCGCCGGCAGCGCCGATTACAACGCAAGCGTTGATTTCACAACAAACGGCGTTACAAAATCGGTAGCCATAACAGCTCACGGACAAAACGTTACACGACTCAATGATGTGTTGCTCGACACCGACACCCGCTTCAGCGCCGACCTGCCCTATCAGATATACGGTACCCTCGAAGTGGCTCCCGAAGCCACTCTCACCCTTCCGGCAGGAACTACATTGTGTTTCCACGACAAAGCCATGCTCGTTGTGCGAGGCACTCTAATTGCCGAAGGAACGCCCGACGAGCCTGTTACAATGGCCGGCGACAGAACCGGAAATGTCGTTACCGATATTTCCTTTGATATAATGTCTCGCCAATGGCAAGGTGTTTTCTTTACATCCACATCGAAAAACAACCGTCTCAGCCATGCCAACATACGCAACACCGTGCAGGGCGTATACATTGAAGGCGACCCCGAAGCCGACTACTCCGACGCGCCGCAGCTCGACATGACAAACTGCCGCCTGCGCAACTCGGGCGACCTTGTGCTTGAGGCTTACCACACAGCCGTTACAGCACGCGGATGCGAGTTTGCCGAAGGCTCGCAGGGGCTGGTATATCTGCAGGGAGGCTCGCATCTGTTCAACCACTGCACCTTTGCAAACTACTATCTGTTTACAGCCCTCGGCGGCCCTGCCGTGCAGTTCGCACACCTGAGCCCCGATGAAACGGGACTCGACGACGGCTCGGGACTGCCATACACTTCGGCCTTGTTCACAAACAGCATTCTCTACGGCAACGGTTCCGAGCTTTCTCACGGCGACTTTGCCGGCACGGGCATAAGTTTCCGCCGCTGTCTGTTCAAAAGCAACGGCGAGGACGACGACAATTTTATTGAATGTATTTGGGACGAAGACCCACTATATTATACTGTGCGTGAGGAATATATTTTCGATTACCGTCTGCGTCCCGAATCGCCTGCCATAGGCGCCGCCGACCCCGCGCTCACTCTTCCCGGAAGTGCCGTCGACGGTTACGGGCTTCCTCGTGGAGCCGCTCCCGACTTAGGTGCCTACGTATTTACTCCGCCGACCGAATAATGCGTATACTCCTGCTCAACACCGTAGCCTGCGGAGGCTCTATAGGCGCACACCTGCGCAACATTGCCTTGGCTGCCCGCGCCGCCGGACATGAAGTGTGCGTGGCCTACGGACGAGGAAAGAATCCCGACTACACCGACAGCAACATCCGCATCGGGACAAGCTTCGATTCCCTGCTCCACGCGGCTTATACACGCTTTGCCGATGCGCACGGGCTGGCATCGAAACGTGCTACCGAACGCTTTATCGAGCAGGCCGAAGCCTTTGACCCTCATGTGGTTCATATCCACAACATACACGGCTACTATCTGCACTACCCTGCATTGTTCGAGTGGATAAAGAACAGCCCGCGACGCTTCCTGTGGACGTTTCACGACTGCTGGCCGTTTACGGGACACTGCGCTTTCCCCGATACCTGCGCATGCTCGTTGCACACAAGCTCCGAAGGCTGCCGCAATTGTCCTGCCGCAAAGGAATATCCCTCAAGCTTGTTCTTTTCACGAGCCGCCGATAATTTTCAGCTTAAACAGGCAGCTTTTTCCAATGCGCGGAACATTACTCTTCTTCCGGTGAGCAAGTGGATGGACAGCCAGCTGGAGCGCTCCTTCCTCGCGGCTTATCCGCGTAATATAGTTGGCATTGACCCCGATACCGAAATTTTTTCGCCCGACGCCGCCGTCAAAGCCGCGAAGCCCTACGTGCTCGGCGTTGCCAAAGTGTGGGATCGCCGCAAAGCCCCCGATTTTTTCCTGAAGCTGCGCAAAGCTCTTCCGCCGGAGGTAGACCTTGTTCTTGCCGGTAACGCGGATATACACCAAAAGGGCATAATTTGCCGTGGAAACATTGATTCGCCCGCCGAAATGGCGCGGCTATATGCGTCGGCAACTGTTTTTGTCAATCCTACAGTGGCCGACAATTTCCCCATGACCAACCGCGAGGCGCTTTGCTGCGGCACTCCCGTGGTTACCCGCAATGTGGGCGGTGCTGCCGAAAATATTGTTGCCGACGGCGTTCCTGTAACCGCCGCAGAGACCGACAGCGAACTTATTGCCGCCACAATCTCAATGCTCGAAACCACACCCGAGCAGCGGCAGAAAGCCGCACAACACGGCCGCGAACTGTTTGCCGCAAAGCCCAACACCGACAGACTGATGAAGATTTACGCTTCGGCAGAATCGGTTTTGTAGTGCCGACTTTTTTTATTAATTTTGCCTCACAAGCAAACAAAACAATGAAAACGACAGCTATTCTACTTGCTGCGGGCCTTGTAAGTTTCGGCGCCCGGGCATTTACTACCGATACCATTTCTGTTAACACCGCGCTGCTTTCTTCGCCTGAAAAAGTGGTGGTGATAGTTCCCGACAAACAACCTGAAAAAACTTCGTTCCCCACCGTTTATCTGCTTAACGGATACGGCGGCGACCATACGAGCTGGCTCACCGTGCGCCCCGACCTTGGCGAACTCGCCGACGAATACGGCATGGTAATGGTTATGCCCGACGGACGCGACAGCTGGTACTGGGACTCGCCCGTACAGCCCCACATGCAAATGGAATCGTTCATCACCAAGGAACTCGTTCCCTACATCGATGCCAACTACCCCACTCTGCCTGTGCGTGAAAAACGCGCCGTTACCGGTCTGAGCATGGGCGGTCACGGCGCTCTGTGGCTGGCGGCCAATCATCCCGACCTGTTCGGAAACGCCGGAGCAATGAGCGGCGGCGTGGACATACGTCCCTTCCCCGGACGCTGGAAAATGGCTCAGCGACTCGGCTCGAAAGAGGAATTCCCCGAACGTTGGGAAAACAGCACAGTGGCAAACTGCGTGCCGAAACTGAAAGAGGCCGGGCTGAATATTACTTTTGACTGCGGCAAGGACGATTTCTTTGCAGCCGTAAACGACAATCTGCACGCCGCGCTCCTTGAAGCGGATGTTCCGCACGACTATACCTCCCGTCCGGGCAAACATACCCGCACCTACTGGAACAACTCAATTTTGTATCATCTGCTGTTCTTTAACGAGGCTTTCAACAAGTAATTTTGATACTTCGCAGCATTTCTTTAGCCAATTTCAAGAACATAGGCGACGCGCATCTCGATTTCTCGCCCAAAATAAACTGTTTCCTCGGGAACAACGGCATGGGCAAGAGCAATATGCTGGACGCCATGTACTTCCTTAGCCTGTGTCGCAGTTTTACCGGAGCACAGGACGGAGTTCTTGTGCGGCGCGGCGAACAATACGCTTCGCTGCGGGCAAACTATGTGCGCCGAGGCATGGACGAGGAAATAAGCGCCGCACTGCGCCCGGGCATGAAAAAGAGCCTCAAACGCAACGGAAAGGCCTACAAACGTATGGCCGACCACCTTGGAGCTTTTCCCGTGGTACTCCTCTCGCCCGCCGATATGGAGCTTACTGCCGGCGAACCTGCCGAAAGGCGTCGCTTCATCGACCAGATTGTCGCCCAACGCGACAATGCTTATTTCGATGCGCTCGTGCGCTACAACAACGCACTGGAACAGCGTAACCGAATGCTCAAGGACGAGAACGGCGACGAAGCGCTTATGGATGTGCTCGAGGCTCAAATGGAAGCCGCTGCCACATATATAATAAAACGCAGGCGCGAAAACATTGCCTCTATGCAGGAGATTTTCAATATCTACTACAGCGCCATTGCGGGAGGAAGCGAGGACGCAAGGCTTGAATATACCGGCGACGACTATGAAGCCGAAGGCGGCCTGGCCGAACATATGCGCCGTACCCGCGCACGCGATTTCGCACTGCGCCACACCGCCTCGGGGCCACACCGCCACGACATAGCTTTTTTGATTGACGGACTCTCCGTGCGCCGCTCGGCCTCGCAGGGTCAGGCAAAAACTTTTACCACCGCTTTGCGATTCGCCCAATACGAACTGCTTGCGGGCGCGTTGGGAATAAAACCTCTGTTGCTGCTCGACGATATTTTCGACAAACTTGACGCCGACCGCGTGGAACGCATCATACGCCTTGTTGGCGACAACGAGCATTTCGGGCAGATTTTCATTACCGATACCAACCGCCGGCATCTCAACGAAATTATCGAGGCCATGCCCGGCGAGGAGTACGGCTTGTGGAATGTTGAAAACGGAACTTTCTCTTTAATCAGCCAATGAAACGAGTAGAACCATTGCGATTAGGCGAAGTCATAGACCAAATGATAAAAGCCACCGGGCTGCGTCCGCAAATGGATCGCTGCAACGTGGAAAGCATGTGGCCCCGCATTGCCGGGAAACACATTGCCGCCTACACCCGGCGCGTGCAGCTCGACGGTCGAATGCTGCATGTGTGGCTCACCTCGGCTGCACTGAAAGAGGAACTCGGTTACATTCGCGAGCTGCTCGCCGAACAGATTAACAAAGCCGCAGGCAGCGATGCCGTCGACAATATTATTATACATTAAAACAATGGATACAGATATCAAACCCGGCGACTTCCGCCACCGCCTGCCTTTGCAGACACGCTTCAACGATACCGACATGTTCGGACACATAAACAACTCCGTTTATCTCCAGTTTATGGATATGGGCAAATACGCTTATCTGCGTCAGTTCATGAAAGGCGATTTCGCCGCCGGCGACACAGCCGCCGTTGTGGCAAACATAAACTGCAATTTCTACCGTCCGTCGTTCATGGACGAGAAACTGAGCGTACTCACCACCTGCACACGCATAGGCGACAGCTCTTTTACACTGCTGCAATGCGTAGTCGACAGCCACGACAACGTAAAATGCTCGGCAACCACCACTATGGTGAACATTAACCGCACTACCGGTCAGCCTGTTACAGTTGATTCGGAATGGCGCCGGCTCATTGGCGAATACGAAGGACGGGCGTTTGATTTAGTGAACAAAGGTTAAAATATAGATTTTTTCATCGAAATATTTTGCAGAATGAGAAATAGTGCCTAAATTTGCACTCGCAAAACAGGTAAGGCCCATTCGTCTATCGGCTAGGACGCAAGATTTTCATTCTTGAAAGAGGAGTTCGATTCTCCTATGGGCTACTAATTAAAAACTGATTAAAAAGATTTATCGCACTATAATGGCAAATCACGATTCTTCTAAAAAGCGCATCCGCCAGACAGCTACCCGCCGCCTGCGTAATCGCTACTATGCCAAAACTGTTCGCAACGCTGTTCGCAATCTCCGCAAGATGACCGATAAAGCAGCCGCACAGGCTCGCTACAGCGAAGTTACAGCTATGCTGGACCGCCTCGCTGCCAAAAACACCATCTCCAAGAACAAGGCTTCCAACCTTAAGAGCAAGCTCGCTAAGCACATCGCCAAGCTCGCTGCCTAAGTAAGCCGCGTTGACAATAACTCATTAAGCCCCAAAGGCTCGGCCCATTCGTCTATCGGCTAGGACGCAAGATTTTCATTCTTGAAAGAGGAGTTCGATTCTCCTATGGGCTACCAGGCAGCTCTAATCATTTGATTGGAGCTGCTTTTTTAATGCTTTTCTATATGATTCGCAATCTTCTCTTCGACCTCGGCGGAGTAATTATCGACATCGAACGCCAAAACTGTGTGGATGCGTTTGAAAAACTCGGTTTGCCCGACGCCGATTCTTTCTTCGGCCTCTATGCCCAGACAGGTATTTTCATGGACATTGAGGACGGTTCAATCGACACCGAAACCTTCCACGCAAAACTGCGCGAACTTCTGCCCGAAGGCACAAGCGATTACCAGATTGACACCGCTTTCCAGCGCTTTATAACAGGTATTCCCGTGCATCGCCTGCAGGCACTGCGCAAACTGCGCTGCGAAGGCTATAACATTTACCTCCTGAGCAATACCAACCCAATTATGTGGCGTGGCATTATTGCAAAGGAATTCGGCAAAGAAGGCTTGCGCCGCGAGGATTATTTCGACGGCATGATAACTTCTTTCGAAGCACGCTCGGCAAAACCCGACCACCGCATTTTCACCTATACCGCCGAAAATCTGGGCATCGACCCCGCCGAGACTCTATTCTTCGACGATTCGCAAAGCAACGTGGACGCCGCACGCGAATGCGGCTATCAGGCCGTTCTCGTCAAACCCGGGACGGAATTTACCGATTACCTCCCCCGATAAACATGGGCGAGCACAAGGGCACGGGATATATTGCAGCCATAGGGATGTTCGACGGCGTACATCTCGGCCATTCCTTCTTGCTGCAACAGCTCGCCGCCGAAGCCGGGAAGCGCGGGCTCGAACCGCTTGTGCTAACCTTCAGGGAGCATCCGCTGAGCGTACTCAATCCGGAACATGCTCCGGCGCTTATTTCCGACCCGGAACAGAAACAGCAGCTCATTGCCGGACTCGGTTTCAACAATATTACAGCTCTTGATTTCACACCCGACGATTTCCGCTCCACCGCCGCCGATTTCGTTGGCAAGCTGCAAGCCGATTTCGGCGTGCAGGCTTTGCTCATGGGCTTCAACAACCATATTGGCAGCGACCGCAAAAATGCATCGGCACTTGCAGTCGAGTGTGATATTCCGGTAATTGAAGCAGCTCCGTATCCCGGCGAGGCTGTAAGCAGCACAGCGGTGCGCACGGCTCTGCACAAAGGCGATGTGGCCGAGGCGGCCCGTTTGTCGGGACATCCGTTCTCGCTGCGAGGCACTGTTGTGGACGGAAAAAAATTAGGCCGCACTATTGGCTTCCCAACTGCCAACATCCGCCCCGTTTCCGCCGGGCAGCTTATTCCCGCCCCGGGAGTTTATGCCGTGGACGCTGTTCTTGCCGACGGAAGCATTCACCGCGCCGTAACCAACATCGGCATTCGTCCTACCGTTGATAATTCGGGACACCTATCTATAGAAACACACATTATAAATTACTCGGGCAATCTCTATGGCAATGACATTGAGCTTAGATTTATTGCCCGCATGCGCGACGAACAGCGTTTTTCCTCTCTCGACGAGCTTAAGGCCGGTATAGCCGCCGACTGTAGCCGGGCAATTGCAATTATTTGATTTTTTGTTTCCTTTTCGGTCTTTTTATTGGCTGCGACGGCTGTTCGGTTTGTAATAATCGGAACAAAAGTAATATTTTTGCAACAAAGTTAAATAGCTGTAAAAGCTAAACTTACACCTGCTCTCCGGCGTTTTCATCACATAAGGCCCGTTCAACTGCCTTGTTTATGAGTAAATAAATTATGAAAGGTGCCACATTATGAAAAGATTGCTTTATCTCCTCACATTAGCAAGTATGGCCATCGGCGCAGGCGCGCAGACGGTGGAAATGCTTCCTTTCGGCGATTTCAATTCGTGGATTACGCGCGACATCAAGGAATCGCACCTCCTCGGCGGCGAATGGAAAAAATGCTACGCCATTGGCCCCACAGCAACCATCCGCGGTGACAAACCTTATACCAATTCGGGAGGCTCGCCGTGGGCAAGCTCCAACGTAATGGCCAAACCGGCCGGCATAACAAAAGTGAGTAATGCCGTATACCCCGACGAGCGTTCGGCAGGAAACCGGTGCGCCAAGCTTTGCACACAAATGGAGAACTGCAAGGCCATTGGCTTTATCGACATTGATGTTGTTGTTGCCGGCACAATATTTTTGGGCAAAATGCTTGAACCGATAAAGAGCACGTCGGAACCGTACAAGAAAATGGAAATGGGTATCCCCTACTCCAAGCGTCCCAAGGCGTTGCGCTACGACTACAAGCTTTCCATTCCCGCCAACGGGCAGATTACCCGCTCCAGCGGCTTCGGGAAGAAAAAAGTTACCCCGGGAACCGACAAGGCCGAGGTGTTTATATATCTCCAGCGGCGTTGGGAAGATGCCGACGGCAATATCTACGCCAAGCGTGTGGGCACCGGACGCGAGCTTCTGGGACGAAGCAGCAGCGGCTGGGTGAACAATCATCAGCTGCAGGTAAATTACGGCGATATTACGGGCAAGTCCTTCTACAAGAAAAATATGGGACTTATTCCGGAAAGCAAGAGTTACTATGCCAAAAATTCCAAGGGCAAAATGGTGCCCGTAAAGGAAGTCGGCTGGGACGACGCCAACGCCACCCCGACGCATCTGCTTGTAATGTTTTCGTCGGGCAGCGGCGAACCCTACACGGGCACATTGGGAAGCACGCTGTGGGTTGACAATGTAGGCCTTGTTTTTTGACATACAACGCAATAAAAAAATCCCGGAACGAGAAATCGCTCCGGGATTTTTATGGAATAATATTATTCTCAGTCGTTTTTGGGATTGCGGGGACCGCGGTCGCCTTCACGACGGGGACGGTCGCCGCCTTCGCGACGGGGTCCGCGGGGACGGTCGCCTTCGCGGCGGGGAGCACGTTCGCCACGGGGAGCGCGGGGAGCTTCCACCCAGCCTTCGGGCTTGGGAAGGAGTGCGCGCATTGAAAGACGGTATTTGCCGGTTTTCTTATCAATTTCGATGAGTTTAACCTGCACTTTGTCGCCTTCCTTGAGGCCGGAAGCGGCCATGTCGTCGAGGCGTTCCCATGCGATTTCACTGATGTGGAGCAGGCCGTCGCGGTGGGGCATGAATTCAACGAATGCGCCGAAGTCCATAATGGAGCGTACGGTACCTTCGTAAACATGACCTTCTTCGGGGAGTTCCACAATTGCGTTAATCATTGCAAGAGCACGGTCGATAGCATCTTTGTTTGCGGCAGCAACTTCGATGTATCCGCCTTCTTCGATTTCGTCGATAGAAACGGTTGCACCGCTTTCTTCCTGAATACCCTGGATGATTTTTCCGCCCGGGCCAATCACTGCACCGATGAGTTCCTTGGGAATAATCATGGTAACGATGCGGGGAACATGGGGCTTGAAGTCTTCGCGGGGTGCGGGGATAGTCTGCTCGATGATATCGAGGATGTGGAGACGTCCGTCGCGAGCCTGCATAAGCGCTTTTTCAAGGATTTCGTAGCTGAGGCCGTCGCACTTGATGTCCATCTGTGTGGCGGTGATACCGTCGCGGGTACCTGTCACTTTGAAGTCCATGTCGCCGAGGTGATCCTCATCGCCGAGGATGTCGCTGAGGATAGCGTATTTTTCAGAGGCAGTGTCGGTGATAAGACCCATTGCGATACCGCTGACGGGCTTTTTCATTTTAACACCTGCGTCCATGAGCGCGAGTGTGCCTGCGCATACGGTTGCCATAGAGGAGGAACCGTTACTTTCCAGAATGTCGCTTACAACGCGGCAAACATAGGGGAAGTTGTCGGGGAGCATGCTCTTGAGGGCGCGGTGTGCAAGGTTTCCGTGACCTACTTCGCGACGACCTACACCACGAGTGGGTTTAGCTTCACCGGTGGAGAAGGGAGGGAAGTTGTAGTGGAGGAGGAAGCGTTCGCGACCCTGATTGAGAACGTCGTCGAGGATTTTTTCGTCCATCTTTGTGCCGAGGGTAACAGTAGAGAGCGACTGAGTTTCGCCACGGGTAAAGATAGCGGAACCGTGAGGTCCGGGGAGGTAGTCGACTTCGCACCAGATAGGACGGATGTCGGTTGTTTTGCGACCGTCGAGACGAATGCCTTCATCGAGGATGCAGCGGCGAACGGCTTCTTTTTCAACGTCGTGATAGTAGCGTTTAACCAGCGGAGTTTTTGCTTCGCGTTCTTCTTCGGGGAGGCTTTCGATGTATTCGTCGCAGATAGCGTCGAAGCTGTCCTGACGCCAGTGCTTGTCGGCGCAGCCTGCTTTAGCCACGGCGTAAGCGCGGTCGTAGCATTTTTCACGAACATCGGCACGGAGTTCTTCGTCGTTCACTTCGTGGCAGTATTCGCGTTTTACGGTGCTTCCAACAGCTTCGGCGAGTTCCATCTGTACCTTGCACTGAGCCTTGATAGCATCGTGAGCGGCACGGAGAGCGGCGAGGAGGTCGGCTTCGGAAGCTTCGTTCATTTCGCCTTCCACCATCATGATGTTGTCGTATGTAGCGCCAACCATGAGTTCCATGTCGGCGTGCTGGAGCTGTTCGAAAGTGGGGTCGATAACAAATTCGCCGTTAATGCGAGCCACACGAACTTCGGAGATAGGACCGTTGAAAGGGATGTCGCTTACAGCGAGAGCAGCCGAAGCGGCGAGGCCTGCGAGGCAGTCGGGGGCGTCGACACCGTCGGCGGAGTAAAGAGTAATGTTTACGAAAGTATCGGCGTGATAGTTGTCCGGGAAGAGGGGACGGAGCACACGGTCCACCAGGCGTGCTGTGAGGATTTCGTAGTCGCTCGCGCGGCCTTCACGCTTGAGGAAACCGCCGGGGAAACGGCCGGCGGCCGAGAATTTTTCTTTGTATTCAACTTGCAATGGCATGAAGTCAACACCTTCTCCGGCATCCTTGGCCGTAACCACAGTGGCGAGAAGCATAGTGTTGCCCATGCGAACTTCAACCGCTCCATCGGCTTGCTTTGCGAGTTTGCCGGTCTCGATAGTGATGACACGGCCATCGGGCAGCTCGATGGTTTTCTTAATGGGATTCATAAAATTTTTTAAAATTTATTTTTTCGTCTAATATCGCGCAAAGGTACAAAAAAATAACAGAAGCACCAAATAAAGAATGGCCGGATGAAAAATATTAACACGCGCAGCGTAATTAACTATTTTTCACACAATTAGAAAAGTTGGGTTATCATATTGTTTTTCAATTAGTTGCATAAGTTTTAAATAGCTTCCTTTAAATTACAATTGCAGAAAAATTTCCGTAGTTGCGGAATAATTGCTTACTTTGCACCGCAAAACGTGAAATTATTAATCAACTTATACAAATCACCATGTCTGAAATTGCAGAACGCGTTAAAAACATCGTAGTGGAAAAACTCGGTGTTGAACCCGAAAAAGTTACCGAAGAAGCAGCATTCATCACCGACCTCGGCGCCGACTCTCTCGACACCGTAGAGCTCATCATGGACTTCGAAAAAGAATTCGACATCCAGATTCCTGATGAAGAAGCAGAAAAAATCAAAACAGTAGGTGACGCCATCGCTTTTGTAGAAGCAGCCGGCAAGTAATCAACGCATAAAATTGCCGCCGCTCGCTTTCCCTTGCGAAAACCGGCGGCGGTTTTTTATTTATTCGCGCACGCGCGCGATTTAACCTGTTAACCCCCTCTCCCCATTATCAGCCACTTGTTTTATGGAACTTAAAAGAGTTGTAGTTACCGGACTCGGTGCTATCACCCCCCTTGGCAACGATGTTGCTACTACATGGAAAAACGCTCTCGACGGCGTTAGCGGTGCCGGTCCTATTACACACTTCGACGCAAGCCTTTTCAAAACCCGCTTTGCCTGCGAAGTAAAAGGCTACAAAGCCGAAGATCACTTCGACCGCAAAAAGGCTCGCCAGCTCGACCTCTATGCACAGTATGCCATGGTTGCAGCGCGTCAGGCCGTAGAAGATGCAGGTCTTGAAACCGCCCCTGAAGGCACTGTAAACAAAGACCGTGTCGGCGTAATTGTAGCCGCCGGTATCGGTGGCCTCCACACATTCGAGGAGGAAGCAGGATACTACGCCATGAACGCGGAAAAAGGCCCCAAATACAACCCCTTCTTCATCCCCAAAATGATTGCCGACATTGCTTCGGGTCACATATCGATGGAGTACGGTTATCACGGCCCCAACTACGGTGTAGTTTCCGCCTGTGCATCGTCGAACAACGCTATTATCGATGCCTTCAACCTCATTCGTCTTGGCAAAGCCGATGCCATTCTCACCGGCGGTGCCGAAGCAGCCATCTATCCTGCCGGCGTTGGAGGTTTCAATGCAATGCACGCCTTGTCGACCCGCAACGACAGCCCGGAGACAGCTTCTCGCCCCTTCAGCAAGAGCCGCGACGGTTTTGTTATTGGCGAAGGTTCGGCAGTGCTTGTGCTTGAAGAACTTGAGCATGCCCTTGCCCGCGGCGCAAAAATCTACGCCGAAGTAGCCGGCGGCGGATTGTCGGCCGATGCCTACCACATCACAGCCACTCATCCCGACGGCCTCGGTGCCAAGCTTGCCATGAGCAGCGCGCTTGAAGATGCAGGCATGCAGCCCTCCGACATCGACTATATCAACGTTCACGGCACCTCCACTCCCGTTGGCGACATTTCCGAAGTCAAGGCCATTGTAGACCTCTTCGGCGAAGCCGCCCACAAGCTCAATATCTCGTCCACCAAGTCCATGACCGGTCACCTCCTCGGCGCTACCGGCGCAATGGAAGCCATGTTCAGCATCAAGGCTGTGGAAGAGGATATTGTACCTCCCACCATTAACCACGACCCCGAAGATATTGACGAGGAAATTGACTACACCCTCAACTTTACCTTCGACCGTGCCGAAAAACGCACAGTGCGCGCGGCACTCTCCAACTCCTTTGGTTTCGGCGGCCACAACGCCACCGTAATCTTCAAGAAGTACGAGGGCAAATAATTGCCGTTCAGCGTTATCTATAAACCTACAGCCGGCTGTCGCATAACCCCGAAGCGGGCGCGGCAGCCGGCTTTTTATAAGCTCATCAAATGAAAATCGGTATTATAGTTGCTATGGACAAGGAAATGGCTCTGCTGCTTCCCTTGCTCCGCGACAGCTCCGAAATTTCCATAAACGACACCGTATTCCACACCGGCACCATTGAACGCCATGATGTTGTGCTGTGCAAATGCGGCATAGGCAAAGTGAACGCCGCCGTTGGCACGCTCACTCTTATTGAGAACTTTCATCCCTCGCTTATTATAAACACCGGGGTTGCGGGCGGCACCGGCGCCGGCGATGTTCCCGCACAGGTAATGGACCTTGTAATGGCCTCACGCATAGGCTATCACGATGTGTGGTGCGGCCCCGGAACCGAGGCAGGCCAGGCGGCAGGATATCCGGCATTCTTTGAAAATCCGCTCCCCCGCGAAATTCGCGATGCCATAGGCGCCAAGGAGGGTCTGATAGCCTCGGGCGATATTTTTGTGGACCGCAAAGAGGATTTGGAGCGCATTCTTGCGCTGTACCCCGACGCACTGGCCGTTGATATGGAATCGGCGGCGATAGCCCAGGTGTGCCACCTCAAGCATATAATGTTTGTGTGCCTGCGCGTGGTGAGCGATACTCCCGGCGAAAACGGCAATGCCATGGCTTACTGCGATTTCTGGAACAATGCGCCCAAGCGCGCTTTTGAATCGGTAGAGCGTCTGCTCCGGATATTGTAGGAGAAGGCGACTGTGAAGGACCTTAAAGCCATTCGCGGCAAGGATTTACTGCAGCGCCTCATAGCCGAGGGCGAGCACGAGCGTCAGGATTTTAAATTCGCCATTGGCGATGCCCGCAAAATAGCCCGTTCGCTGTCGGCCTTTGCCAACAATTCGGGCGGGAAACTGCTCATAGGCGTTAAGGACAACGGCGTTATTGCCGGCGTCCGAAACGAAGAGGACATTTACGTTGTAGAACTGGCCGCCGAGCGCTATTGCGCTCCTCCCCAGGCGATAAGCTTCTCGGCCTATCGTACCGAGGGGAGCGTGCGAGTGATAATTGCCGAAATCGCTCCGGCTCCCGAGCGCCCTGTATTTGTATGCGAGGCCGACGGCACACAACACGCATATTATCGCGTGGCCGACGAAAACATATCGGCACATCCGCTCATGGTCCGGGCCTGGCAAATGCGCCGGGCTCCCATTGCCGCCACAATAGGCGCAAGACATGCCAAAGTGCTGGATTTCATCCGCACCAATCCCATGAGCGATGAACGCGCCGTTGCTCTTGCGCTGCACATTCCCGTTGCTGCCGCCGAGGAATGTATTGCCGAACTTGCCGCCCTGGATATGCTTGCTTTCAAATACGACGGTTCGCATTTCCGACTTATTATAAAACAATAAACCAATAATATATCTACTGCTTGAATATGAAAAAGTTTCTATTTCCGCTGATTGCCGCTGCAGCCGTCATGCCGGCTATGGCCGAAACCGTAACCGTTTTTGAAGACGCTGTTTTCTACGACGGTTATCTGCTTGATAATCATCCCGAAAAGGATTTGAACGACGGCATTCTGCGCCATTACACCTATCTCTACGCCACCAAGCTGAGCGAGGAGCAGCTTTCCAAGATAGGCACAACTCTGGACATGAAAGTTGCCGTTACCGCCTGCTGCGACAACTACGACCGCATAGGCAACATCAACCTGGCTTTCGTTCCCAAGGGTCAGGAAAGCTATAATCCCGATGAGGTAAGCCGCATTGAAACAGGTCGTTTCATCACTCCGTTCATGAACATGAACCGAAACCCCAAAACGGTGCCCTACTCCTACAATGTGGATTTCCTGAGCGAGATTCTGCGCGACGCATCGCTGCGCGAAAACTACGACATATGGATGGAATTCGAACTTTTCGGCATTCCCTATGCCGCCAATCAGCAGATTGCCGGCTGCGCCGGCCGCAACGATGTGTTCATGGGCACTTTGCAGTTCGAGACTTCCGAACCGGCACCTTTGTCGACCAATAACGTGCTCATTCCCATTGTAATAAAGAAGCCGGAATATAAAGGCAACAACCTCAATAACTACAATGAGAATGCCACCGACGAGGTGGGCAAAACCGAAAAGACCTATACTTTTGAGCTTTCCGAGGATCTTGCCGACGGCCAGATAGTGCTCATTACATCCAACCATGGCGCCAATGCCGGCGGCGAGGAATACAACCGCCGCATGCACTACGTTTACATTGACGGCGAGCTCGTTCATTCCTACCGTCCGGGACGTACATCGTGCGAACCGTTCCGTGTTTACAACACCCAGGTAAACGGCATTTACGGATATTTTCCAATGAGCAACGCAGCATGGCAATCGTTCAGCAACTGGTGTCCGGGCGATGTTATCGATAACCGTCTTATCGGCACCGGCCCCATCAGTGCGGGCACACATACGGTCAAGATTTCCGTTCCCGATGCTGTGTTTGCCGACGGCCAGGGCGATATTCCCGTTTCCATGTTCTTCCAGGGCGCCCGCAAGGGTTCGGTGCCCAGCGCAGGCATCGATGCGGTGTACGCCGAAGAATGGCCTGTTCTCAAGCTCGATGTAATTGACAACATGCTCACAGTGAAGAGTGATGCAGAAATAATGAGCATCGAAATCCATAATCTCAACGGTGTCCGTCTGCACGAACAGTTCGGCAACGGAGCTGTCAACACTGCTGCTTTCGAGAAGGGGCTCGTGCTTGTTACAGTAAACTTCCCCGACGGACGTTCTCTCACTCAAAAAGTGACCTTGCGGTAAATCCGTAAAGCCATACTCTACCCCGTAAACCCTTGAGTTTACGGGGTATTTTTGTTCATTTTTCCCTAAAATGCAGGCTACGGCAACAAGTTTACGGAATTCCGTAAACTTGTTGCTGCGGCCTATTTTATTGGCTGTCAAAACATAAGAGGGGAATATCGGCAGTTTGTTCTTTACTGATTTCCCGATTACGGAAATCCGGTGTCGGGAGGCTTTCGGCATGTATTAACTTTGCCGAAAAATCAAAATGCTTATGAAACCTGAAACAGACAGAGAAAAAATAGAAACGCACCGTATCACAGTGCAGATACGGTGCGGGGTAATAATATTTATCCTTGGGATATTGCTTGTATTGGCGGGCTTTGCAGCTCCTCCTTTGGGAGTAATCGATTCCTCGGTACTAATAGCACTTGGCGAAATTCTAACATTCAGCGGCGCACTGCTTGGCGTCGCCATTCCAAAACGCGATTAATTATGAAAACACACAAATCACATAGGAGCAAGCTCCACCACAGCACCCGTAGCAGGGTCGAACACCGCTTTGTACGGTTCCTTTTTGTCGGTAAACAAGGCCGGCGAAAGGCCGAATACCACACCAAGCTGGGCCAGCGTCACCTCGGTAGAGGCAACGGTGCGTCCGTTGTATACAAGTTCCACAAGCGCCGTGCCGGGCACTCTATAGGCCACCCCTCCCTTGGGAAAGCTCTTAGGCTCGCCTTTCTCGTTGACGGGCAGTTCGCCGGCCTCGAGAATACGCATGTTCAGCGTGACGGGAGCGCCGGCAAGGTTGTCGGCATCAATAAGACCGTCGACAGCCGAGAGGCGCGCAATAACTTTTCCGCTGATATCGGCGCTGTCGGGAACAATTGTATATTTTTCCACAACTGTGGAGTTTTTTCTCACGCCTGCAAACATTGCCGTGAGTGCGGCTTCCTGGGCGGAAAGATTGTCGAGAACAAGCTTCATGGCGTTTCCGTCGGCAGGCGGGTTGTCGGCCTGTCCGGAGAGGATGTCGGAGCGGGTCTCGCGCAGTTCGAAAATTCGCTGAGCGGCCAGTTCGGCCTTTTTGGAAACAGATGCGCTGCGTGCCATGTCCTGAGTTACGGCCTGGCGGGCGGCCTCGGTCTCGAGCGGCGATGGTTCGGCCTCGCGAGGAGCCGGAATTGCGGGAGCGGCAATTTCAAAAGCTTGCTCGCTGTTCACGGCCAGTGGTATGTTCTCGGGGGTAAGCGTCATAAAAGCGGACGTACCGTTTTTGAATTGCGCCAGATAGCGCGTTTCGGTATCGGGAACGCCGCGGGGAACGACAAGGACATCGGTAATGCGAGCGCTTCGTCTGTCGTTTGTAATGGCGTTGTCCACCGAGAGATGCCTGCGCGCATAGTTAGCAAACTCTCCAGGGTGTTCCTCGGTGAGTTCGGCGGCAATGTAAATGTCCAGAGCCGTAAGAGGAAGGGTGTACATAAGCCCGTACTCGTTTGCCTTTCCGGCAGTGAGTTTCTGGGATGTCTGAGCCGGAGCGGCGCATGTAATCGCTGCAAGAGCGGCAAAGGCTGCGGGGCGAAGTATTTTTTTCATTGTCGGTTATGCTTGAAAGTGGCGCTTTTGCGCAGGTTATTCTTTCTCGATGGAGTCGATTGCAGTGCCAATTGCATCGGCAATATCCTCGGCAGTTGTTCCGGCCACTCCGTTGACGCGGGCGGCGATTCGTCCGGCAATTCCGTGGATGTAGGCAGCGGAAACGGCGGCGAGTTCGGGCGCCATGTTCTGCGCGAGGAGTCCGGCGGTGAGACCGGTGAGCACGTCGCCGCTACCGGCAGTTGCCAGTGCCTCGGTACCGCTGGAGTTTACCAGAATGGAGCGGTCGGGCCACACAGTGAGGGTGTTATGGCCTTTGAGCATAATTATAACCTTATACCGCTCGGCCATTTTGAGCGCCATAAGCGTACGCATTCCGTGCGAGCACTGGGCACCGAAAAGGCGGTCGAATTCGCCGGCGTGGGGCGTGAGAATGGAGCGCGGAGGAATAAAATCGAGCAGCTCGGGATTTGCGGCGATTATGTTGAGGGCATCGGCATCGAGCACGACGGGCTTTTGCGAAGCGAAACAGCTTTTGAGGAAAATTCCGAGCCCTTCGGCGGTTGCATCACTGCGTCCGATGCCGGGACCGATTGCAATTCCGTCGGCGTCATCAGGATCGGAGAATTCCCTGATGTCGATATCGGCGCCGTCGGTGACAAACATTGCCGAAGGAACGGACGTCTGCATAACAAAGAACCCGCATCGCGGCCCGTGGCAGGTAACTTTTCCGCAGCCGGAACGTGTTGCGGCACGAGTTGCAAGCACAGCGGCACCGAGCATGCCGTAGGAGCCGGCAAATATAAGCGCTTTGCCGAGGTCGGCCTTGGAATCGGTGCTGAGGCGGCGCGGAAGAACCTGACGCACGGCCTTGGCATCGACAAGGCGCATAGAGCAGCGCACCTCTTCCATAGTCTTTCGGTCGAAAGGCACGCCAAGCGTTTTCCAGCGTCCTATGAGTTCGGCGTTTTCGGGCATGAAGAAAGCGAGCGTAGGGCCAACGAGCGTGAGAGTGAGCTCGGCATGCACAATGTTGCGGTTCACCATTGCCACGCTGAGGTCGGTTGTCATTCCCGAGGGGAGGTCGATAGCCACCACACGGGCGTTCATCTCATTGATATGGCGCGCTACAGCCTGATATCCTCCACGAAGGGGTTTTCCGTACTCGCTGCCGAAAATACCGTCGACCACAATGGTGCGGCGGTTAATCTGCGGCATTACAAAGCTGTTGGGGCCAACATTTATCACCTCGTCCAGATATTCCTCGCCCACTGCGGCAATAAACCTGTCGCGAGCGGCGCGAGCGTCGTCGGTGAGCATGTTTCCCCCAATATTGAAAAGAATCACCCTTGCGGGAATTCCGCGGGCATGGAGTTCCGAAGCACTTTCGAGCGCGTATGCCCCGCAAAGGCCGTCGCCGGCAAAAACAAGAACCTTTGGTTTGGAGGAGCCGCAGAGAGCCGCCACTTCGCGCGCGACCTGCTCGCCGACGTTTGCAACAAAAGCGGCGCGGCGCTCCAGCAGTGCTGCGCGTCGTGTATCGTCCTCCTGCGCAATAAGCTCGGGGCGCCCGATAGTGGCGTCGGTAATACGCTCAATCTCGGCGGGTGTATAAATGTTAAGCATCCAGGAGCAGGATTTTAGAGCGCGAGAAGTTCTTCTATTTTAGCGCGAAGAGTATCGGCTTTCTGTCCGCCTACAAGACGGATATCGGTGCGTTTGCCGTCCTTGAAGAAAAGAATTGTGGGGAGGCTGCGCACGCCGCATTCCACGCAGAAATCGTTTTCTTCGTCCACGTTATATTTTCCAACTGTAACACGGCCTTCGTATTCCTTGGCAAGTTCCTCTACAATGGGAGCCATGGCCATGCAGGGGCCGCACCATGTTGCCCAGAAGTCGATTACTACGGGAGCGCCTGAGGCGATGATTTCCTTTACGTTGCTGTCGGTAAATGTCATGATGTTTTTGTTTAGTTGATTACGTTCTTTATAGTTTTATATTCCAGGCCTGCATCCTCCAGAGCGTTGAGGAAACGGCGGGTAATAAACATGTTAAGGGATGAGGAGAACACTATTTTGCGCGAATGCTCGGGGGAGAACACAATTATATATACGGGGACTTCTCCGGCTTTTACTTCGGAAAGGTCCTTGGGTTTCTCGGCCTTTTGAGCTTCCAGCTCGGCATCGAGAACGGCAATGAGTTCGTCGGTACGCTCGGGGGTGACAACAATCTTGAGTTCTTTTACAAGCTTTCCGCGAAGGTCGTCGAGCGAGAGCATGCGATCCACGTTAAAACGGAGAACGCTGGCACCGGTCATTTTGTTCTTTATCTTTCGGCATGTACCGCAAACGTATACGGGTGTTCCCACAATGCAAAGGCGCTGGAATTCGGCACGCTGTTTTTCGAAGAGCATAAAGTCGGTGCTGCCGGTGTAGTCTTCCACTTTCACAATTGTCATTGTGCCGCCGTTGGAGGTTTTTCGTTCGTCCACGGCAGTAACCATTCCGGCAAAGTTCACGCCGGAGAGTTCCACGTTTATATCGTTCTTTTCCTGCGTTGTATAGGGAGCGCCACAGGTTACTTCCACCCAATAGGGGTCGAGCGGATGTGCCGAAAGGTACATTCCCACGAGGTCGCGCTCGCGGTTAAGGAGAGTGAGATGATCCCATTGCGGCATGGGGTCGATTTTGGGACGGCACGAGTCGCGCAGTTCTTCGTCGTCGAAACCGAAGAGCGAGCTTTCCTGCATGCGGGCGGCATTCTGGTGCTGTGCGCCGTAACGGATTAGCCTTTCGGCCACGGTTTCGCCTTTGGGGCCGGCCTCGCAATAGAGGTCCTCGCGTTTTGTGCCGGGGAAGCAATCGAAAGCGCCGGCAAGGACAAAGTTATCGAACACACGCCTGTTGACACTCTGCGAGGGTACGCGCTCAACAAAGTCGTAAATATCCTTGAACGGACCATTTTTCTCGCGTTCTTCAATGATTGTGCGCACAACGTCGGTACCCACGCCTTTGATTGCCGAGAGGCCGAAGCGTATGACGCCGGGTTCGCTCACGCTGAATGTTGCAAACGATTCGTTAACATCGGGGCCTTTGACCTGCAGCCCCATGGCGCGGCACTCGTCCATGTAGAACGAGAGTTTGGTAATATCGTCGAGGTTTCGGCTAAGCACGGCCGCCATGAATTCGGCGGGATAGTTGGCTTTGAGATAACCGGTCTGGAAAGCTACCCACGAGTAGCATGTGGCATGACTTTTGTTGAAAGCGTAGGACGCGAATTTTTCCCATTCGCCCCAAATTTTTTCAAGCACCTTTTTATCGTGCCCGCGTTCGGCACCGCCTTCAAGGAATTTTTCCTTAAGCTCGTTCATCTTGTCGATGAGCTTTTTACCCATTGCCTTACGGAGTGTGTCGCTCTGGCCGCGGGTAAAACCGGCAAGCTGGCGCGAGAGGAGCATGACCTGTTCCTGGTACACTGTAATGCCATAGGTGTCCTTGAGGTAGGTCTCCATTTCGGGAATATCGTACTCGATTTTTGCCTCGCCGTGTTTACGGGCAATGAACTCGGGTATTTTTTCCATAGGACCCGGACGGTATAGTGCGTTCATGGCAATGAGGTCCTCGAAAACGCTTGGCTTGAGATCGCGCAGATAGCGCTGCATGCCGGTTGATTCGAACTGGAACGTCCCTACGGTGGCACCTCGGCTGTAGAGCTCGTAGGTTTTGGGGTCGTCGATGGGAATGTTGTCTATATCGACTTCAATACCCTGCGAGCGTCGTATGTTTTCTATTGCATCGCGGATAATGCTGAGGGTCTTGAGGCCGAGGAAGTCCATTTTTATAAGACCGGTATCCTCGATAACACGTCCTTCGTACTGCGTTACAAGAATGCGGTCGCCGTTTTTGTCGGCGGCAACACTCACGGGAACCCAGTCGGTTACATCGTCGCGGCAAATAATTACACCGCAGGCATGTACACCCACGTTGCGCACCGTTCCCTCCAGCTTGTTTGCAAAGTTCATAAGCTCGCGCACGGCAGGATTCTGATCCATTTCCTGCTGGAATTCGGGAAGATAGTTAATGCAGTTGCTTATGGTGGGCTTAAGCTCTTTTTCCTTTTTGGGGTCGTTGGGGTCGATTGGCATGTGCGCCGGAATGAGCTTTGTAAGTCCGTTGGCCAGCGGAATTGGAAGATTCATCACGCGAGCCACGTCCTTGATTGCGCTCTTGGCGGCCATGGTGCCGTAGGTTATGATATGGGCAACGTTTGGAGCGCCGTAACGCTCGGTAACATAGTTGAGTACGGTTTCGCGTCCGTCGTCATCGAAGTCAACATCGATATCAGGGAGTGAAATACGGTCGGGATTGAGGAAACGTTCGAAAAGCAAGTCGTACTTCAAGGGATCCACTTGCGTGATTCCAAGACAGTAGGCCACTACCGAGCCGGCAGCTGAACCACGGCCCGGACCAATGCTCACGCCAAGCTGACGCCCTACACGGATAAAGTCCTCCACAATAAGGAAGTAACCAGGGAAACCCATGGTTTTCATTATGTAGAGCTCAAAATTTATACGTTCCTCAATTTCGGGACTGAGGGGCATTTCGTAACGGCGTGCGGCGCCTTCGTAAGTTATTTTTTTGAGGTAATCGGCCTCGAATTTTATTCTGTACAGTTTCTGGTATCCGCCGAGACGGTCGATTTTCTTCTGCGCCTCCTCGGGCGAAAGCACAACGTTTCCGTTTTCATCGCGCGTAAACTCCTCGAACAGCTCCTGTTCGGTTATGCGGCTGCGATATTCCTCCTCGGTGCCGAATTCCTCGGGAATGGCGTAGTTGGGCATGATTGGAGCGTGGTCGATGTCGTACTCCTCCACCCCGGCTGCAATGTCCACGGTGTTGCTCAGCGCCTCGGGAATGTCGCCGAAAACGGTCTCCATTTCGGAACAGGTCTTGAACCATTCCTGCTTGCTGTAGAGCATGCGGTTTTCGTCGGTGACATATTTGTTTGTCGACAAACACACCAGACGGTCGTGTGCTTCGGCATCGGCCTCGTCGACAAAATGCACATCGTTGGTTGCGATTATGCGTACATCGTGCTTGCGGGCAAGTTCTATAAGCTGAGGCTCAATGCTTTTTTGCAGTTCAAAGGCTTCGTGGTTGGCGCGCGGCACTGTTGCTTTGTGGCGCTGCAGCTCAATGTAATAATCGCTGCCGAAAGTTTGCTTGAACCATGCCACGGCCTCGTCGGCTCCGACCATATCGCCGGCAAGCAGCTTTTTGGGAACTTCCCCACCAAGGCATGCCGAGCAGATTATGAGGCCTTCGCGATGTGCGGCGAGCGACTGACGGTCGGTTCGCGGATGAAAATAGTAACCCTCGGTCCATGCCTGCGACACAAGTTTTATAAGGTTTTTATATCCGCGCTCGTTCTTTGCAAGTACAATAAGGTGGGCGCCTTTGTCCTTTGAGTCGGTGCGGTCGTGCATGTCGCCTTTCGCCACATACATCTCGCATCCGAGAATTGGCTTCAAGTGCTCGCTTTTTGCCTTTGCCAAAGCTTGTTGTGCGGCGTCAATGGCTTCGGCGTCGCCGGTTTCCTCGGCTTTACGCAGAGCATCGGCGGCATCGGCAACTTTGCCTTTCACCTTTTTATTATGCTTCTTCACCTCGTTGAAAAAAGCCTTTGCACCGAACATGTTTCCGTGGTCGGTGAGCGCTATGGCGGGCATGCCGTCGGCAACGGCTTTTTTTATAAGGCCCGATATGGACGAAAGTCCGTCGAGCAGCGAGTATTGCGAGTGAACGTGAAGATGTACAAATTGAGGCATAGTGGAATTATTATGAGGAGATTATAACTCCGGCGTCCGAAAGGAGGCCAAAGGGACTTCAAAGTTACAAAAAATTTCCTGCACCGCACCCCCTTTGACAAGTAAAAAACTTATAAAATTTGAGTTGCAAATCAATCGGTATTTTTGCGGTGTTTTGATCAGTCTCGTACAATACAATGCAATAAAAGAGTATAACCGTTGGCGATAGCAAATAGGCTACTATGGCCAACGGTTATATATGTATTTGTTAAAAAGTCTCCGGTCGTCATCCGGATATTTCTTCGGGAAGAATCCACCGCTCCTCATTCCGACGATTATCGCGGAAATCTTGAATACGATCTACAGTGTCGATACCCTCGATGTTTTGCTGAATAACGAATCGAGAGCGCTCAGTGTCATCATTCAGCTTAAGCGAGACAAACGCATCCTCTGTGCAGGTCAACAACCCTTTTTTGAAGGTCAGATGGCGCGTATCATACCACTCGGCCGATGACGAGACCGCATTATTTTCCACCAGAGCCATCAGCATACACTGATATGCATTTGAAGATTCTCGCTGCTTGGAATGGAGAGCGACAAAGCTATAAGGTTGATCTTCATACTTAGTATACTTACCAAAACGCTCGGCTCGGAATGCCGGATATGCGATATAATAGTATCGCCAGTCGAAGATATTCTGTCGTCGGCAGTCTTCAACATAGGCCTCTGACATTTCGTTGAGACTCGCATCATTCAGCGTCATGTCGGACTCAAGGAGCGTCCGCAACGACTTCTTGGTTTTATCATACCCCGCAGTCTTGCCCGACGGATGAAACAATGCATACCATGCATTAGTGCCAACATCGCCGCTATTTGACGATCCAAGCTGGACGCACCAATTGTTGATGCGCTGACTATAGTCGCCAATCGACAACATCGCACAATCAATCGCATCTCGCGAACACTCTGTAAACAGATGAAGAAAACGTTTATACGAGCGTACGTTCTCATATCCGACTACATCAACGCGCCCATCAAGAAGATAGAAATCCTCCAACTCAAACAATCCCTCGGACACTTCGGGATTCTCGGCTGTGAATTTAAGTTTCCGACGTTCTTCTTCCATTTGAGCTACACTGAAGTTATAGCGACGTTCGCCATCAATATCTATACTTTCTGCAATTACACCTGAAAGTATTATCGACTCGACTTGCTTCAGAATCGCCGGAATACGGTTGCCCGCATCACCGCCGGGATTATCGACAACTTCATTTCCCGAGTTTTTCAATAAATTCACAATCACTCTGAGCCGACGTCGGAAATCGGCATCCGCCACCCGATCGGGATTCATCAGATATAGCAAACACGAATAGAAGAGCGTCACCCAATAAGGCTTGTTCTTCATCGAATCATTTTCAAGGATCTCCTTGAAAATATCCACCTGACCGATCTGTCGGGGCACTACTACTTTTCCCGACTGATAGTTATTGACTGAAAGATAGTCAGCGAAAAAACGGCCGATCGGGGAATCACTATTGTCAGAGTCTCCACATCCTTTTTTATGGATTTCAACCATGCAGTCGAATGCGCGCTCGAAAAACTCTACATTAGCGTTATTCTCTTTGTAGAGTCTATCCAAAAGATCGAAATCGTCGGATGTATCGAATTCTATGGCCGACCGATCCTCTTTGTAGATCAGAATAAGACTGATGAATCTGAAAAAGTTTAGAAAAGCGGGATCCACTAAATTTTCGCTGTCACGATAGCACCAAAGCACATCTGTCCACTCTCTGTCGATTTTAAAGCCTATACGCTTGGCAACACTCTCATTTTCATTGCGTACCACCTTAAGAAACTCAGCTTTAAAATGCTCGAAATCGGTAAGCGGCTTACCTCGGGAATTCATCTTGATGTAGATGTCGTCAGTCAGATTCATCTCTTCTATATCGCGGAAATAGAAGTTGATTTTGTCAAGACCATTCCACATATCATCAATGT
>CAMWMR010000016.1 GCA_947175425.1 uncultured Porphyromonadaceae bacterium
GCCGAAGAAATCTGCAAATAACTTGGTGTAGAACTCGGCAAAATGAAAATCGAACACTTTGCCGACGGCGAGTTTGAAGTCTCTTTCGAGGAATCAGTCCGCGGCTGCGAGGTGTACCTTGTGCAAAGCACATTCCCCAACTGCGACAACCTCATGGAACTTTTGCTGATGATTGACGCTGCCAAGCGCGCTTCAGCCAAATCGGTTATTGCCGTAATGCCCTACTTCGGATGGGCACGACAGGACCGCAAGGACAAACCTCGCGTTTCTATCGCTGCAAAACTCGTCAGCGACATGCTCACCGCAGCCGGCGTCGACCGCGTAATTACAATGGACCTGCACGCCGACCAGATTCAGGGATTCTTCAATGTTCCCGTCGACCACCTCTACGCCTCCTCCGTATTCATTCCCTACATCCAGAGCCTCAAGCTCGAGGACATGGTTATAGCGACCCCTGACGTGGGCGGTGCAAAACGCGCCAACAGCTACGCCAAGTATCTTGATGTTCCTTTGGTTCTGTGTCACAAACAGCGCGCAAAGGCAAACGTTGTGGCTAAAATGACCGTCATAGGCGACGTTCAGGACAAGAACGTTATCCTCGTGGACGACATGGTGGACACTGCCGGCACAATCACAAAAGCCGCAAACCTGATGATGGAAAACGGCGCCAAGTCCGTTCGCGCCCTGTGCTCGCACGCCATTATGAGCGACCCGGCCTCGGAACGTGTACAGGAATGCGCTCTCACCGAAATGATTTTCACAAACTCCATTCCTTTCACAAAGGATTGCCCCAAAGCCACTATTATTTCGGTGGCACGACTCTTTGCCGACACAATACGTCGCGTTCACTGCAACCAGTCCATCTCGTCGCAGTACCTCATCAAATAAAAATCTCTAATCCCCGATAATTCCCGGCACGGACTGCCGTGCCGGGAATATTTTTTATGACAAATCCCAAAATAGTATGCCTTGACGGCGCTTCCATATATCCTGTAAACGACAGCCATTGGGAAGCCTTTAAACGTGCAGGCAATTTTATAATTTACGAGCGTACGGCTCCCGATGAAATAACAGCACGCTGCGCCGACGCCGAAATAGTACTTACCAATAAGGTACCTTTCAACAAAGCGACAATACAGTCGCTACCCAAGCTCCGCTACATAGGAGTACTTGCCACAGGTTTCAACATTATTGACATTCAGGCGGCAAAAGACGCGGGAATAACCGTTACCAACATTCCGGCCTACAGCACCGAGTCCGTAGCCCAGCACACTATTGCCCTGCTGCTTGCCATTACAAACCGCGTTGAGGACTACTCCGCTGCCGTTGCCGGAGGCAAATGGTGCAAGTGCCCCGATTTCACATTCCGCCACCGCGAGTGGCGCGAGCTTGCCGGCAAACGGTTCGGAATAGTAGGATTCGGAAATATCGGCAAAGCCGTTGCCGGAATTGCAAAGGCGCTGGGTATGCGCGTTGCGCTGTACACATCCAAAGAGCAGAACGAACTCCCCGCCGGTTTTGAAAAAATGGAGCTTGACGAGCTTTTTCAAAAATGCGATGTCGTGAGCCTCCACTGCCCGCTTAACGAACATACCCGTCACATTGCCGATGCGCGCCGACTGGCTCTTATGAAAAACGACGCCATACTCCTCAACACTGCCCGCGGCCCTCTCGTCGATGAAGACGCATTGGCGGCAGCCCTCAAAAACGGACGGATATATGCAGCCGGTCTTGACGTCCTCTCTAATGAACCTCCAAAAGCCGATTGCCCTCTCATTGGCGTTTCCAATTGTTTTATCACACCTCACATAGCCTGGGCTTCTACCGAAGCCCGCGACCGTTTGTTCGACATTGCCCTCGATAATGTGCAATGCTTTATAAACGGCAATTCTAAAAACGTAATCAACTGATTTATTATGACACATTTCAGAAAAGCAATGGCTGTTGCAGCCATTGCCGCAATTCCTTTCGGCGCTGCTGCCGAAGGCTACCAGGTCAACACCCTCAGCGCACGCCAGAACGGTATGGGACATACCGGAACTGCAATGCACCTTGGAGCCGAGAGCATGATTTTCAACCCTGCCGGCCTCGGATTCCTCAACAAGACTCTTGAATTCCAAGGCTCGGTAACAGGTATCTTCGCAACCGCACACGCAACTGTCGACGGTGTAAAATACACAACATCCAACACTCCGTCAACCCCAATGGCATTTAACCTCGGCATGAAAGTTTACGATAACTTCAAAGCCGGTGTAAGCTTCTACACACCCTACGGAAGCGGTATCAACTGGGGCGACAACTGGCCCGGAGCAGTACTCAACCAAAGCGTGACACTCCGCGCATTCACAGTACAGCCCACCTTGGCATGGGAAATCATCCCCGGCCTGTCGGTAGGCGCAGGAGCAATGGTGAGCTTTGGAACCGTCGACCTCAACAAAGGCCTTGTGTCACCCGAATCCATGAACACCATTCTGGAAATGAGCGGCAGCGATTACCGCTTCACCGACACTCCGGCATCCATAAATCTGCAGGGACGCACCGCAACCACCGTAGGTGTCAACCTTGGCGCAATGTGGGACATAAACGAAAAAATTACCGTGGGCGTATCGTGGCGCAGCAAAATGAATCTCACCGTAAAATGCGGCGACGCTTCTTTGCGCTATGCAAACGAAATTGCACGCAATCTGCTGCAAGACAAACTTAACGTATTGGACCAGGCTAATTTCAAAGCTACAATGCCCGCCGTTTCGGTACTCAACTTCGGCGTCTCCTACAAGCCTGTAAAACGACTCATCCTCGCCTTCGATGCCCAGCTGTCGGGATGGGGCGCTTATAAAAACCTTGATATCGAGTTCCTGAGCGAACAGCTTTCACCCTACAACCAGCACCTGGAAAAGAACTACAAAAACTCATGGACATTACACCTTGGCGCTCAGTACGATATCACAAAGCGTTTCCAGGGTCGTCTTGGTCTTATGGCCGACTTCTCGCCCGTAAACCAAAACTACTATAATCCCGAAACTCCGGGTATGACTAAAATAGAGCCTTCAATCGGTTTCAGTTTCTCGCCCGTAAAATACTTTGCCATTGATGCATCGCTCATGTACGTAGCAGGATTGGGCAAGGACAACGCAAGCTGCACCTACACAGACCTCCTTCTCAAAATGGACAAAACATTCACAGCCAACTACAGCACCTACTCCTGGTGCCCCTCCATCGGCTTCCGCGTCAACTTCTGATACAATACTAAAAATTCGCGAGGCTGTGTCGTAAACTTTACGGCACAGCCTCTTTTTTTGTTTAGCAATCATCCAAATCTCTTAGTAGGAGATGCTTAAAATTTTTTGCAAAGTTACTAAAAACTTTTGATATAAAGAACATCAACAATAATTTTTCCGTCTTCATTCCATCTGTTTGTCGCATTAAAAATGAGATCTGTTTAGGAAAACAGGAACTTCATAAATGCAACAAGTTGATAATTAGCTTAAAAGCCGAATCACAATCTCCTACTAAGAGATACTTGAAGTTAAACCTAACCAACTCTTCATCAAATGGATAATCATTGTAAATTTACCACTATAATATTGCAGCTTGCATTATTCTGCTGCCTGTTTACGGCATATGGCCTGTTGGTTGAATTAGATTTTACTAATAATCTGCAAATTGAGTGACTTTTTCACTTATAAATATTTAGAATTTTAATTCAATCAACTATATATACCGCATTATCATTTCTCATCAAGCGGCTGTAGCAACTATTCCCTCCAATATGAAATTCAGACATCTGCTCATCGTTCTTGGCCTGCTATCCTCCACCGCGCCGGCAGTGCACGCACAGGAGGTGGCGATAAAGTCCAATCTCATCTACGATGCACTACTCTCTCCCAACCTCGGCGTTGAAGTTGGCATTGCTCCAAAATGGACTGCCGAACTGTCGGGCACAGTCAACAACTGGGCTATCAACAACCGGCAATGGAAGCAATGGAATGTGCAGCCCGAGATACGCTATTGGATTTGTCGCCGTTTCAGCGGACATTTCTTCGCCGCCCATATAATTGGCGGACAGTACAATTTCGGCAATCTCAAAAACAACATCAAGTTTCTCGGTACGGATTTCTCCGACCTGACCGACCACCGCTATCAGGGATGGATGGCCGGAGCCGGACTGGCATATGGCTATTCATGGATTTTGAGCCGACACTGGAACCTGGAGGCCGAGCTCGGACTGGGTTGGATCTACACACGCTCCGATGTCTACAGATGTGCTAACTGCGGCAAGAAAATACGCAGCAATGTACCTCACAATTATGCAGGTCCCACAAAAGCGGCACTGAATATCGTTTATTCATTCTAAAACGGCCATGTCAATAATGAAACGCAACTTATCAACAATAGCAGCCTGCACGATATGCGCCGCCGGTGCATTGGCCGCAACTCCTGCCTTAAAAATATACGACATCAACGTAAATGTCGACGAGGCAACCCGGAAGCTCGATGTAGACATCGACATGAAAATGGACGAGATAAAACTCGGCAGCAACCGGGAAGTGATATATACTCCCATCATTATTGCAGCCAACGGCACCGACAGCCTCGAACTCGACCCCGTGACAGTATGCGGCCGCAACAGCTGGTATGCCTACCTCCGTTCGGGCGCCCTCGACAGCGGCGACAGCAATATTTTCCGCAGCGGCACCAAAGTCACCGCGCACATAACGCAGAGTATCCCCTTTGAAGATTGGATGGGACACTCGACTGTAGAAATGCGACAGCAGGAGACCTCATGCTGCAGCCCGCTGAAACTCATCCAAGGTCCGTCGGCACACGGAAACGTTGAGCTTGCACAGATTAACACCGCACGCCCCACACTTGTGCTCGACTTTGTGTACTCTCCTCCGGTCGATGACAAGCCCGTAGAGAAAAACATCGAAGGAAAAGCGTTTGTGTCGTTCGTGGTTAACCGCACAGAGCTCAAGCCCGACTACATGGTCAACCGTCGGGAGATTGCCAAGATTCTCAACTCTATTGACTACGTGCGGCAGGACAGCGATGCCGTCATTACAGGTGTGCACATCAAAGGTTTTGCGTCGCCCGAAGGATCCTACACCAACAACACTCGCCTGGCAAAAGGCCGTACAGCCACCCTTGCCGGATATGTGCGCGAGCAGTATCACTTCCCCGACGGAATGATAACAACATCGTACGACCCCGAGGATTGGGCAGGCCTGCGCAACTATCTCACCGACTCGCTCGACTACAACATCGCCAACCGTGCCGAGATAATAGACATTATCGACGGTCCTTTGGGCTTCGATGCGAAGGACATGGCGATTAAGACGCGTTTCCCGCAAGACTATCAAGTGATTCTCAAAGAGATATACCCCTGGCTGCGACACTCCGACTACACGGTGAAATACCGCATAAAGGTCTACACCGACCTTGCGGAAATCTTGAGAGCATACAACAGCGACCCCTCGCGACTGCGCCCTGTCGACTTCTACACCATCGCACAGCAGCACGACGAAGGCAGCCCCGAATATAACAAAGTGATGCAGACCGCCGTCAAGGTCTATCCCGATGACCCCATGCTCAACCTCAATGCCGCCAACACCGCGCTTAAGAACGGCTATCTTACATCCGCACAGGAATATCTCAACAAGGCCGGCAACTCGCCCGAGGCCAATTTCGCCCGAGGCATACTTGCCGCCATGCTCGGCAGCCTCAACGAAGCAACGCAACGATTCCAAGAAGCACGTGCGTGCGGAATAACAAAGGCCGACGCTTACCTCCGGCAGATTCAGGAACTGCGCGACTTCAACCCGGTAACCATAACCGTCGAAACCACGCGCTCCGAAGATCAAGAAGGCCAACAATAACAAACCGAAACAAACAAATCATTTATCAATATCATCTCTTTTATGAAAAATCTT
This sequence comes from uncultured Porphyromonadaceae bacterium, assembly GCA_947175425.1. Lineage (GTDB taxonomy): Bacteria > Bacteroidota > Bacteroidia > Bacteroidales > Muribaculaceae > CAG-873. The sequence continues at coordinate 5,931 of CAMWMR010000016.1, forward strand.
TCAAAAGTACTCCTCGGGCTCGCAGTTGCCTCCATGGCATCCTGCTCGAACGACGAGCCCACACCCGTCACTCCCGATATCAACGGTGATGGAACAACCTTCTACCTGAATGTCAACATCCAGAGCGCGTTGACTTCGCGTGCTCAGGCCGATGAAACATTCGAGTCCGGTACAGCCGACGAACACACCGTAAGCAATGCCTGGTTCCTCTTCTACGACAAAGACGGCAACTACCGCTTCCGCTCCAATGGCTTTGTTCCCTCCGATGACAGCAACATGCCCAACGTTGAATACATGGGACGAAACACTATTGTGCTCAACAACATCAAGGACAACAACAAACCCGCCTACCTCATCACCATTCTCAACGCATCGCAGGCCACAGTCGACGAAATCGAGAACCGTGCCCTCAGCATGGAGGATACACGCAAGCTCCTTCTCGACATCCGTGTAGGCGACAGCGGCCTCTTCACAATGACTACCTCAAGCTTCATTCCTGAAGCCGATGACCCCGACTACGATGCCAAGTACTACTACGCCAACAAACTCGACGACAGCTACTTCATGACAGAGCCAAAAACTGAAGTCGCTCCCGGCGACCCTGTTGTCAACATTTATGTCGAACGTCTTGCCGTGAAATTCTCTATCTCGGGGCTCGATACCAACAACGTTTTCCCTGTAACCGCCACTATCGCCGGTCTTGACAACGGCAACATCGACGGCACAAACCAGGATGCTACCAAGCTCTATGTGAAGATTCTCGGCTACGGACTCACCGGACAGGAAAAGAATTCGTACTTCTCGAAAAACATCGACGGCTTCGACACTGCACAACCCTGGCCCGACAACGTCGGCAGCGGTGAATGGAATACTCCCGTGTGGCGACGCAGCTTCTGGGCAAAGAGTGTTGGCTATGATTCTGAAGCCGACCTCACCTATACGGCTTTCAAGGACGCTCAAAACACAGTTTCGAAACCCATCTACGGCCACGAAACAACCAACACACTCGACTACATCACAACCGATAACGGTTCTCTTCGCCTCAGCAGCGTGACAAACGTCATCTTCACCGCTCAGGTATATTCCGACGAAGACTGCACCATGCCTGTTGACTTTGTTCAGTACGGCGGTCTTTACTACACCTACGACTACTTCAAGACCTTTGTGCTCGCACGCCTCAACGCCACCGGCGACCTCAACTACTACACCCGCGAAACACTACCCGACACAGGTACCGGCGAAGAAAACGATCCTATTGTACATCACTACAAATACACTCAGGTTTCGGCCGACAACTTCGCTTTCCGCAAAAAGAACGACGGCAAGACAGCCACTATTGAAGTATACTGCACTCTCGATGACAACACCGAACTCTACAGTAAAAACAGCGGAATTAGCGACAGCGACGACACCGATAAAAACTGGTCTCTCATCGACAACGGTGTGGCTAATGTCAACACTCAGATAGCCGGCTTCATCGGCGATACCAAGCTCACCGCATCGACCAACGGCGCGACATTCTACAGTGTGCCTATCGAACACCAGCTCGGCAAAGGCCAGACTACAAACTACACCGTCACCGAACTCGGCGAATATGGCGTAGTGCGCAACCACTGGTATCAGCTCGAAATCGGCAAAGTGTTCCGCCTCGGTTCTGCCGTGTTTATCCCCGAAGAAGACGAAGGTCAGACTCCCGAACCCATTATCCCCGAAGATCCCTCGGAAGATACATATGCTCTCGCAGCCCAAATCAACATCCTCTCGTGGAAGGTACTGACTCAGAACGTCGACCTCTGATAAATATTATTTTTACAAACTGAAAGCTCCCTCCGGTAACCCTGTTCCCGGAGGGCTTTCCTAAAACTCTCATCTCAGCGGCGATTTCAGCCGCTACGTTCTCTCCTCCGCGGTACAAAACCGCACTTTCACAGCAAACTCATTCCGGAAAAGACTCTTTCTCCTCATTTTTAAACCGACAACAAAGAGAGCCTCTGCGGCTCCTCAACATACAGCACAATGAACCTCTCAAAAAAAATCACACGCTTTGCAATGACACTGCTCGCCGCCTCTGCCACAGCTCTGTGCGGTTGCAGCGACAGCTTCATCTTCGACTACGAAGGCGACTGCGATCCCAAATATCGTGTGAGACTGCACTACAACTATCACCTGAAGCAGGCCGATGCCTTCCCTTATGAGGTGAAGCACGTGACACTCAATGTCATCGACGAAGCAGGGCGCATTGTGCACACTCTGCACGAAAGCGGCGACGCTCTCGCCGACCCTGCGTACGAGATAGTGCTCGACAACATGCTACCTCCCGGAAATTATCGTCTTCAGGCCTGGTGCGGCGAGGGCGCAATGCCCGGAAGCACATCTTTCGCCATACACGACGCCGAATACCTCGAAGATCTCCGCTGCACACTCCTCCCCGACAACCCGGCACGCACCACTCCGGCTGCCGGAGCCGAAGGCACGCACGTGAGCCGTGAGATTAAGCCTCTGTTCCACGGGCTTACATCGTCGCTCGAATTCAAAGCGGACGAAGGTGTGCATTACTTCGACGTTGACCTCACAAAAAACACCAACACCATGGTGGTGAACCTCTCGCAGCTCTCGGCATCGCCCATGGATCCCGAGGCCTTCGATTTCGTGATTGTGGTCGACAATGCCCGAATGGAGCATGACAACACTATTATTCCCGCCGAGGTTGTCACCTACCACGCCCACCATTCGTGGGGCGGCAACATTGACCTCGGTACCGATGCCGTCGAAGGCGACGTCATAGGTGTCTACAACTCCGTACAGGCCGAATTCTGCATTGGCCGACTTATGGAAGACTCCGGTGCTCGACTTGAAGTGTACCGACGCGAAGACAGCCGACGCGTGCTGTCGCTCGACATCGTGCAGTATGCCGACAAAGTCCGCTCGATGAGCAACGGCTCGATGCCTCTTCAGGAATACCTCGACCGTCAGGACGAGTATGTGTGGACTTTCTTCCTCGATTCCGGCTACCGCTGGATCAACACATTCATCTATATCAACTCCTGGAAGATTATAGTTCAGGACGCCGATCTCTGATATATTAATGAAATCTCTGCCAAAAAATATATACCTGTCTGTCATCGCGGCGCTTGCAGCGGCATGCGCGTCTACCTCAGACGCCCCTGTAGAGCCGGAAGGAGGCGACAAGCCGCTTGCCATGGGTCTGTATGTCACCGTCAGCGACGAGTTACCGTCGCGGGCTACCCCCGAGGGCGATTACAACCGTGGCGAAGGCAACGAGAACTACATCGACCTCACCATGGGCAACCCCGATGTCAGAGTCCTGGTCTATGACACAGACAACCGCCTTGTGCTGGACATCGACAACCCGCTTGTAACTCCTTACGAAAGCTATGCCGGCTCAAAGACCTATCTGCTCCAATTCGAGGTAGACAACGATTTCCGCGAGGCCTTCGAAGGTAAGTCGTTCAAACTTGTTATGATGGCAAACTTCCGCCACAGCTACAACGTTGCCGCCAATCTGAGCAATCTCTCCGTCGAAACAGGTGTACGCGCTCTCTATTCCGGCCCTCCGACTCCCCTTGTCGATACTTCCGAACCCATAATGATGTATGGCGTGAGCAGCTTCGGCAACATAACCTTCGAGAAAAACATGCTCAACATAATGGGCACGCTTCATCTGCTGAGAGCCATGGCAAAAATCGAGGTTTTCGACGCACCGTCGTCACTGCCCGTGAAAAAGGTGACTCTCACACGGCACAACTCCGAATTTTACCCCGTGCCGGCCAATGTGACGCATCAGGACGACTATGTGAAAGGCAACTACGACGATGACTACACCCTCAGGCCTACCACCGGCCCCACCGACGAGCCTTTTAGATACGAAAGTGCCGAGCCGACAGTGCTCAACAGTATCAAAGACAGCAACGGCCTCAGTCATTATATAATATACGTGCCTGAATATGCCAACCTCGGCGTAGACGGCAACCCGCGCCTCGAAGATAAAAGAGCGCGACTTCAGCTCGATTACGAAACCGGAACCTTCTTCATCGACTTCAAATACTACGGCGGTACCAACGCCGGACGCCATTTCAACATAATGCGCAACTGGTGGTACCGTTTTGAAGTCAACGTAGGAGAATCTTCGCCCGAGGTAACCGTTGATGTAATACCTTACGCCGCCGTCGACCTCGACCCATCGTTCGGCATATGCACCGACGAATGCCACCATTAAAAGGATAATCTTTAAAGGAGAAAACAACACAAGTCATGACTCGCATAATATCATATACAGGTGCCCTGCTCGGCCTCCTTGCGGCGGCTCTGTCGATGACGCTCAGCTCTTGCGAAGACAGATTCGACTTCGGTGTCGGCGAAATTGAAGAGGGCGTCAGCACTGTAAGCGTACAGCTCGGTTTCAAGGCCTTCACTCCGGCTCTGACATCGCGTGCCCCCGGCGACGCCATTAAAAACATAAACACTCTTTGGGTTGTGATATACGACCGCGAGAGCAACTTCATGGAGAAACGTCAGATTACAGATTTCTCTACCGAGAAGCTCGTAAACAACTCGCGCCCCGACGGCCTCCTCTCAAGCGAAACGGCAACCGGGCACGTGAGCTTCAACCTCACTCTGCACAACGGATACTACCGCATCTACGCCGTGGCCAACCACGACCTCGCCGCTGTCGACAACGACTATATAAGCACAATTCCTGCTCTCAAGGCCCTCGACCTGACGTGGAAAGACGGCGATGCCGCTGCCAACGCGCAGATGTTCGGCTGGTTTGTGAACGGCGACAAGGACACTGACCACGGAGCCGACGCTCCCGTCGTGACAATCCGCGACAATTCATCTTCGCTGCACGCGTGGGTGCACCGCGCCGCTTCAAAAGTGACAATAGCCTTCGACACCGACAAGCTCAGCGAGGACGTGCGCATCTATCTCCACTCGGTTACAATCAAAGACATTCCCACACATTGCTACCTGCACGACGAGAATGCCCCCGGCGACGACAGCTATACTCTCGACTCCGAGCTCACGCAGGGCGAAACAATATACTTTGGCGACGCAAAGCCCGGACAGACCGGCAAGGACGACCACCGGAGCTGGGCACGCATTCACTCGGGCGACTCGGTTTACGGCCTTTACAGCGACACTCACGGCTTGCCCGACGCGGGCATGAGCATTGCCGCCCGGCTCGCCCGAGAGCACTCCGACGAGGCTCCTGCACTCTATTTCTATGAAAATTTGCAGGGCTCGGGTACTATTGGCACAGAGTCGGACAAGCGTCAGGACGTTTCAGGGAACAATGCCCAGGTAAGCTATCCCGACGGCGTTGATGAAGGCGACAAGGCATGGAAAGACGCCAAACCATTCGGGACGTACATCGAAGTAAAAGGCTACTACGAGAACACAGGCCTCGCTTCGCCCGGCAAAGGCGACATAATCTACCGCTTCATGCTCGGAAAAGACATCACCACCGACTACAACGCCGAGCGTAACTACCATTACCGCCTCACCATGCGCTTCCACGGCAATGCCAACGACATCGATTTCCACATTGACTACCGCGAGGAGGACAAGCCCGGCCTGTATGTGCAGGACACGACATATGTGTCGTATCTCTACAACCAGCCGTCACACACTGTGGTGCGTGCCACTCCAAAGCCCGGCTACGATCTGCTGAGCCTCGAGGCCTATATCCTCGACAATGAATGGCGCCCCTACTCCGAAATTCAGGACGACGCCGCCGGCATCGACGACCCCACACTCACACCACTCTACAACAAAAAAGCGTGGGACAGCCAACGCGCGCCCGACTCGAGACTATACCCTGCCACAGCAGGCGGATACACACGCCCCGACTATAAAGTTGAATGGACCGATGACGCAGGCACCAAACATTCCGAAGCTTCGGCAAGAAACACAGAATTCGGCTTTCTATCGCTGCGCACCACATCGGTACAGCTGTACGAGCTTCAGGGCAGTGGTGACAAAATGTCATTTCTTGCCCGTATGCGACGGCTCTATTTTCTTGGCGACAAGAACGGCAACGGCACAAAGGAGAAGAACTCGCGCGGCTACCGCAACTACGGTGACATGCCCACCGCGGACGGCACTACTACCGGCGGCGATGAAGAGAACGGATATTACACTATAACCCGCACTACGGGGCGTGTTGCCGCCACATCTGACTATGTTATGGAAATACCGTTATATACACGTGCACGAAGTATCGACTCCTGGGCTGTATATTCCGGTGCCAATCCTTTCTACCGCCATTACCGCTATGCGCGTGTGGCATTTTTGGCGACATACAAGAAATCGGCGTCCAACACCGACGCTTCGGCGCCCGCGCAGTATCAGGAAGTTGCCCAAACACACGTGCTTCAGGCTCGACGCATCGACAATCCACGAACCATTTACCGCCGTTACGACAACAAAGACCCGTTCTTCGTACAACTGTGCTACAACACTCTAACAGCCAAGGAACAGCTGGAGAACTTCATTTCCAACGATGCTGTGATATATCAGCCCATCATTTCGCGCGGCCCGTGGACGGCCACAATCGAGCGCGATCCTCATGGCCTTGTCACTATCACTGCCAACGGACAGTCGGCCAAAGGCGAGGGCGCTTCCATCACGGGCAGGAACAATACTCCCATTCAGTTCACCTACACGCCATCGGCATTCCCGTCCCAAAACGACTCGTACGGCGCCATAATTCTCGTTACCTACCATGGCAACAGTTGCACTCACAAAATTATAGTGCGCCAAGGCTATGCGGCGCACACCATCGGCGGGGGCACTGCAAAATGGTCGGCGTTCAATGTGTACGACAGCGGCAACCTCACAAAATCGCCGCTATCCGTAGGCAGTATCTTCAGACGACACAGCGACCTCAGCTACCCCATAGCCGAAGAAAACAACTTCCGCACGGGCTATGGAGTGCTCCAGACTCCATCCGGAACATTTAAAATCCTAAACAAATCACAGGAATCCACATGGAATGCCATTCCGGCAGTCACCGAAGCTTCCGACAACGACTTTAAAAGCATGAGCCTCTTCAGTCCGCACCTGCAAAAGAAGGCCACATACCGCATACCATCCTACACCGAGCTTCCGGACATCGGCATATATTCCGACAAGACATCCGATACTCCGCCCGCAACCGAAAAGAAGAAAGTGGAAGATATAGGCATGGCTTTCGGCATCGCATATGCCGACGGAGCAACCCGCACCCTCTACACGAAAGAAGCCTACACCTACTCCGACATCGACAACACCGGCTCCGACTCCAAAAAGGGCGTACGTGGCGTAGCTGTTTACAGTCTTTCCAAAGGCGACAACGTATTCTTCCCTTTCGGCAGCTTTGGCAATCCCAGGCGCAGAAACGGAGGCATGCTGCAATATGCGTCCATTAACTTTAAACTTGACAGAGACAACAACTCCGACGACTACCGCCCCATGGCCTACGACCTCACGACTCACATCGGCGGCGTCTACTGGATTACAGCCAGCGATTCAAAACGTCATGTGGCAATCGACTACAACGGTGGCAACTACATGTCAAGTTATCTGAACACCGACGACGTGTTTCAAACCGCAGGAGCTGCCGACGCAGCTCCCATCAAACCCATTCTCAACGAATAGTTCCTCAACAATATTTCTCGGACGGCGATGGCTTAAATCATTTCCTGCGGAGGGGTGAGGCGTTTTGCCAGAGCGCCGGCAGGGACGAATTTAACGGAGATTTCCGGGGGCAGGAGCATTTTGCGGCCGGTGGACAGGTCGGTGCGTATTTCTTCGTCATGCTTTTCGGGCACAAATGTACCGAAAGTGGGCACGGCCACACTGTCGAGTTCCGAGCCGCTCTGACGCAGGGCCACCGACAGGCCTTCGACGAGGGCGTCGACATCGGCAGTGCTGCGACCGGTAAGCTCGGCTATGCGTTTGCGAAATTGTTTATAGTCCATATGTGGTATTCACTTTAATTATATCATCTAAACGGGTTGAATATTCGGGCGAGCGTTTTTCGCAGCGCACACATGTTTCCAAAGGCATGTACGATGCAATGTGCACGCAATCGTGAGTGGGCGATGCCGAATTTATAGTATCCAGCACTTTCATCAAGCGTCCGCGACGCTCACGATCTACAGGATTCTCGAAAAGCGAGGGCTGCACATAACGCTCATCCACAAGTTCGGGAATGATTATGCCGGCGCGCTTATAGCCGAATCCTTTGCGGAATATCCTGCGCAATGCCTCTTGAGCTGCGGCAGCTACTGCAGATGTATCGGCAGTTGCTTCGGGCAGCGACACGGAGGCCGTGTTGGAATACTGCGGCAGGTCCTCGCGGTGACTGTTGGTGTGCAGAAAAACCGATACCGAAACGGCTGCCAGTCCATGACGCCGCATTTTCCGCGTAATAATCGTTGCAAAAATTGCAAAAGCGTCCTCCAGTCTCGATAGTTCGTAAATATCGGAAGCAAAGGAGCGGGAGCACACCGTTTGCTTTGGCAACGAATCGCAGGTTTCAATGTCAACGCACGAAATGCCGTTAAGTTCGCGCCATGTGCGCATTCCGGTGAGGTCAAGAATTTTTTCGAGGTCGCTCTGCGGCATATCGGCAAGGTGCGCGGCGGTGGAAATTCCATAGGGAGCGAGGCGTTTTACAAGTCGCCGCCCTATTCCCCACACATCGCCCACGGGTGTAAGCTCAAGCGCCCGGCGCCGGCGCATTTCATTATCGATTGCGCACACGCAGCGGTAGGCGGGATATTTTTTGGCAAAGTGCGATGCTATTTTTGCAAGAGTTTTTGTGGATGAAAGCCCGAGCGATGTAGGGATTCCTACATTACGGCGGATTCGCCTCACAAGTTCGCGCCCCATTTTCTCTGCCTCGGCGTAATTATCGGTATCTATGGAGATAAAGGCTTCGTCTATGGAATAAACGGCAATATCATCCACAAGCGAGGCGATTGTGTTCATTACCCGCGAGGAAATATCGCCGTACAGCCTGTGGTTTCCCGAAAGAACCGCCACATTGTTGGCCTCGCACAAACTCTTTACTTTAAAAAACGGATTGCCGCGCCTAAGTCCCAGGGCTTTTGCCTCGTTGGACAATGCGACTATGCAGCCGTCGTTATTGCTTAGGACTACCACGGGGACATTGCGCAGACGCGGAGCGAAAACACGCTCGCACGAAACAAAAAAGTTGTTGCAGTCGATAAGCCCCGTCATGGCAGTCAATTGCGCGAAGCCCTGCGACGACGAGGCCTGCGGTTATTCTTTATTGTGTGCGTAACGACTCCCCACACCTCAAAACGGTTTTCGGGAGTGACAAGAATAGGGTCGAAGCTCTCGTTGGAGGGGATGAGCCATACGGCACCGGGGCGGAGGCGTATGCGCTTGAGTGTAAATTCGCCGTCGAGGCAGCATACTGTCAAATCGCCGTCCTCGGGTTCAAGCGAACGGTCGATTACGAGCAAATCGCCGGGTTCTATACCCTCCTCTATCATTGAATCGCCGCTTACGCGCCCGTAAAAAGTTGAAGAGGGATGCCTCACAATCATTGTATTGAGGTCGATGGATTCACTGATATAGTCCTGTGCGGGCGACGGGAATCCGGCCTGAATGCCGGCATCGGCATAAGGCAATGGCATGCTCGTGGACATATCCGGAGTAAATATTTCCAATGATATATTTAACTTGGACATACGCTGTGGAGAGATTTGCCGGAATCAGTCGAGCAAACGGTCCTTTATGGCATAACGGGGACGCCGCTTGACTTCCGTAAAGATTTTTCCTATGTATTCGCCTATGATTCCCAGCGAAATAAGTACAAGGCTGCCCAGGAACCACACAGAAACCATTAGAGATGACCAGCCGGAAATGGCGCTGCCGTTGAAATGCGATACAAGTACCCATATTCCCACTGCTATATCGGCCAACAGCAGAATAAGCCCCACCAAAAAGATGAGACGCATGGGCTGTGCCGTAAAGGAGGTTATGCCGTCGATACTTACCGAGAGGAGTTTGAAAAACGAATATTTTGTTGTTCCTGCAGCTCGGGCATTACGGGCATAATGTACCGTGGCATAGTTGAGCCCTATGTGAGGCATTAGTCCACGCAGGAAAAGATTACGCTCGCCGTACTCCGACAGCATTTCGAGCGAACGGCGGCTCATAAGCCGGAACTCGGAGTGATCGTAGAAAGTCTCGAGCCCCATATTTCGCTGCAGTCTGTAGAAAGCACGCGCCGAAGTACGCTTGAACCACGAATCGCTTGAGCGGGAGTTGCGAATGCCGTAAACGATATCGGCACCCTCGCGGAATTTGCGCACCATTTCGTAAATGGCGTCGGGCGAATCCTGCAAGTCGGCATCCACGGTAATTGCGGCGTCGCACAAAGGCATTGCCGTCATTAGCCCGGCAAGCATGGCATTTTGCTGTCCGCGGTTGTGAGCCAGCGAAATGGCTTTGAAACGTTTGTCGGCCGCATGCTGTGCTTCAATAACAGCAAAGGTAGCATCCTTGCTGCCGTCGTCGACGCACAGTATAAAACTTTGTGGAGAGGCAATTTTTTCGGCCGCCATAGTGTCCAGAATGCCCAACAGCACCGGAGCACTTATAGGCAGCATTGCCTCCTCGTTGTAACACGGCACCACAAGAGCAATTACAGGAAGCTCGCGGCTTTCTGCAATTGCCTTGCTTGTGTTGTCGGTAGTGTTCATCAATAGTTGCGTGCAATGATTACGCGGCGCTTGGAAGGCTTGCCTGTAACCATACATACGCCGGGGGTATCGTCGCCGTCCAAAGGTATGCAACGGATTGTTGCTTTGGTATCGGCTTTGATTTGTTCTTCGGTTTCGGTTGTTCCGTCCCAGTGGCAAAGGAAGAAGCCGCCGTCCTCGATACGTTCCTTGAATTCATCGTAGGAATCGCATACATAGGTCTTGGCCTGACGCATATCCACTGCCTTGCGGTAGATATTTTCCTGAATTTCTTCAAGCAGGGTGTTGACATAGTCGGCGATACCTGCCAAAGGTGCGGAATGTTTTTCGAGAGTGTCGCGACGCATAACTTCCACGGTACCGTTTTCAATATCGCGGGCACCGAGGACAAGACGCACGGGAACACCTTTAAGCTCGTAGTCGGCGAACTTGAAGCCGGGACGTTTGTTTTCGGCGTCGTCGTATTTCACGGATATGCCGAGCTGACCGAGACGTTCCACAATGGGCATAACTTTTTCGGTGATTGCGGCAAGCTGTTCGGCATTCTTATATATAGGTATAATAACAACCTGTATGGGGGCGAGATGCGGAGGCAGTACCAAACCGTTGTCGTCGGAGTGAGTCATGATGAGCGCACCCATAAGACGAGTGGATACACCCCACGAGTTTGCCCATACATATTCGGGCTGGTTGTCGCGGTTGGCGAAAGTAACATCGAAGGCCTTGGCGAAATTCTGGCCGAGGTTGTGCGATGTACCTGCCTGCAAAGCCTTGCCGTCCTGCATCATGGCCTCGATGGTGTAGGTATTGAGAGCTCCGGCAAAACGTTCGTTTGCAGTTTTCACGCCAATCTGCACGGGCATTGCCATGTACTTTTCGGCAAATTCGGCGTAGAGTTTAATCATCTGCACGGTACGTGCTTCCGATTCCTCGGCGGTTGCATGGGCACAGTGGCCTTCCTGCCAAAGGAATTCCGAGGTACGCAGGAACATGCGGGTACGCATTTCCCAACGCATTACGTTGGCCCACTGGTTGCACAGCACGGGCAGGTCGCGCCAGCTGTGAATCCAGTTCTTGTAGGTACCCCAAATAATAGTTTCCGAAGTGGGACGAACAATGAGTTCTTCTTCCAGACGTGCTTCGGGATCTACAATAACACCGGTACCATTGGGGTCGTTTTTAAGACGATAGTGTGTTACCACGGCGCATTCCTTTGCAAAGCCTTCCACATGTTCGGCTTCGCGGCAAAGGAATGATTTGGGGATAAGCAGGGGGAAATATGCGTTCTGCACACCGGTTTCCTTGAACATGCGGTCGAGTGTCTGCTGCATTTTTTCCCATATAGCGTAACCGTAGGGTTTGATAACCATACAGCCGCGTACCGCCGACTGTTCGGCGAGGTCGGCCTTGACAACCAACTCGTTGTACCACTGTGAGTAGTTGTCACCGCGCTTAGTGAGGTTTTTGAGTTCTATTGCCATATCTTGCAGTTAAGCTTAGAAAGGAAATTCATCTTCTTGTGCCGCAGGCATTACGGGAGGCACAACACCTCCGGTGCCGGGGCCGGAAACAGGACCGGCTGCGGCTTCGGGAGCTTCCACATCGGCACGCCAGCAGCGTACTTCGGTGTACCAGCGTCCGTTGTATTCGCGCGATTCGAGATCGAAATGCATAGTCACACGCTGACCGGGAGTGAGTTGTATGCGGTCGGCATTCTCGCCGAAGCAGGTGAAGCAAATCTTGCGGGGGAACTGACCCTCCGTGTTTTCAAGTACATATTCACGCTTTTTCCATGCGTTGCCGGCTTTAGAGATACCCGACTGTTCGGGAAGTGCCTGAATGATAGTTCCTTTTATTTCCATTGAGCTTATATATATGTTTCTTTTTTTCGTAGCTACAAAGGTACACATTTTTTTATTCCTTCACAAGTATACTTTTCAAAATTTTTTCAGCGCTCATTTACTAAATTTTACTTAACTTTGCAAAGTCTATACAGAGGTATTACAACCCTGTGACAATCGCAAAAAGTTTGAAATTAATTCAATTTTAGTCAACAAAACCCGCTCTGACGGGTTTATATTGCATAACGAGTGCCGGAAGGGCCGGATAATAAATTTTAACCCACCACGACATAGCAATGATTACAAGGAAAGTCATTCAAACTTTATATAAAAAATACCGCAAGCTGCCCGAGAGTCCCGACTTTCTGGACATGCCGCTTCTTTTCGACTATGCGGCAAAACACCACAACGTGACAATCGACATGGACGGCCCGGTCGATTCTCTTGTCATCCCGAGCATAAATCCGGCCTCGCCTTTCCACCGCATTCAGCTGGAACGCATACACGCAATAGTACCTTTCGAGGAATGGGTGGCAATAGTGCTGCACTCGTCCATAATCTTCCTCAGCCGCAACTCATCAAGGGTTAGTGTGCATGTACATACCGATCCGCCTTCGCTGTGGGAGCGCATTAAAGGCTGGTTCGGAAAATAATCAGTATATCGGCAAAACGACGCATCGGCTTCACTCAAAGAGGCCGTTTTTTATATCCCTGCGCCAACACATATATTCCCGGCCTGAACGCTTGGTTTAAAATATTTGTTGTATTTTTGCATTCAACAAAGTTTATGAGTTCACAAAACAAAAATACAAAGTTCTCGAAGCTTCTCCAAAAACTCACGGCAACGTACGAATACGTTACAACCGGAGTTTGGAGCGACCCCCGGCGCACGTGGTGGCGAAACATTCTGCGCACTGTAAACCTGTCGGTGAATTCATTTCTCAACCGCGATATCCAGACACAGGCCTGCGCCATGACCTACCGCACAATGCTTGCTGTAGTTCCGGCTCTGGCTCTCCTGCTGGCAATAGGACGCGGATTCGGAATGCAGCAGGTGCTACAGGATGAGCTTTTTCACATGTTCCCGGCTCAAAAAACCGCCATTGCATACTGCATGAACTTCGTCGACTCATACATGCAACAGACATCCGAAGGCATCTTCGTCGGCGTAGGCATTGTATTTCTTCTCTACACCCTCATATCACTGTTAATCAACGTAGAGGATACATTCAACTACATATGGGGGCAAAAGGAAGGCCGCAGCATATGGCGCAAAATAAGCGACTACACGGCCATGCTGCTCATATTGCCCATTCTCATGCTGTGCGCAAGCGGCATTTCGCTGCTACTGAGCAGCACTCTCAACGCAATTTTCCACTTTGCTTTCATGACGCCCGTTATATCGCTTCTACTCGAAGGCGCGCAGGTGCTCATGACATTCCTGTTCTTTACGGCAGTGTATATGTTCATTCCAAACACCCGGGTAAAATTCTCCAATGCATTCCTCTCGGGTGTAATAGCCGGCACAGGCTTTATGGTGCTCCAGTGGCTGTTTGTAACAGGGACACTGTACGTTACCCGATACAACGCAATATACGGCAGTTTCGCATTTCTGCCGCTGCTCCTGCTGTGGATGCAGCTCGTGTGGGTGATATGCCTGGCAGGGGCAGTTATATGCTATTCGTCGCAAAACGTTTTCGCATTCGACCTCGACCGCGAAGTAAGCTCAATATCCGAGAATTACCGCGACAAAGTTACGCTTGCAATAACAGCCGTCATTACACTGCGGTTTATTAACGGGATGCCGCCGGCAACCGCCCGCGACCTCATGAACGAATACTCCATTCCGGCACGACTTGTAACTTCCATAACCGACCGCCTTTGCGCTGCCGGAGTATGCAGCCGCGCACTTCTGCCGGGCGACAAGGAAGTTTACGGGTTCCAGCTTGCTCTCGATCCCGGAAAACTGACAGTAGGCATGCTGATGAAAAAAATGTACAGTCTCGGAACGGCCGGCTTCATAAACGATTTCAACACAAACTTTGAACCCGTAAACGAAGCCTACAACAAAATTGCCGACGCCGTCGCAAGCGTTGCCGACGACTGCCTCATTTCCTCTCTGCCCATTAATATAACCGACAATTCCACAAACAAACCTCTATAACACAATGAAAAAAGCAATCGCAACAACCGCCGCTCCCGGCGCTATCGGACCCTACAGCCAGGCTATCGACACAGGCTCATTCGTTTTTGTTTCCGGCCAGATTCCCGTCGACCCCGAAACCGGTGAAATCCCCGAAGGAATTTCCGCTCAGGCAGCCCGCTCGCTCAAAAATCTCAAAGCAATATTGGAAGCCGCAGGCCTCACCACCGACAATGTTGTGAAAACAACCGTATTCCTGGCCGATATGGCTCACTTCGCCCTTATGAACGAACAATATGCCATGGCTTTCAACGAACCATTCCCCGCTCGCTCGGCTGTTGCCGTAAAAGATTTACCAAAAGGCGTTCTTGTTGAAATTGAAGCCATTGCAGTGCGTTAAACCATTTCTTTGAATACTCCGTTTGGATTGCTGACGTTTTTTTGCTAATTTTGCGCAAAAATCAACGTTTCCTTCCCGATGGTAATATTTTTCCGCAGCGGTGATTCCACAGCATACGCAGTCGACACCGACCACGTTTTTAATTCTAACGAACTTGAACGTCTATCGTGGCTTTTCGGCCGCGCCGAAGCTCTACCCGCAGGGCAAACCCTGACCGGTAAATTCATAGGGCCTCGAAAAGAAATGATTTCGCCCTGGAGCACAAATGCCGTTGAGATTACTCAGAATATGGGACTCACCGGCATTTCTCGTATTGAAAAGCTATGTGCCGCTCCGGCCGATGCCGAATACGACCCCATGTTGCAACGCATTTACGAAGACCCCGCATCCGACATTTTCGAAACAGATGCAAAAGCTGAACCGGCTCGCAACATCGAAAATATCCATGAGTACAACATCGCCGAAGGGCTCGCATTGAGCCAAGAAGAGGAAGAGTACCTCGAAGGCCTGGCTAAACGCCTCGGCCGACCGCTCACCGACAGCGAAGTATTCGGATTCTCGCAAGTAAACTCGGAACACTGCCGTCACAAAATTTTCAACGGCACATTCATAATCGACGGCGTGGAAAAACCCTCCACACTGTTCAAACTCATTAAAGAAACCAGCAAGGCAAGTCCCGCCCGGCTCGTTTCGGCCTACAAGGACAACGTGGCTTTCATGGCCGGCCCCGACATCTGGCAGTTCGCGCCCGAAGAAGCCGACAAACCCTCTTTCTTCAATCTCAAACTTATACCCTCCGTCCTTTCGCTGAAAGCGGAAACCCACAACTTCCCCACAACCGTAGAACCTTTCAACGGCGCCGCTACCGGCAGTGGCGGTGAAATCCGCGACCGCCTCGGCGGAGGACGTGCAAGCCTCCCCATTGCCGGCACTGCCGTATACATGACGTCGTACCCCCGCCTCGCGCCTCACACATGGGGCGATGCCGTGCAGGAACGCAAATGGCTGTACCACTCCCCTGCCGACATTCTTGTAAAAGCCTCAAACGGAGCAAGCGATTTCGGAAACAAATTCGGCCAACCGCTCATCTGCGGTTCTCTGCTCACCTTCGAGCACAACGAGAACAATGAAACATGGGGTTACGACAAGGTTATTATGCTTGCAGGCGGCGTTGGCTATGCAAACGCCAAGCACGCAATCAAAGAAGAACCAAAACCCGGTCAGGCCGTTGCTCTTGCCGGAGGCGACAACTACCGAATCGGAATGGGCGGTGGCGCAGTTTCTTCGGTTGATACCGGCCGCTATGCAGGCGCTATCGAACTCAACGCCGTACAGCGCGCAAATCCCGAAATGCAAAAACGCGTGGCGAATCTTGTCCGCGCTCTTGCCGAAAGCGACAACAACCCCATTGTTTCAATCCACGACCATGGCGCAGGAGGACACCTCAACGCATTGAGCGAGCTCATTGAAACCACAGGCGGTAAAATAAACATCGATGCACTCCCTATAGGCGACCCCACACTTTCCGACCGTGAAATAATTGGCAACGAAAGTCAGGAACGCATGGGCTTCCTCATAGCACCCGAGGACATTCCACTGGTGGAACGAATCGCACAACGCGAACGCGCACCCCTATATATAGTAGGTGAAACAACCGACGATCATCGCCTTAATTTCGCCCGCAAAGAAGGCACTGCGGCAATAGACCTCGCCGTTGATGACATGCTCGGCAATCCGCCCAAAACTATTATTCGCGACAACACCGAAGAAACCGCCTTCAGCGCTCCCGAATACTCGCAGGAAGCAATTCCTCAATACATATCCGATGTTCTTTCGCTGGAAGCCGTAGCCTGCAAGGACTGGCTCACAAACAAAGTGGACCGCAGCGTAACCGGACGCGTGGCACAACAGCAGTGCGTTGGCAAACTCCAGCTGCCGTTGAGCGACTGCGGCATCGTAGCACTCGATTATCAGGGACATCGCGGCATTGCAACATCAATCGGCCACGCACCGACGGTTGCCATGAGCAATCCTGCGGCAGCCTCGCGCCTTGCAATTGCCGAAGCTCTTACAAACCTTGCAGGTGCAAATCTGCGCAAAGGAATGTCATCCATAGCCCTCAGCGCAAACTGGATGTGGCCGTGCAAGAATCCCGGACAGGACGCCGCACTGTATTCGGCCGTTGAAGCCTGCTCCGAATTTGCCATTGCCCTCAACCTCAAAATACCCACCGGCAAGGACAGCCTTTCGATGACTCAAAAATACTCCGACGGCACAAAAGTAACCGCTCCCGGCACCGTAATTATATCGGCATCCGGCGAAGTGGACGATATTCGCGCCACCGTTGAACCCGTAGTCATCAACACATCGCGCTCGTCGCTTTACTACATCGACTTCAGCAACATGCCAATGGCTCTCGGCGGCTCGGCTCTTGCACAGACATTGGGCAAAGTCGGAGGTGCAACTCCCGATGTAGAACCCAAATACTTTGGCAAAGCATTTGCCACTGTGCAGAAACTTGTAGCCGACGGCCTGCTCCTGTCGATGCACGATGTAAGCGCCGGAGGTCTTGTCACCACAATGCTCGAAATGTGTTTCTCCAACACCAAAGGTGGCCTTAATTTCTACACCGACGGGTTCAAACTCATCAACGAAACCGACCTTGTTAAAATTCTCTTTGCCGAGAATCCGGCCGTTGTGGTACAGATTGACGACACAAAGATTCGCCGCGCCGAACGCATCCTCAACGATGCCGGCTTGCGTTACTTCCCCATCGCTTCGCCTTCACGCGAAAACGTGCTCACAATTTCGCACAACGATACCGTGCATCTCGTTTCCGTTCCGGCCATGAGGAAAGTATGGTTCGAACCGTCGTACCTGCTCGATACCATGCAGACCGCTCCCGAATGTGCACAAGCGCGCCGCGACAATCTGGGCGAGCAGCCTCTTGTCTACAAATTCCGCCGCAACTACGACGGCTCATACGCATCGCGCGGACTGCGCATGGTGCGCCGACGCCGCTCGGGAATTACTGCCGCCATTATCCGCGAAAAAGGCGTGAACGGCGACCGCGAAATGGCATTCTCGCTGCATCTTGCAGGATTCGATGTTAAGGACGTTCACATGACCGACCTCACCTCGGGACGTGAAACTCTCGACGACGTGAACATGATTGTATTCTGCGGCGGATTCTCCAACAGCGACGTTCTCGGCTCGGCCAAAGGCTGGGCAGGCGGATTCAAATGGAACGAAACCGCAGCCGAAACTTTGCGTCGCTTCTACGCCCGTCCCGACACCATGAGCCTCGGCGTGTGCAACGGTTGCCAGCTTATGATTGAGCTCAACCTGCTGGGAGCCGAACCTTGCGAGGACGGCACTCCGGCTGTAGAAATGAGGCACAATCTTTCGGGCAAATTCGAAAGCGAATTTGTCGGCATGGCCGTACCTTCAAACAAAAGCGTTATGTTCGGTCCTCTGTCGCGCACACAGGGCGGTATATGGGTGGCACACGGCGAAGGACGCTTCCACTTTAACCGTCCGCTCGAGGAAACCGGCCTGCAGGTAGTGGCACGCTACGCCTACGACAGCTACCCGGCAAATCCCAACGGAAGCCCCAAAGCCATTGCCGGTCTTGCCTCGGCCGACGGACGTCATCTCGCAATAATGCCGCACCTGGAACGAGCCATATTCCCCTGGCAATGGGCATGGTATCCCATGAACCGCCGCACCGACGAAGTTGCCATGTGGCTCGATGCTTTTGTGAATGCACGCAAATGGATTGCACGCAATATAAAAGGCTGACACCCGCAGGCTTTAATAAGAAATTTTAACGCATAAGCAAGCCTTCCGCAATACAATTGTTTGATTATCTGTAAAAAAATAATTACTTTTGCGGTCTTGAATCAGAAATATATTTTAATAATTATAAAATAACGTATTTATGAGTTTGAACATCATTGTGCTTGCCAAGCAGGTTCCCGACACCCGCAACGTAGGCAAGGATGCCATGAAGGAAGACGGCACTATAAATCGTGCCGCCCTGCCTGCGATATTCAATCCCGAGGACCTAAATGCCCTTGAGCAGGCTCTCAGGCTCAAAGAAACTCATCCCGGCACTACCGTAACCATGCTCACCATGGGACTTCCGCGAGCTGCCGAAGTTATCCGCGAGGCTATCTACCGCGGTGCCGACGGCGGCATCGTTCTCACCGACCGTGCTCTTGGCGGTGCCGACACACTGGCAACCTCCTACTCCTTGGCACAGGCCGTTAAAAAATTCGGTAAAGTGGATCTTATTCTCGGCGGCCGTCAGGCTATCGACGGCGACACCGCTCAGGTAGGTCCCCAGATTGCCGAAAAACTCGGCATTCCCCAGGTTACTTATGCCGAAGAAATTCTTGGTGTGGAAAACGGACGCATAACCGTTAAACGTCGCCTCGAACACGGCGTGGAAAAAGTTGTTGCTCCGCTTCCCTGCGTTGTTACAGTTAACGGCAGCGCTGCCGAATGCCGTCCCCGTAACGCAAAACGTGTTATGAAGTACAAACGCGCACTCTCCACTTCGGAAGCCGCAAAACTCGACGAAGCCGCAGCTGCACTGTACGCTGCCAAGCCCGAGCTCAACATTGCCGAATGGAGTGCCGCTTTTGTGGAAGCCGACCCCGAACAGATTGGTCTTGCCGGCTCGCCCACAAAAGTAAAAGCTATCGAAAACGTTGTGTTCACAGCCAAGGAAAGCCGCAAGCTCGAAAACAACGACGCTCAGATTGAAGAACTCGTTAAAGAACTTATTGCCAACCACACTATCGGCTAATGCAGCCCCTTCACCTTTTTATTCTCGAAAACAGCTATGGCAGATAAAAACAACCTCATAGTATACTGCGAATTCGACGAAGGCCGCATTGCCGACGTCAGCCTCGAACTCCTCACCAAAGGACGCGTTCTTGCCAACCGTCTCGGTGTGAAACTCGAAGCTATCGCCATAGGCGACAAGCTCGACGGAGTGGAAGACCAGGTATTCCCCTACGGTGTCGACACTCTTTACAAAGTTGCCGACGAACGTCTGTTTCCCTATACTTCCAACCCCCACGCAGCAATCCTTATAAAGCTTTTCCGCGAAATCGAACCTCAGGTATGCCTCATGGGCGCCACCTGCATCGGTCGTGACCTCGGTCCCCGCGTCAGCTCGTGCCTCCACAGCGGCCTTACCGCCGACTGTACAGCCCTCGAAATCGGCGACCACAAGGACCCCAAAACCGGAAAAGAATACACCGACCTTCTTTATCAGATTCGCCCCGCTTTTGGCGGTAACATCGTTGCGACAATCGTTAACCCCGACTGCCGCCCCCAGATGGCAACCGTACGCGAAGGCGTTATGAAAAAAGAAATTTTCGACGAAAACCACAAAGGCGAAATTATTGAACTCGACGCAAAAAAATATGTCGACGACACCGATTTCGTTGTTGAAATAATCGACCGCCACATCGAAAAATCAAAAGTCAACATCAAAAACTCCCCCATTATCGTTGCAGGAGGTTACGGCGTTGGCTCTAAAGAAAACTTCCAGCTTCTCTTCGACCTCGCCAATACCCTTGGCGGCGAAGTAGGCGCTTCCCGTGCCGCTGTCGATGCCGGTTTCATTGAACACGAACGCCAAATCGGTCAGACAGGCGTTACCGTTCGTCCCAAGCTCTATATCGCTTGCGGTATTTCGGGTCAGATCCAGCACATTGCCGGTATGCAGGAGAGCTCTATTATCATCTCCATCAACAACGACCCCAACGCACCCATCAACACCATCGCCGACTATGTAATTACCGGCGACATGGAAGAAGTGGTGCCCAAACTCATAAAATATTACAAGAAAAACTCCAAGTAAGCCCCTACTATCATGGCTAATTTCTATACGGACAATCCCGACCTGAAGCATCACCTCAACCATCCTCTCATGAAGAAGATTGTTGAGCTCAAGGAAAGAAACTACACCGACGCCGAAAAGTTCGACTACGCTCCCGTTGACTTTGCCGACGCTATGGACAACTACGACAAGGTTCTTGAAATCGTCGGCGAAATCTGCGGAACTACCATCGCCGAAAACGCCGAAGCCGTAGATCATCAGGGAGCTTCCTGCTCCGACGGCCACGCACACTACGCCGACGGTACCGTTGAAAATCTTGACGTTTGCCGCAAGGCCGGTCTCATGGGTATGGCAATGCCCCGCCGTTTCGGTGGTCTCAACTTCCCCATTACCCCCTACATCATGGCTGCTGAAATTGTAAGCCGTGCCGATACCGGTTTCGAAAACCTGTGGGGACTTCAGGACTGCGCCGAAACACTTTACGAATTCGGCAGCGAAGAACAGCGTGCAAAATACATCCCCCGCGTTTGCGAAGGTGAAACAATGTCCATGGATCTCACCGAACCCGACGCAGGCTCCGACCTCCAGAGTGTAATGCTCAAAGCAACACAAAAAGAAGACGGCACCTGGGTACTCAACGGTGTTAAACGATTCATCACCAACGGCGACAGCGACATCCACCTCGTACTCGCCCGCTCCGAAGAAGGAACAAAGGACGGCCGAGGCCTCTCCATGTTCATCTACGACAAGCGTAACGGTGGCGTTACAGTGCGCCGAATCGAAAACAAAATGGGTATCAAAGGTTCTCCCACCTGCGAACTCGTTTACAAAAACGCTCCCGCCGAACTTTGCGGTTCTCGCCGCATGGGCCTCATCAAGTACGTAATGGCTCTTATGAACGGTGCCCGCCTCGGTATCGCCGCTCAAAGCGTAGGTGTTAGCGAAGTAGCATACCGCGAAGCTTACCAGTACGCTCTGGAACGCAAACAGTTTGGCAAAGCAATTATCGAATTCCCCGCTGTTGCCGAAATGCTTGCAGTAATGAAAGCCAAAACCGACGCTTCCCGTTGCCTCCTCTACGAGACAGCTCGCTTTGTGGACATGTACAAAGTTTACGAAGACATCGCCCGCGAACGCAAGCTCAACGAGGAAGAACGCGCCGAAATGAAGCACTACAGCCGCCTGGCCGACGCTCTTACTCCCCTTGCCAAAGGCCTCGGCAGCGAATACTGCAACCAGAACGCTTACGACAGCATTCAGATTCACGGCGGTTCCGGCTTCATGAAGGACTATGCCTGCGAACGCGTATACCGCGATGCACGCATCACTTCAATTTACGAAGGAACTACACAGCTTCAGGTTGTGGCTGCAATCCGCCACGTAACCACCGGCACCTACCGTACTCTCATCGAAAGCTACGCCAACGAAGAATTCACCGGTGAACTTGCACCCATTGCCGAAAAACTCAAGGCTCTTACAGCTCTCTACGACGAAGCCGTTGCCAAAGTAACCGAAGCAAACAACCCTGTACTGCTCGACTTCATGGCACGTCGCCTTGTGGAAATGGCCGGTGACATTATCATGGCATACCTGCTGCTCCTCTCGGCAAAGGTTGACGAACGCTTCCTTGCCACCACAACAGTGTACACAAAACTCGCTCAGGCCGATGTTGACAAACACATCGGATTCATCCGCGACTTCGAGCCCGAACAGCTCAAAGCATACGGAATCTGATTCCTTCCATTGCAATTATCACGACCTCCGGAATCTTTCCGGGGGTCGTTCATTTGCCGGTAAACTTTAATCTTATCATATTTGTTTCCAATTTATTATATTACGAACCGGCACGATAAAACAGCAAATACTCACATTATGGTTAAACAACAAAGCACAGCCAAAAGCCGCAATAACTGGAGCGACGAAGAAAAATCCGTCTTCTCCAAAGGCATTTTCTTTTCGGCGCGGCAGGCTATCCGACGACACGCTTCCGGCGGCAACATTCTAATCGCTGCCACAGTACTCGCCCTCATCGTTGCAAACATACCTGCTATAAACAACTACTATTTCGAATTCTGGGATCGCGAAGTACGACTCCAGCTCGGCGAATTCAACATTTTCAGCCACAGCGGCGAACACATGAGCCTGCTTGCATTCATCAACGATGCGCTCATGGCCGTGTTCTTCTTTTCGATTGGCCTTGAAATAAAACGCGAAGTCCTCGTCGGCGAACTCTCATCTTTCAAACAAGCCCTGCTCCCCATTATCGGTGCGGTCGGTGGCATGGTAGTCCCCGTGCTCATCTATTGGATGCTGAGCAAAGGAACCGATTTCAGCGGCGGTGCCGCAATACCAATGGCAACCGACATTGCATTCTCGCTCGGTGTGCTTGCAATGCTTGGCAAACGCGTGCCTCTTTCTCTTAAAATATTCCTTACAACTCTTGCCGTTGTCGACGACATCGGCGGCATTATCGTCATTGCGGCATTCTACTCCACACACATCGAGTACATGCTCCTCATTTACGCTGCAGCACTTTTCGGAGTTCTCCTCCTGGGACAGACTCTCCGCATAAAAAGCAAAGCGTTCTATCTCGGCATAGGCGGTGTCATATGGTTCCTCTTCCTCAACTCGGGTATCCACCCCACTATTGCCGGTGTACTCGTTGCCTTCTGCGTTCCCGCCACTCCCGTATTTGCTCCTATTAAATACATTTCGAACATACGTAGAAGCATTGCACACTTCCGTGCCGAGGATGACGAAGCTCTCGAAAAACGCACAATCCTAAGCCACGAACAGCTTAACTGGCTAAAGCAGATTGAAAGTGCATCCGACAAAGTTATATCTCCTCTTCAGGATCTTGAGGACACACTCCACCCGGTTGTAAACTACTTTATCCTGCCACTTTTCGCTTTTGCCAACGCCGGCATATTCCTGCTCGACATGGAACCCGCATCGGTTTTCGAAGGCATTTCACTGGCAATCATCTGCGGCCTTGTAATCGGTAAGTTCCTCGGCATTCTCCTGTTCTCGTGGCTTACAGTAAAACTGCGCCTCGCACCAATGCCCGCCCACTCCAACTGGAACATGATGGCATCCATTTCAATGTTAGGCGGTATAGGATTCACCGTTTCCATATTCATTGCAACACTAACATTCAATCAGGCCATACCCGCACAAGCCAACCTGCTGGCTCATGCCAAACTCGGTATTGTTGTCGGTTCGCTCCTTTCGGGTATAATAGCATTCCTATGGCTGCATCTCACTCTGCCTAAAGGCATTGCCCCCGACGCCGGCGAAGAAAACGATTGATATTTTTACCCGCATACCCCTCATTTCAATAATCCTCTCTTCAAAAGGGAGGATTATTTTATTTATATACTATTGATTGTCAACGCATTAAAATTAAATATTGCTAAAACAGAAAATTTCGCTTGCAGTATTCACATTAATTTGTTAATTTTGACGCGAAATGTTAAAAGCATTCCGAACCATAAATTTTAACTTTTACACTTTCCAATCTAACTTTAAAGAGTTTTAATTGTTAACAAAACATAGGTTAATTTAAACGGAGTACCTTTCTCCCCAACTCTCCTACACTCAAAATGAAGAAACATACAATCTGGATTCTCACCATTCTCATGGCTGTAGCCTTTATAGGCCTCCTTTTTGTACAGGTGTTCTACATGCGCAACATCGTTCAGATTCGCTACGAGCAATTCGCTCAAGGCGTTCGACAGAGCCTTGTTGCAGTAACAGCACACCTCGAACAGGACGAAGCAAGGCACTACCTCGAGGACGATGTGCGTCAGGTACAGACATCAACACTAATGCCTCAGTATCTCGACGAACAATCCCGCCGCCCCGACGGCATAAAATACTCCTTCACCACAAAAACAGGCTTGACAGCTAACCTCACCATCGAAGGTAACGCAAACGAAATAAACAAACTGCAGACAGGCAGCAACATCGACGCCCACTACCGCAGCGTACAGGATGCTTACCGAAACCGATACAAGTATCAAAAAGAAATGCTCGACGAGGTTATCCTCAACATCATTTCCAAAGCTTCCTCACGCCCGATTATAGAACGTGCCGACTCGTCGCGCGTAAAAACTTACCTGCGACGCGAACTCGACACTTTGGGAATACGCATGCCTTTTGAATTCGCCCTGGTGAATCATGCAGGAACAATACTGTACAAATCGCCCGATTTCCGCACCGCACCTCCGGTTAGAGACAACATGTTCATCCAAACTCTCTTTCCCAACGACGGAAACGGCCCCCACAGTTACCTCAAAGTATACTTCCCCGCAACACACGACTATATATTCTCCTCCATATCCTTTATGGTGCCTGCATTCGTGTTCACATTCATTCTGTTAATAATTTTCGTTTACACAATCATTGTGGCATTCCGGCAAAAGAAACTCACCGAAATGAAGAACGATTTCATTAACAACATGACACACGAGTTCAAAACACCCATATCGTCGATTTCGCTCGCAGCACAAATGCTCAACGACCAGAGCGTGAGGAAATCTCCCGCAATGCTGCAACAGATTTCAAACGTAATAACCGACGAGACAAAGCGCCTGCGATTTCAGGTTGAAAAAGTTCTTCAATTGTCGCTCTTCGACCGCCAAAGGACCTTCAAGCTCGATGATGTGGACGCAAACGCAGCTATATTCAACATTGTAAACACTTTCAAACTCAAAGTTGAAAAATACGGAGGCTCTATCAGCGCCAACCTCGACGCAATGGACGCAATTGTAAACGTGGACGAAATGCACTTTACAAACGTTATTTTCAACCTCCTCGACAACGCCGTTAAATATCGAAGCGAAGAACGGCTCCTAACCCTGCGGCTCAGCTCGCGCGACCTTTCCGACGAACGTCTCGAAATTTGCATCGAGGACAACGGTATTGGAATCCGTCGCGACGATCTCAAAAAGATTTTTGAAAAATTCTATCGCGTAAGCACCGGTAACCTCCACAACGTTAAAGGTTTCGGACTCGGACTCGCTTACGTTAAAAAAATAATCGACGAGTTCGGCGGACAAATTTCCGTCGAAAGCGAACTCGGACACGGAACAAAATTTATAATAATACTACCACTCTCTAAACAATGAAAATTATGGAAGACCGAATGAGAATTCTTCTGTGCGAAGACGACGAAAACCTCGGAATGCTCCTCCGCGAGTATCTCCAGGCTAAAGGTTACAACGCCGACCTGTTTGTTGACGGCGACAGCGGCTACAAGGCATTCCTTAAAGGAAAATACGATATTTGCGTGCTAGATGTGATGATGCCCAAAAAGGACGGCTTCACTCTCGCTCAGGAAATTCGCACCGTAAACGCCGAAGTTCCCATCATTTTCCTCACTGCCAAATCGCTTAAGGACGATATACTCGAAGGCTTCAAAATCGGTGCCGACGACTATATCACCAAACCCTTCTCGATGGAAGAACTTGTATTCCGTATCGAAGCAATTCTGCGCCGCGTAAAAGGCAAAAAAGGCAAAGAAATTACAATGTACAAAATCGGTAATTTCACTTTCGATACACAGAAACAGGTGCTCATGATTGGCGACAAAATCACCAAACTAACCACCAAGGAATCGGAACTGCTCAGCCTCCTCTGCGCACACGTTAACGAAATCCTCGAACGTAACTACGCCCTCAAGACTATTTGGATCGACGACAACTACTTCAACGCTCGCTCCATGGACGTATACATCACCAAACTCCGCAAGCACCTCAAGGACGACCCCTCTATCGAAATCATCAACATTCACGGAAAGGGATACAAACTCATCGCTCCCGAACCCGAGAACAAATAATCGTCCGCTACTAAACAATACAGGCCGGATTTCAATCGAAATCCGGCCTGTATTGTATATATCTGTTCAATAAAAATCGCGCAAACGACGGTACAGCGCATGCAGCGGCAAGCCCATCACATTGTAGAAGCAACCGTCAATGCCCGCAATGGCAGCCGCTCCTATCCATTCCTGGATACCATAGGCGCCGGCCTTGTCCAACGGTCGGTAGCGCTCAACATAGCATTCTATCTCAGCGCGCGAAAGCTCCCCGAAACAAACCTCGGTACTCTCCGAAAAAGTAAGAGCTCGCCCGGCCGATGACCGCAAAGTAACACCGGTAACAACCGTGTGTCTGCGTCCGGCAAGGCTCAATAGCATTTCGCAAGCCTCTTCCGGCGAGTTCGGCTTTCCAAGAATCGCACCGTCCGAAATTACCACCGTATCGGCTGTAATAAGCAGCGAACCGGCTTCCATATCATCGGCATAAGCATCGCTTTTCACCCGGGAAAGGAACGCGGGAACCTCAGCGGGAGCAAGCTCGGCGGGATATGACTCATCCACTTCACGCCCGGCTGCTATTTCAAATTCCGGCAGAATCATCGACAGCAATTCACGTCGTCGCGGCGAATTGCTTGCCAGAAATACCTTTACATTTTCAAATGCCTTCGAGGGATAAGGCGGGCAAGCGGTCGACGCATGACGCTCGCAATGACCCTCTGTAAACTCTATGTGATGCTGTTCCATTACCAACCGAAAGCTGTCATATCGCTCATCCACGTTCCCTGAGCACGCATAACCTCCTCAATAAGCTCACGCGCAACCCCATAGCCTCCGGCTGCACCGGTTATAAATCCGGCTGCCGACTTAACCTCCGGAGCGGCATCCCGCGGGGCAACTCCAAGTCCTGCACGCTGCAGACAAGGTAAATCGGGAATATCATCGCCTGCATAAGCTATCTCTTCAGGATACAATCCATTTGCAGCCATCCATTCCTCAAGCACCGGCAGCTTCTGCTTGATACCAAGGTATATATCTTTTACCCCTATTATAGAAAACCTGCCGCGGATACTCTCCACATCAGCTCCGGAAATAATTGCGAGTATCAATCCCTTTTTAACCGCATGCTGCATGGCATAACCATCCTTAAGGTTAGCCATACGCACCGGTATACCGGTATCCGACATCGGTACTGTCGATGGCGAAAGAACTCCGTCAACATCAAAAACTATTGCACGGATTTTTGTTAAATCGTAATCAATTCTGCTCATGCGATTTAAGGATATAATTGGATAGTAGCGAGTATATTTCGGCCTCGGCAGGCTCAAGCATGGCCGTATGGCTTTCAATCACCTTTCTGTCGCCGCGACGGGCGGGGCCGGTCTGTGCCGAATGCGCTCCAAGAGCAAAAGCCTTGGCTACTGTCGCCTCCACAAGAGGCTTGACTGTATCGGCCGGATAACCTGCCTGACGAAGAATATTCTCGGCAATCTCAAGCATTATATTGGGGAAATTCGATGAAAAAACACCGGCTACATGCAGCAGCTTACGTTGTTCTGGACAGGTATCGTGAACTTTGGCCGACATCGAAAGGGCAACTGCGCGAACAAGCGGTAAATCCTCAGCACGCTCGGCCTCTATAAAAAACGGTACTTCGGCAAGCTCCACTTTCGCATCCTTGGAAAAAGATTGCAACGGATAAAGAATGCCCGTGCGAGGCGATATTTTCGAAAGTGACTCGCGGGGAACAGTGCCCGATGTATGCACAACAAGCGGTTTGGACGCAACCGGTCCTATAGCCGCAACTACCTCATCAACAGCACTGTCGGCCACACTAACAATTATTATATCCGCACCTGTTTCACCGAGAGGCAGCGACAGATCACCCGAAACCGGAACTCCGCATTCTTCGGCAAGAGCCTGTGCATGAGCCGGATTACGCGAAATTACGGCCGCCACGCGCGGAGCAAGTGCGCGACATAGATGAGTGGCCACATTCCCGCTGCCTGCTATTACAATATCGCGCCCCGACATCATTCCCCGTCGTCGATTCGCCAGGTTCCCAAATGTACTTTTTCCCACAAAAGCTTGTCGGGATCCACAGGACGGCGTTCTTCATCGGGATAACCGAAAGTTACAATACATTCAACAACCATATTGGAAGGAATGGAAAGTATATCGCGAACTATATCTTCCGACGGCTCCCCGTCAACAGCTTCACGCCCGCGAACCTGCACCCAGCACGAGCCAATGCCGAGAGCGGCTGCCTGCAGCTGCATAAATACCGCCGCAATGGAAGCATCTTCAATATAAGCGCCCGATATTTCCGGCGATACGGTTACGGCAACGGCAAGACGGGCATTTTTCAGCGGCAGCGTGCCCGACGGACGGCAATCGGCAAGCTGCTGCATGGTCTCGCGGTTCTCTATAACTACGAATTGCCACGAGCGGCAACCCTTCGAACTCGGCGCAAGCAACGCGGCCTCAAGAATGGTGCGTACTGCCTCGGGGTCTATGGGAGTATCTTTATAACGCCGTATGCTATGGCGTTTTAATAGCATTTCGTGTAAATTTTCCATTTGTTGGCGTGCTGTATAAATGGATGATTATATTAGACTTATACTGATGTGTGAAACCGTTTTTTGTACCCGCTTGGAGAAAGCAAAAAACGTCGGGAATTTCCGGAATAACTAAATCCCTGCTCCTGAAAAACGAAGATATCGCCCAGTCGGTTCGGCTTATCGACTGCAAATCCACGCAGTCGGGAAACGCGACGTGTGCGACGACTCGCGCGACACTCGAACAAGTTCTTCGTAACTATCGGAAGTATGGGAATATACGCGGTAACGCCCGTCCTTTTCAAGTACTTGCGAAGCTATACCATGGGCGCCGGCATACTTGTCGGCCTCGGCACGCGTGGCAAGGGAGGCAACTACAAGACAGTAACGTGCGGGCGATACATACTCTTCTACGGGCTCTACATCACAAACTCCGTCGGCAGGGGTATTCAACACAAGCACCAACGGGGCTTCATCATCGCCCGTACCAAACCCGAAAACATCTTCCGCAGGGAGGCGCAGCTGCTCGAATCCTATCGAAGCCATCTGAGGCTCACGCGAATTGGACCGGGGAAGCTGTGAGAATATAAACGCTATAAAGGCAAATATAGCTATTGCGGCTGCACTCGATGCCGTGCGGCGTAACGAGCGCATAAACACTTCGTTGTCCATTCGTGCCGCTACTTCTCCGGCCTCGGATTCCGACGATACGGGTTCCGATGCAACGGCGGCTGTCTCAACAGGAGCAAGCCACGGATTGCTTACAAAACTTTCGGCGGCAACAAATTCTATCACCCCGGAATTCGACACAAGCCTGCCGGCATTGCCAATAACCGAAAAACCGTCGTTTTGCAACTCGCTGCGGATAGCTTCAACATCGCCGGCAATAATCTGCATCGCTGTGTCGGTGTCAACCGAACAAGCTCGCGAAATGGACGCCGCCAAAGCATTGTCGCCCGCAACACAGCCGTATGTATCAAAACTTACGGCTCGGCCAGGCGGATATATAATACCGTCCTCAATACGGGCCGCTCTATGGCGCGACGAGAATACTCCAAGCCCGGGCACGGCGGCAATGCCCTGCCATTCAAGCAATCGAATTATATGTAACTTGGTAGTATTCATTATAAAATATTAAAACAATACGCGCAGACGCTGCTTTGCAACCACAAAGTTAAGAAATAATTTTTGTTCCGTTGCAATTTTACACAAACATTATTTTTCACAACACGCATTTTGCAAAAAATGATTAAAGTACTGTAGTCTTATTCAACTATACTTGAATTTAGCCCGAGATTTTAGTAACTTTGTATGTTTAACCAATCATCGGCGCCGATTATGACCGCTTCACGCATCATCCTTCTTTTGCTTGCTTTAATCCCTTCCCTCTGCCGGGCAGTGGACTTCTCCGGAAACACGCTCCCGGCCATTGAAATAACCCCGGCGGCCTCTTCAGGTCTCGGCGCGGTTTATGTTCTCGATAATACTCAGGGTGTGAGCATGGTATACAACAGCAATTACCACTATGTAACCGTATACAAATTCAGCAACCTCGGTGCGGCTTACGAAGAACGGATATACAGCATGGCGATTATTGGAACATCTCAGCACAAAATCCCGCTCGAAAAAGGCGACATGGGCTACCACATAAAGGATCAGGGCGGCGACATATATATATGGATTACCGACTATTCCGCCCACCGGCTGTCAATGGAAAGCATTTCGCCCGCTTTGGAACAGGATTGTGCCCGAACTCTTATAAACTTCAATGGATATGCAGCCGAAATTCCGTATTATTCAATAAACGGACGACGCCTCACGCTTTCACGCGAACTCAATGTAAGCTACTCAACTCTCGAATTCGACGAAACAGCTTTTGCATTCTCTCTCGTCCAGGCTGACGAAACAATCGATGCAATCAACAACTCTTTCTCTGTCCCCGCACCGCTGTGCAACACAACTTTCACTTTGTCGGGCGACCGTTTTCTGCGTACTTGGGGAATGGCCGAAAGCATTGAATCCGGATATTTCAACAGCATTACCGTCGACGCTCAGACTCGCGCCACTCAGGACGCCGATTTGCCCGATAATCAGATAAAAGACAACAGCTCCGATGACGGGCTCGGTGGCTCGGCTCCCTGCACAATCGAATTTGAAGCCGCCGTCAGCGATGCTGGCATATACCACGAATGGCAAATTTCCCGATACCCCGATTTCGACGTCATCGACAACAGTTTCTCCGAACTTACATTCTCCTACACCTTCACCGAACAGGGTACAAGCTACGTTCGCCTTCTCGCCGATAACGCCGATGCCACTTGCCCCTACGAAGGCATTGTTTATCAGGTTTTCCTCGGTGAATCCAAACTCGAAATTCCCAATGCCTTCTCCCCGCAAGGCTCTCCGGGTGTAAACGACGAATGGAAAGTAAGCTACAAATCTCTCGTAAATTACGAATGCCACATTTTCAACATTTGGGGTAAAGAACTGTTCCGCTCCACCGATCCCGCCCAGGGCTGGGACGGTAAAAGCGGTGGAAAATATGTTCCCGCAGGTGTATATTATTATGTAATCAAAGCCAGGGGCGCCGATGGCGTCGACTATAAACGTGCCGGCGATATAAACATCATAAACTACAACCCCGGCTCGGGAACATCGCAAAGCCCCGGCGATTATTGAACTTTTTGCTCTTTCTACCATTAATAACAATAATGAAACGACATATATTACCTTTTATGCTGCTCGCCTGCAGCTGCCTGGGTTCCTATGCCCAACAACCCGTTTTTTCTCGTGTTTACAACCCCGAAGTCCCTGCTAAGGTAACACTGTGCGGGAAAAGCATCGACCTCGACCGCGCCGACCTTTACGAACGGTTCGACCGCGAACTCACCTCAATCGTATACACTCACGGCACTACACTGCTCATGCTAAAACGGGCAAACCGATATTTCCCCGAAATGGCCGCAATTCTCGAAGCCAACGGAGTTCCCAAAGACCTCCTTTACCTCGCTTGCGTGGAAAGCTCGCTAAATCCCCGCGCATACTCCCCCGCAAAAGCCGCCGGTTTCTGGCAGTTCATCCCCTCGGCAGCTAAGGAATACGGGCTTGAGGTAAACGATGAAGTCGATGAACGGTACAACTTGGAAAAATCGACTGCCGCCGCTGCACGATACCTCAAAAAGAGCTATAACCGCTTCGGCGACTGGCCCTCGGCAATGGCGGCTTATAACGGTGGAAACGCACGCATAACAAAAGAACTCGACGCGCAGGGGGTCAACACTTCTCTCGACCTCTATCTTACCGAGGAAACTACACGCTACCCTATTCGCATAATGGCCATGAAAACGCTCATGGAAAACCCTGCAGCATATGGGTTCATCCTGCGCGACGACCAGCTCTATCAGCCTCACAAGTATCGCATTGTCGAGGTTAACGGCCCTGTCGAAAGCTGGCCGCAATGGGCTAAAAAACAAGGTATAAACTATCAGATTCTACGCGAGGAAAATCCTTGGATACGAGCCAAGACTCTCACCAACAAAACCGGCAAAACTTATAAAGTGCGCATCCCGCTTGCCGAGAGTCTCAAACGAAGCACGGCCGGAAAAAGCACTTACAACCCGGCCTGGACTAAACGTTGATTTTTCCCGTACACATAGATACAAATGGACAACTCTAAGGATAAAAACCTTAATATTGCCGACGACGGTACTACCGGAAGCATTTCGGTGATTGGGGCGCGTGTAAACAACCTCAAGAACATCGATGTGGAAATTCCGCACAACAAGCTCACGGTTGTTACAGGACTCAGCGGAAGTGGAAAATCTTCTTTGGCTTTCGACACTATTTTTGCCGAAGGTCAACGCCGTTATATCGAAACTTTCTCTGCCTATGCCCGCGGTATGCTCGGCCGCCTCGAACGCCCCGAAGTCGACCACATCTCGGGCCTCTGCCCCGTCATCGCAATCGAACAGAAAACCGTAAACAAAAACCCGCGAAGTACAATCGGCACTACCACCGAAATTTACGATTTTCTGCGTCTGCTCTATTCCCGAATCGGACATGCGCGAAGCTACATTTCCGGCCTCGACATGGTTAAGTACACCGACGAAAAAATTGTCGACCTCATCCTGGAAAAGTACAACGGCAAACGAATTTACCTACTCGCGCCTCTTGTAAAAAACCGTAAAGGTCACTATAAAGAACTTTTCGAGCAGCTCACTAAAAAAGGGTTCTTGAACGTGCGTGTCGACGGCGAGCTCACCGAAATCACTCCCGGAATGAAGCTCGACCGTTACAAAAACCACTCCGTCGAACTGGTTGTCGACAGGCTCAAGGTCTCCGACAAGGAACGCGAACGCCTCTCGGCCTCGGTCAACAGCGCCCTCCGTCAGGGCGATAAGGAAATGATGGTATACGACACCGAAACCGAAACTCCGGCCTATTACAGCCAGGAACTCATGGACCCGCTTTCGGGAATTTCGTACCACGACCCCGCGCCTCACAATTTTTCGTTCAACTCCCCAAAAGGTGCTTGTCCGCGATGCAAGGGCTTGGGATATGTCAACATTCTCGACCGTGCAAAAATTGTTCCCGATGAATCTCTCTCAATCCATGCCGGTGCGCTCGCCCCGCTCGGAAAATATCGCGATACCCTCATCTTCCTCCAGATTCGTGCTATACTCGAAAGTCACGGATATAACATTCGCACCCCTTTCAGCGAGCTCTCCGATGAAGTTGTCGACGAAATTTTCAACGGTACAACATCGGTTCCGCGATTGGCCGACAGCACGCAGTCGGGGTTCGATTTTTTCCGTACTTTCGACGGTATTGTAAAATACATCGAACAGCAAAACGACGACGATGCCGGATATCAGGCAAAAAAATGGAGCGGGCAGTTCATCTCTCGATGCACCTGCCCCGAGTGCAACGGCGCACGTCTCAACAAAGAGGCGCTGCATTTCTTTGTGGACAACAAAAATATTGCCGAGCTTACCGCTTTGGACATCGACATGCTCGCCGAATGGGCCGATACTGTCAGCTCTCGGCTGTCGGAACACGATGCTAAAATTGCTGCCGAAATTATCAAAGAAATTTCTTCGCGACTCCGGTTCCTCGTCGATGTCGGTCTCGGATATCTGCAGCTCGACCGCAATTCTTCCACGCTCTCCGGTGGTGAAAGCCAGCGAATCAGGCTCGCTACCCAAATAGGCTCCGAGCTCGTGAACGTGCTATATATCCTCGACGAACCGAGTATCGGTCTGCACCAGCGCGATAATCACCGTCTGATCAACTCCCTCAAGCGCCTCCGCGATGCTTCTAACACAATAATCGTCGTCGAACACGACAAGGATATTATGCTTGAGGCCGACTATATTGTCGACATCGGCCCCGGTGCAGGGCGTAAAGGCGGACAAGTGGTTTTTCAGGGTACGCCGGCGCAAATGCTCAAAACCGACACCGTTACGGCTTCGTATCTCAACGGTACCCGTACGCTGCCAACTCCCGCAAAACGTCGCAAAGGAAACGGTAAAACGCTCGCTATAAAAGGATGCACAGGTCACAATCTTCACAATGTGGATCTCACGCTCGAACTCGGAACGCTAACTGTCGTGGCCGGCGTTTCGGGTAGTGGAAAATCTTCACTCGTCAACGGTACTCTTCAGCCCGTACTCAGTCGTAAGTTCTATAATTCCCTAACCGAGCCGCTCCCCTACACCGAGGTGGAAGGTATCGAAAATATCGATAAAGTCGTTACTGTCGACCAGTCGCCTTTAGGACGCACACCGCGCTCTAATCCTGCTACTTATACCGGCGTGTTCACCGACATCCGCAATCTTTTCGTGGCTCTCCCCGAGGCTAAAATTCGAGGATACAAGCCGGGACGATTCTCTTTCAACATCTCCGGCGGTCGTTGCGAAGCATGCAAAGGAAACGGTTACAAAACCATCGAAATGAACTTCCTCCCCGATGTGCTCATCCCCTGCGAGGAATGCGCCGGTAAACGGTACAACCGCGAGACGCTCGAAGTGCGTTTCAAAGGCAAATCTATTGCCGACGTGCTCGACATGACTATTAACCGCGCCGTGGAGTTCTTTGCCAACATTCCCTCTATTTACAAAAAACTCAAGGTGCTGCAGGACATAGGTCTCGGATATATCAAGCTCGGACAACCCTCCTCAACCCTCTCGGGAGGTGAAAACCAGCGCGTGAAACTCGCTACGGAACTGGCTAAACGCGATACCGGCAAAACCCTCTTCATCCTCGACGAACCCACTACCGGACTGCATTTCGACGATATCAGAACCCTGATGGGAATTCTCGAAAAACTTGTCGACCGTGGAAACACGGTACTCGTTATCGAACACAATCTCGACGTTCTTCGAATGGCCGACCGCATAATCGATATGGGACCCGAAGGCGGTCGTGGTGGTGGCCGAATCATCGCTCAAGGAACTCCCGAACAGATTGCCGCCGGCGATAGTCCATCTGCACCTTTCCTCCGCGACGAAGGTATAAAACCCGAATAACCCGCAATGTCAATGTACTCTTGCTGCTTCACCCCAAAACGAGGTGCGGTGGCAGCTACCGCGGAGTGTGTCTGAATTTTGATATTATCAAGATTTAGAATAAAATCAAGATTTAGAATGGATTTTCGAGAATGAAAGCTAAAAACAGGCCGAAAAGACTTCTAAAGATTGGCTCAAACACACTCCCTAACGGAGAAAAGCTCTGAGCCCTCGCTTCCGCTCGTAAACGCTTAGTTCAAACAAAATATCTTCCAAATACGGATCCTCATACCCGTTAACCTCCCAATACGCCTCCAAAAACTCCGGAGGCAAAGGAGGAGGCGAACTCATCGCACGCTTGCGCACCTTCGGCAGATAATCCTCTAACGGACGATAATAATCCGGCACCTGGTGACATGGACGTATCAGCTGAATAATAATCACGGCATTCTCTAAGTGAATAGCCTCGCAGGCCACTCGCAGCCAATAGAAATTCCACTCCGTGGTACGAATCCAAATAACATTGAACGTACCGCCACGACAGCCGTACAGGCTGCGTGGAGTCGAATATCGACACCGAAACCTTCTGCGACAATACTGCATCGCAGGATCCTTTAAATTGTCCGCAATCACGCACAAGTCAGCCCCGTTATATTGATTTATAACGCTCGGATACACATGTTTATACACATAGTTTAGATACTCGAGAATCGTTCGCGTATAATCCACCCCTTTTTTGGGTGCAATAACAATCCTCCCTCCTCCCGGACTCTTTCGCGCACGTTCTGCAGCGGTTATAAACTTGAGCTCCTGCTCATTAAGTTGTCGTCCCGGAATAAAATTTGAATATTTGCGGTTCATAATCATTGGAATTTGAATTAATGGATGAATGAATTTAAAATTTGAATAATTATTTAAGCCTCGGGGAAACTTAGCCCCATTCAAAAGTTGAACTCTTCAACTCTCGCACTGCAAAGTTACAACATAAATTTGCGTTTGTCAATACCTGAGCGCAAAATTTTTGCATTTAACATTTCACATTCCGAGCCAAGCACCTCAAAACCAACGGTCTGGCCTCGTAAATTAACACACGTTAAAAAAAGTCGTGCTCCTGTTACGGAACACGACTTTATTTCTTTTTGCAAGCCTTGCGCAGTGGCTCGCAACTTGTTTTTTTTGCTTTCTTACTTTTTGCGTACAGCGTAGCGGCTCATGAACTTGTCAACACGACCTGCGGTGTCTACGAGTTTCTGCTTGCCGGTGAAGAAAGGATGGGAAGAGCTGGTGATTTCAAGCTTCACCAGAGGATAGGTTACGCCATCAACCTCAATTGTTTCGCGGGTAGCTACAGTGGAACGGGTGATGAAGATTTCCTCGTTCGACATATCTTTGAACACAACTTCGCGATAGTTGGAGGGATGAATGTCTTTTTTCATTTTAATTATCTCTTTAATACGTATTAATTCTTCATTATTAAACGCGCTGGTAAGGCGCCGCTTTGTAATGGCCTGCAAATTTACGCATTTTTTATATCTCTTGCAAATTTTCTACCCCTCTTTGAACCCAAATTCCTCTTTTTTCTCTACTTTTGCACATATTATAATAAGCTCATGGAAATATTTTTCGAAAATATCATATCAAACGCCGCTCCCGAACTCATTACTCTGTTCATTCAGGCCGACGTCGCCAATCCTCCCACCTCCGAAGAGCTGTGGGGCGAAATCGAAAACGAATGTAACGATATTTCAAAGCGTTACGCTATGGAACAAATCCGTTTGCGCCCCGCTATCGATGCCGTCCGTCGCGTTTACAAGGCGCTCGGAAAAGATCCTAACCGATACCGTCCCAGCGCCGAAGCACTGTGTCGCAGAGCCGTTAAAGGCCTCGGCCTATACCGCACCGATACCCTTATCGACCTCATTAACCTCGTCTCGCTACGCACCGGCCACTCTATCGGTGGTTTCGATGCCAATAAAATTTCAGGCGACACGCTCACTCTGGGCGCAGGACGCGAAGGTGAACCTTACGAAGCAATTGGACGCGGGCAGCTCAACATTGCCGGCCTGCCCGTATACCGCGACAATATCGGTGGTATCGGAACCCCAACTTCCGACAACGAACGCACCAAACTTTCGCCGGAAACAACTCGTATCATCCTCACCGTCAACCTATACGGAAACAGCGAACTAACCCACGCTCAAACCGAGGCTCTCATTATTGATCTGCTCGAAAAATACGCCGCCGCTCACAATATTATAAAACGCTATTACCCTGTCAATAATGGAAATAATTGAAAACCGGGGCTCGAGTCCCGACAGCCGGATTGTGGAACGCGCCGTTGAAGCTCTCCGCAACGGAAAAGTAATAATCTACCCCACCGATACCCTCTACGCGCTCGGCTGTGATGCCCTCAATGCACGCGCTATCGAAAAATTATGCCGCATAAAAGGCATTAATCCCGAAAAAAACGTGCTCTCGATAGTCTGCTCCGACCTCTCCCAAGCCGCCTCTTACGCACGAATTGACAACCGTATCTACCGACTCCTCAAAACTTATCTCCCCGGCCCGTTCACCTTCATCTTGCCCGCAAGCACAAGCCTCCCCAAAGTCTTTAAAGGACGTAAAAGCGTGGGTATAAGAATCCCCGACTGTGAAATGGCACGAGCCATTGCTCGCGAAATGGACGGTCCCATACTCAGTAGCTCTGTAGCCCTCGACTGCGAGGACGAAACAGTCAATCCACTCACATTAGCACTTGAGTACGAAGGTTTTAGCGATATTGAATTGACAATCGACTCGGGCAATGGTTCCACAATCCCGAGCACCATAATCGACTGCACAAAAAACGGCAACCCCGAACTCATTCGTCAGGGCGCCGGTGTATTCGATGAATAAGTCTCTTGTCTCCTTATACCGCCGGGGCGGCAGGCTCGGGGGTCTCGGCCTCGGCGCGCGCAATCTGCGCCTGACGCTGCTCTGCCGACAACATCAGCTCAAAAATCTGACGCGAATCCTTGCACGATAGCTTGTAGTAAGCTCCCGTAAATTCTCCATTGTTGGCATGTAGGCGCTCCACAAGTTTCTCTATATCAGGCTCTCCAATACCTGCCTCGCCGAAATTGCCCGGCATACGCAGTATTGCCTTGAAAAAAGCCTGGAACGACGCCACGGTCTCAATGGCTGCGGTACGGTCATCTTTCTCGTCAACACCGAAAATTCGACGTCCCAACATCGCAAGCTTCGACGGCTTGTGATGTGCCATAAAGCCCATCCACGCCGGTATTGTAATAGCAAGCGCCTCGCCATGAGATATTTCGGGATACATCGCACATATCTCACGCACAATGGCATGACACGCGCCGTCCTCATTGCGGCCGCACCCTAAAACACCGTTCTGTGCAATAGTTCCGGCCCACTCGATATTTGCCCTTGCATGGTAGTCGGTCGGGTCGGCAAGCGCCTTGGGCGATTCCGACATAAGTGCCGACAAAACTCCCTCAATCACACGGTCGGTAAGCTCTACCCGCTGCGACGGTGAAAAATATCGTTCCAACGCATTTCCGGTCATATCCACCACACCCTCAGCCGTTTGACGTGCTGTAAGAGTAAAGGTCATTTCAGGATTTATAACAGCAAATCGCGGACGAAGAATACTGTCGGTTCGCAGATAAACTTTCCTGTTTTCTTCCGAAAAAGTAATTACGCAATTTCCCGAACCTTCACTCCCTGCCCCCGGAATTGTAAGCACAACGCCCACAGGCAGCGCCTCGGTAAGCTGTTTCTTGCCGGTGAAAAAGTCCTTGAAATCACCTTTATAGGATACGCCCGCTGCAATGGCCTTGGCTGTATCTATAACAGAACCGCCGCCTACGGCCACCAGTCCGTCAATATGCGCAGCGCGGGCTTTCTTAATACCCTCATATATAAGTGTATCCGTCGGATTTGGCAGCACGCCGCCAAACTCCACGTAATCAATACCAATCGTATTCAACGAATTTTCTATCCTGTCTATTAGACCATTATTCTTCGCATAGCTCTTTCCGTAAACAATCATAACCTTGCCTGCGCCCGTAAGGAAAGTGAGCATGCCCGTTTTTTCCTCGGCTCCGCGGCCAAATTCAAACAATGTCGGTGAGTAGTAGCTGAAATTTTCCATAATGTAGTGAATAAGTAAGCTGAAAGAGAGACCTAGAGAGTATGTTTACTTTTGACTTATGTTAAGATTTAGAGAGATTTTCAGAGATTGTATGGAAATTGAGTGAAGGAGTTTTGGGGTTCCATAACAACTGAACTAAATTTTCATACAGGCCTGAAAGGACTCTAAAGATTTCATAATGTTAAAAGTAAACATACTCTTACAACGCTCCCGACACCCAAAAGTTCGCAAACCCCAATAAAAAAAAGCCCGGAACCTTATCGGTCCCGGGCCTAATTTTTTAACTTTTACGTCTCTTACTGAGGACGATTCGATTTGCGGAAGAAAAGCTTCTTGTCGATGTACTCCTGTGCGGCTATCAGCGTGGGCTTGGGAAGACGTTCGTAGTAGCGCGAAATCTCAATCTGCTCACGGTTTTCGCTAACTTCCTCAAGGTTATCGTTGTAAGGCGCGAACTCCTGAAGTTTCTTTTCAAGGTCGCTTTTCATCTGGGCGGCGATTTGGTTCGCACGCTTGGCAATGATGCAAACGGTTTCGTATACGTTACCGGTATCCTGCGACATTTCAATCATATCGCGGGTAACCGTTGTAAGGGGTGTGTTTGTTTTCTTGAAATCCATTCTCGGTATATCTATATGGAATTTAATTTTTTAAAACGCGGTGGAGAGATGGCAGCCTGTCATTCGCTTACGTAGCGCCGGGCTATCTTTAGGATATTCTCGGCCTCTTCGCGATTTTTGCTGTCGGGGTAGTTGTTCACAAAGGAATAGTACTCGTCGATAACGTCACGAAAACGTTCGGCTTTTCGTTCTTCAATTGAGTTGGCCGCTTCCTGATAGCGGGCTTTGAGAACCAGCATTTCAAGGTCCTCTTTGTATTTTGAATAGGGATAATCCTTTATTGCATTCTTCGCCACAATCACAGCACTCTCATAGTTGTTACCCATGTAGTTGCCAAGATTGTAATAGAGCATCGCATTCTGCAACTGCTTGAGTGTCAGTTTGTCCTGTAACTCAAAAATAGCATTCTGGGCAATCGAGACTTTGTCGCTGCGGGGGAAATAATCCAAAAATCCCTGTAACTCCTCTATGGCTTTCATAGTTTCCGACTGGTCAAGCTGAGGATCGGGAGAATCAAGATAATAACCGTAACCGGCAAAGAAACGTGCCGATTCCGCAAATTTGCCTTTGGGATAGCGTGCGTAATAATTCTTGAAATAAACGCCCGCTGTGGCGTAATCCTTATTCTCGTAGTTGCTCATTCCGAGCAGATAAAGCGATTCTTCCGCCTTGTCGGAGCCTTTGAAAACATTTATACAGTCCTGCAGCAAGGTTGCCGCCTGAACATATTTTTTCTCTTCGTAGGCACGCTTGGCGTACTCGAACTTCAAATTATAGTCATCGCTCTTCTGAACCCGCTGGTATTCACCGCACGAGCTCAAAGTGAGCAGGCATAGTAATATTATTAGATACTGTCTCATAATCCGGAAACCGGGCGTGGAGGTTTTGATTGGCAAAATTACAAAAAATTCCGCCAACTCAATGCACATCAAGGCTGTTTTTAGCCCTATTTGCCAATAATTAACACTTGAAGCCCTTATCCGTGCGAGGCGCGACGGTAAAGAACCACGGCTATAACGGCATAAATAAGGTTCGGAATCCACATCGCAACAAAGGCCGAGGTCAAGCCCGATATCGCAAATGTCTGGGTAATAGTCATAAAAAGTATATAACTGAAACTCAGCACAAGTCCAACGCCTATGTTAAGTCCCATGCCGCCCTTCACTTTTTTAACCGAAAGTGTCATCCCTATCACTGTCAGGATAAAAGCCGCCGCCGTCATAGCAATTCTGCGTTCACGCTCAACTTCAAAGCTCTGAATATTGGCTACTCCGCGGTTCTTCTGCCTGCGTATATATTCGTTAAGCTCGGGAGTAGTCATTTTTTCGTGATCGAGCGACGATATAAGGAAATCGCGCGGTTCAAAAGGAATTATAGTGTCCAGCGAACTGCCCTTCTCTATTATCTCCCTGCCGTCCACAAAATCACGCTTCACATAATCCTGAACCTTCCAGCTGTACAGCGTATCCCACTTGATACTTTGGGCTGTAAGACGCGATACAAGCCGCTTCTGATCGTCGAACGACTCCAGCGAAAAACGGTAACCGGTCTTGCTTATATTGTCGTATCGGTTCATATATGCTATCTCGCCGGGAGCTACCATAAGCATGATATTTGCCCCGTAATCAACACGTTTGTTCTTTACATACGTGTTGGTATACTCTATTCGCTTCACATTCGCCGGCGGAATAACATACGCGCTCAGCACATATGTAGCACCCGCAATTATTGCCGCAGCAAACATATACGGACACAGCAAGCGCTTGAAACTCATGCCCGTAGAGAACATGGCTATAAACTCGCTGTCGCCCGCAAGCTTGGAGGTAAAGAATATAACCGCTATAAACGTGAACAGCGGCGAGAACTGATTCGCGAAATATGGCAAAAAGTTCAGGAAATAATCCACTATCGTCGACTGAAGCGGTGCCTTGACAAACGAATCGAATTTCTCGTTTATATCGAACATAACAACAATTGCCAATAACAGAATTATGGCAAAAATGTATGTCCCGAGGAACTTTCGTATTATGTATTTGTCAAGAATTTTGAACACTCTCTACAGCCTCCTGTTCAGCTTTTCAACCATTCCGGTTTTCCACGCGTGGAAATCGCCGGCAATAATATGCTTGCGTGCCTCCCCTACAAGCCACAGATAGAATGCAAGGTTATGAATCGACGCTATTTGCATGGCCAGCAATTCATTGGCCACAAACAGATGCCGCACATAAGCCTTTGTATAAACGCGGTCCACAAGCGCAGGGCCGTCCTCCCACAGCGGTGAAAAATCGTCGGCCCACTTGAGGTTACGCATGTTCATCGTGCCCTCGGGAGTGAAAAGCATGCCGTTGCGGCCGTTGCGCGTGGGCATAACACAGTCCATCATGTCAACGCCTCGGTCAATGGCCTCAAGTATATTGACAGGTGTTCCAACCCCCATAAGATAGCGAGGGCGATCCTTAGGCAGAACCTCGTTAACAACATCAATCATGTCGTACATAACCTCGGCAGGCT
Organism: uncultured Porphyromonadaceae bacterium; assembly: GCA_947175425.1. Taxonomy (GTDB): domain Bacteria; phylum Bacteroidota; class Bacteroidia; order Bacteroidales; family Muribaculaceae; genus CAG-873. Next base: position 49,083 of record CAMWMR010000016.1, read on the forward strand.
CACCTACGGCAAGACCGCCAATGGCATAGCCGTCGGCTCCGAGCGATGCGGCATGCTCGGCCGCCTCACGCCTGAGGTCGGGATAGGTACAACCCTGCACAATAGGGAAATACGACTGATAATGTCCGTACAGAGGCTCCGTTTCCTTATAATGCTTCCAGCCGCGCTCAAGCCAGCGCTTGGTAAGGTCGAGCGAACGGCGTGTATAGGCGCGATCCGATGTTCCGGGAGCACACTCGTCAAGAGCCATCATAATATCCGACCCTATAGTACGCTGAATATCAACAACATTCTCAGGCGTAAAAATATGCTTGCTGCCGTCGATATGGCTGCGGAAAGTGGCGCCCTCCTCCGTAAGCTTGCGCATGGAGCTTAAGGAAAACACCTGGAAACCGCCGCTGTCGGTGAGGATAGGACGGTCCCAGCCGTTGAATTTATGCAAACCGCCGGCACGGCCTATAATATCCATGCCGGGGCGTAGATAAAGATGATATGTATTTCCTAAAATTATTTGTGCTTTGACTTCCTCGCGCAGTTCGTGCATATGCACGCCCTTGACGGTTCCCACTGTGCCTACAGGCATAAAAATGGGAGTTTCTATAATTCCGTGGTCGGTTTCTATCCTACCGGCGCGAGCATTGCAGTCGGCGCACGAATATTCAGGGGTAAACTTCATATATTGCTGTTAAAATAATTTTTCGGGGTACTCGCCTGCGGCATGCAGAGCGGCAAGTTTTTCCACAACAGTGGCGCGGTCTTCGGGGTAAGTCACTCCGAACCAGCGCGATGTGGTTGTAAGAACATCAACTGTAGCCTCGCCGTTCTTCACAAGCTTGTCCACTACCGAAGGAATAAAGAATTCACTCTTGGGCTGTTCGCCGTATTTGGTGAGGAACTTGCGGAACTCGCGTTCGCTGTAATCGAAATAATCGGGAGTAAAGCCCCACAGATTCATCGACACGGGAGTTTCGGCAGCAAGGTGTGCGGGAGTGCCGTCGGCATCGGTATAGGTAATATCGTGATTTTCATCGAATGAAATGGCGGTACGTTCCACAACATCGGCAAGCTTGCCGTCAGCGTCTACAGTACATACGCCGCGGCTTACCGAACCGTTCTCGGTCATGGTATTTCCAAGGCAGAAAGCCACCATGCAGTACTTGCCTTTTTCATTGCCGAGTTTGCCAAGATAATCGGCCATAACACGGAAAGCATCGCGTCCGTAATAGTCATCGGCATTGATAACCGCAAAAGGCTCGGAAATAACGGAGCTGCCCATCATAATGGCATGATTGGTTCCCCACGGCTTTGTGCGGTCGGCGGGAGCGCTAAAGCCCTCGGGAAGAGCGTCTACAGCCTGGAATACAACTTCCACAGGCACATGACCCTCATATTTGCTTATAATTTTTTCTCTGAAATCGTTTTCAAAATCTTTGCGTATAACGAACACCACTTTGCCGAAGCCGGCCTGCAGTGCGTCGTAGATTGAATAGTCCATAATGGTTTGACCCTGAGGACCAACACCGTCAAGTTGCTTGAGGCCCCCATAGCGGCTGCCCATTCCGGCAGCGAGTACGAATAACGTAGGTTTCATCTATTTACATTTAAATTTTGGCGCACAAAAGTACTACAAAATCACGAAACGGCCAATTAAAACTGCCATTTCACCATATATGTCACGATTGTTGTTCGGCTTTTTTCTTTTCAAGGAATTCGTTTATACCGCACAGGTGCTCACGTACACGGCCGTCGCCGAATTCGTACACTTTGGTTACGAGTCCGTCAAGGAAGTCGCGGTCGTGGCTCACAACAATGAGCGTGCCGTCGAAATCGTTAAGCGCCTGCTTCAGGATATCCTTGGTTTTAAGGTCGAGGTGGTTGGTGGGTTCGTCCAGAATAAGGAGGTTTACGGGTTCGAGGAGCAGTTTTATCATGCAAAGGCGCACACGCTCGCCGCCCGAAAGCACTTTAACTTTTTTCTGACCTTCCTCGCCGCCGAACATGAATGCACCCAGGAGGTCGCGGATTTTGAGGCGCACATCACCCACGGCAATATCGTCGATTGTCTGGAACACGGTGAGTTCCTCGTCGAGGAGTGCCGCGCTGTTCTGCGCAAAATACCCTATGCGGACATTGTGCCCCAGCTTGAGCGTTCCGTCATGGCTTATTTCGTTCATAATGGCTTTCACCATTGTGGATTTACCCTCGCCGTTACGCCCTGCAAAAGCCACTTTGTCGCCTCGCTCAATCATGAACGATGCGTTTGAGAACACCGGTTGCCCGTCATAGCTTTTGCCTACACCGTCGGCTGTTACGGGATACGAGCCGCTGCGCGGACACGGCGGGAATTTGAGACGGAGCGCGGATGTATCCTCTTCGTCAACTTCCACAATTTCCAGTTTTTCAAGCCATTTCACCTTGCTCTGCACCTGATAGGTCTTGGAGTATGTTCCTTTGAAACGTTCAATAAACTCGCGAGCCTCGGCAATTTGTTTCTGCTGGTCGTCGAACTGCTTCTGCTGTTGCTGACGGCGTTCCTTGCGCAGTTCGAGGTAGTGGCTGTAGCGGGCTTTGTAATCGTATATGCGCCCGAGAGTCACCTCTATTGTGCGGGTTGTGATGTTGTCGATGAACCGGCGGTCGTGGCTTATCACCACAACTGCCATGGGGCTGTTTATAATAAAATCCTCAAGCCATCCGATAGACTCTATATCAAGATGATTGGTAGGCTCGTCGAGGAGCAGCACATCGGGGTTCTGCAGAAGCAGTTTTGCAAGTTCTATGCGCATTCGCCAGCCTCCCGAGAATTCCGAGGTGGGACGGGAAAAGTCCTCGCGTTTGAAACCGAGCCCGAGTAGCGCTTTTTCAACATCCTCCTCAAAATGAGTCATGTCAATGGCATAGAACTTTTCGCTTACGGTGGCCACTTTTTCAATGAGCGCCATGTAGGAATCGCTCTCGTAGTCGGTTCTTGTGGCGAGCTCGTTGTTCATGGCATCTATTTCGGCTTCCATTTCTTTGAGATGCGCGAAAGCCTGCGAAGCCTCTTCGAAAACGGTACGGCCGTCGTGGGTCATCATATGCTGGGGAAGATAGCACACTGTACAGTCCTTGGGCACCGACACGGCACCGCGTGTGGGCTGGCGCACTCCGGCAAGAATTTTCAGGAGAGTGCTCTTTCCGGCACCGTTCTTGCCCATGAGGGCTATGCGGTCCTTGGGATTGATTACAAATGATACATCTTTAAAAAGGGTTGTTCCCCCGAATTCTACTGTTAGTCCGTCGACAGAAACCATAAACGATAATGAGTGGATATTGCAAAATTGAGTGCAAAACTACTAAATACCCGTCATATGTGCAAATCGGCGGCTTTGCTCAGTTCGGTGGAAGTTTCGCCCAGCCAACCGCAACACTGGTTCACCCCGGTGTACACCCTTATAAAGTCGGCTCCGGGTAATTCAACGGGCGTTCCGTCGGCGCCCACTGCATTGGAAATATCAAAAGAGTTAAGTTCCTCAAATTCGTTGGGATGATTGTCGACATAGCCCCACGCATAGCTGAGCAGCGAGTAGTATGTTCCGTTTCCGCTCAGGTCGCGGGCATTGGGAGCAAGCAGCGTGCCACTGAAACTCAGTGTGTTATCGCTTATCCATGCCGGGAAATAATTTTGCGGGTGAAAGCGGTTTTTGGGTATATATCCTTCGGCGCCGGTGTTGTCGGTCCATCGGATATAATAACAGTCGTCTATCGAAGCTGAATTATCGGGCACCGGCACTCTGTCGGGGTCGGGCGTATGGTAGCAAATGGAATATCCTTTTGTCGTGAGCGGCGAGTTGTATTCGCTTCCCGCCAGTTCGTACCAGGGGTCGTCGGGGATACCGTTGCAGTTTGCATCGAAGCTCACCATTACAATTCCCGGCTCGGCCGAACCGGAGGCTTGTCCCGGCATGAGCATATCGTAGAAACAGTTTCCCCAAATGCGAAAATCGTTCTGCCCGGGCTCGTTCACAACAGTATGGTCGAACCCGAAAGTAACGTATCCGCCGTACCCTCCAAGAGTAATCATAACATCGTTAGTACCTGATATACACTCGCCTGCCTTTCGTATCATATCGTCGGCAGAATCTCCGTTTTCATATGGCGGCAGCTCGTTTACGAATTGCCCGGGCGCAGGACAGTACTCGTATACCCGCTCAATATAGGGGCTGTACTCCACTTCCTCGTGCATGACATTCACCTTGAACTCGTGCGAATAAGGAGTGTTTTCATCTATTATTTCAAAGCGCAGAGAATAAGTACCCTCGCGAGCCGCAAGGAAAATGTATTCATGGTCGGTACTCACGGTCTGTCCTTCGACAGTCCAGCGATACGCATTTCCCGTAAGAGCCGGCCGCAGCTGCAGTTTCTTCATTCGCGGAATACGGTACACATCGTCCAGCCCGAGATTTTGCATGGGAATATCGTTGCTGCAAGATGCAAGCAACAAGGCAATTAAAAACGGTAGCGCCGATTTGGATTTTATTTTTCGAGAAAGCATATATGTGCGGGAATATCGCCGGTACGCACGCTCCATTTCTTTTTGCCTTGCTGACTGAAGCAGTACAGAGTTCCCGACGAAACATAGTTTTTTGCATCGGTAATAAAAATATCGCCTGTTTCGGGATGCACGGCAATTCCATAGGGAACGGCTATTTCTTTTTCCGAACCGTCGGTAATAAAGGAGCTTGCTACAAGCTTTTTTGTTTTTGTATCAATAATGCCGTAAGTCACTGTATTGGAGGATGTATATTCGCTCCATTCGGTAGCGAAAAAATACATATTGTCGCCAAAGAAAGCCATGTCGGAACATGCCAGCGGAATTGTATCGCTTACCGTCATCTGATTGTAGCCCGGCTTTTTATCCAGCACATATAGCCGTGAGGGAATGGACTTATAGTCGCCCCGCGAAGTTACCCAAAGTTTGCCGTAGGAATCTTTTTTCAGCCGGTGCAGATTTATTCCCACCGGAATTTGCCGAACCTGCTTGAAATCAATCATCTGAATAACGGAAACGGTGTTGTCGTACAGCGGAGCGCGATAGCCTCCTGAATTTGCCACATACATGTAATCGTCCACAATTTCCATTTCTTCGGGCTGATAGCCCACGCTTACTTTGCGTGTAATTGCAAGACTTGCCGTATCCACTTCAAAAACCGCACCCTTAGGGGCTTCGGGATCTATGAGGACAGGCCCTACATATGAGCTTACATAAGCTTTGCCACGGTAGAAGCGCACATAGCGGCAGTTGGGAATATCTATTTGTCCGATTCGTTTTCCCGAACGGGCGTCGAGAACCTCCACCTTGTGCGAGCAATTAACTACAACATAGAGTTTTGAACCGTAAATGCCGATATCGTTTCCCACATCGCCAAGTTCCTTTATAACTTCGGGATTCCGTTCGGGGTATATATTGCGGGCATACAGGCCGGTGAAGTAATCGAAGAAATCAAGAGTGCATTTGTTTGAGCCCATATTGCCTTCGTTAACAAGGTAGAAGCCTCTTATTCGGGTATCGGGAGCCGGAATTTCCGTAACGATATCGTACTCTGCAGGCACCACAAGCTCGTCCTCACGACAGCTTGTGGCACCGATGAGTATCTGCAGAAAATATATAATTATGAAAAACTGTTTCATTTTCAGACGCATCAATAAAGCCCGCTTCCACACACCGGTGTACAAGCGAGGGAAAAATAATCTGAAAACGAAAACGAAGGAATCCGGCACCGATGCCGGAAAAGTTTCAAGAATCAGATTTTAAGCCCATATTCCCGCAGGCCTGAAACCGGAAATGCAGCTATGGCAGGTCTTCTGACTCGTCCCCGAAAAAGCCGTCTTCTCGGAGAACACATCTCCAATGACATACAGGCTAATCGTTATACAGGACTCACAGCAGCGGGTACTGTTCCGGATTCACACCGGATTCCCTTTTTATGCCCTTGCCGGGCAACCATAACGCCGCAAAGTTAGCAAATAGAAAACATCTTTCCAAAAAAAATTACAAGCTTGAATGAGTGACACCGGGCTGCCAAGGACTGCCTGTTTATGCAACTTGCGCACTGTTTTTTGCTGTAAACATATCGTTTACAGGTTACTATCAAAGTATTGAAAAAGCTTTCAAAGCAATGATTTTAACACTGTTGCGCGGCGTGGTGCTTCATGTACCTTTATTCTATATACTCCCCGCCTTACTTCCCGGCACTGGAACATGGGCAGCCATACCCGCATCGGAGGCTCTCACCCTTATCATTATTCTGCTATCCAAAAGATAAACGAGTTAAAGGCAAGAACCAAGCAAGAATTACAGCATAAAAAAAGAGGTCCGTTGACCTCTTTTTTGTTACTGTATGCTGTCGCAATTATAAATCGTGCTGTATAAGCTTGATTGTTAAGCAGCCGTATTTATTATTGATTTTTTAGAAGCACAGACCCGGAACATTAACAAGGGTCACAGGATAAGTTACCCCGGCCTTTAGATTACCGAAATGGTCATTTAAGTTAACCATACCGGAACCGTTATTTAGACTTACTGTTATATCCCTACGCTGATTTCCGCATTGAACCAAAATTCTAACTTGCGTTACTTGTCTGTCACTAACGGTTATATGAACCCAAGCTGCATTTCCGTTTTGGGATTTAGGCGTGACGCTTGATTCCTGAAGTGTAACTCGGACGTTGTCGTAATTGCAAGTATTTGCATATGCGCAAATTGAGCAGATACATACAACCATGAACATTAGAAATTTTTTCATGTGTATTAATGATTTGGTAGCCGTTCAGTCCTGTAGGCCGGTTCTCAGATACAAAAGCGTGGACTGCATTGCCACACCTGCTGTTGATGGTCCTGAGAAAACCTTGTATGCAAAGGTATGAAACGAGTAGCCCACGCTATAGCGTGAGAATCGCCTTGTTACCTTCTTGCATACTTAGAAAATTTCTCAGGTTTTCAACAGCAAGATAAGCAAAACGCTTCTTCTTTAATTAATATGTCGTGTCATTCCGGATTGACGTGGCAAATATACGAAATTTTTTCTTACATACAAAAATTATATTATGGTCTACAATATACTTTATGATTTGTTTCTGCATCGGGAGCCTAAAATGAATCGGCAAAAACCAATAAAATTTGATAATAACGCAATAACCAACAAATTAGCCGATGTTTTTTCCGATGCAGGGAGTTGGCGGAGCTTATTGTGCCGGCATGTATTTGCTGAAGAAAGCGGCAATGCTGTCGAAGGGAATTTTTTCGGCGTTGTCGTAGAGGTCGCAATGGCTTGCTCCGGGCACAATGAGCAATTCCTTGTTGTTACCCTGCAGTTTTGAGAACGCTGTTTTTCCCATATATAGCGAATGCGCGTTCTCGCCGTGAAGCACCATTACGGCATTACGGATTTCCGAGGCCCGGCTCAGCAAGGGGAAATTTACAAAAGGCAAGTTGGAAGTAGTATTCCAGCCGTCGTTGGAATTTCCGCTGCGGGGGTGATAGCCTCGGGGAGTCTTGTAGTAATCGTAATAGTCTTTTACAAACTGCGGCACATCCTCGGGAAGAGGGTCTACAACGCCGCCGGCACGCGCGTAGCTGCCTTGGCGGTAATCGGCGGTACGTCTTTCGGCCAAAGTCTGCAACATCTTGTATCGGGAATCGGGGTTGTCGTCGGCATCAAAATAACCGTTCGATGTGCAGCGGCTTATATCGTACATTGTAGATGCAACCGTGGCCTTTATGCGGGGGTCGTTGGCGGCTGCATTAATGGCAAAGCCACCGAATCCGCAAATACCCAAAATGCCTATGCGGTTCTCATCGGACTCGGGAAGCGTGGAGAGGAAATCGACGGCTGCCGAAAAGTCCTCGGTGTTTATGTCGGGCGACGCCACACGGCGTGGCATCCCGCCGCTTTCGCCGGTAAACGAGGGGTCGAAAACAAGTGTTATGAATCCGCGTTCGGCAAGATTTTGTCCGTAGAAACCGCTCGACTGCTCTTTTACGGCTCCGAAAGGCCCGCTTATTGCAATTGCCGGAGCGGGAACGTCAAGCTTTTGGGGCATATACAAATCGGCGGCCAGCGTAATGCCGTAGCGGTTCACGAATGTTACTTTGCAATGCTTTACAATGTCGCTTTTGGGAAATACCTTATCCCACTCGGTTGTAAGAGACAGTTGCTCGAGCGGAGCAAGCGAAGTGTCGGCAAATGTTTTTTCCATAATCTGAGAATTTGCAGTGGTTATGCCTGCGGCGAACAAAAGCAGCAAGGCGGTGAACTTGTTCATAATTACTCTATTGTTATTTTCGCACTGCAAAATTATGGATAGAAAGGGCGGCAAAAAGCCCCGCGATGAATTAATACCAACCATAATTGCGGGTGATGTAGCAACGTGCCGTTTTTTATATTAAATTTGCGGCATGAAACAGGAACAAGTCATTACAGTAAAGCTCGATACAATCGATGCGTACAATAAACTTTTCGGGCTCGAAACCCGTCATCCGCTTGTGAGCGTAATCGACCTCAAAAAGGCTACGTGCAAGGTGGATCGCGTGCGTATGGACTACGGCGTATATGCTCTTTTCCTCAAAAACGGCACAAACTGTATTTTGAAATACGGACGCCAGCCCTACGATTATCAGGAGGGCTCGATAGTGAGTTTTGCACCCGGCCAGGTTATAGATGTGGATGCAAGCAACGAGGAACTTGCTCCCGATGTTGTGGGACTAATGTTTCATCCCGACCTGCTGTACGGTACGCCTCTGGCAATCAAAATAAAGGATTACCGTTTTTTTGAATACTCGCAGCGGGAGGCTCTGCATCTGTCGGAAGAGGAACGAAGCCTTTTTCTGGAGTGTCTCAACAATATAAGCCACGAAACCGAGCACCCCGTCGACAAGCACAGCGCCGGTATTATTGCGAGCCACATACAGCTGCTGCTCGATTATATGGCACGTTTTTATGAGCGTCAGTTCATTACCCGGCACAAAGTGAACTCCAATGTTGTGGCACGTTTTGAAAAAGGGCTTAAAGAGTACTATGCGAGCGGGAAAGGGAACGACGGCA
>CAMWMR010000017.1 GCA_947175425.1 uncultured Porphyromonadaceae bacterium
GTCACCACATTTGACTCGGTCAAGCCTCGTCGAGCTAAAGGTTTTATCGCTGGAGCACAGTTAAAGTCTGTTAAAGTTTGGGGTTTCGAGGCTGTGGTGTGGGGTTGAATGACGCTGAACGGATTTAGATGAATTTGAAATATACACTGATTATCAGCGCATTATGCCGCCACAATAAAAGATACGCGTCTGTCGTAACACGTATAACAAGCAGTATCTCAGCGCGTAATCCGCTGATAATCGGTTATTTACAACAAAACCCCGACTACTGTCGGGGTTTTCTAGTGGTGCCACCAGGAATCGAACCGGGGACACAAGGATTTTCAGTCCTTTGCTCTACCAACTGAGCTATGGCACCATCGCGTGGGCTTTTTGCCGTTTGCGGTTGCAAAGTTACAAACAATTTTTTAATTGAGCAATACTTTTCGGCAATTTTATAATTTTTTTTTCGAGGGGAACTCGGATTTTTCATTTTTTTGATTGCTTTGCATTTATAGGAAATTGGTGATTTACAGCTATTTTGACTAAGCTATTTATAATATTACGGTTGGGCTGAGCGGGAATGGGTAAGTCAAATTATAGAATTGAATAAATTTTTTCTTCTATTTCTATAGAATTTAGTAACTTTGAGAAGTTAAATACAACCATTATCGGCTCCCGGCTGTCGACGATGTTGATTAGATGCATCGAGACCGGGATACATTGAAAACTGAGGTCACAAATTTTTTTAACCGTTCTTTTGGTTGGACGAATATATCTTTTTCAGCAAAAAAGAGTATTCCATAAAAGGCGCATCAAATTAATTTATTTATTTTGGTTAATCTGAGTTGTAATTAGGAATTGAACTGAATAACAAGCATTTTGAAAAATGGAAAATAGTAACGACATAACACGTTTTTTAGACGCACAGGACTCCGGTTGGAATGGCTACGATGAGGCTTTAAGAGAGATAAAAGCCGGACTCAAAACAGGCCATTGGATTTGGTATATCTTCCCTCAATTGCAAGGTCTCGGGCATAGCAGAATGTCTCATTACTACGGCATTACAAATCGGCAGGAGGCTGAAGCCTATCTCAATCATCCGGTTCTCGGGAAAAGACTTCGTGAAATAACTGTGGCTTTATTGGAACATTCCGATAAAACGGCAGATTCAATTCTTGGCGATATTGATGCCTTGAAGGTTAAGTCGTGTATGACACTCTTCGACTGCATTGCGCCAGAAGATATTTTTGAAAAAGTGCTTAACACATTCTATAATGGCGAACGGGATAATAAATCTATAGTATGAAGATATTATTTGTTTGTACCGGCAATGCAAGCCGTTCGGCTGCTGCCGAAGCTGTGTTGAAAAAGATGCTTGCCAACAATAACATTAAAGATGTTGAAGTTGCTTCTTGTGGAACGAAAGTGCCCGAGGGTCTTGACCGCGAGGAAGTGATGTGTCGTATAGCTGCCGAACATGGCTATGCTTTGGGCGGTAAAGCAATACCTATGACTGAAGAACTCCTCAATTCAGCCGACAAGATAATAGTGATGACCGAACAACATCGCAATGAAGTGACCCGTCTGCTGAAATATGAGCATTGGAACCGCATAGTCCGTTTCAATGATTATTGTTTCAATGAGTCTACTGACTTGCCGGACCCGCACTATCAGACAGAACATGTGTATCGAACATGCTTCGGAATAATTGAACGCGGATGTTCTGAAATCACCAAAAGTTTGCAATAAACACAAAAGCAAGCATAGTATCAAAAAACAGGCTATTTAACCGACAAATAAATTGATACTCATATGTTTTATCAATTATTAAAAAATACTCATTGCAATGATAACCGGATTACTATTTTATATTAAGGCAGCCGTGGCAGTAGTTGCCCCTGTTTTGTTGTACATTATTGCTTTAAAATTGGCTCACTCCAAAACAATCAAAATTTTGCCGGCATTCCTTTTTGCCCTATCCGGAATATTATTTATCTGCGTCTATAACAAGACGCACGAATTGGTAATTACATTTATCTCAATCGGTTGCATTTTGAGTCTGTTGGCTACCCTACTCTCTTACCGTCAATGTAAATCTATAGTGGCAGCCGTTGTACTGCTGCTTGCGAATGTATTTATTGTTCCCATGCTGTTACTTGGATATAATCCGTACACTTTGATAAAAGCAGATAATGTTCATCATTTTGGATGTCACGGTGGTGTGTATGAATATTCTTATAACGGCAAAATTGGACTTCGCGACAGATTTGGCGTTATTATACCTGCAGAAAATCAAAAAATGTATTTTCTCGACGATGCCTGTAATTATGTCGCTGTTTTGGAAGATGACAAGGGTTGGAGGAAAGGCGAATACGGAGTTTACAGCCTCGCTGAACGTCGGTTCGTTATAGACGCTTGTGCCGGAATTGCCAAAATAGAGAAGATTAACGAAGTGGAGTATAAGATGATTGACTGCAATGACCGACATTTTGCCACTTTCTCAATTCCTGCAAATATCCATACCGGTTTCAATAAAAATGTAGAGTTCAAAGCTCATTTTTCTAATGTGGAAACGCCGCTCGATGACTTTCTGGGCCAATTGAATGAAGAATATGAAATTGATCCGGGAAATAATGTGCTTTGGCAGGAAATGAAAGCTCATAATCCTGAGGCCTATGATTTGCTGTGCAAACTTATTGCCATGTCGGACATGGAATCGTCTCCGGCCAACGATCTTTCCTACGCCAGTGCTTTTGCCATTATTATTAAAAACGACAACTACTACAATGGCAATTACAACAAGGCTTTCAGGGAACTTGATGAGCTACTTGATATAATTGGCTGTGGAAACCAGTCGAACCTCAACACATGCGCCACTCTATGCAGGCTTATTGAATGCGTAAAACTGTTTACAGCATACAACAGCCTGATTTCTTTCGACGATATAATTAATTGCGAGTATATTGCATGGCATAAGCTTATGGAGGCTATAGTGAGCTATTATGAACGGATTAACGACAGGTTCGAATGGTACAGCGGCAAGCCCATGGACATGGAATTTGAAAAAGCCTCATGGCTGGAAAAACGCAATAATTTCATTGATATCGAAAGTAATATAATTCGCAAACAGGGTTGTTATGTGTGTCAGTCGGATTCAATTTTGACTTTTGATGATGCAAAACAGGTGATTGATAATTATCATTGCGAATATAATCCTGAATTTTATCATCCCATGTACTATGAAATCCAACCGGCATTTGAGGAATGGCTCAATGCCCGCAAGCTGGTTTCGGAGTCTTTATCCAGGGAGCAAGCTCAATCCTATCGTGAAGTAACAAAGGAGCTTGAAAGTGAATATACCGGTATTATCAAGTCGCTCGACCGCCAAGGTTTGCAACCTGTATTGAACCGGGAAGGGAAAATTTCATGATATTTTAAACGCCTGATTGATATATCCGCAATGTTTTCGACATCTATATAAAAAAACGATACAGTTATGCATAATTCAAAAGAACTTTACCAAAAACTTATAGCCGACCTCACAACCGAGAAACAGTATTACTTTGCCGAGCGAGGAGAAGGAATGTTGCAGTGTTGCGAAAAGAATGCCGACCGCATATTTCTCATAAACCAAAATTCGCAGGAGGCTTGGGAACTTATCTCGGCAAACGGTCGGTTTTCATTATGGGATGCTTCTGCCGTGGAAATTGCATCGGCGCTGAACATGCCGTATAGCGCAAAACGCAACGCCATTGAACTTAATGCGCCATTTTATTTCGGGATTAATGAGTTTAACAATGGAGTTGTCTGCGTATCGTGGACACTTCAACCCGATGGACGCTATTATGCCGATGAGTCCGGTTTCGGCATGGAGGATGATGACGAGATAACAGTCTATGCATTCATTGATACCATGGCAAACATACTTATCCCCTTCCAGCCCATGGACGATGACCTGAAAAACCGTTATCGCAACCAGGCTATGGAAATCTCAAAAAATATTGACGAAATTCCTTATATATGCCTCGTTCCTGAATTAACTCTGCCACTCTCGGAGAATACACATCTGAAAGCGCACACCGACAAATTACAAAAAATTATCTACGGCATGATGCTCCAATTCGGGTCGCAGGCAAAGAATGCATACAAGCACGAAGATAATCAGGGTCGTCTCGGGATTTTTACGGCTATAAATCCAAATCCCGAACACTATTTAAGCCTGACAATACTCGGCAATCTTGTCGAGGGTACCGACGATACTTATGAAATTATATTAGTTACAAGCTTGTTTAAGGAAGGAACCGAACCGCTTGGTTGTTGCACCAAAATGGGTAAATTCAACTCAATGGAGATTGAAGAGATAATGGGCATTGAGGAGAATTCAAAAATTATTCTTGACAACTTTCTACAGTCTGTGGATATGATTTATTCGGGTAATATGCCCCAACCGCAATAACAGCTCATTTCAGGGAGTGTATAAAATTTTTATCAGTCGCCGCAACTGTCGAGTCCGAGCTGAATGTTTTCGGAATCTTCGTTTCGCAGCGCACAATTATCTCTTGCCGGAATACGCTTGATGAATTTTGCCGGGTTACCGGCTACGATTGTGTCGGCAGGCACATCCTTGGTTACGACACTGGCTGCGCCGACAACAGCATTGTCTCCAACGGAGACTCCCGGTAAAATTGTTGCTCCGGCTCCTATCCATGCATTTTTGCCAATATGGACGGGCTTACACGTTATCACTTGACGCTCGTACAGATCGTGATTGTTGGAGATGAGCTGTACATTCGCAGCAATCATTGCGCCGTCATCTATTGTTATACCACCGGCCGACATCATGAGGCATCCGGGCATTACAACCACGTTTTTACCAATTCTTACCATGTGTGGACGCACTGCCGTAACAGGGGTGCTCACCAAGCTTCCTTCGCCCATCGAGGGAAAAATGCGGTGCATCAGTTCGGCGTACTCGGGCGTGCCCGGCATGGTGTGATTGAACTTGAATATGAGTTGCGACTGTTCATTGGCAAGAGCCAATTCCTCGGGAGTCTGTTTTGTAACGTCTATTCTGATTTCGTCCATTACTTTTTTAGTTTGCTGATGATTTCTATAGTAAAGTGAGCGAATATGCCATATGCAAGGGTTGCCAACAGCGCCATGCCTTCATTGATTATAATAATATGTGATAAAGGCACAGGACATTCCGGTTGTGCCTGCTGAAATGCTGCAACAATGGCACAAACCGACAGAACGATAAAAACAACTATCATCGACAGCGGCGCAAAGCCGAATCTATATTTTCCAATCTGTATCATTTGATTTCAATATTGGGATTGATAGATTTGAGCTGCGCCATGAACCCATTGCGGTTTTTCGGAGAGATTTCAAGCGGAGCGTAACTCTTCATGACGGAGCGGTCGGTAAAGGTGATTGATACACGCTTCGTCGACATTGCGGCTGTTGCAAGAATACCACTTGTTCTCTTCATTGATTTTATCTTGGAGATTGGCAGCCGTGTAGGTCTGAAATACATGTATACAACAAGGTCTTTGCCATCTACTTCATACCAACAGCCTAAAAGGCCACCAACGCATAATGCAGTCAAGCCTCCGCATATGAAAACTGCATACCACCACGGCATGCCTATGGCAGTAACCCATAGACATGCCGGTGTTACTATCAAACATAACCATGCCCACCAGTCTATTTTCGAACGGTAAATTGTCTTTGTCATATGTTTTGTTCAGAGTCGGTCACAGTCCACTCCCCTGCCGGAGATTCCCTTTCTGCATAACAGCCGCAACGCATATCCTTTAACTGACCAATCGAATGGTCAAGCTCATAAATATATCTCAGAGAGACGATTTTTGCGTCATCATCCGAATGCTCACCGCCGCATAGAAATTGCCACATGCCGTCATCTTCGTCATGTGATACATAAAGAATGGGTGCGCGATCGTCTGTTACATGGCAACATGTGATTACTGCCGTGTCGGGAGCATCTGCGAAGGGGGTAAGGTTATTCTCTTCCATTTGTTTTCGTTTTATGTCTACCGAATCCTTTTGGATATACTTTAGGTATCGCATTAATCAAACAGTTCAGATTAATGTTTGGCAATGTTATCTACACGTTTTGAAAACCATTTATATATAAAATAAAAACCCGCAAAAGCAATTACGGCAAGTAAGTATTTGGTTGTTTCAGTCAGCATTTCGTGGTTACGCAGATATTGGTTGCATAAAGCAACTATTGCGCCATATAAGGCTGCCATTAACAGCATGACCAGAAATGCAACAACAGCTTTCCGCGCAGTTGGATTGACTTTCATTTATTTGCGATTCCTTTTATTAACGAGTTTTTCTCTAAATATGTTTACTACACAAATTTACGAATTTTCAATGAAATAAGGGCATAAAAGTCGTTTTTTTGAGTAGTTCAGTCCTTACTTAGCCAAAGCAGTTTATCCGCCCGACAAGCGACGTTAAACATTTCCAATAATTAAAGAGTATTTTCTTAGGATTATTTAGACGAACCCGCACATATGAGTATTTAGGCAGCATTATACGTATTAAAATTTGAAGATTATAAAATAGTATATGATTTTTTCGGCGGATTTTGGGTGATATTTGGCGGTAGTTTCGATTATTATTAGTATATTTGCATGTTTTAAAACAGTATTCCGCAACATATAATTCATCATTATGATTAAAGCCGCCCTTGAAAAAGTTATTAATGAAGATATGGCCGCAATTTGGTCGGTACTTTCTCCTGAGGAGAAACGTCTCGTCGCCGACAATTTGCAGATCCATCACTTCAAGAAGAATCAGCTTATTTATGCCGAGGGTGAGGAACCGGAATTTTTGTGGTGTCTGTTCAAGGGAAAAGTAAAAAAAACAAAGGAGGGCGTTGGCGGAAGAGTACAAATTATCAGGCTTATACGTCCTGTTCAATATTTTGGATACCGTGCTTTTTTTGCGGAAGAGCCTTATGTTTCCAGTGCGTTGGCTTTCGAGGCATCCACGCTCGGGGCTTTACCACTTACATTGGTTCGGGATATGATTCAGAACAATATAAAGCTGGCGTGGTTCTTTATCAAAGAGTTGTCGCATAATCTGGGTGGATCGGATACTCGAATAGTCAATTTGACACAAAAGCATATCAGAGGTCGCTTGGCGGAGGCTCTTATGGTGCTTCTTGATAATTATGGCTACGAAGATGACAACTGTACATTAAAGATTTATATGGCTCGCGAAGATTTGGCAAATTTATCGAATATGACAACATCGAACGCCATACGCACTTTATCAACTTTTGTTGCCGAAAAGCTCTTGCTTGTCGACGGGCGCCGTATCAAGATTATCAACGAACCTATGCTTCGTAAAATAAGCAAGTTCGGATAAACTAACTTCTTTTTATTGTAATAAACCGTAACGGCATGCCCATAGGGTCTGTCATTAACACTTATTGCGCAGCTTATGACAGTATAAGAAAAGCCTGATAAAGTTGTTTATCAAGCTTCTTGGCAGCAGTATAATCTATTCGCTTTATTCAATAGCGGAGAGCTTCCATAAATTCGGCTCTAAGTGCCGGACTCTCAAACTCTCCAAGGTAGTGCACGGTTTGCGTTGCGGAGTTCTGTTTTTCCACACCGCGCATTTTCATGCACAGATGTTCGCCCGAGCAGATTACAATTACTCCTTTAGCGCCTATTATTTCGCTTACTTTTTCGGCAATCTGGGCGGTAAAACGTTCTTGAACCTGAAGGCGTTGCGCGTATACATTAACAATTCTTGCAAGTTTGCTCAGCCCAACGATTCGGCCGTCGGGTATATATCCTATTGAAACTTTTCCAAAGAACGGTAGTATGTGATGCTCGCACATGGAGTAGAATTCAATATCTTTAACTACAACCATTTGTGAGCCTTCGTGCTCAAACAGAGCCTGCTTGAGCAATGCGTCGGGGTCGGTTCTATACCCTTGTGTTACATGCCACAAGGCTTTTGCCGCCCGCACAGGAGTTTTGCGCAGGCCTTCGCGAGCGGGGTCTTCGCCAAGCAATTCAATAATTGCCTTCATGTGTTCTGCGATAGCCTCTATTTTATCTTCGTCGCTCAATTGTGTCATTATTCACCAATGTTAATTCGATCTCTCACTATGCGCATGTAAGCACCGAGAGCAGGAAAAGAATTTTTCAGTTCGGCCAACACAGCTTCCGCTTCGGCTCTGGTTCGAAAATCGCCTGCTATTACCCTCCAATACGGAGAGTTAAATGTTACATTCGTGCGCAAATTGGGATATGCAGTTCTTATTTGTGCATTCCGGCTTTCGGCCTCGTTGCGGGCTGTACGAGGATTGTTGTCCTCAAAAACCTGTATACGATACCCTGTCCGTGTCGTCGTTGACGTGGCATGCTTTGTAGACGTTTCGTTTTCAACATTTTCAATTTCGCTTTTTGAAGGTGCAAGCAATCTTGCCAACGCTTCAGGTTGTACTATGCTTATGTTGCCTTTTTCTATAGAATTGACAATAGAATGCGGCGTCTCGGCCGGGACAGCCAAAGCGGAAACTGACAACAGTACGAAAATGGAACGTCTTAGCATTCGGTTCTTTAAATAAGATAAATAAATACGAGGCACGGCCCGGTCGTGAGCCATGCCTCGGACTATATCAATTAAAATGCGTTTACAATGCCCATGAAGTCGGCGCACTTGAGGGAAGCGCCGCCAATGAGGCCGCCGTCAACATCGGGTTTTGCAAAGAGTTCGGGAGCGTTGGAAGCCTTGCAGCTGCCGCCGTAAAGGATAGAAGTGTTATTGGCAACTTCCTGTCCGTATTTGCCTGCGATAACGGCGCGGATATGTGCGTGCATGTCCTGAGCCTGCTCTGCGGTAGCTGTTTTACCTGTACCGATAGCCCAAACGGGTTCGTAAGCAAGAACGATTTTGCCGAAGTCTTCGGCAGAGAGGTTGAAAAGACCTTCTTCCACTTGCTTGGCAACTACTTCGTTGAATGTGCCGTTTTCGCGTTCTTCAAGAACTTCGCCAATGCAGAAAATGGGAGTAAGACCGTTTTCGAGGGCAAGCGCTACTTTTTCGCGAAGAGTTTCGGAAGTTTCACCGTAGTACTGACGACGTTCGGAGTGACCGAGAATTACGTATTTTGCACCGGTAGATGCAACCATGGGAGCAGAAACTTCGCCGGTGTAGGCACCGCTTTTGTGGTCGGCGCAGTTTTCGGCGCCAAGGCCGAGCACGGCAGCATCAATTGCTCCTGCAACGGGAACGAGGTGAGTGAAAGGAACGCAGATTACTACGTCACAGTTAGCTTTTGTAGCTTTAAGAGCTTCGCTTACTTCTTTAGCCAAAGCAACACCTTCGGGAACAGTAGTGTTCATTTTCCAGTTGCCGGCAACTATATTCTTTCTCATTTTCAATTTAATTGAGTGGTTATATCTTATTAGAGTGCAAAGTTACGCAATTTTTGGCAACTGTGAGCGGGTTGTGCCTGTTTTTTTCGTATAGAACCTGTTATGCATAAAAAAAGCAGCTGCCGGAGAATTGCGGCAGCCACTATGTGCGTGTTTAAGCTATACGTAAATTATGCTTCTTTTCTGCCCTTGATTAGATTCCATACACCGGAGCTGAGCAGAGCGCCAATAAACGGAGCCACTATAAAGAGCCATATCTGACTTATAGGCTCAGTGTTACCTTCAATAGCGGCAAAGATTGCCGGGCCGATTGAACGGGCGGGGTTAACGGAAGTTCCGGTGATAGGAATACATGCAATGTGCACAAGCACAAGGGTGAGACCGATGGCAAGTCCGGCAAAGTTTCCTGCACCTTTTTTGCTGTCGGTGGAACCAAGTACCACAAGAACAAAGATGAATGTAAAAATAAGTTCGGCCAGGAATGCAGGCACTACATTGCCGGCCATATACGAGTTGGCTCCGGTAGTGGTGGTATTGTTGAACACAGCCTCCACACCTGCTTCATTACCTGTGTGCACCAATGTATAGAGCACAGCCGAGGCGATTATTGCACCTATAACCTGGAAGAACATGTAGCCGGCGGCATCCTTTCCGCTCATGCGTCCGTTGGCCCATACTCCGAGAGTAATGGCCGGATTTATGTGGCATCCCGAAATATTGCCGATTGTATAAGCCATCGCCACTACTGACAAACCGAATGCAAAAGCCACTCCAAGCGTGCTCACGCCGTAACCCGTTGTGCCGACGCCTATGCCGGCAAAGATTGCACTGCCGCAACCCATGAGGACCAGAACAAATGTTCCAATCATCTCTGCTAAGTACTTCTTCATAATTTTGTAATTATTTTTAATAAAGGGTAAGTTGAAACGATATATTAACAAACCTGTACACCCTTTTGTGCGTGGCTCATCGAATTATTTTAGCGAAGATACAAGAAAATCGTCAAACACATTCTAAATCTTGCGTAAAAGCGATACAAAGAAACGCACAATAGCCGGCGAGAGGCTCAACAGATAAACAAGTACAAGAAAAGCGACATAAAGCCCCAAGGCTATTGCATGCCATGTCCCGCTATCGGGAACGGCAAGATTATCAAGAGCTTCCTTTGTCATCTCGCCCGGCATAACAGTACTCAGCGAACCAAGCGTACGTTTCCAAATAATTTCTCCGTTATAAATGTATACCAGCGCCTCTTTTCCCCGCACAAGCTGCTTTAGGGAAGTCGGGTCGGCGGTGTATACATCGAACGAAGGACGGCACCAGTCGGCCCATCGCTTAAGCTCCGCTCCCTCGGCACCGAGGACAGCTGCAAAACCAATATTCTCACGTTGGGATGCAGCATACAATCGATTCACATAGTGGGCAAAACTCAAATAATGCACATCAGGCTCAGGGACAATCAACAGCAGAACGGGACCTGTCGATTCATAAAAATCGGCTGCGCAGTCATATCCGTCGGCATCACGAATTTCGATATCGCCGCCAAGACCGGCATCTGTCGCTGTTGCGTCTCCTACATACGTCCATGTGCTGTCGGGCAATTGATCGAGGGGAAATTCCTTGGTTATGCCGTTACGCTCATAGAGAAACATGTCCGGTTCATCGGTTCGGCTCACATCCGTAAATACCGGAGTACCCGTTTTATAGGGCCGGAAATCGACGAGCGGCTGAACCTGATAACCCATAAATGCCAGATATAAGGGGAAGGCAAGCGACGCGACAATTACAAGCCATTGCATTGCCGGAACGTATATTCCGCGCAATGTGCGGTTGCGAAAAAGCAGATAAACCACCAATGCGGAAATAACAATATTTTTTGCAAAAGTCGCCGCATTGGAAATCTTTATAAAATCGCCGAAACAACCGCAGTCGCTCACCGGCGAAGCTATCCAAATGTAAAGCGTAAGCGGCAGCATAAACGTCATCATCGCCGCGGCACACCATACAGCAACCCGGCGCAGACAACCTGTGGCAATCATCACTCCTGTGGCAAACTCTATTATGGCAAGAGTGCTGCATCCGGTGATAATGGCCTCCTCGGGGACATTCATTCCCCACACCGTGAGGTATTCACCAACTTTAATTATAAATCCCCAAGGGTCGATAGCCTTGGCCCAACCGGAAACAATAAAGGTGAATCCTGTTAAAATTCGCGCCGTCCACACGGCAAGAGCCTGCAATCGCAGACGCGTGCTAAGCTTCATGGCTGAGTTTTATAATCCCGAAAACAGCATAGTTGACCATGTCGAAATAATTTGCATCAATACCTTCCGATACGGTTGTCATGCCGGCATTATCCTCAATTTCCTTTGTACGTTCAATTTTGGATAAAATAAGGTCGACATACGAGAGCACCCTCATATCGCGCCACGCTTCGCCATAGTCATGATTTTTTGCAATCATAAGCGTGCGGGCCTGCATGGCAATGTCATCGTACAGCTCCATTGCTTTGGCAACGGTAATATCCTTGCGGTCGGAATAACCGAGGCGGAGCTGTATAATTCCTACAATACCATAATTTACAATAGCTATGAATTCGGGCAGTATACCCTCCCCTACAGCCGATTTTCCTGTTGTCTGCAAGGTTCGTATGCGTTTTGCCTTGATAAAGAGCTGGTCGGTGATAGCCTCCGGCCGCATAATTCGCCACGAGGGGCCGTAATCGCCCAATTTTGCTTTAAATATAGTGCGACACGCGGCCAAAGCCTCGTCGAACTGTCGGTTTGTAAGTGTTTGTTCGTCGGCCATAATATATATTCTTTATAATACTGTCGCAAAATTAGAAAAAAAAGCCCGTAACAACAACATGTCATTAGGAAACACAATTGTGAAGACTACCGCTGAATAGAAATACGGCTCCGCCCGCCGGGAGGCAGACGGAGCCGGAATATAATTGAAAAACTATTACTTGTTCACACGGAAAGTTGTGTCGCCTGTAGCGAAGAACGCTACAATCTGGCGAGCTGCGGCAAGGCCGGCATTGAGATTCGCCTCGGCTGTCTGTGCTCCGCTCTTTTTAGGAGTAAAGAACACGCGGTCGGCAAATTTTTCCTCCAGAGTAGCGGCATTGGACGGTTTTACATCGGCAAAATACTTCAAGTCGGGACGTTCTTCCAGCACTTGTTCGAGTTCGGCCTCGTTCACAACCTCTTTACGGGCTGTGTTTATAAGCACTGCGCCCTTGGGCATTAAAGAGATAAGTTCGCGCCCGATTGAGCCGACAGTCTGAGGTGTGGCAGGAATGTGAATTGAAACAATGTCGTTTTCCGAGTAAAGTTTCTGCAGCGAGTCAGCGGCAGCTACTCCGTGCTCCTCAAAAACTTCGGGAGAACAGAACGGGTCTATTGCCATAATTTCCATTCCGAAACCCTTGGCAATAGAAGCCACATGACGACTCACCTGACCGAAAGCCTGGAGGCCGAGACGCTTGCGGCTGATTTCAAAACCTGTCGAACCGCTGAATTTGTTACGGGCAGCCATAATGGCCATGCCTATTACAAGCTCGGCTACGGCATTTGCATTTTGTCCCGGAGTGTTCTCTACAACTATTCCCGCAGCAGTTGCGGCTGCAAGGTCGATATTGTCATAGCCGGCTCCGGCACGCACCACTATCTTAAGCCCGGGGGCGGCTGCAATAAGTTCTTTGTCAACAATATCGCTTCTTACAATAAGAGCGTTGACATCGGCGGCAGCTTTACGCAGCTCCTCGGCCGAAGTATATTTTTCCAGCTCAAGAACTTCATGGCCGGCATCCTCGAGAATACCTTTTATGCCCTGTACCGCCTTGGCAGAGAAAGGCTTTTCGGTAGCAATAAGAACTTTCATGCGGCTATGTATTAGTGGGTTGCTTCGAAATCGCGCATTGCTTCCACAAGCACTTTCACACTTTCCAAAGGCATGGCATTGTACAGCGAGGCACGGAAACCGCCAACCGAACGGTGTCCCTTGATACCGACAATACCGCGTGCGGCACAGAACTCAACGAAAGCGCCTTCCAATTCCTTGTATTCGGGAGTCATTACAAAGGTAACATTCATAATCGAGCGGTCGGCAGGGTCGGTAACAGTACCGGTAAACATTTTGCTGTCGTCGATAGCGCCGTAGAGCACGGCAGCCTTTTCAAGGTCGCGGCGTTCCAGTTCGGCTATGCCGCCAAGCTGTTTGTAATAGCGCAAAGTCTGAAGTGCGGAGAAAATGGGCAATACAGGAGGTGTATTGAACATTGAACCCTTTTTGATGTGGGTGCGGTAGTCGAGCATTGTGGGAATAGGACGATCCACATGTCCGAGGGCGTCTTCACGAACAATAACAAGAGTAACGCCTGCAGGAGCAAGATTCTTCTGCGCGCCGGCATAGATTGCATCGTAGTTGGAGAAATTGATTGGACGCGAGAAAATATCGGAACTCATATCGGCCACCATGCGGCAAGGCACATCCGGGTCTTTGCGGATTTCGGTTCCGTAAATGGTGTTGTTGCTGGTATAATGGAAGTAGTCGGCATCGGCGGGCACTTCAAAGCCTTTGGGGATATAAGTGTATCCTGCTTCTTTTGAAGAAGCCACAACGTCGACTTCGCCGAAAAGGCGAGCTTCCTTAATAGCGTTGGCAGCCCATGTACCGGTGTCCATATAGGCAGCGCGCTTTGCGAGGAGATTATAGGGCAGCATGCAGAATTGCATGGATGCACCTCCTCCGAGCCACAGAACGTGGAAACCTTGCGGAATATCCAGAAGTTCTTTTACAAGAGCGGTCGCCTCATCCATTACAGCCTGGAATTCCTTGCTGCGGTGTGAAACTTCAAGAACGGACAAGCCGGTATCGGCAAAATTAAGAATAGCGTCGGCAGTATTCTGAATGGTGTACTCACTCAGTATAGAAGGGCCGGCGTAGAAGTTATGTTTCTTCATCGGACAGAAGGTGAAAAATTAATAATCGCCGCTTGCAGAATCAAGCGATGTGCAAATTTAAGAATTGGTTTTTATAATTGCAAATAAAAAACGGTCCTGCCACGCGGCAGGACCGTCCGGTTTCAATTTCAATTATTGTTCTCAGCGTATATACACTTTCTTTGTTGCTTTGCCTTGACGGCGGATATAGATACCGGGAGCGAGGTTATCGGGAGATACGCGCACGCCCTGGAGGTTATACCATTCAACGGAGGCTTTGCTGTCCTCTACGCTTACGGTTTCTACTCCAACCTGTTCGGCCGGGCCTTCAACCACATAGGCTGCTTTTGCGGGCACTGTCACGGGAGCCTGCTCACCTGCAATGGCAAATACCTGCAGACCGTCGTTGGCAAGGACAGTTGTTCTGTTGATGGCAAGTACATTGCCGGCTGTATCGAAGGCCATTTGACAAACTTCGTTAGATCCGGTATTGGCAGAACCCGGAATTTCTTGTACGAATGACAACGAGGGTGTTTTGCCGTTCCAGGTAACGTTGTACAGGCGTGCATTGAGTTTGCAGCCCGATACAACAATGCGGGAACCGTCGGCCGAGAGTGCCACGCCGCCGCCACACGAAGGTATGTCGGGGTCACCGCCCGCATTGTAAAGAATACCGTCTTCGGCATCTACATACATTAAACCGGGAACACTTGCCGTCTGGTTACCGGATGTACGAGCCTGTGATACAAACACACCGTCTCCATAAGGAGTAAGCGCGGTATTCTGGTTAGCCAGCATACTTATACCGGTAAGCTTTTGTGCTGCAAAATCTTTGGCTACGTGGGTGGTGATTTGGTCGTCCTCGCCTATATTCCAGTATACCAGAGTTCCCTTGTTAGCATGGTTACCCGAAGGATAGTCTTCGGCAAAATGCCACACTTTTGTATTTGTGCCTGTTCCGGTGAACGCAATATCCGTACCGCCTGAACCTGTAATGGCATCGCCAAGTTTGATAGTGCCTTTGCCGTCGTTAGTACCTGCGCTGAGGTTGGCAGGTGCGGCTTCAGGATTTTCGGGGTCGAAACTCCAGAAACCGGCACCCTTGTCGGAGAAACAGGTGGCATAGGCCATTTTGCCGTCGCGCATGCCAATGCGGAACAGGTCGGAACGGTTTGTTGCCGTCCATGGAGATGTTCCTTTGTGATAATTGGCCACATATTCATGTTCGGGGCTGTACATATAGAATCCCTGCGCATAGCCGGCACTTGTAACAATAAATCCGTATGCATCGCTTTCGGGATTGGTAACAACTCCCACGCCTCCACGGGCATCGGCTGTGGCATGAGGTGTGTGGCTGTGTACTTTCTTGGTTTCCTCAACAGGATAGCTCTGTATTTCTACATACCAATTGTACTTCTCACCCACGGCAAGTTCATCTTTGCTGATTTCAACAGTATTTGAGCCTTTTTGAGTGGTACCTTCAAACTGCAGCGCTTCGCGCGATGTTGTGGGGACAAGGTGAATAGTTGCTTTTTTAACATCGCCGGTAAGAACATAGTGGAATTTCCAACCGGTTTCTTTTTCACCTTCGAGCTCAAGCTGATAGGCTGTGTGTGCACGGTCGCCGTAAATTACAGGATCTACCGGGTCTATGGGGTCGATAGGATCTACTGTAGTGCCTTTGGGACCGTATTTGCTGAGTTTGCCGCCACGCAATGCAAGCAGCACAAGATTGTTATCGCTTGTGGTTGCCGTACCGAACACATCGGAACCGCTGTAGTTGGGCAGAGCTTCGGCATTGACGGTGATGTTCTTGGCCGTACCAAGACCGGAGTTCACCTGCAGAAGAGTGAAACCTGTGGCACCGGCGCTAACCATATAATGAGTACCCTTATGAGTAAGAGTTGTTACGTGAGTTGTGCCTTTGGGAATAAGTGTTGCCGACGAGCTTATAGTAGATTGTCCGCGTACAGAACCCACATAATTCACAGCCTGCGGCTGAATATTTGTTCCTGCAAGTACAATCATTTCGGTGTTCCAAGGAGCAGCCCAAATTTGAGGGGTACCTATTTGGGTTGTGCCCTCGAATCCTGCAGGAGCCAAATTATATGTGGGAGTATCGAGCTGACCGTTGGAATTGACATGAACACGACTCCAACGTATGCCCGTAGCTCCGTGAGAAGCCGACGAATAATAAATATAACCGCTTACCGACGAGCCTACGTACATCATAGTCTCACCGATATCATTATTATTCCAGTTTCCTCCTTGACCCGATATATTCCAATGTCCGGCCACTCCGGTTGCATAACCGTCGGAATCGTTGTTCCATTTATACATCAGCACGAAATGCTTGCCGAGTACCGATATATCACGGGCAGTTCCTACAAGATAACCGTCGGAAGTCAATGCTATATCGCTGAGAGGCATATTATTCTCGCTCTCAATAGCATTGGCGTTATTACAGATACATGTCGAACAGTCGAGGCTGCGGAGCATTGTGTTCTGCTTGTGGTTGTATACGTAAACGTAGGGAGCTTTTGCGCTGTCGAATGCCAGAATATAAAGCACATCGCCCTTTGCAAGCACGCGCTTAACGGTTTTGCCTGCCAGTTCGGCTATTTCAGTATCGGCATAAGCTATATCGAAATCATAGGAAGCGGGGCCTTCGACGCCGGCAAGTGCGGGGTCAACTGTATCGGCTTTGGGAGCTTCCTCTTCGGGAACTTCCTTGAGTTCGGATGCGGGAGCTGTGGAAGTGATGAAAATACCATCGTATACGTTGCGGACACCCGAACCGTCGTAGCTTTTGGAAACCTGACGCGAACCGGCGTACATCTGTGCCGAACCGCCGCAATCCACCTGAGTAGCTTCGGTAGCACCGAAAATTGTGGCTATATCGCAAAGTGCCGAGCAGCTGAAACCAAGATACTTTTTGGTTTGCATAACATTGTGCTCGCAGGTTATAATCCAAAGTTTGTCGCCGGCAGCATTGGTAGCATAAATTGTACGTTCGTTGTAACCGCTGTTATATGTTTCGTTCTTAAGCTCGGCGGAATTCTGCACACCGTCCTTCATGGCAAGGATGTTGCCGCTCACAGCCTGCTTGATAACGGGAGTGACGCCTTGCTCGAAATTCATTTTAATGTTAAGAACAATTTCGTCGCCCACTTTATAGTTGGCCTGCATGACGGAGGCATAGGAATCGCGGCCTACTATGGCAACATCATGGTCGCCGAGAGTGCCTGTGCCGACGCTTGTACGCACTTCCTTGATAACAAGGCGTGTTTCACCGCCAACTGTGAGGTTTTCACCTTCGGCGAGATCGCAAATCACCTCAACGGCATCGCCTCCTGTTATGGCATGAGTAGAAGCATCCACAGGCTTGAAAGCCTTTGATGTTCCGTAAACACGTGTATATATTGATGCTGAACCGGGATATACAATGCGGTTGCACATGTCAATATCAAGGTAATGGTCGATACGCGGATGATATACCGAAAAATTGAAACCTGAGGCGGTAATATCGGTCGCCTGAGGGAGCAGACGGTCAATTATACATCTTCCGTTCTCATCAATTGCAAGCATGCCTGTCCGGTTGGGGCCTCCGCAGTGTGCGGCATTTTTTGCATTGGGATCGGTATACATCACGCCGTCGCGTACGGTTATTCCCCACGGCATTCCGCTCATCTGAGCTTTCCAGGGAGTTTCGGTGGTAATCCAGAAATTGGCGTTTGCTCCGGCAACAGCTTTGCCTTCCGATGCCGGAATTGCAGCCGCATGATTGGTCAGCGATTTGGTGCCGCTTAAAGCTCCGTTGTTTACCATCCGCACTGCCACAGTGGGGTTGGTAAGGTCGGCTTCCACTACATGGACGCTGCCGCCTCCGCTGTAACTTGTGTAGGTGTGCCCGGGAAAGGCAAGGTGCGTGTACTTCACGCCCGGAGCAAGTTGAGTTTCCGTGCGGTTGACCTCAAGGCTTTTTCCGCCCACAGTCATAGTCTCGGCATTTATGCCAAGAACCGCCAGAGATGCAAACACTCCGGTCAGAATGATGTTTTTCATGGAAAATATAATTTATGGATGTGAGTTGTTTCACAGATACTCAGTTGTTTACAGATGGTGTGTATAATGGAAGTTATACTATAGATAAAGGTGTTTGCGCACAAAGGTAAACAAATTTTAAGAAATACCCCCCCCGATTTCGTTAATAAACTTTAATAATTCCTCTTTTAACATTTAGCGTCCTTTTCATATCAATTTTCCACACCTTAGTATATACACGAAAAAAAATTCGTATATTTGTGGATTAATATTATTATTTATATAACCCATTTTTCAACCGTCATGATTTACGAATTGGATTTCAGCTATTTTTTCTCTGTATCGGAGCGGAGCGAGACCGACCCCGATAATTTTTGGCTTGAGGTAGAACAGAACAACAGTATTCATCTTGTGCCATTGAAAAAATTGGATTTTCAAAGAAGAGCCGATTATATTTATCCACAAGAATTGTTTTGTCGTGTTAAAAATTTTGATGAAAACGGCCTGCCTGTTCTCACACACAATATTCTTCCATATATTTACGAATTATATAAAACCACTTTTGAAAAAGGCGAGAGTTTTGAAGTTCAGGTTGCGTGGGTTCCGTTCAACCCTACAGAAGAGGCTTATTCCGTGCGCGACCGTAACGGCATTTTCTTTCGATTGAACGACCCCGACGGTCTGCTTGCAAAGGGACAGATTATACGTTGTCGTTTCGACAAGCTGACTCCGAAATTTTTCCAGATTCGCCGCGTGGACGAAGGCGCGCGTCTCCCGTTTTATTCTCCCGTCATTATTCTTACAGGGGGCGATGTGCCCGGGCATATAAAAAGATTTCTGTTGTATTTGTTGCGAACACTCCCCGAGCTGGAAAATATTCGCGCCGAGCTGAAAGTAAAGAATCCTTTGTGGCCTGTAAACGCTGCCCGCGCCGTTATGGGCATACTGCCGGAACGTTTCCTCCGCTCGAGGCTTAAGGAACAGAACGGTATCTACACTCTCATAGTGGATGCCCTGCGCAATGCCCTGCTCTACCTGCTCGAAGGCAGCGCATTCCTCAACGCAGCCTCGGCAGAACACCGAATGGCTCTCCAGCAGCAGATAACGGAGATGGTTGAGCAGCTTGAACCATTCGACAATACACTGAAACTTATAAAAGACAACCGTCTCGATGTATTTGTGGAGGGTCTGCTGGACAAACTCAGCAAATCGGGCTATCTTTTTCATCCTGGACGACAATTTGCGGCACTGATGCTGATTTTCCGCCTGCATCCCGAAAAAGTTGCAGTATACCTCAATCGCATTTTTGAAAGTATTTTCGGCCGCGACCTTGAGAACTGGAAACGAGAGCCTTTCCGCAGCGCTTTTGTGGAGCAGTTCGAAATATATGTAAAACAGGCACGACGCGAATTCGATGCCGTTCCTTTGGCCGAAACGGGAGAGGACAAATCACGCCTCGAAACAATCATCACCGCCATAGCACTGCAACTGTTGCTTGCCGAAAACGATGCCGACCTCAGCCGCTCATGGTCGCTGTTCTACCGCTACGTATCCCTTTTGCGCCCGTTCAATACGGAAGCACTGCTCTCCAAATCGTTCCTCAGCCTTATGGGCGCCGACCTCAACTCTCGCCTTTCGTATGCCGAGCTGAAAGAACCCATGATGATGATGACGCGGGCAACGATTATTCCGCCGGGCGACCCTTTGCAACTCATTACAACCACACACCGATACAACAACGGAGGCGTGGAACTCGTAATTTCGTCGGAAGGAATATGCCTGCGCCCCGAAGGGCGTCCCGACATTACCGATTGTGCCATCCCCGAAGGCGTCATGCCGTGGCTGCGTCCGCAGGTAAACGTTGCCAAAGTCCCCGGGTTGGGCGGTGCAAAATTGCGGCGTCTCGCCGACCACAACCGTTGGTGGCACGACATTGAAAACGCCTTGTGGGAACAGCGGGTACGCACCGACACACCTCCTGTCGAACGCCGGCGTGCCGATGTCGGCGACAAGGTATATGTTGTTATGGACAGTGTGGACAACAGCGGCGATAATCCTGTATTCCTCTGCCACATAGAGGACCCCGAGTATCTGCCCGCCTCAGGCTCTATTCCATGCAACAACATTGTAGGCTTCAAACTCAAGGAAGTCACCAATTATGCCATACATTTCCACGATGGTGAACGTGGCTATCTGGCCACAGTTACCGATATCGACAACGATGGCCGATATACTTTTACTTTACGTCCTGCCGTTGACAAGTTTATTGAAGACACATTCAACTACACCGATGAATATCTCGGCGTGATTACAGGCGATTTCAGCTCCCGGGAATACAGCTCTATATGCAATCTCGGCATAGGGCTTTTCCTTGAGAAAGACGATAATCCGCAAGGATACCGAAAGGGCGATATGGTGTGGTTCCGTGTAAAATACAAAGGAGCACAAGGACAGCTGCGAGGCATAATAACCCGTCCCGCAGGCCCTGAAACATCCCCTTTTGCAAAAGTGGACGCTTTCCGCTATCTGCTTGACGCTATCGGAGAACTCGATGAAAGCGCTCGCGATGAAAACGAAGCCGAACTGATGCGCGACATGGACGAAATACTCACCACAGAACATGTGCGCGAGATTATTGAGATTTTGCGTTTCAAGGCCATAGCCGAAACCGACCTTATAAAAGCCTACGACATCCTGCGTTACGCCCGGCTGCTCTCGCTCGTGATAGGCGACGAGAGTCTTGCCGGCAAACTCGCCACTCACGCAGCATTGCTCACCCAGCTACAGTTTTTTGCCACCAACAGCCGCATTGACTCCGAAAAGCTTGAGGAACTGCGGTCGGTCGCCGTAGACGACCCCATGCTCAAACTTATATACCATCGTCTTGAAATGGTATCATGGCTGGCAAGAACCGAAAAAAACACCGAGCTGTACGCTACCGCAGGTAATCCTGCCAATGAACTGGAAGGCATTATCGCCCGCATGGTGCTTGCCTACAATATGGTGCATCTGTCGGGCAGCGACGATACCGAAATTGCCGCGAGCATCAAGCAAAAGATAATGGAAAAACTCAATGTGAACAATGAAACCAAACCCGGCAAATACTACGGGTCGGAATCAAAATATCTTGAGTTCAAAACCTCCATTGTTTACCCTGCCGTTAACAGCGGCGAGGATATGCGCGAAGCTCCCGCCGAACAGCAGTTCCACATAATGAGCCGCATAGCCGGATTGCTCAACGCTAACGGCGGACGTCTTTACCTCGGCGTGAACAACAATGGTTTTGAAGTGGGACTGCACGACGACTTCAAGTACTTCGAGCGACATCCGGCGATGGCGGGAAAACACCGTCACCGAATCATAACGCTGGATAATATGACAGTATTCATCGAAGACCTTGTAAACGAATACTTCTCGCCCGCGGCAGCACGTAAAATTTCCGTGTCAATCGACAATGAAGCCGATAAAGGGGTTATTATTATTGATGCCGAGGAATCGGCCGATCCCGTGCTGCTCGACGGCAGGCTGTTCGTGCGCCAGAGCGGACAGTCCACGCGCGAATATCACGGCGATGATCGCGACGATTTCATCCGCGAGCGCCGTGAGCTAAAAGCCGATCGCGAGCTGATGCGTTCGCTCGTTTCGGAGACTTCGGCGCCCTCCGAGCCGGAAGAAATTCAACAAGAGGAAATAATACCGGCAGCCAAGTCGGTGCAATCGGAGTCCGTTAATAACGCATCGCCCGAACCGGAAGTTCCTGCAAACCCTGCCGTACCTACATCGCATTGGAAACCGAATATTCTTCACGAATACGAAAACGGATATGCCGAACCCGAAGGATATCTTTATTTCACCGGCGAGGATGAGCTGCAGTTCAGTGATGTAGACCTGTACCTTGAAAGCGATGAGAACTGCAGGCTTGCACTTATTGTTCCACACGATGCCGCCGACGGATGGCTCATTCTTGGATTCGACAATGAAAATGCGCTGCGAATACCCGTTTCCGAAATAATCGAACAAGGCACCAACACGGTTCTGCGACATTACTCCGATATTCCGCTACGATTCGCGGCCATTGCCGACAAGGACGATTATTTGTTGTGCATCGGAGCCGACAGCGGCGATTCTCTATGGAAACGGGCGACAAAAATCAGCACTATTGAAACCGGGCATCTATCAAGCGCCCCGAAGCGATTCCACGACGCTCCCATACACCACACAGTTGCGTATGAGATTATTGACTCGCGGGCCATGGATCTTTTTGCCGACAGCACTGCCGAAAAACTCGGTAACAAACGCTTCGGCACCACCTTGCGTGTAAAGGAAAATACACCCGATATGGAATATAAACTAACCGAAACTTTCAAAAAATGCGCTCCCCACAACTAATGGAACCTCTATTTACTATAATCACAGCCACATTCAATGCGTCAACTACTGTAGAGCGCACTATTGCCTCGGTCGATGCACAGTCGTGCAAAGACTACGAGCATCTTATTCTTGACGGAGCTTCACGCGACAACACACTTGATATTATAAAAAAATATCCGAATCCGAACCGCCGTATCAACTCGGAACCTGATGCCGGACTATACGATGCCATGAACAAAGGCATTGGAATGTCTTGCGGAAAGTATCTTATTTTTCTCAATGCGGGCGACACTTTCCACAGTCTTGATACTCTGAGTATGCTTGCCCGCACTATCGAGCGGGAAAACTTCCCCGGCATTGTATACGGGCAGACGCTGATTGTGGATTCGGAGGGAAAGGCTGTAGGCGAACGGCATTTGCTCGCTCCCGAAAAGCTCACCCTGAAAAGTTTTGCGCAAGGCATGCTCGTCTGTCACCAGTCGTTCGTGCCCCTGCGCCGCATAAGCGGGTTCTACAACCTCAAATACCGTTTTTCGGCCGATTACGAATGGTGTATACGCACACTGCAGCACTCGCGCAGAAACGTATATATACCCGACGATTATATAGCCGATTATCTGAACGAGGGGCTTACTACACAAAACAAACTGCCCTCCTTGTTCGAAAGATTCCGAATTATGTGTTATTATTACGGCACATTACCCACATGTTGGCGGCACATAGGTTTTGCCCTGCGTGCCATTCGACGCAGATTCAAAAAATAGAAATATGATTCTCATCAACACTACTTTCAGCATAGACACCAATATCCGCGACGAGTTCGTACGCTTCCTTTTTGACACATACATACCTCTTGCCGAGGCATGCGGCGCCTACAATCCTCTCCTCACGGCAATAAAAATGAAACCGGAGCCTAACATAATTACCGGACAGCCGACTGTTTGCCTTGCTTTGCAGATGCGAATGCCCGACTCGCAGGCGCTGACCGGTTTCCGCCGCGAAGCGCTCCCCCGCATACACCGGGCCATCGGTCAGTCGTGGGGACCGGCTGCAGGTATGTTCGAAACCGAAATGGACGTTATTAAGAGTCCTGAGAATGATTGAAGAAAAGGTACGGAAAGCCGACCGGATTATAATCGGTATCGACCCCGGCACAAACGTGATGGGCTACGGAATTCTGGGCATATATTCGCGGCAGCCGGCAATGATTGCCATGGGTGTGATTGAACTTTCGCGCCTCGGCGATCATTATATACGTTTGGGACGTATATTCCAACGGGTAAGTATGCTTGTTGAGCAATATTGCCCCGATGAAATG
The DNA here is from genome assembly GCA_947175425.1 of uncultured Porphyromonadaceae bacterium. Lineage (GTDB taxonomy): Bacteria > Bacteroidota > Bacteroidia > Bacteroidales > Muribaculaceae > CAG-873. The sequence goes on from CAMWMR010000017.1 coordinate 24,093, forward strand.
GCCATAGAAGCACCGTTCTTCGGGAAAAACGTGCAATCCATGCTCAAACTCGGACGCGCGCAAGGTGTGGCTATGGCGGCGGCCATATCACGACAGGTGCCCATTACCGAGTACGAACCTCGCAAAATAAAGCAGGCCATAACCGGAAACGGTGCGGCGAGCAAGGAGCAGGTTTCGAACATGTTGAGGCGAATACTTAACATGCCGCAACAAGAGCCGGAGCTTAAACTCGACGCTTCCGATGCATTGGCAGCGGCTCTTTGCCATTTTTACGAGTCGGGGAAACCGACGACGGCCAAAGGACCTTCGTCGTGGAAAGAATTCATTGCACGTAATCCCGATAAAATTCGATAACTCAATTAACTGCACTGAAATATGAAAGACAAACTCACTATCGCTCTCGTAGCGCACGATAACAGAAAAGCCGACATGGTGGATTGGGCGAAATACAACGCCGCATATCTTAGCAAACACCATATCGTATGCACGGGCACAACAGGAAGCCTCATTCAAAAAGCATTCGACGAAATGGGCATACAGGCCGATATTACCTGCATGAATTCAGGCCCTCTGGGAGGCGACGCGGAAATTGCCGCAATGGTGGTACGTCATGAGGTAGATCTCGCCGTTTTTCTTATCGACGACCTCAACCCTCAGCCGCACGAAGCCGATATTCAGATGCTTCTGCGCCAGTGCCGCATTCACAACGTGCCAATCGCTTGCAACCGCATAAGTGCCGACCTCATGATTTCCAGCACTTTGTGGAACGACGAAGAATACAAACCCGCTCAACAGAGCTACGTTAAGTTCGACCGAAAGAAAAATGGCTACTGATAAGGAACGTATAGATTATCTCCGAAAGGAACTGCACCGACACAACTATAATTACTACGTGCGAAACGAACCTGAGATTTCCGACAAGGAATTCGACATGCTCCTGAAGGAACTCGAGGCTTTGGAACTGCAGCATCCCGAGTACGCCGACCCGAACTCGCCAACCCAGCGCGTAGGCTCCGACCTCAGTTCGGGTTTTGAGCAAGTAAGGCACATATATCCCATGCTGTCGCTTGCCAACACATATTCAATTGACGACGTGGATGCATGGGTGCGACGTGTGGACGACGCTCTTGCCGGCGAACAGAGCACTCTGGTGGGAGAAATGAAATTCGACGGCACCGGTATATCACTCATCTACGAGCACGGGCGCTTGGTTCGCGCCGTAACACGCGGCGACGGACAAGTTGGCGATATTGTTACTGACAATGTGCGCACAATCCGCTCCATTCCTCTTGAACTGCAAGGCGAAGGCTGGCCCGATTTCTTTGAAATACGCGGCGAAATTGTTTTGCCGTGGAAAGCTTTCGAAAGGCTTAACGAGGAAAGAATTGCTGCCGGTGAAACTCCTTTTGCAAACCCGAGGAACGCCGCCGCAGGAACTTTGAAACTGTTGAACTCCGCCGAAACCGCCCGGCGCGGCCTGGATGCGTATTTCTACTATCTCTTGGGTGAGAATCTGCCCGCCGACACCCACTACGACAACATGCTTTTGGCAAAATCGTGGGGATTCAAGGTATCGGATGCAATGACATTGCTCCACTCTATCGACGAAGTGGACAAATATATAACTTATTGGGATACCGAACGGAAGAATCTTCCCGTTGCCACCGACGGTCTCGTATTCAAGGTAAATTCGCTTCGCAGCCAGCTCAATCTCGGTTTCACGGCAAAATCGCCGCGCTGGGCTGTGGCTTATAAGTTTGCCGCCGAACGCGCGCTTACACGCCTGCGTTTCGTGTCGTTCGATGTAGGACGCTCGGGTATAATCACTCCCGTGGCTAATCTGGAGCCGGTATTGTTGTCGGGAACAATCGTCAAACGCGCATCTTTGCATAACGACGATATAATGAAAGCTCTTGACATCCACGAACACGACACGCTTTATGTTGAAAAAGGCGGCGAAATAATTCCCAAAATTACCGGTGTGGAAATTGCCGAGCGTGTACAAGGTTCTTCTGCAGTGGAATTTCCTGCTGTATGTCCTTCCTGCGGGACACGGCTTATACGCAACGAAGGAGAAGCTGCGTGGATGTGTCCTAACAAGTACGGCTGCGTACCGCAAATTGTTGGACGACTCGAACATTTTGTTGCCCGCCGCGCCATGAACATCGACGGCATAGGCGAGGAAACAGCCGCTGCGCTCCACGCACACGGGTACGTAAACAACATTGCCGACCTCTATACCCTACAGGCAGAGCAGGTGGAAAAAATCGAAGGTTTCGCCCGCAAAAGTGCTCAGCGCCTTATAGAAGGGATTCGTGAAAGTATTAATGTCCCCTTCGAGCGCGTTCTTTTCTCACTGTCCATTCCTTATCTTGGCGAGACTACCGCAAAAAAAGTGGCCAAGGCAACCGGCAGCATGGACAAGCTCATGAGCATGTCGGCTCCCGAGCTGGAGGCCATTCCCGATGTAGGTCCGAGCACGGCAAAATCCATATGCGACTTTTTTGCCGACCCCGACAACTGTATGATTGTAGAACGGCTCCGACTTTCAGGCTTGCAAATGGAAAGCGCAGCCGATGAACAGCCGCAATCGGACACTCTGGCAGGAAAAACTTTTGTTATAAGCGGCGTGTTTTCCCGCCACTCGCGCGACGAATACAAAAAGATGATTGAGAGCCACGGAGGCAAAAACTCGGGCTCCATATCATCCAAAACAAACTACGTTCTCGCCGGCGAAAATATGGGTCCGGCAAAGCTTGAAAAAGCTGCCAAACTTGGAATCCCTATTATCGACGAGGATACTTTCCTGAAAATGATTGAATAAATTGCGAATGTCATAAAGCAGCGTTTAACATTGCTTTATGACATTCAATTTTGCCGTTTGGGATTTTTAGAGTAACTTTGGAAACTCAAAACAAAACATAGCAAATGCTTACCTACTCCAACCGACTGAAGAAGCTTATTCTTCCCGAATACGGACGCAATATACAAAACATGGTGGATCATTGCATGAGCATTGAGGACCGCCTGGAACGCACCGAATGCGCATATGCAATTATCGATGCAATGACCGTGTTGTTTCCTCCCACAGGCGACAACGAGGAATACATGCGCAAACTGTGGGATCATCTAATTATTATGAGTGACTTCACTCTCGACGTTGATTTTCCCTTTGAACATCTCGACCCGCCCGTTTTCGAAGATAAGCCTGACCCCGTACCCGTGTCACGCCCAGGCTACCTGCATATGCGCCATTACGGCGACCTTATCCCCCGCCTCATCGACACTGCGTGCTCCCTTGAACCGGGAGATGAACGCGATGCTCTTGTAACACTCATCGCCAACCAGATGAAGAAAGCACTCATGGAAACATGCCCCGAAGGTGTGGACGACATGCGCGTGCTCAAAGATCTACAACGAATGTCGCACGGACAAATCAGCGCCGACCCCGAGGCTATACGTCTACACGACTTCAACAAACAGGCTCCCACACCATCCGGTAAAAAGAAAAAAAGAAAATGAATCCTCAACAGACTCTGCAGCGGGTTGGAGAGTTCATTAAAACGCACGGCATTAAAGGAGAACTCTCGGCATTTATTGCCAACGACGGCTATACCCCCGATGTCGACAAGTTCGTTTTTGTTCCTGTCGATGGTCTTTACGTACCATTCCGCATAAATTCGGTACGTCCCAAAGGCTCGCAAAGCTATCTTATTTCTTTCAAAGGGCTTTCCGATGAAAAAACCGCGGCCATACTCGTTGGTGCACCGCTGTACGTTCAGCAGGATGAAATTGAAAAAACCGACGAGGACGAAGATGTTTTTTACTTCGAAGATCTTGTTGGCTACACACTTGTCGACGGTGATACAACAGCCGGAACTATAACCGGCTACGATGCAAGTACCGAAAACTGCATTTTCATTATAGAACGCCCCGACGGAAAGGAAGCTTTCGTTCCTGCAGCAGACGAACTTATTACCGATATCGACACCGATAACAAAATACTCTCCATGAATCTGCCCCAAGGGCTATTAGAACTTAACGCATGAAAGAATTCGACGAAGACACCGCAGTAAAGCTTATGAACAAGGCTCTGGGAGCCGACCGTCGCGATGTTGACGCGGCCACCGAAGTTCTCGACCTTATTTTCGACTACTACGAGGAAAACGGCGACCTTGACCTCAGCATGGCCGATGATGACGACGATGACGATGCCGAACTCATTTCCGACTATGTTGTGAAAGCTCTTGCAAAATCTCCCGCAGCAATAGCATACAGCCGGGAAGAAATAATGGCTATGGTGCAGGCGGAACTAAACTACGAGGAGGAACTGCTCAAATGACGTCCTGCAAATTACTTGCACGTATATTTGCACTATGCATTCTTTGCGTACTGCCGCTGCGCATGTCTGCCTTCGACCCTCTTGCTGCGAACATTGAGGAAAATATCGCCGAACCGGCAGTGCAGCCGAAACACAGTGCAGCCGTTGCGTCGGCAATGAATAATCTGCTGCGCACTTTGCGGAATGCCGGGTACTCGGCCGAGACAGTACGTTCGGGCGAAGTGGTGCTTGTAACCGTTCCCGCCGCCCGCTTGTTTGCGCCGAATGCCGTTATATTGTCGGACGGAGCTTCGGCTGTTCTCGCTCCTTTGGTTCCGTATATAAAGCGAACCGACAATTATAAGATTGTCATTGCAATGCATTCCGACAACACCGGCGACGAACTCTATGCCGAGCGCCTTACCGCCGACCGCGTAAATGCCGTGGATGAGTATTTTTTCAAAGCATGCGGAAATAACGAAACCGGTATAATACCCTACGGACTCGGTTCCGATGAACCGGTAGCTCCTAATACCGGAATCGCCAACCGCGAAAAAAACCGTCGTCTGGAAATATATTTCATCCCAACCGAAACTTTCATTGACAAAGCCAAAAAGGCACGAAAATAAGTTCTGTCTGTAAATGGAATTCGAATCCTCCACACGCCGTTTCCCCCGAAAAGGAAACAATGCCAATACACTTCCCGCCGACATCGCCGGGCGTCTCGCACCACGTGCTATAGAAATTGAAGCCGCCGTTCTTGGAGCGCTTATGCTTGAAAAAGATGCATTTGCGCAAGTATGCGACCTCCTTAAGCCCGAAAGCTTTTACGAGCCGAGACACTCAATCGTTTATCAGGCCATTCAAGCTCTCGGGCTGGAAGAACAGCCTGTCGACATGATGACGGTTACAAACCACCTCCGAAAGACCGACGAGCTGGAAAAAGTTGGCGGAGCAGCGTTTATTGCAGGACTTACAATGAACGTGGCATCGGCGGCTCATGTGGAATTTCATGCAAAAATTGTTGCACAGAAATATTTGGCTCGCGAACTTATCAGTTTTGCCTCAACTGTGGAAAACTCTGCTTTCGATGAAAGCAACGATGTGGACGACCTGCTTCAGGAGGCGGAACAGAAACTGTTTGAAATTTCACAGCGCAACGTTAAACGCGAGGTAGTTCAGATAAACTCCTTGCTCACCGGTGCTGTGGAACAGATGCAAATTGCCTCGCAGCGTGCATCGGGATTGAGCGGGCTTCCCACAGGATTCCACGGGCTTGACAAGGTTACATCAGGATGGCAAAATTCCGACCTCATTATCATTGCCGCTCGTCCTGCAATGGGTAAAACAGCCTTTGTTCTTTCAATGGCTCTTAACATTGCAATGGACAATAATCCCATTGCCGTTTTCTCTCTTGAAATGAGCAATATGCAGCTTGTGAACCGTCTCATCGCCAACGCATGTGAGATTCCCGGTGAAAAAGTACGCAGCGGCAAACTGAGCGACCTCGAAATGACTCAATTACTAAGCCGATTACAAAAATTGCAATCGGTACCTCTTTTTGTCGATGACACCTCGGGCATATCCATGATGGAACTGCGCACAAAAGCCCGACGTCTTGTCCGTGAACACGGTGTGAGAATGATTATTATCGACTACCTCCAGCTTATGACAGCAGGTATAAAGCTCGGTTCTCGCGAACAGGAGGTAAGTACAATATCCCGTTCTCTCAAACAGCTGGCAAAGGAATTGAATATCCCTATCATAGCACTGTCACAGCTTAACCGAAAAGTGGAAGACCGAGGGAACAAGGACAAACGACCGCAGCTCTCCGACCTCCGCGAATCGGGAGCCATTGAACAGGATGCCGACATTGTATGCTTTATACACCGTCCCGAGTACTATTTGAAACAAGCTGTTGACGAAGAAGGGAACAACATAAAGGGCAAAGCCGAATTTATAATCGCCAAACATCGTAGCGGTAGTGTCGGTACAGTCGATATGTTCTTCCGCAGCGAATTCGTCCGTTTTGAAAACTGGGACAACTTCAACGAAGCCACATACGGGGGCGGACTTCTTCCTGCCGGCGACAACAATGAGACAGCGGTTCCCGAAGCTAACGCAGCTCAGGCCGCGGCCGATGCCGAAGCCCTTGGAATAGCGCCGACAAGTGTATCCGATGATGACAGTCCTTTCTGAACCTATCTCCAAATATCAGCCACAGCAGCTGTATAATTGGCCATAGTACGGGCTTTCGCAATATTTTTTCCCGTACGCCCCGGCAAATCCATATATTCCCAAAAAGCTTTTATTCGGGATAATATCTGCGCCTCACCGCAAAGAGTTGCCGAGTAATGCTGCAACATACGGTCGTGCAATTCAAGCACGGCCTTGTTTCTTCGGGCTTCACTCCAACTGCAGCCTTCTTTAATTTCCACTGCAAGTGATGGCCGGCCAAGCAAGCCGCGCCCAATCATCACCCCGTATAAGCCGGGATATTTGCCGACAATGTTTTCATAATCTTCCAAATCCCTGATTTCGCCGTTATACACAACAGGGCAAGTTGAAAGCTCGTAAAAAGCGGCAAACTCATCCATGTGCAAATCACCGCGATACTGCTGTCGCGCCGTGCGGGGATGAACTGTTATATGCTCCGGCCTCATGGAACACAACTGTGGCATTATACAACGCCACTCATCGGGAATTTCCACGCCAAGACGAATTTTTAAGGAGAAACGAACATCGGGAGTAGCTTCAATAATACGTGCCACTTTTTCAAGCTCTTCGATTCGCCTTAAAAAACCTGCTCCGCGGCCCTTGTGTACCTGTGGAGGAAACGGACAGCCCAAATTCAAATCAATATTCCTGTGGCCTGCTTCTACAAGTGCGTCCTTTAGAATTGTAAATTCTCCGGCATTCCCGAAAATTATCTGAGGAACGCACACGCAATTGCAGTTCAACGGAGAATTTATATCCCTCAGCGTCCGTGTCGCAGGTTCTCCTTTTTCCACTCGCAAAAACGGAGTGAAATAAGCATCCGCGCCTCCGAAAAGTTCCGAGTGCCAATGGCGAAAAACAGCATCGGTATATCCCTGAAGCGGAGCGGCAAATATTTTCATAGGCGAATTATCGAACATGAATTACAAAATGCTTGTTATTAAATAAATATCATTACAAACACGTTCATTTAATGTTTTCGGCACAACAACATAATAAACGCTGTATTTCACGCATTATTGCCACTGTAGTCAAAATACTCCTGCCTTTGGCAATTTCGGCAGCCCTCATACGATGGCTGCTTCATAACGTGAATATACACCGGATTGAAAATATAATTCATGACGGTGTCGACTACCGATATATTTGTATAATGATGGCTCTGACGGCACTGTCGCTCATAATTCGAGGATTTCGCTGGCGCCTGCAGCTGAACGCAGCCGGAGTGAACGGTGTTTCCGGCATAGGTGGATGTATTGCAATTTTCGGGGCATATGCGTTGAATCTTGTTTTTCCTTTTTTGGGAGAAGCATGGCGATGCGTTTTCATTGCCCGGAAAGCCGACGTAAAACTTTCTACCGTTGTAGGCACCGACATCGGCGATCGCGCTTCCGACGGAATAATGATAGTTCTATTCATTGCAGCCACAATTTTCATTGCGCACAATGCCATGGTACGTTTCATGGATTACTATTCCGTGGGCAGAATATTGCACGAATTAATTTCCGACACAACTGTGTGGTACATTATCGGCATAACCTTACTTGCCTCAGGCATTATGCTTTATATTTTCCGCAGCTCACATTTTGTCCAAGGCATGAAACACAGTGCATTGCGAATATGGAACGGATTCGCTGTTCTTTTTCATCTAAAAAAAACGGGACTGTATCTGTTGCTGACAGTAGGGATATGGGCATGCTACTTTTTCGAAACTTATGTATGCTTTTACGCCTTCCCGTTTACCCGGGAACTAATAACACAGCCGGGGAGCTGCTATGGAATGATTCCGGGCCTGGTTGTTTTCGTTTTCGGCTCGTGCAGCATACTTATCCCCTCTAACGGAGGACTCGGCACATGGAACATAGCCGTAATGTTTGCACTTGGCCTGTATAATATTGGAGATACCGACGGTGCAGCTTACTCCATGGTATGCTGGAGCATGCAGACACTCACATATGCAACTCTTGGAATTTTCAGTGCCTGCTACATTACTTTCACCCGCCGCAAATCAAAAAAAACAATATAAACGCGAAGTATAATTATGCATTTCGTTTTGAAGCCTCTTAAGACGAATGCGCGTTATTATACCGATTTAGACGCGTCAAATTCCAGGGTTTAACTGATTAATTTGAGCGCAGACACGGTTTATATGATCTAACCCATATAAGAGAGAATTGCTGTCAATACCCATCCACGAAAACAATGTCTTTATCTTGGAATATATGTTTATCACATAGGAAGTATCTATTGTTGACGTATTTGTTGCAAAACAAATAGTCTCGTGGTGTGCAATACGGTTTCGCAAGGAATTGACCTTGTCAAGCTCATTGAAAATAATAGTTTGTTTTTAAGATTAAAAGCACTACCTTTGCAGTGTTGAATCCCGGTAGCCCCTGTATATCAAGCTATCGGGTTTTGTTTTTTTCTATGCAAAAATGACCATTTTCATCGGATTAGGCAACAGAAAAAACAGATATTAACAAACGAAACAGGTAGTATTCGTTTTACTTCTGAAAAAACATTCTTGGCAAACCGTTGCATAAAGCAGGAATATTTTATAATTTCGCGGTGCAAAACAGAACTGTAACTTGTTCTGTACGGAAGAGCACACTACCCTGGCAATTCGGCTATATAAAGCGGAAAGTAGTGGGACGGCTTCTCTTCCCTATTATTTATTGAACATACTCTATTACCCGTCTGTAGAATCATATTGAAGCGAGACGCCTCTCGCCGGCAAAACGTTATGCCGGCATGTGATTTACAGAGTTAATGGAAACGCATATGGCAGCACGCTTTGTATATACAAGGCGTGCTCGTTTTTTTACACACGGATTAATAACCTGATAACTTCTAATCATGAACAGTCCCCGAAGCGCTGATGCCCAGGGACTGTTTTTATTCAGCCGACGTACTTGGCATTGTACTCGAGCAAATTATAAACAGCATCGCAATGTTGCTCAAGTTCGGGCTGCAGTGTGGATGCGGCCACGCTGTCCAGCATGCGGAGGTCGGCATAACGGTCTTCGCCGTTTATAAACGTTTGCAAGGTTTTATCGGGAGCGGGAGAATCGACTTGCAGGCTCGGCTTGCAAGCGGGATTATTTCGATACAGCGACCAATATCCACACTTAACGGCATTACGTTCTTCGACAATAGAATAACCCATTCCTTTCCTTATACCGTGGTTGATACAGGGGCAATATGCAATTACAATCGACGGGCCGACATGCGCATCAGCCTCGGTAAAGGCTCGTATAGTCTGCGAGAAATCGGCTCCAAGCGCTACCGACGCGACATAAACACCGGGATAAGTCATCATCATGCGCCCGAGGTCTTTTTTATATGTGCGCTTGCCGTCGGAGGAATATTTTGCCACGGCACCAAGCGGAGTCGCTTTGGAAGTCTGGCCGCCCGTATTGGAATAGCATTCGGTATCCATTACAAGAATATTAATGTCGATATTCTGAGCCAGCACATGATCCAGCCCGGCAAAACCTATATCGTAAGCCCAACCGTCGCCGCCTATAGCCCAAATGCTCTTCTTTACAAATAAATCGGCATTATCCAGCATATAATCGGCACCCTTGGTTTGCGGATTGTCTCTCAGTGCTACTATAACTTTTTCGGAAGCGCTTGCCGATTGCGGGCCATTATCGCGACATTGCAGCCAGGTCTGCAACACATCTTTCACTTTTGCAGCGGTGGAGCTGTCGGCAACGGCAGCCTTTACAACTTCGACCAGTTGCTCGCGGCGGTGCGCAATCGCCACGGCAATTCCATAGCCGTACTCGGCATTATCTTCAAACAGCGAATTACCCCACGCAGGACCTCGGCCTTTGCCGTCGGTACAATACGCATTGCTCGGATAATTTGCTCCCCAAATGGAAGAACAGCCGGTGGCATTGGCAATTATCATGCGTTCTCCCATTAGCTGGGTGAGAAGTTTTACGTAAGGAGTTTCGCCGCAACCCGCACAAGCACCCGAGAATTGCAGTAGCGGCTGTTGAAATTGCGATCCGTTCACGGAGTTGCGCGGCACAAGCGAATCCTTTATGCTTACATGGTTCAAGGCATAATCCAACAACGGAACTTGCTTGTCCAACTGGCTTGCCAATGGCATCATATCCAAGGCTTTGCCGACACATATGGTGGCACATGAACCGCAACCGGTGCAATCCTGCGGAAATACCTGGATGCGGAATTCAAGCCCGGCAAGCGACTTGCCATGCGCAGGAATCGTGGTAAAGTCGGCAGGAGCAGAACTCTTTTCTTTGGCGTCAAGCAAAAACGGTCGTATGGCCGCATGTGCGCACACAAGCGAGCACTCGGTGCACTGAACGCACTTTGTCGGATTCCATTGCGGTATAAAATCGGCAATCGTACGTTTCTCGTATGCTGTTGTTCCCATAGGCATAGTGCCGTCGGGCGAGAATACCGATACAGGTAAGTCACCTCCTTTAAGCCGCTCGCACGGTCGGGCAATCCTTTTCACAAAATCAGGAATGCCGTCCTCGCTTTGCACTTCGGCAGAATTACTGCTGCTCCAATCACTGTCATAGTCTATACTCACAATAGCAGCTGCCGCATCCTGTATTGCGGCAAGATTATTGGCAACAACTTGTCCGCCCTCATGCTTATATAGCGTGCTTATGTAGGTTTCGAGCTGTTTTAAGGCTGTTTCAAACGGAATTATGTCCTGCAATTTAAAAAATACAGTCAACATTATCATGTTGATTCTCACGCCAAGACCGTGCCGCGATGCAATTGCAAATGCATCTATGTTGTAGAAGCGTGCATGTTTGTCGGCGAGCTTACAGCGCAGACTCAAGGGCAGTTTTTCCTTCATCTCTTGAGCTATCCATGGCGAATTAAGCACAAAAACACCTCCTTCGCTCAAGTTGTCCACAAGGTCGAAACGGTTGACATAAGCACTCTTGTTACATGCTATATAGCCTGCATTTTCAATACTGTAGGCCTGCCTCACGGGCTTGTCGGCAAAACGCAACTGACTTATTGTAAAACCGCCCGACTTCTTTGCAGAGTATTCAAAATAGGCCTGGCTGTATAATCCGGCAGCATCGCCGATAATATGTGCGGCCACTCGTGTAGCCCCGACGGTGCCGTCCGACCCCATTCCATAGAATACGGCGGCAGTAACACCCGGTGCAGGGATTTCAAACGACGTATCAACGGATAGTGAGCGATGAGTAACATCATCCTCTATACCTACTGTAAATCCTTGCACAGGCTCGTTTGAGGTCAAATTGTCGAAAACAGCTTTTACCATTGCCGGATCGAAGTTCTTCGACCCGAGACCATACCGTCCTCCGATAACCTTGATATTGCGGCCGGACGCCTGAACAGCTGCGGCAACATCCATATAAAGCGGTTCACCCTGTGAGCCCGGCTCCTTAGTACGGTCAAGAACGGCTATGCGGCGGACACTCGCAGGAATGGCTTCCAGCAATGCTTCTGCCGAAAATGGACGGTAAAGACGAACTTTTACAGCTCCGAATTTGCCTCCGGATGCATTGAGAAAGTTAACAGTATCTTCAACTACAGCTGTTGATGAACCTATGGAAACAATTATGTCGGTAGCATCCTCACACCCCGTATAATCGAAAAGTTTATATCGACGTCCTGTAAGATTCCCCACTTCGTCCATAGCCTTTTGCACAATTGCAGGGGACGCGTCATAATACTTATTGCGAGCTTCGGTATTTTGGAAATAAACGTCCCAGTTCTGCGCCGAGCCTCTCAAATCGGGGTGTTCGGGCGACATGGCACGCCGGCGAAAATCTTCCACGGCTTTTACCGGCAACAACGGCTTAAGTTCATCAAAAGACGCCACACTGATTGTAGAGGTTTCATTACTTGTGCGCCAGCCGTCGAAAAAATGAAGCACGGGGACACGTCCCTCTATAGCCGCAATATGAGCCACAATAGCCAAATCGTGTGTTTCCTGTACCGAGGCCGAGGCAAGCATGGCAAAACCGGTTGCGCGACAAGCCATTACATCTTGATGATCGCCGAAAATACTCAGTGCATGCGTTGCAAGCGACCGACATCCCACATGAAAAACTCCCGGGAGCAATTCTCCTGCAATTTTATACATGTTTGGCAACATAAGCATAAGCCCTTGCGATGCCGTGAATGTGGTGGCGAGCGCGCCGGCTGCCAACGCACCGTGCGTGGCACCTGCTGCACCGAGTTCCGATTCCATTTCCTTTACCTGCATAGGTGCACCGAGGAGATTTCGAAGCCCGGCAACATTCCATTTGTCGGCCGTCTCTCCCATCGAAGCAATAGGTGTGATAGGATAAATAGTTGCAACCTCGCTGAAAGCGTATGCTATATATGCGGCCGCCGTACAGCCGTCCATGCTCTGTAGTTTCATCCGTTATTGAAGCTAAACATTAATATTTAATATATTAATGATTCCAACCTCGCTAAAGTTCAGATAACAAAACAACCCACAAAAAATATATCACCAAATTTTGATGCAGTTACCTGAGTTTATTATGAACGAAACTAAACCAAAAAAGCATGTTTAATCATGTTCGCGCCACCGCCCCTACAGGGCTTATAAAGGCCATAAAAGTGAGGGTATTGCAGATATTCATCCGAATAGACACAAAAAAAATTGATTGTCTCTCGACAACCAATCTAATTAACCTTAAATCTATACCATGAAAAACACAGTGCAAAGGTAAGGCCGTTTTAATTAACGTGCAAATATTTTGAGACAAAAATCCACCTCATTAACAATTATTACACATTCCGGCATTACAAAACACCCAAAATATTACCATGATTATGCAAAAACGACATCTTTGCTACCTTTTTGCCATTGACGCATCTGCAAAAGTGTACAATCCGACTCAGCGCTAAAACAAATTTGCACCTTTGGCCATAAATGACTAATTTTGCACATTAATAATTGAAAATTATTCTATATAAATATGAGCGAGGAAAAAAACACTCAGTCTACCGGTAAACAAGGTGCAGCCAAAGGTTTGCTCGTTGTCGGTATAGTTTTGCTTGCCCTTGTTGTGGGCGGTTTGATTTTCTGGGGCGTAAGCTCAAGCCGCAAAGCCGCCGCAGTGCAAGCCGAGCAGGAACAGTTGCTCCTTGACATGGCTCAGCGCGACCTGGAACGTGAATATCAAGACCTTAACGATGAATTTGCTCAATTCGAGGATCAACGCCGTTTCATTACTGACGACTCGGTAAAACGTGAACTGAACGATAAATACGAAGCCGCCCGTCTACAAGTGGAAAAACTGCAGCAGGAACTTGCTAACCAAAAGCGTAAAAGCGGTGCCGAAATTGCCAAGCTTCGCAACGAGATCAGCACACTTCGCGCCCTTTTGAAGCATTATGTAGAAGAAATCGACCGACTCAACAAGGAAAACGAGGCTCTCCGCTCGGAAAACAAAGAAATAAAGGAGCAGAACAGCCGTCTTAGCTCCCAGGTGAATGAAACACGCCGACGTAACGAAGTTTTGTCGGAACGCATGACTCTTGCCGAAAAACTTAATGTGACCGGACTCACCCTCACGGCTCTAAACAAAAAAGGCAAAACGGAGAAAAAAGTTACCAAAGCTGTTCAGCTCATGGCAACTTTCACCATTCCTCAGAACAATTCCACCCCTGTCGGAGAAAAAACAATTTACATGCGCATAATCTCTCCCTCGGGACAACTTCTCGGCAGTGCCGGCACGTTCCCCTTCGAAGGCGGCCAGGTGGAATTCACTGCCCGAAAGACAATTGAATATGCTGGCGAGGAAATTGGAGGAATTGCAATTTACTACGATGTAAATACTCCTTTGATAGCGGGAGACTATACTGTTGAGTTATTTGCCGACAACTTCCGACTTATTTCCAGGTCGTTCAATTTAAAATAAATTACGCAAAGTCGCGTCATGACCCTCTTCGAGGAAATATATTACGCTGTAAACTCAATAGAAGTCAACACTATAGGAGCCATATACAAACTGGTTCTGAGCATGCTGCTTGGTGCTGTTGTAGGTTATGAGCGTAAGCGCAAGGGACAAACGGCCGGCGTGCGGACTTTTTCCCTTATTTCCATGGGCGCGACACTGGCCATGCTGCTCTCTATTTACGTCCCGCAGGTATATATGGGACTGAAGAACGGCGACCCCGGACGAATCGCGGCACAGATTATCACGGGCATAGGCTTCCTCGGCGCAGGAGCAATTATACAGATGAAAGGCTCGGTTCGCGGCCTTACAACCGCTGCCGGCGTGTGGATGATAGCAATAATAGGAATGACGGTAGGACTGGGGCTTTATTTGCTTTCGATAGTTGCTTGCGGACTCATTTTATTTGTCCTCGTCCAGCTGGAACGCATCGAGCAGCAGGTGAGCCGAGGCTCGGAAAGCAGAATCATCCGCATCCGAACAGCCGACATACTCACGGAAATATCCGACTATAAAGCCGTGCTGAGGCGTCACAACATTCATCTGAACAACTTTTTTGTGGACTACGATTACGAAAACAATGAAACGCGCCTCAACCTCATTGTTCTTGTCAGGGAAACGACCGATTACATAAAGCTTTTCTCCCAGTTCGAGAAACTGCACCCCACAAAATCCATTACTCTCGCCAATCAACTGAGCTTTTAACAACACATGAATATAGAGGGACTCATCACCGACCTTGCGTTTATCCTCCTTTTGGGAGCTATTGTAACGGTGCTCTTCAAATGGATAAAACAACCGGTCGTATTGGGTTACATTGTAGCCGGATTTCTGGCCAGCCCGCACTTCGAATATCTTCCAAGTGTCACCACCGAAGCCAACATCGATTTTTGGGCACAGATTGGTATTGTTGTACTGTTGTTCTCGCTCGGCCTTGAATTCAGTTTCCGCAAACTGCTGAATTCCGGAGGCTCGGCGGTTGTGACGGCGCTTATAATAGTATCGGGCATGATGTGTGCCGGTTTCGCCGTCGGCCATATGCTTGACTTCAACCGCATAAACAGCCTTTTCCTCGGCGGAATGCTTTCCATGTCGTCCACTACAATAATCATCAAGGCTTTCACCGACATGGGACTGCGGCAAAAAAAATTCGCATCGCTTGTCCTTGCCGTACTTATTGTAGAAGACCTTTTTGCTGTATTGATGATGGTATTGCTTTCGTCCATAGCCATCAACAACAGCGTTGAGGGAACCGAATTGCTCTACAGCGTGTGCAAGCTCGGATTCTTCCTTCTCATATGGTTTCTTGTGGGCGTATACGTACTTCCGTCGCTGCTCAACCGCATCCGCAGATTTCTCAACAGCGAGACTCTGCTTGTCGTTGCCATGGGATTATGCCTCGGCATGGCGGTTTTCTCGGTATACTGCGGATTCTCCCTTGCGTTGGGAGCTTTTGTAATGGGTTCCATACTTGCCGGAACATCCTATGCCGAGCGAATCGAGCATGTGGTTACCCCTGTAAAGGACCTTTTCGGCGCCGTATTCTTCATTTCCGTAGGCATGATGGTGCAGCCCGAAATCCTTGCAACCTACTGGCTGCCTATTCTGTTGCTGTCGCTGGTAGTTATATCGGGTATGATAATATTCGGCACTTTCGGTATGCTTGTAACGGGGCAGACTCTTCGCGTTGCCATACAGTCGGGATTTTCGCTCACTCAGATTGGCGAGTTCGCATTCATCATCGCCACGCTCGGCATGTCGCTCGGCGTGTTGGACAACACTCTCTACCCCATTGTTGTGGCCGTATCGGTAATAACAACGTTCACAACGCCCTACTTTATAAAAATGTCGCTCCCGTTCTACAATATACTTGAGCGACACCTGCCGCACAGGCTCAACTTCCTTATTAACCGCTATCACGACGATGCCGGGCGCAGCGAAGCCGAAGGTCGTCCATGGGGGCGCGTACTGAAACGCTACCTTTGGCGCACGCTGCTCTATTCGGTTGTTCTACTTGCTATTGAAATTGTTTCGACAAACTATTTCACCCCATATCTGGAACGTATTGCAGGAAAATGGAGCCATATACTGGGTCTTGCCGCGACACTCGTGTTAATGTCGCCATTCCTCATGGCGCTGCTTACACCTGTAAATCCTGTCAAAGATGAAGTTTGCCGGGGTATAAACGCCCGCATCCCGCGCATTGTAATGACAATTTTCCGCGGACTCATCGCATTGTTCTTCGTAACACGCACAATTGCCGATGTATATTCCACCCGTGCCGGCCTGTGCGTAGCCGCCGGTGTTGTGCTGCTGCTCGTTATGTTCGGTTCGCGACGATTACGCGAGAGCATGGGCAAAATTGAGCGCAAGTTCATGGACAACCTCAACGAGCGCGAACTTCGCCGCAGCGGCAAAAAGAACGCCGTGGTGAACGACCTCCACATGGCATATATGACCGTTGGCGACGGTGCCGAATTTGTTGGCGAGCGCCTCATGGATTCCAATCTGCGCCGGAACTACGGTGTAAACGTTGTGGGCATTCAGCGGGCAAACCGCTACATTCCCATTCCCGACGGACGCACCCGCATTTTCCCCGGCGATGTAATAAGCATTATAGGCACCGACGAGCAACTCGAAAAGCTGTTGCCCGTTGTTGAAAAAGGTATTCCGGAAGGCGAACCGCAAATCGACCCGGCTCAGATTCGCCTTACAAGCCTGTTGCTCAGCGAAAATTCGCCACTCGTATCGCAGACGCCGCGTACATCGGCTCTGCGCGACACTTACGAAGCCCTTGTTGTTGCCGTCGACCGCGGCGACGAACACATAGATTCACGACCCGACCTCGTTTTCCAACCCGGCGACATTGTGTGGCTCGTGGGAAATCCATCCAAACTTGCAAAACTCAAATAAAACAACAATAATATGTCAAGCGGACGATATGACCGGCGAGGCGTCTCAGCCTCCAAAGAAGATGTACACAACGCTATCAAAAACATCAACAAAGGCCTTTTTCCCGGGGCTTTCTGTAAAATAGTTCCCGACTATCTGGGAGGCGACCCCGAGTGGTGCAACATAATGCATGCCGACGGTGCCGGCACAAAATCATCGCTCGCCTATGCCTACTGGAAGCGCACAGGCGACCTCAGCGTATGGAAAGGCATTGCTCAGGATGCGCTAATAATGAATATCGACGACCTGCTGTGTGTTGGCGCTACCGACAACATACTGCTCTCGTCCACAATAGGCCGCAACAAGCGTCTTGTCCCCGGCGAGGTTGTTTCGGCTATCATCAACGGTACCGAAGAATTGCTCGAAGAACTGCGCCGTCACAATGTAAACATCTACTCCACAGGCGGTGAAACTGCCGATGTGGGCGACCTCGTCCGCACTATTATTGTCGACAGCACCGTAACGTGCCGCATGCGACGCAGCGATGTCATAGACAACGCCAACATAGCCGCCGGCGATGTGATTGTCGGCCTTGCGTCCTATGGAGAAGCTGTTTACGAAAGCGGTTATAACGGAGGAATGGGCAGCAACGGTCTTACATCGGCTCGTCACGATGTTTTCCGTCACGAACTTGCTGCGGAATTCCCCGAAACCTACGACAACGGCATTGACGAAGACCTTGTGTACTGCGGAGGCAAAGATTTGGAAGACCCTGTGGAAGGAACCGATCTCAACGCCGGCCTGCTCGTACTCTCCCCCACCCGCACCTACGCTCCCGTTATAAAAGCCGTCCTCGAGGCCATGCGTCCCCAAATCCACGGCATGATTCACTGCTCGGGAGGCGCTCAGACAAAAGTAATGAACTTTGTAGAGGGAAAACATGTTGTAAAAGACAGCATGTTCGACGTGCCCCCGCTCTTTGAGCTGATACGCCGCCAGTCGGGTACCGACCCGCGCGAGATGTACCGTGTTTTCAACATGGGACACCGCATGGAAATATATTGTCCTGCCGAGGTTGCCTCGCAGATAATAGAAATATCCAAGAGCTTCGGTGTGGACGCCAAAATTATCGGTCACGTAGAGGATGCCGCAGTAAAGAAGCTTACTCTGGTAACTCCTTACGGCACGTTTGAATATTGACCGACGGCCCGGGCAGGGACCGTTCAATACAAAACATTATGCAACAACGTTCTCTGCGCATAACAGGCGCTATCATTACATCAGTCATTCTTGCCGCAGGGGCTGCCTCCTGCGGCAAAAACCATGAATCTTCCGACGGGCACGAACTACCCGATACCCTTAAAGTTGTAACTCTGTACGGGCCAAGTTCCTATTTCCTCTATAAGGACGAACCTATGGGCTACGATTATACTCTTGTCGACAGCCTTGCCAAACAAAAAGGAATGGTACTCGACCTGCAGGTAGCCCACAGCCTCAGCACAGCCGTTGCAATGCTCGACTCGGGGAAAGTGGACCTCATTGCATACGAAGTGCCCATAACGAGCCATTACCGTCAGTTCGTTGTTCCTTGCGGACCCGAGAACTATACCACCCAGGTACTTGTACAGCCCAAAAAGAAAGGCGAAGTACCCATTACCGACATTACCCAGCTTGTTGGCAAGGAAGTATATGTTGAGAAGGACAGCAAATATTTGCGCCGACTCCAAAACCTCAACGACGAACTTGGCGGGGGTATCGAAATCCGCGAGGTCGACAGCGACAGCCTAATCACCGAAGACCTCATCGAAATGGTGAACGACGGTAAAATTCCGCTCACTATTGTAGACAGCGACATTGCAAAACTTAACCGCACCTATTATCCCGGACTTGACATCAGCCTCGACGTAAGCTTCCCTCAAAGGGCATCGTGGGCTGTTGCGCCCGACAAAGCATGGCTCGGCGATTCCATAAACTCCTGGTTTGCCGAGGCCGAACCTCAGGAGATTAACAAGGAGCTGCTGAAACGCTACTTCGAGCAGACTAAATATACCCCGACTGTAAGCTTCGATTTCTCCAAAGGATACATCTCGCAGTACGATAATATTTTTAAAAAATATGCACCTAATATCGACTGGGACTGGCGTCTGCTGGCCGCTCAGGCATATCAGGAAAGTCGTTTCAAGCCTAACGCCCGCTCATGGGTCGGAGCTCGCGGACTTATGCAGATTATGCCCGCCACTGCACGCGGATACCGTACAAGTGTTTCTCAGTTAGGCAATCCCGAAGTGAGCGTAAAAGTTGCAACACAACTCCTTGCCGACCTCGACAGCTATCTGCTTAAATATGTTCCCGACGACAAAGAACGCCTCAAATTCGTTATTGCGGCTTATAATGTGGGCATTGCGCACGTTTACGATGCAATTGCGCTTGCTAAAAAATACGGACTCGACCCCGAGGTATGGGACAACAACGTATCCAAAGCAATATTAATGAAAATGAATCCCACTTATTATAACGACCCTGTGGTGAAGTACGGCTATTGCCGTGGAACCGAAACGGTTAATTACGTCCAAAAAATAACCGATTTCTACGAGCAGGCACGTCGCGAAATAAGCGCTTAATCATGTTATTTCCATCAATAAACCAATTTCACACTACTATGAAAAGAAAATTTATGAAAGCCGCACTCGCATGCGTAATCGGCGTGTCGATGCTCTCGATGCAAAGTTGCATTGGCAGCTTTGCACTCACCTCCCGCCTCATGGGTTGGAACAAAACTGTAGGAAACAAATTCCTTAACGAACTTGTGTTCTTTGCCTTTTGGGTACTTCCCGTTTACGAAGTAACCGCATTGGCCGACGTGCTCGTGCTTAACAGCATCGAATTCTGGAGCGGCGAAAACCCCATGGCAAAAGGTACAAAAGTTATCGACGGCAACGATGGCCGCTACCTCGTGCAATGCGATGGAAAAGGCTACGACATTGTAAGCTGCAACGACGGTTCAAAAGTTCGCCTCGACTTTGACTCTGCCACACAAACATGGAGCTACACAGCCGGAGAACAAAGCGGCGTACTGTTCACTTTTGTTGATGACAATCACGTGAAACTCCCCGTAAACGGCGGCAACGAGTATCGCACTATCGAAATATCACAAGCCGGAGTTTACGCATATCAGCAAATTACCGGTGCACAAAACCTCGCAATCCGATAATTTTAATCCACAATAAAAACCGGCAGCGCCTCAACCTCAGGGCGCTGTCGTTTTTTTATATAATTATATAATGTATTAAGTTGCTTCCATAAAGTCGTTTTGCAACAGCTCCCCTAATAGTTTATTTGTAGATTATTTTCTTGCCGTTACGAATATAGATATTCCCGCCTTTCGGATTATCTACTATAATGCCTTGCAGATTGTAGTAGGGATAGGCAAATTCAGAATCCTCAGTTATAACTTCAATACCGCCACATTGAATTGTAACATCGCAGTGTGCGTTTTTAACGCCTTGACTTGTAACCGTGCCCTCCGGAATATCTATCGAAAAGCCCCACTCATCATCACGTGTGTATCCGCCAAAGTCACACACAAGAACCCAACAGTTGGTATCAGTATCAAGCCGTGGTGTCACTTCCATTATAATTTGTGCCGTCGGGTAAATTTCGCGAAGAATAACCTTGGCGTCTGCAGCAATTTCTATGGGACGGTCAAATCTGAATGAAACTTCGCCCAAGATTCCGGAATAATCTGTAAAAAGACTGCACCAATCGTACACGAATGAATCCTCGTTACCATTATACCCCCCAATAAAATTGAAGACAATTTCATCATTTACAATATCCTCGCGATATATTGCGCAGGCACTGCCGGCAGGCAACACGAGTTTGTAATTCACGCCCTTATCAAAGGTCATGTATTCTTCGAAAGCCGGTTGAGCACTATCGAAGCCCCAGTCGCCGGCAATCTCTGCCGGAATCTCGGCAATTTTTTCATTTTCGCGATAGAGGTTGAACTTTGGCTGTCCTACAGCTTTAACATCAAACTTCCAAAAGAAAACGATGAAATCGTTTGAGTCATAAAGTTCTTGTCCATCTGTTGTACCATATGTAGGGCCAAGCGTGGACGGAACGCTGAATGAGGTTCGGATTGCTCCATTAACAAGTTGGTAAATACCCTCCTCCATTTCAGTCCAACCAATGACACCTTCGGGAAGGCACAACTGATAGGTAACACCTTTGGGGAGATTCTGCTTCTCGAAATGCACATTCAGGATTCCCTCGGTAGATTTGCTGCTTGAAGAATTGATGATTTCGAGCGAAGTGGCTTCGGCAACAACCACCCCGTTGGCCTGAATGGTAACAGGGGTGCTTACACCATCCATCAGTTTGATGGCGCGGTCAAATTTTATCCCCACTTCTTCAAGAGGATACACGAACGGCTTGTCCGACTTTATCGTGTAAGATACCGGCCACATTACCGGAGCTGTCGTGCCCGAATTTCCTGAATAGACAACTTGTAATCCGAATAGGACACATACAATTGAGATGAATAATTTTGTTCTCATACGCTTAATGGTTTTTATCGCCGCAAATTAACGAAAAAAAATGAATTACGCATAAAACTTGTTTTATTCGCCCGAATTTTGCAAGATTTATAAACCATGCTTTACCTTTGCCCGGAAATGCCTGCGGCTTACTCTCATCCTCTACCTTATACGATAGGCAGCTTAAAATTTAATTAGGAAGTTTTTTGCTTTTTATAAAAAAAGAGTTAATTTTGCCATTGACATTATTCCGGATACACATTTTTCTATATTTATCAATTTATTCCAATATATACAATATGACCAGATTTAATCATTTTCTCACATTAGCTTTAATGGCCTTTGCCGGCTCAGGCTATGCAGCCGCAATGGAATGGAGCTACGACTGGCCCGACAGTTACTCGGCAGCTACCGAAAAAAATAATGAGTATCCGGGAGGATTTTTCAACTTTGGCAGCTACTACTTCGAAGACATCACCTCCATTTCCCGCACTCTCAACGGAAAATTGTGGACTATCAACTTCGAGCCTAAAACCAAACTTGTGTACATGTCGTCGACAGGTCAATGTGTAGGTTCAACGGGGGGGTTCACTCATGAATTCTCACTCGTTTCCGACGGCTTCGACGGCAAAGTCAACAGCATTAAAGTGAGCTGTCGCACCAAAGCCGAAGGAAGTACCGTGCAGGTAAAAGTTGGCGGGAATGCATATGTGTGCAATGGCGAAAGCAGTGTAAACTACTATCAAAGCGGTACAACTCCGGTAGAATACGAATTCGTCCCCGGCGATGCCGGAGCCTCCGAAGGTACTGTCGAATTGCTGTTCGACATTCCCAATGCAGCCAATAACTCCTACGTAAAAATGCTGTCGGTAAGCACCGAAGACGTGGCCACCAATGTAGAAGCACCGGCCATATCTCCTGCCGGCGGAACTTTCGACGAACCCGTTGAAATCACACTCTCGGCAAACGACGGTGCCACCATATATTACACCCTCGACGGAAGCAATCCACGCACTTCGGGAACAGAATACACGGCTCCTTTCAAAATCGAAAGCAGCTGCACACTTAAGGCCGTTGCCAAGGAAGGCGAGGCTTACAGCGAAGCAGCCGAAGCAAGCTATACCATACGTGTCAGTCCCGAACTGAAATTTGTTAAGGAATCCCTTACCATAGAGCTCCTTGAGGAGGACATGGCACTCCTCGACAACCCCTATAACGTTTCGCCTATCACCTACAAAAGCTCCAACCTGGCAGTTGCATATGTAGATAAATACGGCGTTATAAGCACCTATGGCATTGGCGAAACGGAAATTACAGCAAGTTTTGCCGGCAACGACAAATATTTTGATCAAACACTTACCCTGCCGGTTACCATTGTTGCCAAAGAGCCACTGGCCGGCCTCACCGTCACTCCTGCAGGAGGAACGTTCAACGAGGCTGTGGAAGTAAACGTTAAAGTCACCGACCCGCGTGCCGTCACCTTGTGGTATCACATCGGCGACAAACCCGCCGAAACCGACGACCTTGGCATTATCGAAGACTTTGAAATTCATCCCGCTACCGAAATGACTCTCACCCTCGATAAATCGTGCGTCCTCTCGGTTCAGGCCATGGGCAACAACATCTGGAGCGAAATGCAGGTGCTGACCTTTGATATCCAACTCCCCCTCCACGCCGATTTCGAGGCCGGCAACAGCTACGAAACTTGCTATTACAACGGTTTCGACTCGCCCGATGAAGCAAACGAATGGAGCACTTCGCAAGGTTCAAGCTGGGGACTTACTGCTGAAACCGGATTCAACGGACTCCCGCCATTCTCAAGCATTAATCCCGATAGCCAATACTCTCTTTTCCACCGTTATATGAATACCGGTGACATTTCTGCGGCTACATCTCCCGACATTGTCATTCCCGAACGCGGACGCGTAAGCTTCTACGCTGCTTTCAATCCTGTCTGGATTTATTACGGTAACCTGCAGCTCTATATATGCGAAACTGCCCAAGGCTCTACTCCTCTCAAAATATGGGATGCATTCCTGGCCTCGCAGGATGCCGCCACCGACGATATTAAATGGAACCGCTACACAGTGGAACTCGCCCAATATGCCGGAAAAGAAGTGTATTTCGCTTTCACCTACAGCCTTACCGACGGCGATAACGTCCTCATCGACGACTTTACCGTAGAAGCCCCCAAAAGCGATGTCAGCACGGTAACCGTAAACGTTGGCGATGTGCTTGCATTCCGCGACCTATCCACAGGCGAGCCCGAAAGCTACCTTTGGGAATTCGAAGGTGCCGTTCCTGCAACATCCACCCTACCAAACCCCGAAGTCGTATATCCCGAAGCAGGTACTTATAGTGTGACTCTCACCGTAAGCAAGGGCGACGAAACCGACAAACTTGTGCGAGACTCCTATGTCGTTGCCCGTGCAGTAGCACCAACAGCTGCAATAGGTATTCCCGAGGGCGTGTACTACTCGCCCGAAGCAGCAATTGCTGTTCCCGTTGGAGTGAATCTCACATTTACCGATGCCTCCAAAGGAATGCCCACAAAATTTGAATGGACACTCCCCGGCACAAACATCGAAACATCCAACGAACAGAATGTGACCGTTAAATACGTAATGGAAGGCATGTTCGATGTCGACCTCACAGTAAGCAACGCCGCCGGAAAATCGGAAACCTACCTCCATGGAGTCAAAGCCGGCGGCGAAACACTCGTATGGAACATCCCTGCCGAAGACAACGATAAACTCGGTGTCGTACAGTTAGGCTGGTACGGCAACTACGGCGGCACAAACTGGCTGGATATGACAGCCTTTGCCGAAAAATTCGACACTCCTGTCTATGAAGCCACTATCGGAAGCGTGAACGTTTATTTCGGGGCTGCCGAATATGTTTCGGCCGATGCTCCCATAACAGTTGCCATAGCACTCCCCGATGAAAACGGAATGCCCGGCGAAGTGATTGCAAAGAGCACATTGCCCGTCAGCCGCATTGTGGATGCCTCCACCACATACAACGATCCCACCGAATTTGTCCTCGACAAGGAAGTGACAGTCAATACCGCTTTCTTCGTAACAATAAGCGGATTCCCCAACGATTACAGCGCCGACGGTGAAGACAACATTGCAATGTACGCCCTCCGACGCACCGACGGCAAGAACACTGCCTACCACTACCTGCCTGCCGAAGACGGCGGTAACGGCGGCGACTGGTATGCTCAGGAAGAAGATCACGCTTCGTTTGCCATTGCGCCTCTGTTAAAATTCAAGGAAGGTCCGCTGGAAGCAGTAACAAACATCGAAACTTCATCCGATGCGGCTGCCGAATACTACAACCTTCAGGGCGTGCGCGTTAACAATAAAAACCTCGCTCCCGGCATATACATCATGCGCAAGGGCGACAATGTAAGCAAGCAATTCATCAAATAACCCGTTTACATACAAAACTATAGGCCGCATCACTTTGCCGGATGCGGCCTTTATTTTATCTGTAATAAAACACACTCTCAAAAGCGCATGGCACGCTTTACCGAAGCGCGTATGCTGTCGGCCTCCTCTTTTTTATTTGCAGCCTCAGGGGCGCGTGTGGACGGAGGGTGAACCGACGCTACCGAATCGGACTGCATTTCAACAGGTTTCGCCAAAAGTTCCTCCAAGCTTATGGCAGGCTCAGGCATGACAACAGGCTTTGATTCAAGCTCTTTTATCGGTTTCGCGGGCGATTTTCTTCGCGGCCCGTACAACTCATCAAACGCAGCTCCATTATCAACCGCCACGGGGCTGTCCATAGAAGGAACACGTCCCGCCGAATGATAATGACGTTTATAGTAATCCTGCTCGAGATTGCTTATAATAACACCTCGGGAACTTGAGGCATGAATAAAATCGCCGTCGCTGATATATATTCCAACGTGCCCGACCTTGCTCCCGCCGACTTTGGTTGCAAAAAAAACAAGGTCGCCCGGCGCAAGTCCCGAGCGCTTAAGCGGCTTGCAGAATTGTTGTTGCGAACGGCTGTCGCGAGGCAGTTTAATGGAAGCCGCATCACGATATACACACATCACCATCCCCGAGCAATCGGTTCCTTTACGGCTTTCGCCCCCGTAACGATAAGGAGTGCCGAGCCACTTTTTGGCCTCACTCAAAATTCGTTGACGCGTTTTGCCAGGAATAACCCTTGCCGGAGGAGTCTCAATTTTTTCAAGAGGCTCATAACGTCCTCGCGATACATGCCGTTTCGACGTGCATGCACCCGCAAGTAGCGCAAGGGCTATAAATATATGTTCTGCTCGGCAACGCATGTTTGTTTATTCGCTTGCAAATATAATGTATTCCCACTGTTTTTCACTAATTTTGCAATATAAAAAACATAGAACACCATGCTGCTTTTTCCAAATGCAAAAATAAATATAGGCCTGCGCATATTGCGCCGACGCCCCGACGGTTACCATGATATTGAATCGCTGATGATTCCCGTAGGCTGGTGCGACATCCTCGAAATCGTCCCCGCTCAAGGCTCACGCTCTACATTCACTCTTTTGGGCGAAGTTCCGGCCGATATGCGCGACACCGACAACAACCTTGTCGTCAAAGGACTTAAGGCTCTCGAACGCTACATTGGCCGCGAGTTGCCGCCGCTCGATGTTTATCTGAGCAAACGCATCCCCACAGGCGCAGGGCTTGGAGGAGGTTCGTCCGACGCCACATTCGCCATTATGGGCGCCAACCGGCTTCTCGGCCTTGGCCTCAACGAATCCGAACTTGCTGCCGTAGCATCCGGTGTCGGTGCCGACTGTGCTTTCTTTGTATATAACCGCCCCATGCTTGCTCAAGGAATCGGCGAAATTCTCACACCCGTCGACATGCCCGTTCTGGAAGGCCGAGGCATCCTTATTGCAAAACCCGCCACCGAAGCCGTGAGCACACGCGAAGCATACGCCGGCGTGACACCCCGCGAACTCGAAGGCGGCAGTCTTGCCGCAGGAGCGCCCTTCACAGCCATGCCATTACCCCGGGTGCTTGTAAACGATTTTGAACAATCAATATTTGCACTCCGCCCCGAAATAGCGCGTCTTAAAGAGCATATAGCGGAAACCGGAGCCGAGTATTGCAGCATGAGCGGCTCCGGAGCTTCGGTAATAGGAATATACCCCACTGCCAAAATGGCAGAAGAGGCTGCTGCAACCATAAATGATTGCGAAATATACACCGGCTCACTAAGTTCCGGCCCGATTAACTGAACGTTAAAGGCTCTTTTTTTGTTAGATATTCGTGACGAGGCCGTTTTAACAATGTTTGGCCGAGTTTTTGTATATGATTCACGATATAAACTATAGCGCAATATGACACAGAAAAATAAACATAATAACGAGAAAAAAGCAGAACAAACCGAACAGGCAGCCGAAAATCCCGAAATAATGGACGTGCTCGAAGAGGATCAGAACGACGAACAGCTCGCCGACGATGAACTTGCCGAAAACGCACGCCTCCAGAACGAACTCGACGAGGCAAGAGCGCAGATTGAGAAAGAGAAAAACGATTATCTTTTCCTCATGGCCGAATTCGACAATTTCCGCAAACGTGTTATGCGCGAAAAAGCCGACCTCCTCAAAAACGCTGCCGAACGCGTACTCCTGGGACTGCTTCCTATTGTCGATGACTTTGAACGTGGCCTCGCCGCTACCGAAAACGCTACCGATGCCGAAGCTATTCGTCACGGCATGGAAATGATTTACAATAAACTCGTCAAGTATCTGGAAGCCAACGGCGTAAAAGCTATGGAAAGCACCGGTGCCGATTTCGACCCCGAACTCCACGAAGCAATAGCAAACATCCCCGCACCCTCCGACGATCTCAAAGGAAAAGTCATCGATACCACACAAAAGGGATATACCCTTAACGATAAAGTACTGCGTCACGCAAAAGTTGCTGTTGGCGAATAATATACTCGGCTATGGAACAGAACAAACGAGATTACTACGAAGTGCTCGGCGTTGGACGCGATGCAACGGCCGAACAGATAAAAAAAGCCTACCGCAAAAAAGCGGTACAATATCACCCCGATAAAAATCCGGGTAACAAGGAAGCCGAAGAGAAATTCAAGGAAGCCGCCGAAGCCTACGATGTGCTCAGCGACGAAAAGAAACGTCAGCTCTACGACCAGTACGGCCACTCTATGGGCCCGCAGGGATTCTCCGGCGGATTCGGTGGCGGACAGGAATTCGATATGAGCGACTTCTTCAACCGTCACGGTTTCGACCTCGGCGACATTTTCAACATGTTCTCCGGAGGTTTCGGAGGTGCCACGGGCGGACGTCGTCAGGGACCTCGCAAAAAACGCGGCGGCGACGTCAGAATCCGTGTAAAACTCACTCTCGAGGAACTCGCCAAAGGCGTTACAAAAACTCTTCGCGTGCCCACATTCATGGAATGCCCCCACTGCAAAGGTACCGGTGCCAAAGACGGTGTGGCCTTCGCTACATGTCCCCGCTGTCATGGTCAGGGACGAATTGTTATTCCGCAACAGACTCCTTTCGGCGTAATGCAAAGCGAAGCCGTTTGTCCCGAATGCGACGGCAGCGGCAAAGTTATTACCGAACAATGTACCTATTGCCACGGGCAAGGTGTGGAACGTCGCGAACAGGAAGTTACATTCTCCATTCCCGCAGGGGCTGCCGAAGGACAGACTTTCGCTCTTCGCGGTAAAGGAAATTATCCCAAAGGCGGCGGCGTACCGGGCGACCTCCTTGTGGTTATAGAAGAAATAAAGCATCCGGAACTTATTCGCGACGGTGCCGATATTATTTACAACCTTATGCTCGACTTCCCCACCGCCGCTCTCGGCGGTTCGGTTGAAGTCCCCACTATTTCAGGACGCGCACGTATAAACATCCCTGCCGGAACACAGCCCGGTAAAGTACTGCGTCTGCGCGGTAAAGGTTTGCCCGACCGCGAAAACGGCGGAATCGGCGACGAGCTTATTAACATTATGGTTTACGTCCCCGAAAAACTTACCGACCAACAGCGCTCTACAATCGAAGCTATGCGACAGCAGCCCGAAATGAAACCCTCCGAGGCCGACAGCAAACGCATATTCTCGAAACTCAAACATATTTTCGACTGATAATCACAAACGATAAGCATTCCCTTGCACCCGCACGTGACGCAAGGGAATGTTTCATTTATTATGGCCGACAACTATCTTGAAAAGAAAATGGAGGAGCACCGCGCGGGTGTTCGTCAACTTACCCGCCGCCTTCCCGCTCCCTGCTTAAAAACCGGCTTTGTTCCAATGCAGGTAAATGTGCTCAAAGCATTTGTCGACTGTGGCGACGGTGCCCACCGCGTACCTTTTGCCATTGTAAAGGCTTTGAGCAACGCCGGAATAAAAGTTCTTCTCTCGTGCACCGATACTAAGAAAGGCAAAACAGCTTCAGCTATGGGTGCTCGATACTACCCCTGCGATGCAGCCAAAGCACTGCAAATTATTGCCGATACCGAAAAAATCGATTTATACGCTTCTTTTGACGGCAACACGCTGAACCTTAAATTTGCCAACGGCGAAAACAGAATCATCTGCGACGATTTCAACGACGAGAACATGCAAACTCTTGGAGAAACCGTGCTGCTGCTCTGCCTTTCATCGGCAAGCATGCTGCGGGGAATGAATTTTTACATTTCGCAGGGTTCAGCGGAAATCTCCCGCTGATTCGTCGAACCGCAATCCCGCGTGTGCAAAAACACGGTCAAGAACTCCGGAAGCTATAATCTCCTGCTTGGATCCGCATATAACCGAACGCTCCTCCGGAATAAGAACCAGCACGGTATCTGCCACCGCAAGCGCCGCGGCACTGTCGTGAGTGGATAACAGAATCGTCTTGCCCGCATCGGCCAATCTCCGCAGCATGCGCATGGTCTCTATACGCGCTGCAACATCTAAAAACGACGTAGGTTCGTCAAGAAACATCAGCGGCGTCTCCTGTGCCAACGCACGGGCTATCATTACTTTCTGACGTTCGCCATCACTCAGCTCTCCCAAAAAACGATTCGCAAAATCAGCAATTCCAACATTTGCCATCGCCAATCTCACAGCCTCTTTATCTTCTGTGCCCAAAGTGCCGAGCAACCCTGTATAAGGAAAACGGCCAATCGAAACAGTTTCCTCAACCGTAAGCGCGCCACCGCCGTTACGCTCCGTGGCAACAACAGCTCTCAGCCGCGCAAGATTACGCTGCGACAACTCCTTCACCGATTCGCCTGAAAGCAAAACATTTCCCGTAAAACCCTTGTTCTCACCCGTCAGCGCTCGCAGCAATGTTGATTTGCCGCTGCCGTTGGGCCCTATAATAACTGCCAAAGAACCTGCACTAAGGCTGAAATTCACGTTTTCAAGCACTGTACGCTCTCCATAGCCAATACTTACCCCTTCAACTTCAAGCACCTTTTTACTCATAGCATACTAATTGAAATACAGCAGTTTACGACGGTTTATAAGAACGTATATTATTACCGGAACGCCTATCACGGGAGTTATCACATTCACCGGCAGCACACTTGTATATACCTGCGAGGGCAACAGCGATATTATACGGCACAACAGCCCCGTCGCAGCTCCGCACAATGCCGTCGCAGGAATAAGTATGTGATGATTCGAAGTTCGGAAAAGCATGCGGGCAATATGCGGAACTACAAGCCCTATAAACGCTACAGGTCCGCACCACGCTGTTACCGCGGCAGTCAATGCGCCCGAGAGCAGCAACAATCCCGTGCGAACACGCATAACGTCAAGGCCTGCCGCCGAAGCAAATCCCGAGCCGAACAACATGGCATTCAGGCTCTTGGCATATAAAACACATATTATACTGAGTATTAGCACAAGAGCAGCAAAAAGAGGCAGCACGTCAAGGTCAACGCTGTCGAAATTTCCCAGTCCCCACGATACGAATGTGTGCAGTGACTGCTCGCTGGAAAAAAAACTCAACAACGATATTACCGACGAAACAAGATAACCCGTAAGAATGCCTGCTATCAGCAACACATCCGTCGACCTCACAAGAGCCGAAAAAGCCAAAAGCACCAACAGTACCCCTACAGCACCCAGGAACGCCCCGGCAGCAACAGCCACTCCGCCCCACATTCCGGCAATGCCGCCGAAAAGCATCAGAACAAGCGATGCGCCAAGACTCGCTCCGGACGATATACCCATTATGGACGGACCCGCCAACGGATTGTTGAAACACGTCTGCATAAGAAGTCCCGCCAGCGAAAGTCCGCAGCCGGCCAATATAGCCGTAATTACTCCCGGAACGCGGGTATCACACACAATAAAAGTTTCCACGCTTCCTGCCTCGGGAGCAATGAGGGCATTCCACACCTGCGCGGCGCTAAGTCCCACACTTCCGCATAGCAGACACAGCGGAGTGCCTATAAGAATGAATAGAAGCAGACTTACAAAAATTATACGGTGACGCCGCCTTGGATTCATTTCGATGACCTTATAAAATATCTCAGTTTGTATCCCTCAAAAACATCGGGATGAAAAATCGCGGCATAATCGGCAAGCACAAGCTCCGGATGAAAAGCAACGTCATCAAAAATATTGCGCTCCGCCGAGTTACAGCTGTATATATTCCCTTGCTGCAAAGCCTTGAAAACCGAGTAACGGCTGTTCATTGCTGTCAGCGACGCCGGAGTCGTTTCATATCCGTAACTGCGCACAAGCCAAACATCGGCATCAATCGCCTTGTGTGCCACACTTTCGAGATTCAGATTAAGAGATCCGCTACCCTCCGTATCCTTCCACGGATAATCGCCGCCGGCATCTGCAATCATGCGCGCCATATAGCTCTCGCCAGCAGGAACATACCAAACTCCCGAATACTCGGTTTCTACAAGAACCTTGGGAGCCGCCTCTTTTGATTCGGCCACGCGTGAAACTATTTTGTTATACCGCTCAACCACTTTATTATATATCGTGCGCGCGCTGTCGCGTTCACCGGCAAGCTCGCCCAACAGCAAAATCCACTCGGCACGGGCAAGAGGAGTCGTCTCCATATAATCCACACACTCTACCGGCACCATGCTCGCCGGCAGTTTGGCAAGTGTATTGTCTTTTATAGGAGAACGAAGAACAGCCTGTGCCACCGCAAGCGCCGCGGCACTGTCGTGAGTGGATAACAGAATCGTCTTGCCC
>CAMWMR010000018.1 GCA_947175425.1 uncultured Porphyromonadaceae bacterium
ACTCTCGACCCACTGATTAAGAGTCAGTTGCTCTACCAACTGAGCTACGGAGTCAACTTTTGCATCGCAACGGGTGTTTTGCCGAATTGCGGTGCAAAGTTACGCAGTTATTTTTTTCTATGCAAATTTTTTGAAAGTTTTTTTGCATATTTTTTTCGGAGCTTGCCGTAAAATGAGTTCAACAGCACTCCGAGATTTGTATCAGCATGCTTTAAAACTTAGGTCGAGACCTTTTACGGAGTGCGTGAGAGCGCCTACAGAAATAAAGTCCACGCCTGCCTCGCCGTAGTTGCGAAGGGTGTCGAAGGTTATGCCGCCGCTCGATTCTATTTCAATGTCGGGAGCTTGTGCACGTATAAGAGCTACGGCTTTTGCTGTGCGTTCGGGGGTGAAGTTGTCGAGCATTATACGGTCGACTCCGGCGTCGATTGCCTGCTGAATTTCTTCTTCGTTTCGCACTTCCTGTTCTATTCGCAGATTTTTATTATTCTGCTTGCAGTATTCTTTGGCACGTGCAACGGCCTGGGGTATACCTCCTGCAAAGTCTACGTGGTTGTCTTTGATGAGAATCATGTCGAAGAGGCCTATGCGATGGTTGTACCCTCCTCCTATTTTAACTGCTTCTTTTTCGAGTATACGCATTCCGGGTGTGGTTTTGCGAGTATCCAGGACTTTGCAGTTGAGGCCTTCGAGCTGTTTTTGATAACGTGCGGTTGTTGTGGCGATACCGCTCATGCGCTGCATTATGTTTAGCATGAGGCGCTCGGTTTGCAGCAATGAGCGCACGGGGCCTTCTACAACAAATGCGATGTCGCCGGGTTTTACATGGGCGCCGTCGTTTATCATCACTGTCATTTTCAGTGTGGGGTCGAATTTGGCAAATACCATTTTTGCTATTTCAACACCTGCGAGTACTCCTTCTTCTTTAACAAGGAGGTGCTGGCGTCCCATTGCGTCGGCCGGAATTGTGCTGAGTGTGGTGTGGTCGCCGTCGCCGATATCTTCGGCAAATGAAAGCTCGAGGAGCTTGTCTATTAATTGTTCTTTGGTTGTCATAAACGGAATATTTTTTAGGGTTACAAATTTAAGGCTTTTTTGTGGAATTCCGGCCATTGCCAAAATAAAAACAGCAGGATTTGGCAGCAGGAGGCATTTAGAAGTATTTTTTGTAATTTTGCGGGATGAAAATTAAACTTATATGTATAGGAACTGTCCGCGACAAGGAAATTGGCAAGGCTATTGACAATTATGCCGGGCGTATCCCCCATTATTGGCCGTTCGGTATTTCAAATCTCAGCGATGTACGAGCAGGGAAATCTTTGGATGCAAGCCGTCAGAAAGAAATGGAAGGCATGAAAATTCTGTCGGAAATAGGAGCCGGCGATTTTGTGGTTCTTCTCGACGAGCGCGGTAAAGAGTTTACTTCCAGAGAATTCTCGGAGTTTATCGAAAAGAAAGCCATTCAGCTTCCCCGCAATCTTATTTTTGTTGTAGGGGGGCCTTACGGTTTTTCTCAGGAAGTTTATTCCCGTGCCGACATGCTTGTATCGCTGTCGAAAATGACCTTCCCTCACGAGTTGGTACGACTCTTCTTTGTCGAGCAACTATATCGGGCAGGTACTATTTTAAAAGGTGAGCCATACCATCACGATTGAGTCGAATAATATTCAATTTTTGTATATAATTATTAAAAAACATTTAATTATTTTCCAATTCGGCACAATTGCATTACTTTTGTAGGAAAGGTGTGCACCACTTGCGCACTTAGATTCTAAAACCTTGAATATGAAAAAACTGAGTGCAATTCTAACAAGTATGGCGTTTGCATGTGTTTCGGCAGTTCCTGCTATTGGAGCCGAATCAAGTGCCTATGCTGCTTTGGATAAAGCCTTTGAAGCTTATTATCCGGGGACAAGCGGCTTTGCCAGAGTCAAAGTCGACAGTCTTGATGTGGATACACGCCACCGCACCGTTACTGTTTTTGCAAATATAAGCGCGACCTATCTGCCACTTACGCCTGAAAAAGTTTCGGCTTTAAAAAACGATTGCCGAGAGGCGTTGGGCAGTGAGTACGCCAAATACAAAGTGGAAATTGTTTCCAACGGCCGGACTTTGGATAAACTGGCCTTGCTGGCTCCCAAAAAGAACATAGCCCCAAAAGAAAAAGTTCCTTTTATTGTCAGCAAGGACAAGGCCTCGGCTCAGAAAGGCCTCGATGGTGCTAACATAGCACTGTGGCAAAGCCACGGGTGGTACTTCGAGCCCAAGCTCAACCGCTGGGAATGGCAGCGTGCACGCGTTATGCAAACCGTAGAAGACCTTTACACCCAAAGCTACGTTATGCCTTTCCTCATGCCCATGCTTGAAAATGCGGGGGCATATGTAATGAGTCCGCGCGAACGCGATACCAATCTTGTTGAAATTATTATTGACAACGACGCATCGGCACATACAAAAGGAACATTCCTTGCATCAGGCCAATGGAATACTTCGGCAGTTCCCGGCTTTGCATATAAATCGGCCGAACTGCACAATGGCGATAATCCATTCCGCGCCGGTACTGCCGTAAAGACAAGCACAAGCGGAAAAGCAAGCGCCACAGGCTCTGCCGAATGGAAAGCCGCGATTCCAAAAGATGACCGTTATGCCGTTTACGTAAGCTATGTGAGCGAGCCTAACAGCTCGGAAGCGGCACATTACCGCATTCATGCCGCCGACGGTGAACACGATTTCACCGTAAACCAAAAAATGGGTGGCGGAACATGGATTTATCTGGGACATTTTCCTCTTGCGGCTTCTTCCGAGGCAAAAACAATTGTGGAACTTCTCAACGACGGCAAAGCCAAACGCACCATTAGCGCCGATGCCGTTAAAATAGGCGGAGGTTATGGAAATGTTGCCCGTATTGTAAAAGAGCCTCTCGACAATATCGATTACGAATATGTAACGAGCGGTTATCCCCGCTTTACCGAGGGTGCACGTTATTTCCTGCAATGGGCCGGAGCTCCCGACAGTGTGTACACTCCCACCGACAATGTGAACGATTATAACGACGACTACCGTTCACGTGCTCTTTGGGTTAACTGGCTGGCCGGCGGCTCGTCGATGCTTCCTAAGCAGAAAGGCCTCAATATTCCTGTTGACCTGAGCTTTGCATTCCACAGCGATGCCGGAACCACACGCAACGACTCTATTATAGGAACTTTGGGTATTTACTGCACTGCAGGCGATATTCTTGGCAACGGCAGCGACCGCATGGCATCGCGCGACCTTACCGATATGGTTCTTACAGAGATTGTCGACGGAGCCCGTCGAAACTTCGAGCCTAACTGGACACGCCGCGGCATGTGGGATAAATCGTACTACGAAGCCCGCGTACCTCAGGTTCCAAGTATGCTCCTTGAGCTGCTTTCGCACCAGAATTTTGCCGATATGAGCTATGGACTCGACCCGGCGTTCCGTTTCACTGTTTCGCGCGCTATATATAAAGGTATGCTCAAATATATTGCAGCCCGCGACGGTCGCGACTATGTTGTACAGCCTTTGCCCGTAAAAGCATTTGCAATTACAAAAAGCGACGAGAACACCTACACACTCTCCTGGCAGGAACGCAAAGACGAAGCCGAACCTACCGCAACTCCTACCTATTATATAATAGAGGAACGTATCGACGACGAGGTATTCCGTCCGTTTGCCAAAACTACCGAGACTAACTATACCGTAAAAATTTCCGACAACGATATTCATTCGTTCCGAATTATCGCCGCAAATGCCGGCGGCACGGCCTTCCCTTCGGAAATTCTTGCGATGTGCAACATGCCCGGCGAACCTGTGACTATTGTGAACGGCTTCACCCGCGTAAGCGCTCCCGACCGTTTTGACAGCGGCGACATTGCCGGATTCTACGATACCCGCGACCACGGAGTTCCCTGGGGCAACGATATTTCCTTTATCGGAAGCCAGTTTGAATTCCGCCGCGACATACCGTGGATGGACGATGACGCTGCCGGATTCGGTGCCTCGCGAGCCGACTACGAGGACAAAGTAATTGCGGGCAACACCTTCGATTATGTATACCGCCACGGCGCCGCCATTGCAGCGGCAGGACATCCGTTTGTGTCCAGCAGCGTGGAAGCTTTTGCACAGGCTACCGACAAACCCGCGCTTGTCGACCTCATACTTGGCAAGCAAAAAGAAATAAAACGCGGTCGCGGTGCCTACGGCACTAACTTCAAGGCGTTCCCCGCCGAACTGCAGCAACGCCTCACAAGCCTTGCAGGAAACGGCTGCTCCATGTTTATTAGCGGAGCGTATGTAGCCTCCGACATATGGGACAACCCCTGCACTACCGACAGCATTGCCGAAATTGACAAAGCTTTTGCCCGCGACATCCTCGGATTCAACTGGCGTGTTGACCAGGCCTCTGTTACAGGCGAAGCCTACCAGGTGGCTACCCGTTTCAAGGATTTCGGCAAAGGAGAGTATCAATTCTCCAACACTCTCAACGACGAATGCTATGTAGTTGAATCACCCGATTCATTCTATCCGGCCCACAGCGACAAAGGCTGCACCTTTATGCGCTACAAGGAGAACAACCTCATTGCAGGCACAGCCTACGATGCAGGCAACTACCGCACTGTGGTTATTGGCTTCCCCTTCGAGACTATCAAAGACCGCAGCGAACGCAATCACCTCATGAAACAGGTGCTTGATTTCCTTACCGACCCGGCTCCATTACGCAAACAAAAATAAAAACAATATAAACAATCATATTCACCCCATTTAAAAAACGGCCATGAAAACAACTATTCATTGCTTTCTTCCCTTTATTGACGAAGCTCAGGTAAAGGCTACCGTCGAGGCTCTTAAAGCGAGTGCTCTTGTAAGTAAAATCACACTTCTTGCAACTGCCGACGATGCTACCCCCTGCCTTGGTTGCGACCTCATCCACATCGACGCACTGACTTCGTCGGAAACTATGCGCAAAATCGCCGAAGCCGCCGACAGCGAGTACATTCTGCTCTACACCAAGCAGAACACCCTCGTGCCCGGATACTTCGCACTTGACCGTTTTGCAAAAATCGCAGCCGACTCCAAAGCCGGCATGGTTTACTCCGACTACTACACCGTTGTAGAAGGCAAAAAGAGCAACGCCCCGGTTATCGACTACCAGTTCGGCTCGCTCCGCGATGACTTCAACTTCGGTTCCGTACTGTTCTTCAATACAATCGACTTCAAAAAAGCAGCTGCCGGCATCGATGCCAAATACACAGCAGCAGGCCTCTACGACCTTCGTCTGCGTATAAGCCGCATCGCTCCCATTGTACACATCAACGAATACCTCTACAGCGATGTTACCGTCGACAACCGCAAGAGCGGCGAAAAGATTTTCGATTATGTAGACCCCAAGAACCGTGGCGTACAAATCGAAATGGAACAGGCCTGCACCGCACACCTCAAGGCTATCGGCGGATACCTCGAACCCGTATTCGACAAAATCGAATTCAACCGTGGCGAATTCAAAAACGAGGCTTCCGTTATTATTCCCGTGCGTAACCGCGTGCGCACAATCCGCGACGCCATCCGCAGCGTGCTTTCTCAGAAGACCGATTTCCCCTTCAACCTCATTATCATCGACAATCATTCCACCGACGGCACTTCCGAAGCCATCGAGGAATTCAACTCCGACCCCCGCGTAATACACATTATCCCCGAACGCGATGACCTTGGCATCGGTGGCTGCTGGAACGTTGGCGCCAACCATCCCGAAGCCGGTAAATTCTGCGTGCAGCTTGACTCCGACGACGTTTACGCCGACGAGAACACTCTCACCAAAATGGTCAAAGCTTTCTACGACAACAACTCCGCAATGGTTGTGGGAACCTACATGCTCACCGACATCGACATGAACATGATTCCCCCGGGCGTAATCGACCACAAGGAATGGACACCCGAAAACGGCCGTAACAACGCTCTCCGCATCAACGGTCTGGGCGCTCCCCGTGCGTTCTACACACCCATGCTCCGCGAAATCCACGTTCCCAACACTTCCTATGGCGAGGACTACGCTCTCGGACTGGCCTTCTCCCGTCACCACCAGATTGGCCGCGTCTACGACGTTGTTTACCTCTGCCGTCGTTGGGAGGATAACTCCGATGCAGCTCTTGACATCAACAAGATGAACGCCAACAACCTCTACAAGGACCGCATCCGCACCTGGGAACTCGAGGCACGTGTTGCAATGAACAAAGCAAAGCAGCAATGACCGACAGCACTCAGATAAACAACTTTATTGCCGAACAAATTGCCGAGTGGCCTATGGCCGCCGGCAATTTCGCGGCCTTGGCAAACGTTGAGGTTAAAGAACTCGACGTGGACGGAATGAAAATTAAAGTGCAGTTCAACCCTGCACGAATGGTTTCGTCGTCGGCAAAAGTAGACGCGGCTTCTCTTAAAGCCCGCAAATGCTTTCTGTGTGCCGAAAACCGTCCCGATGTTCAGCGAGGCATTGAATGGGTCGACCGTTATACCATTCTTATCAACCCCTTCCCCATCTTCCCGCGCCACCTCACAATTCCCGATTCTTCGCACACCGACCAGCTCATCGACGGACGTATCGCCGATATGATGCGTCTGGCAGCAGAACTGGATGAATACACCGTTTTCTACAACGGCCCCAAATGTGGCGCTTCCGCTCCCGACCACATGCACTTCCAGGCCGGCAACTCCGATTTCCTCACCATTGCCGAAAACCTTGAAGGAGCCGACATGAAAGTGATTGCCGAAGAAGGTGACAACCGCCTTGCACTTGTCGACGGAATGCCAATGAAAGTATTCGTAATCGATGCAGGCAATCCCGAGGAAGGTCAAAAACTCTTCAATCGTCTTTACGCGGCAATGCCAGTTCCCGAAGGCGAAAAAGAGCCTATGATGAACCTGCTGTGCTACACAACTCCCGCCGGAGTACGTCTGGTAGTGATTCCGCGCAAAAAACACCGTCCCTCGTTCTACGGAACCGAAGGCGACGACTGCATGCTCATCAGCCCCGCATCCGTTGATATGGGAGGCGTTTTCATTACACCGCGCCCGCAGGACTTCGAGAAGCTCGACAGCGCCATTATCAAACGCATATTTGACGAATTGTGCCTCAACCAAGAGGAAGTAGAAGAAATTGCTCAAAAAATCCTATAAACCCTGAAATGGACAAGCAACCCGATATACAAGTAGGCATAGTGAGTGCTTCCGAGCTCAGGCTGGACCTCCTGCAAGAATACCACAACCAACAAACCGAGAGCAGTGTTCGCGGCCCTCAGACTTTTGCTTACGCCCCCGGCGGAAAAGTGGAGTGGCAAGGCAAACTCTACGACTCCCTGTTCTTTGCCCCGGGCGAACATAATGCCGCTTTCGAAGTAGCCGATGTCGTTATCGGCGTTAACTTCCATTGGGAACGCCGCGAAACACAGCGTTTCAAAGGCTCGTTCCGTATTATTGTGGAAGGCGACCGTCTTACACTCGTTAACGTTCTTCCGGTAGAAGACTACCTGATGAGTGTTATTTCATCTGAAATGAGCGCCACTGCCAACGAGGAATTCCTCAAAGCTCATGCCGTGATTTCCCGTAGCTGGTTGCTTGCCCAAATCGACAAAAACAAAAAATTGTGCAGTAAGGAAAAAGAGCAATTCTGCTCCTGCACAAAAACCGAAACCGAGCTGGTTAAATGGTACGACCGCGAAGACCACGTAAACTTCGACGTATGTGCCGACGACCATTGCCAGCGCTACCAAGGTATTACCCGCCAAAGCACTCCAACTGTTGAAAAAGCAGTGGATGCTACCCGTGGGCTCGTACTTACCGATAACGACGGCAACCTTTGCGATGCACGGTTCTCCAAATGCTGCGGAGGCGTATTCGAACAGTTCGAAAACTGCTGGGAACCCGTTCATTTCCATTATCTGGAAGCTTTGCGCGACGGTGCCGATGAAAAGAACTTCCCCGACCTCACTGTAGAAGAAAACGCCCGCGAATGGATTTTAGGACGTCCGGAAGCCTACTGCAACACTTCCGATGCCGAAATTCTCGGACAGGTTCTTAACAACTACGACCAGGAAACCAGT
This sequence comes from uncultured Porphyromonadaceae bacterium, assembly GCA_947175425.1. Taxonomy (GTDB): domain Bacteria; phylum Bacteroidota; class Bacteroidia; order Bacteroidales; family Muribaculaceae; genus CAG-873. The sequence goes on from CAMWMR010000018.1 coordinate 8,115, forward strand.
GATTTCTACCGTTGGACAGTGCGTTATTCACAAGCCGAACTTGCAAACCTTATAAAAGAACGTTCGGGAATAGACTTCGGTGCCATCAAAGCTCTTGAACCTGTGGAACGCGGAACCTCGGGACGACTCGTTAAATTACGCATTGTCGGTTCCGAAAAGACAATGACAATAGGCAAAGAACTTGAAATCCGCCGCACGCTATCCACATCGCACCTCTACAGCTCGGCCTTCATAGTGGAAACCGAAGGAACCGATGCCAACGGACTTCCCGAAACATTTGTTCTCCACGGTGCCGGCTGGGGACACGGTGTAGGCCTGTGCCAGATTGGCGCCGCAGTAATGAGCGCACAAGGCAAGACTTTCAGTGAAATCCTCGCCCACTACTTCCCCGGCTCCTCTCTTAAAACCTTATATTAATACGCAATTAAAAGCCTAACATGAAAACAGCTGCAAAAGTAAATCCCTGGACGTGGATTCCCACTCTATACTTTGCCCAGGGTATACCTTTCATCTTCATCAACATGGTGACGATGGTACTATTCACACAGCTCGGCATGTCGGAGACTGAAGCATCTCTCTACACCGGCTGGCTCTATCTTCCCTGGGTTATCAAACCTTTCTGGGGCCCGATTGTCGACATTCTCCGCACAAAACGCTGGTGGACAATAACAATGCAGATGTGCATAGCCATAGGCCTCGGAGCAATCGCGTTCACGCTTCCGCTGCCGAGCACCATGGACATCGCTCAAGGCGTGCCTGTAAGCTCTTTCGCCATCTGTCTCTTCTTCTATGTTATCACAGCATTCTGCTCCGCCACACACGATATTGCTTCCGACGGCTTCTATATGATCGCTCTCGATACCAACCAGCAAAGTGTGTTCGTGGGTATCCGCTCCACATTCTACCGCTGCGCAAGTATATTCGGACAGGGTGGCCTTGTAATGATTGCCGGCCTCCTTCAGTCGAACGTATTCGGCGCCGCTGCTCCGGCATGGAAATGGACAGTGGCAATCTGCGCTATATTCTTCGGAGTGGTTTCCATTTACCACTTCTTCATGCTTCCCGTGCCTGCCACCGACAAAGCCGTTGGCGGCGGTGAAAAGAAAACTGTTGGCGGCATTCTCAACGAATTCGCAGGTTCGTTTGTAACATTCTTTAAAAAGAAACACGTGTTCCTTGCAATTCTGTTCATGCTCCTCTACCGTCTGCCCGAAGCACAGGTAGTAAAACTTTGCCAGCCCTTCCTTCTCGCATCCCGCGAAGCCGGCGGTTTGGGAATGACACCCGGACAGGTAGGTTTTGCCTACGGAACTCTCGCCATTATCGGCCTCACCATCGGCGGTATCATCGGCGGTATCTGTGCTGCCCAGGGCGGTCTTCGCAAGTGGATATGGCCCATGGCGCTTGCAACATCGCTCAACTGCGTGGCCTATATTTTCCTCTCCACCGTTCAGCCCGATTATGCCACAGCTCTCGGTAAAATCGAAGTTTGCTGCGCAATCGTTCTTGAACAGTTCGCCTACGGATTCGGTTTCACCGCATTCATGCTCTTCATGATGTACTTTGCCGAAGGTCCTTACAAAACATCGCACTATGCAATCTGTACAGCATTCATGGCTCTTGGCATGATGCTTCCCGGCATGGCAGCCGGCTGGATCAAGGAAGTTCTCATGGGCAACTCCTACGCCAACTTCTTCCTTTGGGTTCTCGGCTGTAACCTTGCGACCTGGATTGTTGCCGGACTTGTTCGCGGCCACATCGATCCCGCTTACGGTGCAAAATCCAAAAAATAACATTCCAAAGTATTCTCTGAAATGAAAAAACATATAATCGCCATAGTAGCCGGTCTTCTAACCCTTGGCGCATCAGCACAGGTTAAACCCGGTATTGAAGTTCTTCGCGACAACGGATTCAAAGAACTTCAGGGCAAACGCGTGGGGCTGCTCACCAACCCTACCGGCGTTGACAATCAGCTTAATTCCACCGTTGATATTCTTGCAAATGCTCCCGGCGTTAAACTCACCGGACTATATGCTCCCGAACACGGAGTACGCGGCGACGTGCACGCAGGCGACAAAGTCGACAACATGACCGACCCCGCCACCGGAGTTCCCGTATACTCCGTATATGGCAAAACACGCAAACCGACGCCCGAAATGCTCAAAGATGTAGACGTTCTCATCTATGACATACAGGACAACGGATGCCGTTCCTTTACTTTTATTTCCAGCATGGGCCTGGCTATGGAAGCATGCGCGGAACTGGGAAAAGAGTTCATGGTTCTCGACCGTCCCAACCCCGTTGGCGGTAATAAAATTGAAGGAAACCTCACCGAGGACGACTGCATTTCTTTCGTAAGCCAGTTCCCCATTCCCTATCTCTACGGACTCACCCCCGGCGAACTCGCCAAATACCTCAACGAGGAAGGACTGCTCACTGATGGCAAAAAAGTGAATCTCACAGTTGTTCCCATGGAAGGTTACGACCGCAACATGGACTTCCACGCCACCGGAATGCCCTGGGTACTCCCCTCCCCTCACATGCCCGTTCCCGAATCGGCTATCTATTATCCCGTTTCAGGTATTCTCGGCGAGCTCTACTGCATGAGCATTGGTGTGGGCTATACCGAACCTTTCAAACTCTTCTGCGCCGAATGGATCGATGCCGAAGAACTTTCCCGTCGCCTCAATGCCCGCGAAATTCCCGGTATCCGCTTCCGTCCTATCCACATCAAACCTTTCTACAGCACATCGAAAGGCGAAAACATTCAGGGTGTGGAAGTATACGTAATGGACAAGGACGTCGCACCGCTGTCGCTTACTCAGTTCTACGTAATGGAAGAGCTGGCACAGATGTATCCCGACCACAAAATTTTTGACATTGCCGACAAATCGCGTTTCGACATGTTCGACAAAGTTTGCGGCAGCAAACAAATCCGCGAACGCTTTGGCAAAAACTATCGCGTGGCCGACATCGAAGAATATTGGAACAAAGATGCCGAAGCCTTCCGTGCTAAATCGGCCAAATATCATCTTTACAAGTAATTAACAGGAGTAAAACCCATGGATAACTCAACCATTTATAACGAGTTTGTAAAAGCAATAAAAAGCCACGTATCCCCCGACCGGATTTATACCGACGACCTCCGTCTGTTGGCATGGGGAACCGATGCAGGCTTTTACCGAATGCTTCCTAAAGTTGTTGTTCGCGCCGCAAACGACGCCGAAGTCATTGCCGTGCTCCAAGCAGCATCGTCCATGGGTTTGCCGGTAACTTTCCGCGCAGCAGGCACAAGCCTCTCCGGACAAGCCATATCCGACTCTATTCTTCTTGTAGCAGGAAAAGAATGGGAGGGCTACAGGATAAACGACCCTCAGGCCCTCACCATTTCACTCCAGCCGGGCATTATAGGAACACGTGTAGGCGAAATACTCAAACCCTACAAACGTGTATTCTCGCCCGACCCCGCATCTAAAAAATCGGCCATGGTGGGAGGCATTGTAATAAACAACGCCTCGGGCATGAAATGCGGTACTCATGCCAACAGCGACCGCGTAATGCGTTCGGCGAAAATTATTCTTGCCGACGGCACCGTTCTCAACACTGCCGACGAAGCAAGCCGCAAAGAATTCGCACGCACTCACGCCGCATTACTGGCCGAAATTGAACAGCTGCGCGATTATGTGCGCAACGATGCCGAACTCAGCGCAAAAATCCGCCATAAGTATTCTATCAAAAACGTGACAGGCTTGAATATCCTGCCGTTTATACTTTTCGACGATCCTTTCGATATAATTGCACACTGCATGGTGGGAAGCGAGGGCACACTCGCGTTCCTCAGCGAAGTAACAGTAAATACTTTTGCCGAAATGCCCTACTCGGCTTCGGCAATGCTGTACTTCTCCGATATGGAAGAAGCCTGCCATGCCGTTGTGGCCATGCGTAAGAACGCGCCCATTCAGGCATGCGAACTTCTTGATAAAAAATCGCTCGCTTCCGTGGGCGACACAACCGGCGAAGGTCTTACCGCCCTGCTGCTCCAAACCGAAGCCAACACGGCCGAAGAACTCCAAAACCAAATCGACGCCACTCTTAAGGTTCTCGAGCCTTTCAAACTCTTTAAGGAAGCTCATTTCTCCACCGACCCCGCGGAAGTTGCCGCATGGTGGCAAATGCGCTCGGGTGTATTCCCCGCTGTAGGAGGTACTCGTCCCTTGGGAACAACGGCTCTTATTGAAGACATAGCCTTCCACATCAACAATTTGCCCGAAGCTACTGTGGCTTTGGCAAAACTCATTGAAGATTGCGGATATAACGATGCCTGCATCTACGGACATGCCCTGGAAGGAAACTACCACTTTGTAATTTCGCAGGCATTCGATACTCAGGCCGACATCGACAAATACCGCAACCTGATGATGCGCCTCGAAAAACTCGTTGTAGGAGATTTCGACGGCTCTTTGAAAGCCGAACACGGAACCGGACGCAACATGGCGCCTTTTGTGGAAACCGAATGGGGAAGCAAAGCTTGGGATGTTATGAAACGTCTCAAAAAAGCTTTCGATCCCAAAGGCATTCTGAACCCGGGGGTTATTTTCAACGACGACCCCGAGTGCTTTATTCGTGGCATGAAACCTCTGCCTCTTACCGACCCGCATGTCGACCGCTGCATAGAATGTGGTTTCTGCGAAGTCAACTGCGTAAGTTGCGGCCTTACACTCTCGGCACGTCAGCGCATTGTAGCACAGCGCGAAATTTCCCGTCTGCGCGCCACAGGAGAAAACCCCGAGCGACTCCTGTCATTGGAAAAATCGTTCCGTTATTACGGTGACGAAACATGCGCCGGCGACGGACTGTGCAGCACTTCATGCCCGATGGGAATAAATACATCCGACATGATTCACGATATACGCGAGCGCAACATGAGTGCAAACGGGCGCAAAGTGGGCAAATGGGCAGCCGACCACCTCTCGGCAGTATCGTCGTCACTTCGCGTAATGCTCGGGGCAGCAAATATTGCCCACATTATCATAGGCGACAGCGGTGTAAATGCTGTGGGAAAAACTCTGCATAAAGCCGGACTTCCTCTGTGGACATCGGCATTACCCAAACCGTTTAATCCCAAACGGCTCAAAGACACGGCCGGGAACGGCGCGCGCAAATTGGTTTATTTCCCCTCGTGCATAAACCGCACAATGGGTCCCGGTGAGGAAACACACAAACTATCGCCTCTGGCCGAAGAATTTGTAGCTCTTTGTCGCAAGGCCGGTTTTGAAGTGATTTTCCCAAAAGAAATGTCCAACCTCTGCTGCGGTATGATTTGGGAAAGCAAAGGCATGCCCGACATTGCCGATGAAAAGACCCGCACTCTTGAAAAAGCACTGTTGCTCGCATCGGAAAACGGTGCTATTCCCGTTGTTTGCGACCAAAGCCCCTGTCTGCACCGCATGCGTGAACATATCAAGAGTATGCCGCTTTTTGAACCGGCCGAATTTATTCACGATTATCTTACACCATATCTCGATTTTCACCGTCACGACACACCTATCGCCGTTCATGTCACTTGCTCCACCCGCCGCATGGGACTTGGCGACAAAATAATTGCACTTGCAAGCAAATGCTCGAGCAATGTCACCGTTCCCGCCGAAGTGGGCTGCTGCGGTTTTGCCGGCGACAAAGGTTTTACGCACCCCGAGCTTAATGCCTGGGGACTCCGCAAGCTAAAACCGCAACTTCAGCAAGCCGGAGTTGTGGCAGGCTACTCAAACTCGCGCACATGCGAGATTGGTCTTACAAGCAACAGCGGAGTGCCGTATAAATCGATAGTGTACCTCGTAAACGAGTGCACAACACCAAAAAAAACGAATTAAACACAAACCTTTATCTTTAACCAACAACTACACATTATTTGCTATGACAACAAAAGGCACTTCCCCCTCGACTCCCACTCAAGGGACTAAAAGTTCCGGAAGGCTCTTGGCTCTCGATATTCTTCGAGGCATTACTGTTGCGGGCATGATTCTGGTAAACAATCCCGGCTCGTGGGGGAGCATATACGCACCCTTCAGGCATGCGGAATGGAACGGACTGACACCTACCGACCTTGTGTTTCCGTTCTTCATGTTCATCATGGGTATTTCCACCTACTTTTCGCTCCGCAAATATCAGTTCAGCTTCTCGTGGCCGTCGTTCTTTAAAATTCTGCGACGCACCATTGTTATTTTCCTCATTGGTATAGCAATAGCATGGTTCGGCCTGTTCCTGCGAGGCATACTCGGCGACAAAACTTTTTCGGAAGCCCTCTTTAACTTCGACCGCATCCGTATTCTCGGCGTAATGCCCCGCCTGGCAATTTGTTACGGCGTCGGTGCAACCATTGCCCTGCTTGTTCCGCACCGCCGCCTGCCATGGCTTGTTGCACTTATGCTTGTTGCATACTCAGTCATCCTGCTGCTTGGCAACGGTTTCGAGTTCTCCGACACAAACGTCATCTCAATCGTGGACCACAAAATCCTCGGTCCTCAGCACATGTACGGCGACACAATCGGAGGAGTATATCTGAAATTCGACCCCGAAGGACTTCTAAGCACTCTGCCATCCATAGCGCACATGCTTATAGGATTCATTTGCGGAGGTCTCATTATGAGTACCAAGGACAACAACCTGCGCATAAACAAACTGTTTATCGTTGGTGTATGCCTCACTTTCGCAGGCTTCCTGCTCGACTACGGCATGCCTGTAAACAAAAAAATATGGTCGCCTACATTCGTACTTACTACCTGCGGCCTTGCATCGAGTTTCCTCGGACTGCTCATATGGATAATCGACATAAAGGGTTACAAACGCTGGAGCCGCTTCTTTGAAGTATTCGGCATCAACCCTCTGTTCCTATACTGCCTCGGTTCCGTACTGAGCATCATCATTGGAGCTGTAAAAGTTCCCTATGCCGCAGCTGCATCGGGAAGCATCACAGTCAAAGGGCTGCTCTACGACGGCTTCATCACACCCATGTGCGGCGGAAACGCCACGCTGGCCTCTCTCGTTTTTGCTATTTTATTCGTAATGTTTAACTGGTGTATCGGATATATCCTTTACAAAAAGAAAATATATATAAAAATATGATACTTATCGCCGACTGCGGGAGCACCAAAATCGATTGGTGTGTCCTGGACGCAAACAAAGTTGAAAAGCAGGTATTTACACTCGGTATGAATGCCGTAATGCTCACCGAGGAAGAAATACGCGCCCGACTCGCCGAAGAACTTGTGCCCGAATTAGCCGATGTAAACGCAAAAATTGAAGCCGTTTACTTCTACGGTGCCGGTTGTATTTCCCAGGAAGTATGCAGCAATGTAGCCCGTGCAATCAAAGCCAACATACCCTCTGCCACAACCGTGGAGGTTTACACCGACCTCCTTGCCGCCGCCCGAGCCCTTTGCGGCCGCGAACCCGGTATTGCTTGTATAATGGGAACAGGCTCCAACTCATGCCTCTACGACGGCAAAGGAATAGCCAGCAATGTTTCGCCTCTCGGATTTATCCTCGGCGATGAAGGCAGCGGTGCCGTTCTTGGCAAACTGTTCCTTGGCGATGTGCTCAAAAAGCAGCTTCCCGCCGACATCTGCGCACGCTTCCTCGAAGAATACGACCTCGACCTTCTTGGAATTATCCGTCGCGTATACAAAGAACCGCAGGCCAACCGTTTCCTTGCATCGGTAACTCCGTTCCTTAGCAAGAACATCAACGAGCCTGCAATCCGCGAACTGGTTCTTAACGCATTCCGTGCATTCTTCCGCCGCAATATCAAGCAGTACGAAAACTACGACAAGCATCCCGTAAACTTCATCGGCTCAATCGCATACTACTTCCGCGAAGTTCTTTGCGACGCCGCCGCTGCCGAAGGCTGCACTGTAGGCAACATTCTCAAAAGCCCCATGGAGGGTCTGCTTAAATTCCATTCCGAAGCATAAAACAATTATAATACAATGGCATTTGTAAAAATCAGCGAACAATCGTCACTCTACAACGACCTTGAAAAGAAGTCGGTAGGTGAAATTCTTCACGACATCAACAACGAGGACAAAAAAGTTGCTCTCGCCGTAGAAAAGGCTATTCCCGCTATCGAACGTCTCGTAAGCGAAATCGTTCCCCGCATGAAGCGCGGCGGCCGTATATTCTATATGGGTGCCGGAACCTCCGGACGTCTCGGCGTACTCGATGCTTCCGAAATTCCTCCTACATTCGGCATGGAGCCTACTTGGGTTATCGGACTCATCGCCGGCGGCGACACCGCTCTCCGCAATCCGGTTGAAAACGCCGAGGACGACACACTCCAGGGCTGGCACGACCTCGAAGCTTTCGACATCAACGACAAAGACACCGTAATCGGCATTGCCGCTTCCGGAACAACTCCCTATGTTATCGGCGCAATCAAAGAAGCCCGCAAACACGGTATCCTCACTGCTGCAATTACATCGAACCCCGATGCTCCGGTAAGCGAAGCCGCCGACATTGCCATTGAAATGATTGTCGGCCCGGAATACGTTACCGGCAGCTCCCGCATGAAGAGCGGTACAGGTCAAAAAATGATTTGCAACATGATTACCACCTCCGTCATGATTAAGATGGGACGCGTAAAAGGCAACAAAATGGTGAACATGCAGCTTTCAAACGCAAAACTCGTGGACCGCGGCACCCGCATGATTGTGGAAGAACTCGGTCTGGAATACGAAGATGCAAAACGTCTGCTTCTCATGCACGGCTCTGTAAAACGTGCCTGCGATGCTTACCGCGGCATTGAAGAATCGGAAAACGCCTGAGCCATGCGCCGCATTTATCTTTTACCGCTCCTGATGCTTGCCTGGGCTGTTTTTGCCCAAAGCAACACTACTCCTCTGTACGGACAGCGGGCAACTCTTTTCGATATCCTCGGTGTTGACTCCACAAGTGTTGTTTTCCTTGGCAACAGTCTCACTCAGGGTTGCGAATGGCACGAACTGCTCGATATGCCTCAGGCCAAAAACCGAGGTATTGTAGGCGATATAGTTGCAGGTGTGGACGAACGCCTCAACTGCGTTACCGCAGGTAAACCGGCCAAGATTTTTCTGCTTATCGGAGTTAACGATGTAAGCCACAACCTCACAGCCGATTCCATTGCCACAGCAATAGAAAAGCTTGTGGACCGCATACAAACCGAAACTCCCACGACAAAACTCTATCTGCAGTCCTGCCTGCCTATCAACAACTCCTTCGGACGTTACAAAAACATAATAGGCAAGGAACAGACAGTGCGCGACATCAACGCACTGCTTGAACCAATGGCAGCACGCAAAGGCATTCAGTGGATTAATCTCTATCCCTTGTTTGCCGATGAAGAAGGTAACCTGAAGGCCGAACTCACCAACGACGGTCTTCATCTCCTCGGACCGGGTTACCTTATCTGGAAAGAAGCACTCCTGCCCTACCTCAATTAGAGGCGAGCATGATATTTACCGACGAGCACCAGCAGCGAATCGTTGAACTCCACAACGTTTCCGCGCTGGTGCTTGCCGCTCCGGGATGCGGCAAAACAACTATTTTGGCACGGCGCATACATTATGCCGCTGTTAATTACGGCATTCCATTCGACAAAATGCTGTGCATAACCTTCACTAACCGCGCCGCAAGGGAAATGAAGGAGCGTATTGAACGCGATTTCGGCACAACGCCGCAAGGGCTGTTTGTAGGCAACATACATAGGTTCTGTCTACGATTTCTCCACGAAAACAAAATTATCCGCGACGAAGTTTCCGTTCTCGACGAGGAGGATTGCAACGATTTCCTTTGCAACACATTGGGCATCGATCACTACGAAGTTAAAGAATTCCTTAAAAAATCGGCCGCGCTGTACCAGACCGAGAACGACCATCCTCAGTCGCTTACAATGCGTCCGTCCACACCGTTTACTCCCGCCGATTACGAACGCCTCGAAGCCTATGCTCGTTTCAAGGAAGACAATCTGCTGATTGATTTCGATGAAATACTACTCCGCACCTACACTGCCCTGCTGGACGTAAATGCCGGCGATTACTACTATACCGACTTCCAATGGATGCAGGTGGACGAAGTGCAGGATATGACACCCTTGCAGCTTGCCATACTCGACAGACTTACCAGGCGAGTCAACCGCACGGTTGTTTATTTCGGCGACGAACAACAGGCCATTTTCAGTTTCACCGGTGCAGGCGGACGTGCTTTGGAACGGCTCAAACAGTTATGCTCGGGAAACATTCTTCGCATGCAGCGAAACTACCGCTCGCCCCGACACCTCGTTGAGCTGTGCAACGACATGGCAAGCAAATGGCTTGACATCGGCCCGGAATTTCTGCCGCAGGCCATGGACAGCACCTATCTGCCCGAAAATCTTCGTCTTTACGAAGTCCCCGATTCATCGCTTCCCGTAATGGCTGCGTGGCAGGTAAAAAAATGGCACACGGAGTTTCCTGGCGAAAGCATAACGGTGCTTGTCCGTACCAATGCCGAGGGGAGCATTGTGAGCGATTTCTTTGAACAGCAGGGCATAGAACATTTTCACATCGCCAAAAACGATATTTTTCACAGCGTTCCGTTCAAAACAATATGGAGTCACCTCTCGGCTATACTCGTCCCCACAAAGTTTCACCCGTGGGCGCGTCTGCTGTACCAGACCAAATGTGTACACACACTATCGGGAGCACGAAAACTGGTGAACATGCTCCGCAGGAACGCCGTTTCGTGTGTCGAACTGCTTGACCTGGGCAATAAAGGCGATGTGGAATTTTTTTCGGAAACTATAAACAAGCCCGACCAAACCATAGTTGTAATCGATACCGAAACTACGGGGCTGGATGTGTTCAACGATGATGTAATACAGATTGCCGCCGTAAAAGTACGCAACGGAAAAATTGTCCCCGGCAGTGAATTCGAGGTTTTTATAGAGAGTGACCGCAAACTCCCGCTCGAACTGCGCGACGGATTGCCCAATCCTATGGTTGACATCTACTACAAAGCCGAAAAAACAAGCGCAACAGCAGCACTTTCGAGTTTCGCCGAATATTGCGGTAACGACAGCATAATTGCAGGCCACAATCTTGAATTCGACATAAACATACTGCGGGCCAATTTCAAAAGAAGAACACCTTTCCCTTTGCCGCAAGCCTTGGAAGAAGGCGTCAGAAGTATTGACACTTTACAGCTTTCCCGCCTGCTCTTCCCGCGTCACAGAAGCCACACATTGGAATTCATGCTCAAATCGCTTGCATTGGAAGGAGTAAACAGCCACAATGCAGCCGACGACGTAGCGGCAACAGCCAATCTGTTAACGGCACTGAATGCTCCGGCTTTGGACAAGCTTCCGGAAATAAATGCGTTGAAAGCCGACAGAAGAATTATACGCACCGCCACGACATTTGCCGAGCGTTACGGAAGCTTCTACCGCTACTGGCGCGACATGATCAACTCGCCGCAAATCTCACAGCAGAACACTCTGGCGGGAGCTATTACGGTGGCTAACAGCTTTTTCAGCAAGGCCGGATATATGGACGAAATGCCAAGGGAGGACTATGTGCTGAAACTCTTTGAAGAACTTGTCATAGACCCGGCCGACACAACATTGAGAGCCCAACTCGGCCGACATCTATACGAACTTACAAGTTTCAACGAGGCCGACCTGTTCACAAACAATATTGTAAAAGAAAAAATATCCATTCTCACAGTACACAAGGCCAAGGGACTGGAAATGGACAATGTGCTCATGTACAACGCTTGCCGAACAATTTATCGCGATTCCGACCATACGCGTCTTCTTTATGTGGCCTTTTCAAGAGCGAAAAAGCGGCTGAGTGTCGGCATGCACGGAAGAATACCTCCGGTTATACGCACAACAGCAACGTTCTTTCGCCGAATGACTCCCGGCGAAGTGAGAGAAGCTATAAAAAACACTCTCTAAAAAATAGACTCAAAACGACAGCTTTCAGACATAAATCGCTATTTTTGCGTTATATATAATAACAGCTGTCGCTACAGTTGCAACAACATAAAACATACCGATATGATTATCAACACCGCACGTTTCGTTATAAGCAATACCGACCATACCAAGTGCCCTTCCGACGGACGGCACGAATATGCTTTCATTGGCCGTTCCAATGTTGGCAAATCTTCTCTAATAAACATGCTCACGGGGCAAAAGGGGCTGGCAATGACATCGGCTACTCCGGGCAAAACCATGCTAATCAACCATTTCCTTGTAAACGACAGCTGGTATATTGTAGACCTTCCCGGCTATGGATATGCCCGCCGCAGCAAAGCCGACCGCGACAAACTGGAAACGATAATAAAAAGCTACATACTCGGGCGTGAGCAAATGACCAACCTTTTCGTTTTAGTCGACAGTCGTCATGCGCCTCAAAAAATCGACCTCGAATTTATGGAATGGCTCGGCGAAAACGGCATACCTTTCAGCATTGTGTTCACAAAAATGGACAAGATGACGTCTAACGCCGCCAAAAAAGTTACCGGAGATTATTGCGCAACCTTGCTTGAGACTTGGGAAGAACTGCCGCCGGTTTTCCGCACTTCAAGCGAGGACAAACGCGGGCGCGACGCTATTCTCAACTACATCGAGGAAATGAACAAACTTCCCTTATAGGACGTTCTTCATTCATAATTCAAACAAAAATCACTGCATTATGAATAAAGACCCTAAACGCACCAAACCCGTCGACACTTATCCGGGCGTAGCCATCAACAATGCCGACGACGAAAAAGTGGACAAGGACCTTGTTAAAGAAAGGACCAAAACATTAAACAACAATCCACGAAACGATAATTAAATTCACAACGGTATTGCAAATTATGCGGTACCGTTATTTTTTGCTTTAGAGCACAAAGCCATAAGCCGCTCACCGTGCGAATCGGTAAAGGCAAACAGGCGTAAATCGCCGCCATCGCTCACGCCAAGCTTGGCTCTCAACGCATCGCCGGTCATGCCGAAATTTCGGGTTGTCACGTTAACGCGCGGATATTCCCTGCGGAATCTTTTTATTATTTTTGATGCATAGGGAAATATACGCTCCACGCAATATACATCACCTGGAAATTCATCCACCTTACGGGGAGAATAGAACAGGCGCGTATTGGGATGAATTACCGACAACGCGTAACGTTTGGCAAGGACTTTGAAAGCTCCGCTCTTCATAAGTGACGGCGAAGGTTCGTACAGAAAATCACCGGCCTTTAAATCTCCGCTTGCGCCGGGCATGGGCAATTCCCGTTCCTCCTCAAGAGTATAGGCAAATGTTTGGCTGCCCTGCGGACGAAGCGTAACGGCTTCAACAAGAGTTTTATTATTATCGCTTGCTTCAAAATCCATTACAAGCAGCAGCTCCTTGCATTCCGTAGGCGTTCCCACGGCAATTGCGGCTATAACACCTTGCCCGAGCGCCTCGAATGTATGAGATATATCGAGCATGGGCGAAGCTTTGATTATGAGCAAACGGCAAATTCGTCGCAGCTCCGGCAACATGGTAACCACATCGGGCTCGCAATCGGCCAGGGCAAACACCCTGCTGCCATCGGACGCACGCCGGGCGGGATCAATGAATCCCACTTCAAATTTCTTTCCTTTTGCAACGCAATCGGCAATATAGTCCTTGCAATTGCCTGTTACTACTTCCACATTATCCACATTAAGGCCAGCGGCATTAAATACAACGGCCTCCGCACGCGAAGCATCGAGTTCTATGGCAGTAACCGAGGAAGCACGTGAGGCGATGTGGAATACGTCAATACCAAGGCCGGCCGTAAAATCTACTGCAGGGAGAGCCTCGGGGACAAACGATGCGTGATATTCGGCAAGTAAATCGGACGTAGACTGTTCTCCCGCCAATACGGAAGGAAAATAGAAATCGGGGAATGAAGCAAGAGTATCGCGCAGTTTCGCCGAGAATTTACGCCTACATTCTATTTGCGTAATGGCAGCAGCATAATCAATGTTGCCTTTTTTTCCGGCCATTGCCAGACGCAGGCGGGAAGGATCGTCGGCGGCATGCTCGCGCACCCAGTCAAAAAGCTCCTTTTGCAATTGCATAATCAAAAATATAAAGACGGGCACACAAAACGCGTGCCCGCCCTATTATAATTGTTTCGGTAAACTAAAAGTTCATGAGCGCAAGGCTCACTTACAATTATTCGCCCTTAACGGCAGCAACGCCGGGGAGAACTTTACCTTCGATAGCTTCCAGGAGGGCACCGCCACCGGTGGAAACATAGGAAACTTCGTCGGCAAGGCCGAATTTGTTTACACAAGCAACAGAGTCGCCGCCACCTACGAGAGAGAAAGCGCCGTCCTTTGTAGCTTCAACAACGGCATCGGCAATTGCACGACTGCCGGCTGTGAAGTTGTCGAATTCGAATACGCCTGCGGGGCCGTTCCAAAGAATGGTTTTTGAACCGCGGATAGCATTGGCAAAAATTTTGCGTGTTTCGGGACCTGCATCCATGCCTTCCCATCCTGCGGGAATATCCATTACAGAGCAAATCTGAGTATCGCAGTCGTTTTTGAAAGCGTTGCCGGCAACACAGTCTACACCAAGCACGAGGTTAACACCTTTTTCTTTAGCCTTGCGCATGATGTCGAGAGCGAGGTCAAGCTTATCTTCTTCGCAGATTGAATCACCAACCTGACCACCCTGGGCGCGGGCAAAAGTATATGTCATACCGCCGCAAAGGATGAGGTTGTCCACCTTGTCCATGAGGTTTTCGATGATACCGATTTTTGTGGAAACCTTGGAGCCGCCCATAATTGCGGTGAAGGGACGTTTGATGTCGCGGAGGATGTTGTCGACAGCCTTAACTTCTTTTTCCATGAGGTAACCGAGCATTTTGTGGTCGGCGTCGAAGTAATCGGCAACAACTGCTGTGGAAGCATGACGACGGTGAGCGGTACCGAAAGCGTCGTTCACATATACATCGGCGTAGGAAGCGAGTTTCTTTGCAAATTCTTTTTGACGTTCCTTCATTTCTTTCTTGGCAGCGTCGTAAGCGGGATCGGCTTTGTCAATGCCAACGGGCTTGCCTTCTTCTTCGGGATAGAAACGGAGGTTTTCGAGCAGGAGAGCCTGACCGGGCTTGAGGTTGGCGGCGAGGGTATCGGCAGCCATGCAGTCGTCGGCAAAAGCTACGTCAGTTCCGAGAGCTTTGGCAACTGCGTCCTTAATCTGAGAAAGGGAGAGTTTGGGATTAACCTTGCCTTTGGGTTTGCCCATGTGGCTCATGATAATGAGGGAGCCGCCGTCGGCAAGAATTTTTTTGAGAGTGGGGAGAGCACCGCGGATACGGGTATCGTCGGTGATGTTACCGTTTTCGTCGAGGGGTACATTGAAGTCGACGCGAACAATGGCTTTTTTGCCTTTGAAATCGAAATTGTCGATAGTCATTTTTATAACTGGATTTTGATGTTAGTTCGTAATGATAAACACCCTTTGGCAGGGGCTTGTTTCATTGCGCAAAGTTAATAAATATGTTTGATTTATGAAACATGCAAAGGTGATAATCAATGTATGCCGGCTGCGTTTAGCGCCTTGTGATAACGGGCGGCATTTATACGGTGGCGGGCGTAATCCTCGGCAAACACGTGGTAGCCCGAAAAATCGGCCGAGGCACACATATACTTGTACTTATGCTCGGGAGCATCGAGAACGCTGTCCATTGTCAATGCCGAACTGATGCGTATTGGTCCCGGAGGCAAGCCTTTGTACATGTAGGTATTATACGGCGAGTTGTGGCTCAGTTGTGCCGAAGTTATGCGGCGCAGTCCGAAATCGCCGATTCCGAATTTTACCGTAGGATCCGACTGAAGTTTTTCTCCGGCGTGGTATCGATTGAGATACAGACGCGCTATTTTGCCATATTCATCGGTTTTATTGGACTCAGACTCCACAATGGAAGCGAGAGTGTGCACCTGTTCGGGAGTAAGGTTGAGAGCGGCTGCCTTTTCGCGACGTTGCGGCGACCAGAATCTGTCGCGGAAATCGTTCATGACAGTAACAATTTTCGCCGGAGAAGCTGTCCAGTAGAACTCATATGAATCGGGGATGAATGCGCTTGCATAAGTTCTCGGCTCATAGCCTTTTGCTCCTAACAATGTATCGCAGGCAGCCATAAAGCTTGCGGAATCGGCTTCGAGCACTGTGGCAACACGGGCGGCGAGGTCGTTGATTGTGCGTATGTTATTAAAGGTGAACACAACGGGAGTCTGACGGCCTTTTGCAATTCGACGCGCCGCATAAACGGCCTCGTCACCTTTGCTCACAAGAAACGAACCGTGCGATGCCTGAGGAGTCCCCCCCTGTAATTTCCAAAGATTATACACCTTGTTGCCAAAGGAAGAACCGAGAGCATTTTCCATTTTTGCACGCACATCGTCAACACTTGCACCGGCAGGGATATTTACCCTTGCCGAATCGCCATGGAAAGAATCGAAAATGTAGAAATGAGCCACGGCACAGGCCAATGCAGCTATAACGACGAGCAAGGCCGTGAATATAAAAATCTTCGTTTTTTTCATATTGCTGCAAAATTAACAAAAGCGGCTGTTAAAAACAACTTTCGCTTTGATTATATTTGGCTGTACGGGCAAAAAAAGCTATTTTTGCAGAGAATAGAATACAATGACAATGACACTACGAACTACGCTTGCGGCAATGTGCACCGCGTGCTGTCTTGCAGGAGCGGCAGCTCCTATCGACAATGCCAAGGCTCTGTATATGCAGGGCGACTACAGCGGCGCCGTGGAGCTGTTGCAGCAAATTGTAAAGAAAACGCCTCGCGACGGCAACGCCAACTACTATCTCGGAGCCTCTTTGCTGGCTTTGGGCGATGCCGATGCGGCAACTCAATATCTTCGCACCGCGCAGACTCGCGGTGCCGCGGCGGCCTCGGGACTTCTGGCCGACATATCTTTGGCTGATTACGATGTGGATGCCGCCGCCGAATACATGGATACGTGGGAAAAAGCTCTCAAAAAAGCTAAAAAAAGTGTTCCCGACAATTTTTCCGAGCTTTCGGCCCGTATTGTGCAGATGCGCAACATGCTGGAGAGAGTTGAAAAAATTGAAATTCTGGATTCTATAGCCGTTGATTCGGCAGCCTTTTTTAAAGCATATCGTCTTTCGGCTTCAGCCGGAAAGATTCTCCCTCCCGATGCGGTGCGACGCCTGGTAAATCCGGCAGCCTCCAACAATATTTCCACCGCCTATATGCCCGAAAAACGTACAGAATTGCTGTGGAGCGCCGCCCAACCCGACGGACAGTACAAGCTTTTCGGCGCCGATATTCTTGACGACGGTACTTTGGACCACGCCTATGCTCTGGACGAAAACCTTGGCGAGGGCGGCGATGCCCGCTTTCCGTTTCTCATGCCCGACGGCGTAACGCTGTACTTTGCCAACAATGGAGAAAACAGCCTTGGCGGATACGACATTTTCATGACCCGCCGCAGCGGCGACGGCTCTTACTATGAACCGCAGAACATGGGAATGCCCTATAACTCGCCTTATGACGATTACATGCTCGCCATTGACGAGGCCTCCGGAATAGGCTGGTGGGCTACCGACCGCAACCGTATTCCCGGCAAGGTTACCGTGTACGTGTTCAAACCTGCGGCTATGCGAGTTAACGCCGACCCGCAGGACGCATCACTTCGTTCGCTTGCCAAGCTGGACAATATTTCCATTTGCCAAAGTCCCGACAGCCGCACCTATCTTGAACAACATCTTCCCGCCGGTGACGGCACCGAAACCGATACAGAAAAAGGCGGTGTAACTTTTGCCATTGACGCCGGAAACGGACAGGTTTACACCTCATTATCCCATTTCCGCAACACCGAAGCCCGCAGCGCAATGCTTGAAGCGCTCGGAATAGAAGCCCAACTGCGCAAACAGAATCAGGCTCTCGAAAAAATGCGCGAGCAGTACCGTAAAGGCCAACACAATGTGGCACACGATATTCTCGCAGCCGAAGCCGAAACGGCACGCATGGCCGAACGCATAAAAAATCTGCGTAACAAGGCCATACGTCTGGAAAATTCACGAAATTAAAATCTATTCACAAACTAATACCCCTGAAACGATGCATCTTACAGTACTTCTCCTAATCGTTGCGGCAATAGCGTTGCTTGTAGTTTTCTTCTACTATTGCCCGTTCTTCCTGTGGATCTCGGCACGCGTCAGCGGCGTGAGAATATCCCTGCTCCAGCTTGTACTCATGCGAATCCGTCAGGTACCGGCAAGTGTTATTGTCCGTGCACTTATTGAGGCTCACAAAGCGGGTCTTAACGATGTAACACGCGACGACCTCGAAGCGCACTACCTCGCAGGCGGCAATGTGGAACGTGTTGTTCACGCACTGGTATCGGCTGCAAAAGCCAATATAGACCTCGGTTTCAAAATGGCCACCGCCATCGACCTTGCCGGCCGCGATGTTTTCCAGGCCGTGCAGATGAGCGTTAATCCTAAAGTTATTGACACTCCTCCTGTAACCGCTGTTGCAAAGGACGGCATTCAGCTCATAGCCAAAGCCCGCGTTACAGTCCGTGCCAACATCCGCCAGCTTGTGGGCGGTGCCGGCGAAGACACCGTTCTTGCACGTGTTGGCGAAGGCATAGTTTCTTCAATCGGTTCATCGGAAAGCCACAAACAGGTTCTTGAGAATCCCGATTCTATTTCAAAACTCGTTTTGCGCAAAGGTCTTGACTCCGGCACTGCTTTTGAAATCCTCTCCATCGATATTGCCGACATCGACATAGGCCGCAACATAGGCGCCGCTCTGCAAATCGACCAGGCCAATGCCGACAAGAACATTGCCCAGGCCAAGGCCGAAGAACGCCGCGCAATGGCTATAGCCCGCGAACAGGAAATGAAAGCTCTTGCACAGGAGGCACGCGCGAAGGTTATCGAAGCGGAATGCGAGCTCCCCAAAGCCATGGCTCAAGCTTTCCTCAAAGGCAATCTCGGCATTATGGACTATTACAAAATGCGCAATATCGAGGCCGACACAAGCATGCGCCAGTCGATAGGCAACAGCCCCACATCCACACCCGAAATTCGCGAATAAAGCTATGACCCTCCTCCTCGCTTCGCTGGCTCTCCTTATAGGCGGCTACTTTATCTACGGGCTTGTTGCGGAACGTGTGTTCGGCATCGACTCCTCGCGAGCCATGCCGGCACACACCAAAGCCGACGGCATTGATTTTGTGCCAATGCCCACATGGAAAATTTTCCTTATTCAGTTCCTGAATATTGCCGGTCTCGGGCCGATTTTCGGCGCCATAATGGGCGTTATGTTCGGCCCCGCTGCATTTCTGTGGATTGTTATCGGAACTATTTTCGGCGGTGCGGTACACGATTTCATTTCAGCCATGATGTCGGTTCGCAGCGGAGGCGATTCCCTTCCCGAACTTGTAGGACGCGAGCTCGGCCCTGTTATCAAAAACCTGCTGCGCATTACCTCCACCCTGCTGCTTGTGCTTGTGGGAGCTGTATTCATTCTCACTCCGGCAGGATTGCTCGCAGGAATGACGCCCGATTGGATGACTCCCGTTTTTTGGACTTGTATAATATTCCTATATTATATACTTGCCACGCTGCTGCCCGTGAACCAGCTCATAGGGCGCTTCTACCCTATTTTCGGCGCCGCATTGCTGTTTATGGCCGCAGGCCTGCTGTACATGCTGTTGTTCGGGGGCTTTGAAATACCCACCGGGATTGAAGCAGGACTGTTCAACCGCCACGGAGCTGCCGAGTCGCACCCTATTTTCCCCATGATGTTCGTAAGTATTGCCTGCGGAGCCATATCGGGATTCCATGCTACACAATCGCCCATGATGGCACGCTGCCTCACCAACGAAAAGCTTGCGCGCCCTGTTTTTTACGGCGCAATGGTTGCCGAGGGCGTGGTTGCTCTTATCTGGGCTGCTGCCGCTATATGTTTTACCGGCGGCTACGAACAACTTGGCGCCTATATGGGCGAGCACACAACCGGCGAGCTTGTACACAACATTTCGGTAAGCTGGTTAGGCAAATTCGGCGGAGCACTTGCCCTTCTGGGGGTTGTGGCAGCCCCAATCACAACGGGTGACACTGCTCTGCGCTCGGCCCGACTTATAGTTGCCGACTTTATTGGCACCGACCAAAGCCAAATAAGCAAACGCCTGCTTATATCATTGCCTGTATTCGCTGCCACATTCGCGCTTATGCTTTTGGATTTCAACGTGCTGTGGCGATACTTCGCCTGGTGCAACCAAACCCTTGCCGCATTTACTCTGTGGGCAGCCACAGTATACCTTGCACGCCACGGAAAGGCTTTTATAATTTGCCTTGTCCCGGCATTGTTTATGACATTTGTAGTAATCAGCTACATTCTTTGCGCCCCTTCGCCCGAAGGTTTCGGGCTTCCGTTGTGGGTTGCCGCTGCAGGGGCTTTCATTGCCGACCTCGTTTGTATCATCTTTTTCGGACGGTATCAGATGCTGCGCCGCGCAGGAAAGCTTGTGCATGATGTATCTTATTGAGCTTTTATGGATTTCAAAAAAATTATATCCTCTACCCCCAATTATAATTTTCACAGTCACACACAGTTTTGCGACGGTCACGCCGATATGGCAGTCATGGCCGCCGCTGCCGTAAAATGCGGAATGGAACATTACGGCTTTTCGCCGCACTCACCTGTTCCGATTCCTTCTCCGTGCAACATGTCGGCCGAAGATGTCGACAATTATCTTCAGGAAGTCGCCCGACTAAAGACCCTCCCTGAACTTGCGTCATGCCGGTTCTACGCGGCTATGGAAGTGGATTATTTAGGAACTGAATGGGGTCCGGCTCACCCGTATTTCAAGAGTCTGCCGCTCGACTATACCATAGGTTCCGTTCACTTTATTCCAACACTTGAAGGCGACCTTATTGACATCGACGGCAAATTCGAGAACTTCAGGCAACGCATGAAACACCACTTCCGCAACGATATCGAATATGTTGTTGGTACTTTCTACGCCCAATCGCACGCCATGATTGAAACCGGCGGATTCGATATACTCGGACATTTCGACAAAGTTGGACAAAACGCCTCCTATTTCTATCCCGGAATAGAGGACAGCGAGTTCTACAAAGGCGAGGTTCAAAGCCTTATATCGCTTATAACAGAAAAATCGCTTACAATAGAACTCAATACAAAAGCCCGCAAGGAACATGGCCGTTTCTTTCCGGGCGAGCGCTACTTGCCGCAACTCAAGCAAGCGGGAATAACAATCCTTGTAAACAGCGATGCCCATCACCCCGAACGCATATGCGCATCACGTGACGAGGCTTTTAAATTAGTTGATGCCGAATATGCGCACGCTTGAACTTCTTGCGCCGGCACGTAATGCCGAAACCGGACGAACAGCCATACTCGCCGGTGCCGACGCCGTTTATATTGGGGCTCCCGCATTCGGAGCGAGGGCTGCCGCAGGCAACAGTGTCGAGGATATTGCGACACTCGCTGCATTCGCTCATCGTTATCGTGCGAAAGTGTATGTAACCATGAACACTATCCTCTACGATAACGAGCTTGAAGAAGCCCGCAAGCTCGTATGGCAACTATATGCGGCCGGGGTAGACGCTCTCATTGTGCAGGATATGGCCTATCTTGAAATGCACCTTCCGCCCATAGCCTTGCACGCAAGCACTCAGTGCGATATCCGAACACCCGAAAAAGCTGCTTTACTGGCAAAAGCAGGGTTTTCGCAAATTGTTCTTCCGCGCGAGTTTACATTAAAAGAGATTGAGGAAACTCACAAAGCCGCCGGAGTTCCTGTGGAGGTTTTTGTACACGGTGCGCTGTGTGTGAGCTACAGCGGCGATTGTCAGGCCGGAGCCGTAGCCATGGGGCGCAGTGCAAATCGCGGCGAATGTCCGCAGATGTGCCGACTCCCCTACGACCTCGTGGACCGAAACGGCAAACAGCTTGGCCCGACAAGGCATTATCTTTCATTGCGCGACCTCAGTCAGATAGATATGCTCGAAGCCCTCATCGCTGCCGGTGCTTCAAGTTTCAAAATAGAGGGGCGGCTCAAGGATAGCCGCTATGTGGCCAACGTAACCGCCGCCTATTCCCGCGCGCTCGATAAAATTATTGCCGCCACCAACGGCGAATTAAGTCGTTCTTCCGCAGGCAAATCCGTTCAAAATTTCACTCCCGACCTTAACCGGACTTTCAACAGAGGATACACAAATTATTTTCTGAAAGGCAAAGCAGGAAATATGGCATCGCTGCTCACCCCGAAATGGGTAGGGCCGGAAATAGGCGAAGTACTCCAAAGTTCCGACAAACGCAACGGCGCTTTCAAGGCTAAGCTCAACACCTCTCTGTCGAACGGCGACGGATTGGGATTCTTCGATGCCTCCGGGACTTTTTGCGGCTTCCGCCTCAACAAAATCGAAGGTAACACCCTTTTTCCAGCCACTCCACTGCCGGCTCTGAAACCCGGAACCAAACTCTACCGCAATTCCGACAAAGTTTTTTCCGACACTCTCGAACGCGAAAACGCTTGCATGCGTAAAATCGATGTGGATATAACGTTGGACGAGAACTGTAACGGTGATATAGTTATCGAAGCCCGCGATGAACGCGGCTGCTCGGCAACAACATGCCTGCGCATAGAAAAAAACGAAAGCCGAACTCCGCAGGAAGAACTCCGCAGGAAAATCATGGGCAAAACCGGCAACACAATATACACTCTGCGAAATATAACCGACAATCTCGGGAATCGGTTTGTATCAGCTTCGGAGCTCACCTCCGCCCGACGCGAAGTGCTTGAGCTGCTGGATAAAGTTGCCGAAGCAACTTACCGCTACGACCGTCGTCGGCCTTCCGACCTACCCGATGATGCATTTGCAAAACTCGCGCCTCTAAGCTATCACGACAATGTGGCCAACCGTCTGTCCAAACATTTTTATGAATCGCACGGAGCCTCGGTTGCGGCAATGGCTATAGAAGTTGAAAAACAGCGAGACAAGGAAACCGTGGTGATGACAACGCGCTACTGTGTGCGGCGGGAACTCGGAGCATGTCTGCGCTCGCCGCAGGCATCGCGACTGCCTTCGCCTCTGTTTATCCGAAATAATTCGGGATGCTACAGACTCGATTTCGACTGCGACAGATGCGGGATGAGAGTTGTTAAACAATAACACGAAAACAAACACGTTATTATAACAAGCGCTTCGCTTATTATAACATTACTAAATTTAGCCAATGAAGTTAAGCTTTATTGTCCCGCCGTGCTTCGACCACAAGCAAGCTGCCGAACGTACCGCCGGTTGCACACGCGTAGTGTATCTGGCGCCCAATATATATGAACTTTCCGTCGCTGCCGTACTGGAGCAGAACGCCGATGATACCGTAGAGTATCACGACTTTGTATATCACCACACAAACGAAAAGGAATTCGACAATTTCTTTGCCGCCGACAAGTCGGACATCTATTTCATGTGGACAGTGAACCTGTCCATTCCCACCGACCTCTCGGCAATATCCGTCATTCGCCGTCACCGACCCGATGTTCCCATTGTACTCATGGGTCCCGGTCCCACACATTTCATTAAAAAATGTCTTGTAGACAAAAATGTATATATCGTACGCGGCGAACCGGAAGCAACTGTTGCAGAACTTGTGGAAGTTCTGCGCCAAGGCAATAAACCCGAAAACATTGCAGGTGTTTCCTATCTCGATGAATCGGGCAAGATTGTGAACAACCGCCCGCGTCCGCTTATAAAGGATTTGAACTCGCTGCCGTTTGCGGCCCGTCACCTTGCCGGCGATGCGCGTTACCACAATCCCAAGCTCAAGACTTCGCCCTACACAACACTCATCACATCACGCAATTGCCCCTTCCAATGCATATATTGCGTGCCCTCCTCGCTTTCGTTTGCACGCGAAATTGAATTCCGCCGTGAAAACGGACGCAAACCCACCATAGGTTTCCGCTCACTTGAAAATGTGGAAAAGGAAATTGCCATGCTCGCCCAACAGGGCTACAAGGCCATAGGCTTCATGGACGACAATTTCATATGGAACGAGGAACGAACCCGTGGCTTATGCGACATTATGGTGCGCTACAACATGGTGTGGGGATGCGAAGCACGCGTGGATGCCATTACCGAGCCAATAGCTAAAATGCTCGGCGAAAGCAACTGCCGTTACGTGGATCTGGGAATTGAATCGTTCAACGACGATATTCTCGCATACATCAAAAAAGGCATAACATCGGCCGATATATACCGGGCCATCGAACTGCTCAAAAAATACAATGTTCCCGTAAAACTTAACGTGCTCATTGGCAGCAGCCCGCTGGAAACTCGCGAAACGGTGATACACACCCTCAAAGAAGCCAAGAAACTGGATGTCGACCAGGTGATGTTCAATATCGTATCCCCATTCCCCGGTACCGAATACTACAAAATATGCAAAGAAAACGGCTGGATCGAGGGCGACGACTATGTACCCACCGACGTGCAGCGCGAATCCATTCTCCGTTTGCCTCAGCTCAGCGCTCGCGAAATGGAAAAATTGCTTTTCCGCAACAACCTCAGCTTTTTCCTTTCGCGCCGTTTCATTAGCAAACAACTGCGCCGTTTCCGCTCGCCCGGCGAATTTATTGCGGCTTTGAAAGCCTTGAAACTGAAACTGTTCGGATGAAAATTTCGGTTATTGTTCTCACCTGCAACCAGCGGGAACTCACCATGCAGTGCCTGCGCTCCCTTGCAAAGTTTTTTGCCGAGGACGATAACGAACTTATTCTTGTTGACAACGGTTCCTCCGACGGAACAGCCGATAAAGTGCGGAAAACCTTTCCCGAAGTACGAATAATCGAACTTGCCGAAAACCGTGGTGTTGCCGCCGGCCGCAACATAGGGCTCGCAGCGGCAAAAGGCGAGTATCTCATGATACTCGACAACGATACCATTGCATCGCCAAAAGCCGTGAAAGCGCTTGCCACCTATCTTGAAAAAAATCCCGAAGTAGGCATAGTAGCTCCGCGCCTCGTCAGCCCCGAGGGAAAGGTTCAACGCAGCTACAAAGGTTTTCCGGGAATAGGTGTTAAACTGAGCAATGTCCTTGCACGAGGCAAAAACAGCATTGCGACAAAACCGCCGATAAAAATAACCGAACCTTTCTATGTAATAGGTGCGGCGCAAATGTTCACCCGTCTTGTTTACGAACTTGCAGGCCCGCTGGACGAAAAAATTTTTTTCGGGCCGGAAGACGCCGATTTCTGCATGGCTGTGCGCGGAATATGGAAAAAAGTGGTGTACCTGCCACACATAACTATAATACATCACTGGCAGCGGTCGACTCACAAACGCCTGCTCAGCAAGGGTTCGGCACGACATGCCGGAGCATTACTGTATTTTTATATCAAACATCATCGTTTTTTTTAATCCGCAGCTGCTGCAGTTACCGAAAAATAACTAATTTTGCGTATCCTAATACCGATATATATGAAACGTTTATCCTATTTGACAATCAGCCTTGTTCTCAGTATAATAATGCTGGCATCGTGCTCGGGCAATTCTCAGTCCGACGAAGCTTTGGCGAATCTTGCCGTTACAGTGGACACCGAGCTTCAAAGTCTCGCAAAAGGCAGTCCCGACTGGCTTGGCGTCGGTGGTGTATCCTACGAAGACAAAGTATTTAAAATCGAACTCTGTTTGGAACAGCTCAGCGCCGATGCAATCGAGCAACCCCTTGCCGAGTACGCAACCGCCATTTATATGCGTTCACACACCGGCGCCACACTCGACGGCATTGTGAACAATCTTGTTAAAACCGACGGCAAAATGGTTATAGAACTCTCCGATGCCGACGGGGCCTCCAAAAGCTTTGAAATAAGTGCATCGCGCTTGCGCCGTCTCGTTGTTGCCAAACTCATGGAACTAGATTACAATGCCGTTAAAGAAAATGTAAGCGACATACTCTCCGCCAATTGCGAAACCTACAGTGCCGACATGCGTGCGGCTTCCTGCGATTTTGAGCTTAACGGCGGCTTTGCACAGTACACTCTCACATTCCCCGCATCCACTGCGTATGCACAGTACACCACAGGCTCGCTTGCAGGACGTTTCTTGAAAATCCTCCGCCCCGCTTACGAGAAAATGGGCGACTGCGAGCCAATTGTACGCGAACTTATGGAATCGCTCGGAATCGACGGATACCGCTTTATCTGCACCGCTCAAGACGGTAAAACTTTACGTGCTCCAATAGCATGGCGACTGCTCGACCAGGCACCTGCCACAACCCAAAATAACGAAGAATAAAATGAATCTTGTTGACCGCTTCCTGCAATATGTGAAATTCGACACCCAAAGTGACGAACTCACAAATATGACGCCCTCCACTCCGGGGCAGATGATTTTTGCCGAACACCTCAAAAAGGAACTTGAGGCAATGGGTCTTGAGGAAATAACACTCGACGACAACGGCTACCTCATGGCCACCATTCCGGCAAACACCGACAAAAACGTACCCACAATAGGTTTTATAGCTCACCTCGATACAAGCCCCGATATGTCGGGACGCCATGTTTCGCCTCGCATTGTCGAGAACTATCCCGGCGGCGACATTGTGCTGAATGCCGAAAACAACATTCGCCTCTCCCCTGCCGATTTCCCCGAGCTTGAAAAATATGTAGGACAGGATCTCATAGTAACCGACGGCAATACCCTGCTCGGCGCCGACGACAAAGCCGGCATTGCCGAAATAATAACCGCCGCCGATTATCTTCTTCATCACCCCGAAATCAAGCACGGCAAAATACGAATTGCTTTCAATCCCGACGAGGAAATCGGCAAAGGCGCCCACAAATTCGATGTTGAGCACTTCGCTGCCGATTGGGCCTATACTATGGACGGCGGTGAATGCGGAGAACTCGAATACGAAAACTTCAACGCAGCTGTTGCCAAAGTAAGCTTCAAAGGCCGCAACGTGCATCCCGGCTATGCAAAACACAAAATGATTAACTCCATGCGCATTGCAAATCAGTTTGTGATTATGCTGCCCCGCTGGGAAACACCCGAACACACCGAAGGCTACGAAGGTTTCTATCACCTTGTTTCCATGCAAGGCACTGTTGAGGAAACCGTGCTCACCTACATTATCCGTGACCACGACCGCGACCGCTTCGAACGCCGCAAGAAAGAGCTGGAACACCTCGCCCGCAAAATTAACCACGAGTATCCCGACTGCTGCTCGATTGAAATAGCCGACCAGTACTATAACATGCGCGAGAAAGTTGAACCGGTAAAATATATTGTAGACATTGCCGAGGAAGCCATGCGCAAAATAGGCGTTACTCCCAAAGTCCAGCCTATTCGCGGGGGAACTGACGGCGCTCAGCTGTCGTTCAAAGGACTGCCCTGCCCCAATATTTTTGCCGGCGGACTTAATTTCCACGGCCGTTACGAGTTCGTGCCCATACAAAGCATGGAAAAGGCAACCGAGCTTATTGTCGAAATATGTAAGTCGGTAGCCGAGTGTGACTAAACTGCTTGTTGTCGTAACCGGGCCTACAGCCTCGGGCAAAACCGAACTTGCCGTACGCCTTGCCGAGCTCTACAACACGGAGATAGTCTCGGCCGATTCACGACAAATTTACAAAGACCTGCCCATAGGCACGGCCGCACCCTCGCCGGAGGAGTGCAGCCGTGCTTTTCATCATCTTGTCGGCACATTACCGCTCGATGCCTATTACAGCGCAGCCCGCTTTGAAGAGGACGCTTTGGCGATTCTCGAAAATATTTGGAAACATACGGATATAGCCATTGTGTGCGGCGGCTCGATGATGTACGTCGACGCCCTTGTCAACGGCATTGATGAAATGCCCCTTGTAAGTGCCGAAACACGCAACTATGTTCTTTCTCTTCTGAATCAGCATGGTCTCGAAGGTGTGCTTGCGCAACTGCAGATTTGCGATCCCGTGTACTGGCAGGAAGTGGATCGCGCCAATACCCGCCGCGTTGTCCATGCGCTGGAAGTAAGCCTTCAAGCCGGTGTTCCGTATTCGTCGTTGCGCACCGGAGCAAAAAAGCAACGCAATTTCCAATGCCTTAAATTTGCATTGGAACTCCCGCGCGAGGAATTGTTCGGGCGCATCAACACCCGTGTGGAAAAAATGATAGCCGCCGGACTTGAGCATGAAGCCCGCGCAGCTATGCAAAAGGGTGAATTCAATTCACTTAATACGGTTGGTTACAAAGAAATGGCCGCCTATTTTCGCGGAGAATTCACATTGCCGCAGGCAATTGCGCGTATTCAGAAAAACACCCGTGTATATGCCAAGAAACAGCTCACATGGCTAAAGCGTGATTCCTCGGTAATTTGGCTGCCTCCGAAGGACGCTTACGAACGCGCCTGCAGCATTATTTCAGAAATTATACCCTAAAGCTATGGCTATGGCACTGCGGTGAATACGGATTTTTTTGTCCTTGTCGCCAAAACTTGCCAAAGGAGTGAAATTTACTCCGGCCGACAAGCCTATATAATAACTTTTTGCAAACGTGAGACTCAGCCCTATTCCCCACAGGCCGCTCACACGTTTCCACCCGTTGTGGAGCAGGTTTATTGTCTGTGCAGGCATGGGCTCGGGCAATGCCATATTTGGAAGAACTCCCTGTTTTGCCGATAAGGCAACCAAAAGTTCCGGGCCTGTATAAACACCTAATGTAAGATTGGGCGAAAGTGTGAAATTGTAACCGAAATTCACAGGTATACGCAAGCCGTAGAACTTTGCAGAACCTTCGTAATAATAATTGTCGTTGAACTTCACCATATCCTTGGAATCCATGCCGATGTACTGGAACAGAAGCCCCGGCTCGATATAGAAACCATTGGATAGAGGAAACTGAGCAACACCACCCAACGAAAAGCCTGAGCCGGTTTTATACACCGAGCTTGCGCCGGAGGGGAACGATACGTCCATGGCCAGACGCACACCGTATACCGGTGCCGGATTTTCTACAGGCGTTTCCGCTGCTGCCAATCCGGCCGAACACATAAGCAGAATCAAAGCTGAAATAAAGTTGCGAAGCATAATCCATTCTTTTTATTCGATATATATTATAATGGTTTACAGCTCTTAAAGTTCACCGTCGGAATGTTAATGCCGCGGCATTAACAAATTAATAAAGGGGGCGACTCGCGCGAGCCGCCCCCTCCGGGAAGTATTCAGATATTATCGCATTAGAATGTTAGTAGTTCCACTGGCAGGCAATCATCTTCAAGTTGGGACAAGCCTGTGTACGAAGGTCGGTAATCATGTTGAAGCGGCAGTTAATATATGTAAGAGCCTGGTCAAATGATACGTCGAGGGTTGTAAGTTCGTTGTTGTTGCAAATAAGGCGCTGCAGGAAGCTCTGATTGCTGAGAGAGAGGTAGGAAAGGTCGTTGTACGAGCAGTCTACGAACACCACATTGGGGCAATTGTCGAGCTGGAAGGTGGTAAGGTCGTTGTAGGAGCAAACAACATCCATTAGAGCGTTGCAATCGCGGAGACCAAGAGTTTTCATGCTGTTGTCGGAGCAGATGAAATTCGAGAGCGAAGGCAATCCCGATACGAGCATATTGGTAATCTGATTGTCGTCCAGATTAAGATTCTGCAGGTTTGTCACGCCCGAGAGATTGAGGCTGGTAAGCTTGTTGTAACCGCAGTAGAGGTTTTTAAGTGCGGTACAATCGGCAACCGAGAGAGACTCAAGATGATTGCTCTGGCAATTGAGGGTTTCGAGAGTGGGCGACGACTGGAGGTCAAGGCCGGCCAGCAGGTTCGATGCCACATTGATAGTCTTGATAACCGGAACATCGTTTAGAGTAAACTCGGTAAGGCGGTTATTGTTGATAGTGAGTTTTGTGAGCACAGAGCAACCCGTCATGTCAATCTGAGTAAGTTTGTTACGGGAGGCATTCACATCGGTAACTGCGGCATCACCCTGCAGGGAAAGCGCGGTGAGCTCGTTGCGGGAAACATCTACGGATGTAAGAGCTGTAAACCCGCTGAGGTCGAGAGTGCCGGCGAGCTTTTTATCCTTCCATTTGATTTCGGTTACATGTCCGCCTTCAACAGTAACGCCTTCCCAAGTGGAGGGGTCTTTCAGGTTGGTGATTTTAAGAGCCTGAGCATTTGTCGCATCCTCTTTTGCGGGCTGTGACAAGAAATTCTGAAGCTGTTTCATTTCACCCTTGCTGATCTGGGCGAAAGAAGTTGCGGTTGCAAGAGCGACAGCAAACAATAATGCGATTCGTTTCATACTTTTCATAAATATAATAGTTGTAAGTAATCGGGTGATTTTGATATACAAACAACAAGCACAATAAAAAGGTTTTACATAGCGCCTCAAAAATTTTCACAAGGGTTAATTTTTTTGTAATTTTGCAGGAATCCTGCCTCGTAGCGGGGATTTTTATAAAACAACTTACAATATTATATTTCCATTATGCGAATAAAATCTCTTGCCCTTGCGCTGTTGCTCACCGGCAGCTTATGCGCCAACGGGCAAAAACTGGCGGTGCTGAGCGATATTCACGTCACACCCGGAAACGAAAATGAAAAGCAGCTCCGTATGGCTGTCGAAGAAATCAACAACGGCGTTTTCGATGCCGTGATTGTAAACGGCGACCTCGGCAACGAAGGCTCCGACGCCGAGCTTACAAACGTAAAATCGATTCTCGACGGAATACGCCACCCGCTGTACGTTCTCCCCGGAAACCACGAAAACACTTGGAGCCAGAGTGCTACAAAAACTTTTGTCGACCTTTGGGGCAACGACCGTTTTGTCACCGAAATCGATTCACTCGTTATTGTGGGCATTAACTGCGGCCCGTTCATGAAAATGGGCGACGGACACATCAAGCAGGAAGACCTCCATTGGCTCAAAGCCACTCTCGACGAACGCGTAACTCCGGGCAAACGTGTGCTCTCGTTCAACCACTACCCCCTGCTGGAAGACCTCGACAACATGGCCGATTATATTCAGCTTCTCGAAAATTATCCCGTAATAGCACACATAAACGGACATTACCACACATGGCGCAAATACGACGCCAACAACACCGAGGGCGCTATTCCCTGCACAATGATTCGCGCGCTCGACATGCGTAACGGCAACTACGGTTATACCGAAATAGAAATCGACCCGCAATGGGTACACGTCTATAACAAGGAATTAGGCAAAAAACGCGAAGCTAAATTCGCTTATCCTGCCAAAACAAAACACCAAAAAGCCGACTATGCCGCTCGTCCCGAACTGAAAGTTCCCGAGGGTTTTAAGGTTGAAAAAGTGTGGACCGACAGCGCCTCAATTTTCACCCGTCTCGGCTTCGATGCCGATAACATCTATTTCGGAAACTCGCTGGGACATGCAAAAGCCGTTGCAAAAACAGGCGAACAGAAATGGAGCGTTCCAACCGGTGCAAGCCTCTTCAGCCGCCCCGTTGCTCTGAAAGGCGGAAAAGTGGCCGTTCCAATGCACGACGGTATTATGCTGCTTAATGCAAAAAACGGTAAATTTGCAGGCAAACAGAACTCCAAGGAAGGCCCCTATGTTGCCGACGGTACTCTCACCGACGACGGCAAAGCCTACATCCAGGGCGCTTACAAACGCATTGAACGCCGAAATCCCTCCAACGGCAAACTCGTGTGGAGCTACGATTCCATTTTCAACTACTGCCAGGCTGCCCCGGCAATCGACGGCAAGGATCTCGTTTTCGGTGCATGG
Organism: uncultured Porphyromonadaceae bacterium; assembly: GCA_947175425.1. Lineage (GTDB taxonomy): Bacteria > Bacteroidota > Bacteroidia > Bacteroidales > Muribaculaceae > CAG-873. Next base: position 39,932 of record CAMWMR010000018.1, read on the forward strand.
GACACCAATCTGCGTTGCCTCGACCTCAACACCGGCAAACTGCGCTGGGTGTGGAACAACGGCAAATCAGCCAATATGCTCGGCCCCGGCAACGTTGTTCCCGTTATTACAAGCGAGCGAGTATACGTAGTTGCGCCCGACCGTTATATGACCGCACTCGACCGTGCAAGCGGCAAACAGCTGTGGCGCAATAACGACCACCGCTACCGCGAGAGCCTCGGACACAGCGCCGACGGCACTCGTGTATATGCAAAGACAATGGACGGAGAACTTGTGGCAATCGACACCACCGTACCCGACTTCAAGGAACTGTGGACATTGGATCTCGGTCTTGGCTATGAACACGCACCCTGCGTGATTGTTGAAAAGGACGGCTTTGTTTACACCGGCTCACGCCGCGGCATTGTTACAATTTCCGATGTCCGCGAAGCACAGCCCCGCCTTGTAGCCGCACTCCCCTTGGGTGTGAGCGAAATTAACGGTATCGACGTCGACCCCGCCACAGGCGACGTTTACGTAAGTCTTATTGAAGGTACAATCTTCCGCATCAAGCGCTAAAATACATATTGCATAAAAAAGGAGAATCGAAGCTCTGTGCCCGATTCTCCTTTTTTATTATCCGTGCCGCTTATTCCTGCGGAGTGGTGGCCTTGTAGCCTATTTTGGCGAAAGCGGCCTTAAGCTTTGCCTCATCGGTCTTTTTGCTATCGTAAGTAATTGTAACGGTTTGCTTGTTGCGGTCGGTAACAATTTTTTTAACGCCTTTTTCAAAACGCAGATTTGTTTTGATTTTATTCTCACAGTTCACACATGTCATTTGCGGTTGAAGCGTAAAAACGGCCGAACTCACATTCTCGGGCGCTTTTGCCGAAACGGCAGCGGCGCAACACACAGCGGCAGCAAACAGAGCCGGTTTAAGAATATTCTTCATATGCTATTACAGATATTTTGTTATGTTGTAACGGAAGCCAATATAAACCATAGCTCCCTGTAAAGGTCCGTAAATCATTGTGGCGTCGAAATCGGCTCCCCACGGGTCGGAAGCCCCGACAATAGGCGATTTCTGCCTGTAGCCCGTTAGATTTTCTCCGCCAAGGTAAACGCTCCAATGCCGGAAATTACGGGTAATCTGAGCGTTAAGCTGCGGGAATGCCTTGTAGGTTTCGGGCCACGCATCGCTGCCGTCAGGCAACTTATACGACAGCGGCATGCGTCCACCGCCGTTCACCGCACACGACACATCGAACTGCCATAGCCCCATATTCGGGGAATATCCGGCAGTGAACAGCAGTTTCTGACGCGAGGTAAGCGGCTTCTGCGACAGCACGCCGGGAGTGTACTCGGCCTTTACATCGGTTAGACGCCACGCAGCCGTAAAACTCAGGTCTTCCAAAGGCTCGAATGTCACCTCCAACTGCAAGGCATGGGAAAACGAGCGCGCCGATGACGAATAAATATACGCCGCATGCGGGTCGCGGTCGAGACTCAGCATAAGCTGATTGGAAAAACGGGTATAATAGTACTCGGCACCGAAAGCCAGCTTCTTGCCGAAAGGATGTACGGCATAATCCGCGCCGGCGCCGAAATTCCACGCATCCTCGCGGTGCAAGTCGGAATCAATTATTATATTGCGCGATGAAGCCAACATATAGGAATACTCGGCCAAGGGATGCGGCGAACGGTGTCCCGCGCCTGCCGAGGCATGGAACGATAAATCTGCCAGCGGATTATATCGCAAATGCATGCGCGGCGTAAGCATGGAGCCGTACACACTGCTGTAGTCGTAGCGCAGGCCGGCCATGGCAACAAGTTTATCGTCCATGTTGAAAGTATACTGGGCATATGCGCCGGGGACGGCTTCGTGCTCGTCGAGCGCATCAAGAGCTCCTGTAGAGCCAAAACGGTAGCGGAAACGATAATTATCGTAGTTGAACGACAAACCCGTACTCAACGAATGTATCGACTCCCACTTGCGCTCGAACATAAGCGACGCATAAGCCTCTTTTTGATCCACATTGCAAATTCGTTCCCCGTAACTTGCATCCTGCGAGTGCGACGAACCGGAGAGGATAAGGGCAAGGTTGCCGTCGTTGTCGCGGTCGAACATCCACGCGTTTTTGGTGAATGCCTCCCAACGGCGCGTGTCTATAAGTATTTTGTACAGAGGAGCCGACATATGTGCGGCATGCTTTTCGTCCTGGCCACCGTTACGGCGCTCGTTGAGAAATTTCGCGGCAAACTGGAAAACATATTCGTTGCCCAGATAAGCCACACGGGGCATAAGAGCTACCTGACGCACACGTGGCATATCGGCAAATCCGTCGTTATTGGCATCGTGCGAAGAAAAACCGTTTTCGCCGTGTGCAAGCAGTCCGGCGCTCCATTTGTCGCCGAATGCCATATTGCCGTCGGCGTTCACCTCAAGCTTGTTCATCATGTCGTAGTACATGTTGAGCGAAAGCGAGGGGTCGGCCTGCGGCTTTTTCATCTCCACATTTATTTGGCCGGTTATGGATTCATATCCGTTTTTAACCGATGAAGCTCCTTTCGACACCTGAATCGACTGCATCCACGGGCCGGCTACATAACCGAGACCGTAGGGAGCGGCAGCTCCGCGAAAATTGGGAATATTCTCAGTAAGCATCTGCACATAAGTGCTCGATAGACCCAACAGCCTTATCTGGCGTGCACCCGTAGCCGCATCGGTGTAATTGACATCGACCGAGGGGTTTGTTGTGAAACTTTCGCCGAGATTACAGCAGGCGGCGCGTTTAAGCTCGGCGGCGCTTATCAGGGCTGTATTGGTAGCGCCTTTGAGTTTGCGCACTCCGCGTCGCTCGCGCACCACAATTTCATCAAGTTCACGAGGAACGCTATCGTTATAATCCTGCGCCACGGCAGGAAGAGCTAATAACAGAGCAAGAGACAGTTGCAGACGTTTCAACATAATTATAAACTCAGTTTCGGCTTAACAGGGACTTTATACGCTGCACTCCGGTTTTGCCAAGAATAATAATGGCTGTATACTGCGAAGCCTTGGCCATGCCGTAGAGCACTGCCCACAGCACTCCTTTCACCACTGCCGGAAAAGGAAGAAGAAGTTGGGCAAACGACAGTATATAGCACATCGCGCACACGCCGGCAACTATAATACCGGTACGAAACGAAAGTCCTGAAAGAAAATTTTTTAGCCTTGAAAACCACTGTTTCATTGCACAAAGTTAGCATTTTTATAACACCCCTGCAAGAAACTTTGCATGCCACACCCGCGTTATTGCTTAAAATTAATCACTACAGCTATGAAACCCGAAATAAACACCCCCGCAATCGACAATATAATGAGCCGTACAAGCGTGCGCGAGTTTAACGCCAACCGCTCCGTTCCGCAGGCTTTTATAGATACGCTGCTGCATGCGGCAATGTCGGCACCAACGGCTATGAATCGCCGCCCATGGCATTTTATAGTTGTGCGTACCCGTGCCGTTCTCGACGAGCTCGCCGCAGCACTGCCCTACTGCAAAATGGCCGCCCATGCTCAATTAGCCATTGTGTGCTGCGGCAACAAGGATAATTTCCTGCCACACGAAGACTCTATTCTGTGGGAGCAGGATTTGTCGGCCGCAAGCGAAAACATTCTGCTGGCAAGCCATGCTCTGGGACTTGGCGCGGTGTGGACCTGCGTTTTCCCTCACAAGGACCGTATGGATGCATGCGCCCGCATTCTCGGGCTGGGAGCGTCACTTATTCCGTTCAATATTATCCCCATAGGCTATCCCGCCCACGACCAGGCTCCCTTGAATAAATGGAATGCCGAAAACGTGAGCTACCTGTAGATAGCAATATGCCAATACAAGCAAAAGCACTCTTTCAAAGAGTGCTTTTTTGTTGTGCTCTATGTTTCGAATTAATCCTGATAATTTCATATCTTTGCATATCATACACCTTGATAATTATGAAACATATTCACTTGATAATGGCCTTGGCCATTGTTATTTTAGCCGCCGACACTCTGCGGGCCGATTCCAAGCCCGACTGGATAAACCACAGTCGTTATGCCGCGTCGAACACCGAAATAATCGCCTCGCAAAAACGTCCCGTAGCCGTGTTTATGGGAAATTCCATAACCGACTTCTGGTACAGGGACAGCCCCGAGTTTTTTGAGAGCAACAATTACGTTTGCCGAGGTATAAGCGGACAAGTAACAACGCAAATGCTTGCCCGCTTCCGCTCCGATGTAATAGAGCTTAAACCCGATGTGGCCGTTATTCTTGCAGGCGTGAATGATATTGCCGGAAACAACGGAGCTATAGAACTTCGCCACATTGTCGACAATATTGCTTCGATGGCCGATTTGGCACGCCGCCACGGCATTGTCCCTATAATTTGTTCCGTACTTCCGGCCGACCGTTTTGCATGGAATCCTGCAATACACAACGCCCCGCAACTGATTGAGCAACTTAACACTATGCTGAACGAATACTGTGTTCGCAACAATATAGAGTTCGTCGACTATTACAGCTGCATGGTCACCTTCGGCGGAGCTTTGAATCCCGCCTATGCCGTAGACCCGGTCCACCCCTCAGTCGAAGGATACAAAGTAATGGAACCTATTATTTCCACCGCAATCCGCCGCGTCATCAAGCAATAATCAAGCTTAATCGGGCAGGTTCAGACGTGTATCGTCGTGTGACATTTTGAGGATGGCATTGTGCAGATTCGCAACTTCGGCGTTAACCGGCAAAACGGGGTCAAGGTCGGCCCATCCGTCCGATGATGTTCCCGGAAGCAGTTCAGTGCGCTTGGCCCAGGCCTCTGTCTCGAGCCACGGGAATGGTGCCATTGCAGATTTATCGTTGAAACTTTTGCGTGCAATCTTAACAAGATCCATATCTTCGCCAAGATTGATATTCTCCATATTGGCAAAGACCGATATGCCCTTCAGCGGAATGTGGAGTAAAAGTATCTGCAACTGACTTCCGACACGATAGGTATCCATAACTTTGAAATAGGAGTTGTAATCCAACACATTGAGACGCCACTGTTCAATCTCAGGATCACCCATCACCTCCCATATAGGGGCTGCGTGTGCCGATGCAATTATAAAACGTACATTTTTAACAGGTTTGGCTGCACGTGAGGTACAATCAATAAAGAAACCCGCGCGTATTATTTTCTTGTTTCTATACGCTTGAGCCAAACCATCGAGGTCGGCATCAATATTGGTATCGCGATAGAAAAACTGCAATCCCGGCAATGTCCAGTTAATAACATCCTCGAAGGCCGCCACATCAAACGGGAACTTCGGTTCAAGCAGCTTTGCAAACGATTCGGGAAGTATAACATTCTCCAAACCGGCCACGGCAGAAAACAATGGAGCTATATCCTCGTCCTTATACCCCGCGCTTCCGCAGCCCAGACGCGTAACATAGAATTTCAGCCCGGGGTTCTTTTTTGCAAATTCAATAAACTCGTTGACATACCGCTTTACCTTGTCGAGACCGACATTTCTGGTAGGAATAGCATATGAATTGCCCTGCATGCCGTTACCACGTCCACGCACGGCGCCGAACTTCTTAAACGCCACATATGCAGCTCCGCCGGTGTGATTTCCTTCTATACTGCTGCCAAAAACAAAAACCTCGTTCGGCCCGAGTTGGAAAATATTATCGGGTGTGTACTCCTGTTTCGTATATGCCGAACTATGTGACTCTTTTGCAGCTTTTGCCTGCACATAAGCGGAAAAATCTTTATAGAAGCTTTTTAATAAATCAGGAACAGCTCCGCTCAATCACATCAAAACATAATCCATGCAACAAATGGTTAGTACTGTCCAGAATATCGAACCCGCTTTCAAAGTTACACAATTAATTCGAAAAGAACTGCCGTTCCCGCAAAAATTACATTCTATACTTTAATTTGAAGCTGCAAAGAAATTTTCTCTTTTACAACCGGTAGCTGCAACTTGTATGCTCATATTTTCAATTAGCATTAGAATCTCCAGCCTATTTTTGTTTCAAGACTAAATAGCCCATTTGCCAATGTTGATTCCGAATAGATGAATCCTACGTCCCCACGAGCAACCGCTCCTATAAACCAGCGATTGTGATTCCAGACCGCAGACGCATTCAATCTATAATTCATCCGGAATGAGTAACCCTTATCTTCACTATTTAGAAGGCCATAATGCAAGCTCGGTATTACCAACCCCGTTACTCCAAATGTGAACTTTTTACGGACTACCCAGTTATGGCCATATCCACCGCTAAGCCCTATATTGTAGCCGTCTGAATTATAGTCTCTACCCTTCCACTTTTCAGGAAGCCAATCTTGCATATCTTCTGGTAATTTACTAAAATCGAAATGTAGTTTTTGTGATTGATATGTAACTCCAACCATAAAGGACCCCTGACTCCTCTTTTGAATCTTACCAAATGAAAATGCAGCCTGATTAGAATACCTATGGTGATTAAAGTAATAAGTTAAGTCTATTCCCCATGTTGATGATTTAACTCCCGGAAAAGGTATCTCGTCAATAAGTTTTTTGTCAATATATTTGATATTCATACCATCATCATTTTTTATTGAATAATAGCGTCCCGAAAGCAAAGCACTTGAAAACTCAAAACTGAATCTGGATTTAGACCTGTCTTTGCCACTTCCACCGAATATTTTATTCACATTGATGTCATACCCTATCGACACTGCCATAAATTGAACATCTGCGCCAATAGATGTACAGAATGGTGATAGCATACCCATTTGATGATTCCCATCAAAGTAAAAACCATTAAAATCCGTCCAACTGCTTGCTCTAAACTTTAGGTTCCATCTGTATCCTGTTGGACATACATAAGCCGTGTCAATTTCATTGAAAAATTTGTCAGTGAAGCGATAAGCCGAAACACAGAAATTTAGGAAACGGCCCTTTGATGCGATTGTATCAAGGTCAAATGACAAAGCATAACTTGCATTAGTGCAAGCTATAACTATAAGAACCATGAACCACAAACGTTTAATCATTGTATTACGATATATATTTTCTTGAAATAACGGCATAAATTTTGCCGCCCTAAGGCGGCAAAATAAACATCGTTAAAAAAGTCGGGGGAGGAAGTCAACCAAATACTTACGCCAATTTTCCCAAGTGTGGCCACCGTCAGTTTCATTATAATGGTATTTGTATCCCTTGGCATCAAGGCGTAATCGTAAATCATCATTTAGTTTCTTAACGAAATCATCACGTCCCACTGCGATGTAATACAGTTTTGGAGCTGTAGAAAACTGTGCTTTAAGTTTATTATCGACATCATCATAGATGCTTAAATCTTCAGAAGTCAGGCTTGAAATTTTTCGATCGACACTTCCGCCTCCAATAAAAGGTAGATTGCTTTTTAATTCATTCCACGCTTCTCCAAGTTTCTGCATACTGCCGATGCGCTTATCATTGAGAGCATTGGTGGTTTGTGCAGAGAATAGCCCGATATAGTCAAATTTTGTGGGATTATTCATAGAGATGAACAACGTATGGAGACCACCTAAAGATAGTCCGGCAATCGCTCTATGAGCCTTGTCATTGATTGTTCTATAATTTTCATCAACGTAATCAACAATTTCATCCATAAATACAGATTCAATCTGACCAAGCATGGAATTTGTATTCATGGCAGAGGGTTTCTGATTAGGATTTTTAGGGTCAGAACCTGGTGCTGCTGCTAATCCGGCATTACCGTTTGGCATAACGACTATCATAGGTTTACATCGACCTTCGGCAATAAGATTATCTAAAATTTGTATTGCTCGTCCACATCCTTCCCAAGCATCTTCATCACCACCAGAGCCATGTAAGAGATACAATACAGGAAATCGTTTTTGAGTATTTGAGCTATACGACTTAGGCAAATATATTGTCATTCGTCTTTTCTTCATCCCATTTAATGTAGACGGATACCAGACCTTCTTTACAGTGCCATGTGCAACCGAGTGTTCTATGTAATCGTCAGCAATTCCATCACCGATTACAAAATAGTCAAGGATATCTGCAATATCCCTAACCTTATTGTGATTATTAGGATCATTGACCTTCTTTTCATCGACTTCAAAATAGTAGGTATAAAATTCAGATGGTAATATATCTGTTGTGTAGGTCCAGTTATCACCAGTCTTTTTCATTTTGATTTTTCCACCTTTACTAAGCGTACCTACATCTGTTTTTAGGTATTCTTTGGAAGGTATGAATGTGCCTTTTAGGATAACCTCGTCTGCATTTGGGGCATACAAGGTAAACGTTACCGAGTTATCCGGATTGATAACCGGGGATTTGATTGCACCCTCAACGATGAAGTTTAAGGTGCTACACATAATAGTAATTAGGAGCGTTAGTAGTTTATTCATCATAGTTTTATTTATATTCTTTCATTTCGGAAGGTCGGTATATAATTTCTGATTTTGATATAGGAGCAGCCATAAAATATCCAAGACAATAGTCTCCCTCAAACATCCTTGGTCCATTACTATCTGATTGTAATGCTGTCAGATAATCATACATTGCACGGGATATAGGAGCAACCGTAACGGAGACAGCATCACCATCACGTAATACAGTCGCATCATCTTCTTCTGAAATATCCTTTCGTGAGGTCATCGTCACCTCATTGATAATTCCATCAACCGATTTCCTGTCATCTGACAGTAACCACATATATGAATCTCCATTTCTATAAATACGAATCCAGTAGCAATCATCAGAAGACTCAATCGGATCTGCAAAAGTTACTTGTAAAACTGCAACATAATCATAAGGCATCTTTATCCATTGAAAATCCAATGAAAGGATGTATGATGGTTGGCTCATCAGACATGAAGACTGATAGTATTTGCCGTTACGAGATACTTCTATGATATATTCGTGTCCGGATATACCGCGCATTTCTTTATGAAATAAGCCTTCTTTATCAATAGATAATTGATATGTAATATTGTCAGAATTATCCTTTATACAGACATCCGCATCAGTCAGTCTATTAATTGCCAAAGGATTACCCATAGGAATTGTATTGGTGAGAGATACAGTTACCTCTGTTTCCGACAATGTTGCCTCTATGACCAGCTGAGACTCCACATCGTGATACTTGAAATCAAGTTCTTTCTCGCAGGAAACGAGAAAGAACGCTGATGTAAACATCAATATATGTATTCTCATAATCAAAACTTAATTGTATATGAAACAGAAGGCACAATGCCGAATAGTGATTGCTGCACGGCTCGTGTGCCCGATGGTTTTGAAGAATCGTCCTCAAAATATATTACAAACGGGCTATAATGAGCATATGCATTGAAAACACCAAACGTAATTATTGACGTAAACCGTTTTCCCTCTTTGGTATATGATGCAGACAAATCCAAGCGATGTGATGATGGTGTTTTATATGAATTTCTTGCCGTAAAATAGTAACATGTTTCACCTCCGAGAACATATTTCTCATCCGGAGCAGTCAAAGGTCTTCCAGATGAGTAGGTCCAAGAAAGCGAGGCATTCCAACGGTGATTAAATTTTACAATGCCGACAAATGAAAAATCATTACGTCTATCATTTGATGCTTTATACCATTGTCCATTATTTATTCCGGGAATACGTGTATCTGTCTTTGACAGAGTGTAAGCAATCCAGCCTGTAAATATGCCGATATTTTTACGGAGCATTAACTCCATACCATAGCTTCGCCCTTTACCACAAAGAATTAGGCTTTCAAGGTTTATCCGAGAAAACATAGTTACTCCATCTTTATAGTCATACACTCCGTCCATAGTTTTATAATAGCCTTCGCAACACCAATCCCAACCACCATCAGAAGTCATACCTGCATAGCCAACAGAATACTGTGTTGTCACTTCCGGTTTTGTGAAGGCTGACGCGAGGGCATATCTATCAAACGGGAATGTCGTAGTTGTTGACCTAACTCCGTGAATATCTTGAGTCGATATAGAAGCTCCAACCTTAATGTTATGATTGTCGTTAAGATTGATTTTTACACTTCCGCGGGGCTCAACATGGAGATATGTTTTAGATGAAAAGTCCGGTGCAGATTCATTCAAACCTATAAATTCATGAAATCGGTTACCGGATAGTGTTGTGTAGCAAGACAAGCGTGTTCCGAATGACACTGACAACAACGAAGAAAATCCTCCTTCATAACCGAGCCATATGGCATTTGACCAGCCAGAACGTATTTCGAGTTGACGGGAATTACTTATCTTCATATCACCGGACTTCACACGAATAAGTTCTGATCTAATACCAAATTCAAGAAGATTATTGTCAGAAATACTGTAAGAAATCTTTTCGTTTGCTGAATAAGACTGTATATATTCATTCAACTTTTGATTGGCATCCATTATGTTCATTCCCATTTCTGTAGTATAATTAGTAACGGCACCGGTGGTTAAGAATCTCCAACCACTTTTTTGGATCGACCAATTTATACTTCCGGAGATATTACCCCAACGCATATCCATAAGGTCGGATATAGCCAGATTGTCTTTTGATGCAAAGAATGAAATATCCAAATGATTGCCAGCGGCAACGTTGTACCTTATCTTGGCATTAACATCAAAAAAGTTCATAATCGTGGACTTGTATTCGGGTACCATCTTTAGAAATAAATCCACATAAGATCTACGAGCAGATAATGCGAATGATAGCTTATCTTTAACGATAGGTCCATCCGCTGATACTTTTGCGTTTAAGAAACCAAGAGTTCCGGAGAAATGGTATTTGTTTATATCTCCCGGTCTCATATATGTTTCAAGGACGGATGAAGACGCACCGCCAAAGTTCAGCGGAATTGGACCTTTGTGCAATACGGCACGACTCATGGCATCGTCATTAAATGTTGAGAAAATGCCCATAAGGTGAGCCGGATTATAAAGTGTCATGCCATCCAACGTTACAAGATTTTGGTAGGCATTTCCTCCTCTGACCTCAAATCCACCTGCGCCGTCAGCCTCTCCATGAACACCTGGCAAAAGTGTAATTGACTTTATTATATCCATTTCACCAAACATTTTTGGCGCCATAGATAATTTTGTCAGTTCAAGAGTCTCACTTCCAAGGCGAGCATTAGCAATACGATTTCGAGCCGACTGATCCGTGACAACAACTTCCTGAAGAATATGGGTTTGCATAGAATCTATCGACTCTTGTGCATGGCATTCCATACCAAACACGCAAATCATAGTAATAATATATGCCCTCAGCCAACTCATATACTAAACTTATTATTGTCAATCCACTGATTAAATTAGTATAATTTCAGCACCGGGAGTAATTTCAGAATAAATATTTCCCGAATCAGTCACTATAAAAGTATTCATAGTCGCCAGATTGATATTCTGAGCATCCTCGTCGTTGATGATTTTGACATTTCTTGCAAAATCTTGAATACATCCCTCTAAAACCTCTCGAAAATCTATTGATTTAATATTACAATAGATTTCTCTTTCGGGATACATCAGTCCGAGCATTATCGCCAGTTCTCCCATCCCTGCGCAATCAATTACCATGCACGGATTAGTGTTTTTGATACCCTGAATACTCGTGGCGTACTTTCTAAAAGCTTTAAGGGTTTTTCGTGCCGCGACCTCTATAGCTCGACCTTTATATATATATCGTTCATGGACAATCGGGATTAGTTCATCAACTGTCGAAACAAGTTTGTGAATGCGAATTATTTGCTCTTTATAATTACATCGCAACGACTTTGCCTGATCAGACAAATCACCTATGGCTTTGAGTTCTGATATAGATATTCGTTTGCCTACTTCAATAAACATTGTTCCGCCATTTGACAATGCCGAACCCTTGGGCATTATTTGTAAAATGCCATTGAAATATACGGGTACAATATCCAGATTAAGTGCATTCGCAATATAGAACGCGCCCTTATGAAATCTTTTAATGCTTATTTCGCCTGCCTCAGGACGAACTCCTTCCGGGAATATTGCAATACTGAAACCTTCGTTGATTAAAGGACGGAGTCTTTCGGTAATATTACTACTGCCTTCGGTTACAGTAAAGAAATTACTCCACTTAAAGATTGTTCCAACTATCGGATTCAATTTTATATGTTCGTTGGCCAAAAGAACAACTTTGGGAGTTACAAACATCATGCAAAAAGAGTCAAGGATTGACTGATGATTACAGATGATAACAGCCGGCTTTTCAAAGTTTTCTTTGCTATCATTCTTATACATAAGATGTATGCCGGGCATTCTCTTAATATCGAATCTGAAGACCGAACAGTTATACCGGTGGAACAAATTCCTTTTCTTTGGCGTAGGCTTAGTAAGGACAAACAGGAAGAAACCCAAGATATAAGTACTTATAAGCTGAATAAAGAAAACCGTTGCGCAGAACGCTGTATACAAAATCTTCTTTAGAGTTATTGGGCGATAACGTAATTCACCCTTGCGTTGAATCAACCATTTGAATATCAGCGGAGGGAATAGATAAGCCATCAATACCACTGACAACATTCCTACTACTGTTACCTCTCCCAAAGAACGTAAAGCCGGATGTTTTGCAAACAACAATGTTCCGATACCAATAAACATTATAAGGGCAGAGACCACAATACTATTCTTATATGATGCCAACAACTTCTTTCGATACGCGAACTCATAGGACAATCCTTCAGTCATGAATATCGTGTAGTCATCACCTTGACCAAATATAAAGGTGGCAAGAATGACATTCACAATATTAAATTTGATACCTAAGATTCCCATTATTCCTAATATCCAAATCCAGCTGAAAGCCATCGGAATAAAAGATACAATTGCTAATTCTATACTGCCCAAAGAAATCCAAAGAAAAATGAATACAATACATCCACAAGCAATTCCAATGTAATTGAAATCATTTGAAAGAGTATCTGCGATTGACCCATTCATGCTTTTAACATCGAAAAAAAGTCCTCCAAATTCCTTATTCTGCGAGAGTTTATCTTTAACGTAATCCACAGAGTTCTCCGGGACAGAAATCACTTGAACAAGTGATTTTCGTTCCTTTTTATTGTCTTCACTCAAACTACCCACGAATACTGTTGCTATAAAGTCTTTGAAATAATCAAAGTCTTGGACTTCATAATCTGAGTTAACAATATCCTCAAAAGAAGAAAATGCCTCCGTGCTGAATCCATATTTTTTAGCAGCTTCCGGTAGCTCTTTTTCAAAAAGCGTACTATACTTTTCTACAAAAGCATTCCACTTGCCAATTCTCTTTAGTTGCTCATTCTTTGATACCAAGAATGTGGATACATTGTTTTGCTCAGCAGCATAACCATCTGATACAAGAGATTCAACGCATCCGCGAATAATTTCATTTTGAATCAAGGCATCATCCCAATTATCACCCGAACTAACTATATACAAATTTTCTGTTTTATCTGATGTATTCAGAAGGCCTTGAAAATAAGATAAATCAGATTTTTGCTCATCTGTCATATAGTTGATATTTCTCATATCGGAATCAAATTCGGTCTTGAGACTAAAATAGCCAAAAACAACAGTAAGAGCCAACACGCACCACACGAACCATTTGCTGTTTTCTATTGATACTCCTGCCAATTTTGTAATGAGCAGAGGCTCCTTTTCAACTTTACTTCCGGGCTTTCTTGTCTTTACCGCATGAGGAAGGAACAATAGAACAAAGAATATAGTCCCTATCAAAAGTAACGAACTGAACAAACCCAAATCGTGAAGTGCCGGAGAATTAAGAGGCACTAAACATAAGAAGGCGCCTACAGTTGTGACGTTACCGACAACAAGAGGGGATATTATCTCTTTGAGGGCTGCTCGCGGATTATCGCTCTCTTTAAGATGGTCAATTAGGTGAAGCGGATAGTTAACTGCAATTCCCAATATTACAGACGCTATACCAATAACTATGATGGACACTGAATCATAGTAAAGTGCTATTGCTCCCATTGCGAAAAGCCAGCCCCAACCGACAGATAAGACTATCAGTAAAATGTTTCTTAGATTACGGAATACATAAATCAGCAAGACTAAGATAAGAAAACCGGCAATGCAAACAGCCAAAATACTATCTGTCTTAATCTGGTTTGCATTAGCTACTGCTATAACTGGTCCTCCAATAATATGAATATCCAAGTTGCCATTGATTGCCTCTGTCTCAGCCTTTGCATTGCCAAGCATTGCTACAAGAGAAGCATTGTTTTCTGACTCATGAGCACCGAATGCCGATTCTAAGATCACTATAGCTTTCTTGCTATCCGGTGATAAAATATATCCATCGTATATTTCAAATTCAATGGACATTCCCGCTTGTTTTAATCGTCCAAGTATTGGAGAGAACAGATTTAAGGGATCTCGGGAAATATTAGAGACTAACACATTGGATGACGGGAATAGCAGAAGTTGTTTGTCCTCCGAAATCTGGGACTCCACATAAGTTGGGTCACTCAACAAGCTGTCAATCCTTTCATAATCCCTGTCAGTAAGATAGTATGGGACGTTGGCATATACTTCATCCGCCATACCAAGCATTTTATCCATATCTATCTCTTTCATTATATCCTTTATATAATGAAGTGAATCATTAATTTCAACCTTCTCAGCAAAGGTTTCAACTCCATCTGCCAGTTCTTGAGGATTGACGTTGACTGTATCTTTTGTAGAAATTATTGCATATATCTTATTGGCACCTGAAACATCCTGATAAACAGACAACGCAGTCTGATTCTTCTCGTCAAGAGGTAAAAAATCTGATATATCTTCCTTGTACGATAGTGAAAGTATTGATATGACAAGTGCAGTTGTCAATATGAGGAATAATCCCCATGCCAACAATGGAGCCCTTCTGAACAGGTCGTATATAGATAGAAGAATTTTATTCATTGAAAGGATATTGCATTTGTACGAGAGTTAATTGGATTGGCATAGATGCCAAGGAATATATCCATCAATACATCCACTTCACACCCTTCATAGGTTGATAATTCATTTAATCTATTACAAAAAGCTTCTTTTTGCGCAGGTGTATATCTATCAGAATAGCGCTTGGTACCATATCTTATATCAAATGCGATATAATTGTTTGGATGTAAATGATATGCTGCATTTATTCTTTTATCGATTAAGAAAGCCACGGCTTTGACATACTCTTGCTTAGTCATAGACTCAAGCAATTGTAACTCATCAATAT
>CAMWMR010000019.1 GCA_947175425.1 uncultured Porphyromonadaceae bacterium
AATTCAATATGTTGATGTGCTGGTGCATCGGCAAAGCCGCCTCTCAGATAAAAGAATTCTATATGCTTCCGGTCGGTGACAAACTCATCAGATATGACGAGATTGCTGTCAATACAATTGTAACCAACTCGCAGGGGGAAGTAAGCTCATGCGATATTCCTTTCAGTGATGACCTCGCGAGTTTCAACGAATACTATCTTCACCTGACACGCAAAGTTGCCGGTACCTGCGAGAATCATGACATCACCGACTGCATGGTAATCGGCACATCGGCGTTGGCTCAATACGACATCGACGGTGCAGTCGGAATGTATAGCGGGATATTCAACAATCCATTCATGATATGGGGCGCATACCGCCGCCGATGGTTCAAGACAACCCTCACGGTATCATTCCAGTTCCATCACACCCAAATGGACGGCGCCCATGCAGCCCGGTTCCTCGACCTGCTTCAAAAGGAAATTTCTAACATTTAGCTATTGCATTATAATTGTCAAGTGCCCATTCAATAAGATTGCCAAGTAACGGCATGAGGCTTTTGCCAAGATCTGTCAGTGAATACTCCACTTTTGGAGGAATCTCGGCATACAGTTTTCTTGAAATCAGACCATCGGCTTCAAGGCTTTTTAGAGTTTCTGTAAGGACTTTAGGTGATATGTCGGGAATTGCCCTCCCGATTTCATTAAAGCGGGTTGCCTCGTTCTCTGCAAGGACACAGAGAACGAGCATGGTCCATTTGCCGGAAAACCGGCTTATGACGTTTCGAACCGGACAAGATGCAATGCCGGTATATTTTTTCAAATTTTCTTTCAAAGGTAATGCGTTCATACTCAAAAATAGTTACCTGAATGTAAGCGCCTTTCATCGGGGTAAGGTCTTGCACGGCTCAAAAATGAGGATTAACTTTGCACTATCCAAACGAAAGCGGCTTACTGTCGCAAAGTTAATATTTTAATTTCAAATCAAGAAATATGAACGAAATTCCGACTCTCAATTCCGGCGAAAAGTTCGCCCACGTATCCATCGGCCAACTGAGTGGCTTCGAGGGTAAACAGTTTGTAAAGGAAGCCACAGGTGCCACTTCTTGCGAAATCTCATTCGGTACCCTACCCTCCGGCTCCTCTGTACCTTTCTTTCATAGCCACAAGGCAAATGAGGAAAACTACATTATTCTGTCAGGGAAAGGAAATTTTCAAGTTGACGACAACGTTTTTGAAGTGGCCGAAGGATCGGTAATACGTGTCTCAACAAACTGCGACCGCAATCTCAAGTGTACATCTGCAGAAGCTATGACCTACATCTGCATACAGGCAAAAGAAAACAGCCTCGAAGATTATACCATGACCGATGCTGAGATAACCGAGCGGAAAAGCCTGCTCTGACAATATCCGGAAATACTCCTGTAAACAGAATGAAGATGACAGTTTTTTCTGCCATCTTCATTCTGTTTGACGTATAAAATTCCTATTGATATTTTGAAAGAGATTTGGTTATATCGTTAAGATGCCTGCGTCCCCAATCTGACAACTGATTGAGTATTGGAATAAGAGTTTTGCCCAAATCGGTCAACTTGTATTCTGTGCGAGGTGGCACCTCGGCATATAGAGTTCGTGTTACCGCCCAACTGATTCAAGTGTTTTCAGATGTCCTGACAATACCTTCGGTGATATGTCGGGGATTGCCCTCGACAATTCGTTGAAACGCATTACGCCGAACTCGTCAAGTATGACAAGCAGGAGCATCGACCACTTGTTGGCGAAGTGTGCTATCACGTTTCTCATGGGACACGTGGCGACACATGAATATTTTTCTGAATTTTTTTCTGTCTTCATCTGTCTGATTCTGACTAAAAGTGAGTTTAAAGTAAGTGGCTACTTCCAAAGTAACCTCTTGCAAAGCAATGAATTGATGTATAACTTTGCACTATCCAAAGGGTAGCAGTTATCCTTTGCAAAGTTAACAAAAAACGACATAAACCCACAAATTATGACTGAAAACAGTATCAGTATTCCTGCATCGGCTCAACATTCAGGCAAGGCAGTGTTCGTGATGCTTGGAACAGGCTTCGATGAAATCGAGGCTTTGGCACCTGTCGATGTCTTGCGACGTGCCGGAATGGAGGTATTCACCGTCTCAATGACAGATAACCGTCTTGTAAAAGGAGCTACCGGCAACCATGTAGTTGCAGACATGTGTATATCCGATTTGTCCCCCGACAGGATAGACTGGCTCATATTCCCCGGTGCCGACAAATCGGAAGATGCGGTAAACCTTGACGAAAAGCTGAGCAACCTTGTGAAAGCCCATTGGGAAAAAGGAGGCAACATCGCCGCTATATGCGCCGCGCCGGCTCTTGTTCTCGGCCCGCTCGGTATCATCAACGGGGTAAAAGCCACCGGTTATCCGTTTCTCAAAGAAGACTTTGAAAATAATGGCGGAATCTACTCCGAAGAACCTGTGGTTATTGGAGAACGCCTGATAACATCAAAAGGACCCGGCACAAGCCTCGAATTCGCTCTCGCCATTGTTCGCAAGGCAAAGGGAACAGACACAGAAAGTGCACTTCGTGAAGGTATGGTGATAGGTCATAGCTAACCTTTGAAAAGAGAATGATCTAATCATAACAATGATTGGTCATTCTCTTTTAGCAGCCAGCATATACCCTATACCTCGTTGATTAAGCAGTGATATCGACGGATCATAACGCAGGTAATGACGAAGTTTATGTATAAACCCATGAAGAGAATTACGGCTATACGGGTCATCGCGTTGCCATACAAGATGCATCATAGTGGAAGCGTCAACTGTACGGCCTGCATTTACAATCAGTTCCTTCAACAGTTTAGCTTCAATCAGCGACAGTTCGATGCTGCCGTTTTCTTTATGCGAAAGCATCTGTGTTGACAGGTCCAGAGTATAGTCGCCGATTTCAAATTTATTATCCTCATCCCTGACATTTCTGCGGAGTAATGCCTTGATTCGGACTATCAGTTCGAGCATTTTGAAAGGCTTTTTAAGATAGTCGTTGCAACCAAGTTCAAATCCCTCCACAATATCGCCAATTTCGGATTTTGCGGTCAGGAACAACAACGGAACATTCCGGTTTATCTGTCGTATTCTACGCCCCATCTCAAATCCGTCCATCCGAGGCATCATAACATCGGCAACTATGAGGTCCGCTCCATGTCGGATAAACTTTTTAAGACCGTCCTCGCCATCACCGGCAGTCTGCACTTCAAAACCATCGCGTTGCAAGGTTTCGGAAATAATCATAGACAGTGTAGAATCGTCCTCTACCAATAGTATTTTGTTGCTCATTGTCTTAAAAAATTTATGGTAAATGTACTTCCTTTCCCTTGTCGGCTTATTACGCTTATTTGCCACCCATGTTTGTCAACGATAGATTTGACGTAGAACAGGCCGATGCCGTACCCTCTCACATCGGCTCGGTTACCATGAGGTACACGGTAGAATTTACTCCAAATATCGGGTAAGGATTTTTCAGGGATGCCGATTCCATTATCTGACACAGAAATACTTGACGAATTTGCCATTATTGCTATGTGAACAGAATCGCCGGAGTATTTTATACTGTTGTCAATAAGATTTCCAATTACATTCGAGAAATGTGTGGGATCGGCTTCAACAATTGCATCCTCGGGACATTCCAGTGTTATATCACACGGTTTTTCGGCCTTTAGCTTTTGTTGTTCAATGATGTTGATTAGAAAATATTTAAGGCTTATGTTCTCCTTAGCCATGCTAAGGTGTTTTCTCCGCTCCATACTCATGGCAAGAATACTCTCTACAAGCCCCGAGAGTTTTGATAGTTGCTCAAGTGCCGCTGTCAGATATTTCTTTGTCCGTTCTTCATCAGTTGGGTCGGGAAACTGAAGCAACGAATCGTTTGCGGCATACGCTATGGCAATTGGTGTTTTCAGTTCATGGGTCATGTTGTTGGTAAAGTCATCCTTCATCTCTTCAATGGTGCGCTGACGGGCTATTACATGAAGAAGATACCAGAATCCGAATGTCAATACCAAAGCAATGAGAACTGAAGTAGTGATAACTCCACCCATTTCCCTTAAGATATTGTCTGTCAGCGGGGAAATGTAGGCGTAATATGTAAGGTCTCCATTTACACGATACTCTATTTCCCATAAGTTCGACGGAGACTCCAATCTCCCGTCAGGTTCGGCTATGTATACCTCTTGCGGATAATAGTCCGAAAAATTAAGGTCGCGCCGAAAGGCTTCCTCCATTTTGGACACATCGGGTTTCCCAATCCTGTTGATGTCGCTACAGTTATGAAGGTTTTGTGCAATCATTGACATAAGCTGCTTGTCAACGCGTCGAAACCCTTGAGAGTAATCCATTTCCCGTAATTTGTCAGCATTCATAGTCGAACCGACATCCGATTTCTGTAATCCAATCGAAATCCAAACAACATCATCATCTCCGCTAAGTCCGGCGCCAATTATGCGGTCAACCATTTCAATCTGGTCGGCACGGCTCAGACATTGTTCCACATCGCTTATATATCGCTCTTTTATTGAATTATACAGCTGCACCATAAAAACCACATTTGCCGCAAACAGCAACGTGACTATAATACGTATTGAGGTTAGTATAAGCTTAAAATGTTTCATATCAGCACAAAGTTACGAAAATCATGCCGGACATCAGATAACCCGATCGCAAGATTAAGACTAAATAAGGATGAATAAGGATTGAATAAGACATAACGGCATAATTTTGCAACATGAAACATTATATACTATTATTGATTATGCTCCCTTTCGCAGCACCGGGGCAAACCACCGAGCCGGATACATTAAATGTCAAAGAGCTCGGAGAAATAACTGTTGTAGCCAGCGCTCAGCGCACAAGCGCTACAAAGACTGTCTATATTCCTACCAAGAAGCAGAAGTCGACTGCCTCCGACGGCGTTTCTTTGTTATCACGAATAAATATTCCCCAACTAAGCGTTAATCCCATAACTGAGACGGTAAAGACAGCCGACAATCAGAGCGTTAGCCTTTTTATAAATTTTCATCCGGCAACAAATGAGGATGTCGGCGGCCTGAATCCGAACAATGTGAAGCGAGTGGAATATCTTGACTTTCCGATAGATCCTCGATTTCAGCGGGCACAGCACGTTGTTAATTTCATCACTCATTCTTATTCTTACGGGGGTTACACAAAACTCAGCGGCAAAGAACGCTTCATGATTCGCAGCGGCGAGGCTTCGGTGTATTCTAAATTCGCCTCCAGCAGGATGGAATATGATGTCATGGTGTCGGGCGACTACGACTATAATTCTCATATCGGGTCTGTTTCAAACGAAACATACCGACTTGTGTCAGGAACCGTCAGCCGCGAGAGCGTAACAGAGACCGGAAAAAAACACCGGCGCGGCTTATATTCGGCATTACGGGCTTTGTGGAATAAGAGTGAGAATTTAACATTCCGCAATCTCGTTTCATACCGTCGAATCAACACTCCGATAAACCACACATCAGGGTACGTCAATTTTTCGAGTCTGTATCCTTCCGAAACATATCACACAGAATCACCGTTTACAAACAATGCCGTCAACTGGGATAGTGAACTGTATGCGGCTCCGGGCAGAGGTTGGTCAATCAACGGGAACTTTATGGCTGAATTTGCAAAAAACAACACAAGTTCAATTTATTCTGCGGGATCCGAATCAATTGATAATCTCGCCGATGAAGATTCGTGGTTTCTGCGAGGCTCAATACAGGTCAACAAATCATTGTCAGATAAATTTACATTATTCTCAAATGTTTTATCCGGCGGCGGACACACAAATATCGACTACGCAGGATCAAGCAACGCAGTCAACCGATTCCGCCAGACTTTTACAGGCCTAACAGTTGGCATGTCATTGAATTATCAAAAAGTATCGGGAAGTATTGACGGAGGCTATGCGTTCGAATCAAACTATATCAATGGCAAAACTATGGACGACCGTTATCCGTTTACTCACATTAACGTCCAATATGCTCCTAATCAGAAAAATTCAATCAGTCTTTGGTTCCAGTATGCAACATTCTCACCGGATGCAACAATGAAGAATCCAAATGTAATCCGGCAATCAGAACTGATGTATATCTCCGGCAACCCCGACTTGCAATGTTCGCGCAATACATCTGCAGCACTGAGCTATACATGGTTGCCAAACAACACATGGCAATTATCGGCCTACGCTACAATGTTCTCCATTGCAAACCGACAAATTGCAGTCTATACTCCCGACGGGCCCAACGGAATGATGTTGAAGAAATATCAGAACGATGGTGATTACAATCATGGCCAGATTGGAACAAGCCTCACCGGGAAGTTTCTTGACGGGAATCTGTCATTTTCAGTTTCTCCACGACTGTTGCTCTATAACACAACCGGAAGCAACAGCATATCACATTATCCTTTTACTGCAAGCCTCAACATCAACTATTATCTCGGCAAATTCTTCTTCAATGCTTATTATGATACCGGCAACAGTTATGTCGATGGAGAGAACGCCTTTTTACGGAAGATGCCAATGAGCAATTCGGTAAGTGCGGGTTGGGCTTCTCGTGGCTGGAATATACAGCTATCATTAGTCAATCCTTTTCAGTCATCATGGGAAGTCAGCAAAGATACATTAACTACCAGCCGGTACGACAGCAATGTGACTCAATTTGGTTCTGATTATCACCGTCGTATATCTGTAACGGTTACCTATACCATTAATTATGGTAAAAAAGTCAATCAATACGGAGAACTAAGCGGTGAAAAAAACATTTCAACATCAATACTCAAATAATTACTTTCCTGTCCCAAAGCGCGATGTATCAATTTTCGTATCTTTGGGCTCGAATCCGTTGAACCGCCAGATGAATGTCAGTTTGAGGTTACGGGTCATGTCGCGCACTTTCATCTTATAATCCTGCTCGGCATGGTCGATAGTCATAGTAGGCGACCATTTGTTGAATATGTCATCGGCTTTCAAATCAAGTTCACAGCATCGTTTCTTTCCGAACTGCCATTTTACACCCGTCATGTAGTTCCCAATATGAGGGATAGATGCGTTGGGTGCTGAAGTTCAGTTGAAATATGCTTTTTGGAGTCTTGTAGTAAGTTGACCCATACTGAGGGATGAAATTCCAGTTGTGTTGATACTTATTGTGATAATACTCCCCTTTTGCCGATAGATTGAACGAAAGACCCCAATCGAACGACCGCTATGTGCCGGCGTAAAAACTCACTACGTCTTCGTTGAAAATCGGCAAGACTGTCGATGCTTCGGAACTAATGATCGCCGTATGGCAGCGCGATGAACAAAGCAACCGCAACTCTCTCCACGGCTACATCCACAAACTACGCCGAGCACTGCGCCACGATCCCTCAATTTCTATCATCAATCAGCGAGGCTTCGGCTATATGCTTGTAATCCGTAATCATCCACATTCGGACTAATACATGATGTAATTATTGAATACAACATCGCGGAATTAGAGTGGCCCGGAGAATTTTTTGACGGGATTCCCGCGTTCGAGATTGTCGTGCATGCTCCATTGGCGCGCCTGTGAATCGGCAAGGGCTTTATCGTTTTGCTGCCGTAGTTTTAATAACAGTCTTTCCCGCGCAAGTGTTTTGTTTTGCAATTGGGAACGTTCATCGGAGCACTTCACCGATAGTCCGGTAGGAATATGCACGGCACGGACCGTTGTCTCTACCTTGTTGACGTTTTGGCCGCCTTTACCACCCGACCGGCAGGTATCGTAAACAATGTCCGACTCATTAATCTGTGGCAATTCAAGTTCATCGAAGAAGTTGACCCCCACAAACCAATTGCTCCGCTTATGTGTAGGCCGATATGGATTTTTGGTTGAGCGCCAAAGCACACTACCCTGCCATTCTGTTACAAAATGTTGAGGAATTGCTTCTTCCGTTACAAGTGTTATTGACATGAAGCAATCGTTGACATGATTGTGAGGTTCACAATCTGTAAGCTGCAATGACGGCATTGCTTTAAGCAGCTCGCGCGCCACGAGCGTGACAGCCCTTGCACATTCCACCGGGCCACGTCCGGCTGTTATTTGAATATAGTGTTTCATTCTCCGTTGTCTTTAATGTTGAGTTTAGGCTTTATCATGGCAAGGACATCCACTGTCGGCCGGATAAGTTCAAGAATCTCCTCGGTCGGTTTATACGCCATGGGCGATTCATCAATTGTGCCCGTACATACCGATGATGAGTATATTCCTTCCATTGAGTTCTCAAAGTCACTCAATGATATTTGTTTTTTTGCTTGTGCCCGGCTCATTATACGTCCTGCTCCATGCGGCGCCGTGTTGAGCCATTGTTCATTCCCTTTCCCAATGCATATGGCAATACCGTCGCGCATATTAAATGGTATTGCCACCTTCCGGCTTTCCGATGCGTCAATCGCGCCTTTTCGCAACACAGGCACTTCGTCACTAACCGAAATATAATTGTGTGTGGTGAAAATGGATTCAACGCATTTGGCCTTACACAACTTTTTGAGAATGGCGAATATACGGTCTCGAATTATTTGATGATTATACATGGCATATGCTTGGGCGATTGTCATATCCGAAAGATAACCTCGCAGGGAATCGCCCCAAAGATAGCCGATATATTTCGCTCGTTTTGGATTCTGCGCAATATTGTGCCAATGATTTGCGACCTTTACACCAAGATTGCGAGATCCCGTGTGAATAGTCAGCCATGCGTCTCCGGTTTCAACATCCTCTCCATATTCAATAAAATGATTGCCTCCCCCAAGTGTTCCGAGGCTTTTATAGAATATTCCCTCCTGAAGTTTGATGCGGCGACAGAAATCGGTAATGAAACGTGCATCTATACGAGGGGCTTCATCAATAAAATCCGGGGCAACCGAACGAGCCTTCTGATACTGTGAATTTAAAAACCTGAACAATTCTCTCTCATTGAGTGAGTTCTTCGGGCAAATCTCTTTACCTGTAGGGATTACATCGCGTATGCGATGATCGAGTAAGGGAAAGTCCTCGGGATTGACGGCACACGAAAGTCGGTGCATCGAAATGGTACAACCTATGTCAACGCCAACATGGTCGGGATTAACATACATTCCAATGCGATAGGCTGTGCCTACGTTGCATGTGCTTCCTGCGTGCACATCGGGCATTTGCACAATAGGCACACCTGCCATTGCAGGATGATCACAAAGTTCAGTCAGTCGGTCGAGCGCCGCCTGCTCTATATTATCGGTAAAAATTTCAGCCGATGTTGTTTCTCCTTTAATTTCCATGCTGCAAAGTTGACACACATGTGCGCAACATATTTGCGCACTGTTGGAGAATTTACTATTTTTGTAAAAAAATATCTGATTATGCCTCTCAATCGCGCCACGCTTATCCGAATATCTACCATAGACAAATGCCTTCAGAACCATTATCGCCGTTGGACAATCAACGACTTGATTGACGCTTGTACCGATGCGTTGGCGGAATTTGAAGGACGAAGCAATCCGGTGAGCCGTCGCACATTTCAGAACGACCTTGCACTCATGCGTAGCGACCGCTTGGGCTATAATGCTCCTATTGTCGTAAGAGAAAACAAATATTATGAATATGAAGACCCCGATTTCAGCATTACTCATCTTCCGTTGAATGATGAAGGACTCGATGCTCTCAACTCTGCTCTCGATATATTGCGCCAGTTACAGGGATTTCCGCAGCTCGCCTCATCTATCGACACAATAAGCAAGCTCAACGAGCAGATTTCGCGCTACACGGGCACGTCGGCTCCGGCTATGGATATGGAGCATGTGGCAGGATATAAGGGTGCAAAATTCATAGGCGACATATACGATGCCGTGCGCAAACAGCAGACTATCATTATTGAATATCAATCGTTCAAGGCTCGTCAGTCCGAAGCATTGGTGGTGTATCCCTATTTATTGAAGGAGTATCGCAATCGATGGTTTCTTATTGGCGAGAAAGCCTCCAATCGCGTACCGCAGGTCAATATCTTTGCACTTGACCGCATACAGTCGGTTGTGCTTGACAAAGAACATCAGTTTAAGAAATGCGTTGACTTTGACCCTGAGCACTTTTTTGATGATACTATCGGTGTGACCAAGGGAATCCATGATAAAGCGCGAAGAGTTGTCATAAAAATCGACCGCCAGCAGGCACCCTACGTTGAATCAAAGCCATTTCATAAATCGCAGAAAGTGGAGCAACGTTTCCGCGACGGTTCAATACAACTATCACTCAAAGTTGTAATAAACAATGAATTGGAGCGTCTCATTCTCGGTTACGGAGGTCATGCCGAAGTAATAGCCCCGCCGGAGTTCCGCAAACGCATTGCCGAGAGCGTTAACATAGCCGCAAAGCACTATATTTGCAAAACCGACGACGGTAACAACTTTTAACAATCACATTTCGTCTATTTCCGCTAAATTCCGTCTTATTCTGTAGAAGCCGCAACAAAAAAACAGAATGTTCAGGAAATCGAAACGGAATATTGCCGACAAGATAATTGAGGACAATCTCGATTACCTTGTCCGTTACGCATATTTTCGTCTTGGCAACCGTGTTGAAGCCGAAGACATTGTGTATGACGCAATTCTTCGTTTCTTTGAAAAGTGTCCCGGGAATATTAAAGCGGAGAGCGTAAAGCTGTATCTCTTCAAGATTGTGCATAATCTTTGCCTTGACAAGGCTCGGGCGCAACATGGATATGCCGTTTCTCTTGACGGTATAGATGTAGAGGATAAAATACCGGATGTGCTTGATTTGGAAGAAGCCGACCGTATTAATGCTTGTCTTGACAGCCTGCCGCAACGAGAGGCGGATGTAATAAGAATGAATGTGGTAGACAATCTTTCGTTTGTCGAAATAAGCGGAATCCTTTCCATTCCACAGTCAACAGCCAAATCCCGTTTTAAATCGGGAATGGATAAACTAAGGAAATTATTCATTAACAATAAATTGTCATAGCATGGACGATTACAAAGAAATACAAGAGTTGTTAAAGCCTCGCCGTGACATAAAGGCTTCTGACGCACTTCGTCGAAAAGTAAGAATAGCCTTGCACAACGAGCGCAGAAAACGCTCTGTGAGAAACCGGATATTCAGCGGAATTAGTCTTGGAGCTGTTGCCGCCATATTGGTGCTTGTGTTCATTCCGTCGGGGATTTCTGCCAAGGAGATTCTCGCGCAGGCTATGGATGCGCTGGCAGGTGCCGGGAACATTGAAATGCTTGTTGACGTGAGAACTCGTCCCATAGAGAATTTCAGGTACATCAACCTTAACGATGAATTTGTAACTCACCATATTGATATTGCCGAAAACGACTCGCTGCTGAAATGGCGAATCGACAAAGGCGAACGAATTGCCCTGAGCACAGGCAAGGATATTTACACCTGGATACCCTCGGTGAAATTGGGATTTCATCTAAGCGACACACAAAATAAAGACATATTGGGCTATATGGCGAATCTGCTCTCGCCACGAAAAATTATTGAGGCCGAATTGCAAAACTGTATAAACAATAAGAATACCGACTATAAGATAAACAAATCGGATTCCGACATAATTCTTACCGTTCATGCCGCAGCACAAGGGAACTTCGACAATCCGTATTTGCTCAACAGCTCCATTACCGAATCGGATAATGTGCGCAGATACATTATTGACGCAGTTTCCAAAAAATTGAAGAGTGCCACAGTAAGCGTAATTTCGGGAGGCAAAGAAATTGAAGTGCTCAAAGTTGTATCTATCAATTATGGAAGTTACAACGACAACCCGTTCACGCTTGACAAAGACATTAAATTTGTAGAGACCGAAAACAGCCCCGCCGGATTAAAAGGACTGACCGCCGAAGAAACCGCAAGTGCCGTTCTAAATGCTTTTGCCGATTGGGACGAAACGATTCTTGACAGTGTGATGATTCCTGAAATATCGGAAGCCGTATATCGCGAACAATACAGCGGCTCTAAATTAATCTCGATTGGACAATCTTTTACATCGGGATCGGGAAATTCCGTTTTCGTTCCATATACCTTGCGACTTCGCAGCGGCACTCTGCGCCGTCATAATGTAGCACTGCAAAAAACCGACATGGGAGGCTGGATAGTCGTCGGCGGTCTTTAATCAAGTAACAATCCAATAATTACGTATTATGCCATTAAACAAATTAATGGCAGGGCTATTGCTCTGCCTGAGTTTCAACACTCTCCAGGCTTCCGACAAAACATATACCGGTTTTGTAAAAGATGATTCCGGTAATACTTTGGAATTTGTCAATGTCGCTCTTTTGTCGCTCAACGATTCAACGCTCATCGGCGCGAGCATAACCGATGAATCGGGTAAATTCAAAGTCATTGGCAACAGTACTCCTGCATTCCTGCGCATAAGCGCTATTGGATTCGAAGACAAAGCAATAACGAATCCCGGGGGCAATGTTGGCGACATTATACTCTACCCCACAAGCTATATGCTTGGCGAAATGGAAGTGAAAGCATCGCGGACTATGGCCAAGATGAAAAGCGACGGTGTACAAGTTGCAATAGCCGGCACCTACCTTGCCAATACGGGAACTGCCCTCGAACTGCTTGGTAAAATGCCTTTTGTAACCAAATCGGGAGCCGAAATAGAAGTTCTCGGAAAAGGTTCTCCGCTGATATACATAAACGGCCGACAGGTACGCGATATGTCAGAACTCGAGCAGCTGGCATCCTCCCAGATTAAAAATGTCGATATAGTAACCAATCCCGGCGCAAGATATTCGTCTACCGTCAATGCTGTAATACGAATCACAACAGCAAGTCCCGAGGGCGAAGGGTTTTCGTTCAACGACCGCACCACGGCAGGTTATAAGCATTACGCTTATCTGTTTGAACAGCTTGATTTAAATTGGCGTAAAAACGGATTTGACATTTTCGGGATGCTTAATTATGAAAATTACAGGGAGCGTACAGCCGTCTCCAATCTCACTACCCAATATCTGAAAACAGGCACCGTGCAGCAATATAACCGTGGTTCCGATTTTGCCAAATATCCGTTATATCAGGGAAAAGCGGGAATGAATTTCAATTCAACAACCCATACATTCGGCGTGTACTACGACTTCTCATTTAAACCGTCCGGAATAGTCGGGAACTCGCTTACCGACCGATACATTGACAATATTTTTAGCGAAAGACTTGACAATCGCTCCCGTTCAAAGCTACACAAGCGTCAACATCTGTTAAGCGCATATTACAACGGAAAAATCGGAAAAAGCTTGCTATCGGCCAATTTTGATGTACTGTGGCAACGCAACGATAACCGCTCATCGGAAAACGAAATTTCAACAGTTAACCCGCAAAGGCTGTTCGCTACATTCAATAATGTAGGCAACAGGCTTATCGCCGGCAACATAACAGCAGAACTACCTGCGTGGAAAGGCATAGTACGATTCGGGGCAGACATCAGCAATGTTCATCGTACCGACCTGTATACAGGCAACGCCGATTATATCGCCGACAGCGATATTAAAACTGACGAAACAACAAGCGCACTGTTTGCAGAGACGGAGCAAACATTCGGCATAATAACAACAAGTGCCGGACTAAGGTGGGAGTATACCGATTCAAAATATTGGCAATCGGCACAACTGCATGATGAACAAAGCCGTAAATATCATAATCTCGCCCCGGCTGCAGCTCTGTCCTTTCCTGTCGGTAATATCAAGGCACGCATTTCATATACACGCAAAACAACCCGCCCGGCTTTCGGACAACTGAGTTCGGCTGTAAAGTACATCGACCGATACAGTTATGAGTCCGGCAATCCGAACCTGAAACCGATTTACCGCGACTATATATCTGCCTCGGCGGTATGGAAAGACATTGTGCTGGAACTTGAATACTGCTCAACAAAAAACTATTTCATGTGGCAAACAACGGAATATCCAGGTAAAAACGATGTAACACTCCTTACAATGGTGAATATGCCACGCTTTAATTCCTTTGGAGCATATGTCAATTATTCGCCGACATTCTTCGGGTGCTGGCATCCGGTTTTTATGGCAGGAATCGACGCGCAGAATTTCAAGATAAACCACAACGGCAACATTGTAAAACTTAACCGCCCTTTAGGTATATTCCGTTTCAATAACGCCGTTCATATTCCGCAAGATATATGGCTAAACATCGATTTCTCGGCACGGACTTCGGGAAACGGCGATAATTTTTACATCAAACCCTATTGGCAATGTAACATAGCACTGTACAAATCTTTTGCCAATGACGCATGGAGCGTAAAACTACAACTCAATGATGTTTTTGATACATGGAAACAACAGTTGACTTTATACGATGCAATGAGTTGCTCAAAATTGGAAAAGATATACGATACACGCGACCTGTCGCTTACAATAAGATATAATTTCAATTCAGCAAAATCACGCTACAAAGGCCGTGGAGCAGGCAATACCGATAAAAGCCGATTCTAAAAACCACACAAGCATTGCGCTATAATTCGGATATTTGCGCACTATTACAGCATATAAACGCACATTTATTGAAAAAGATTCACTAATTTTGCAATATGAACCCCGCGATGCGTGGTGCCTCAAAGGAGGATTAACACCGGGAAATCAACTTGCCGCTTACGCAGCAAGATTTTGGGCGGTTCGTAATACATACGAAAGGCGTTACCTGACGCTTTATTTCTTGGCTATTCGAAACTACCACCTTTGAAATGCAACCAAGAATGAAGCAATAGTGGACGCCCCTTGGGTACGTTTATGTACTTCCGGCTCATTTCTTTATGAAGAGAGTTGGAAGTTATGCATATACATACTTCGCGGGGGGATTCTACCATTGCTCATTCAGTTGCAAGGGCTGTGGTAGGCCTCGAATAGCGGAATGGGCAAAGGTGTGGCTCCCCGACTTTCGTTCCTCCAAGTCATTTTTGCCATTATGGAGTCGATGGCCTCATTCAGACATCTATTGCTCCATGATAACAAAACTCAAAATGCAAAGTCGTGATGTTGTGGGCGGTAATGTGGCAAAGATTGCCGCATTGTTCCCCCATTGCGTCACCGAGCGTATAGGCAAAAGCGGTACACCCGAACTTGCCATTGATTTCGACAAGTTGCGTGCTGAACTGTCTAACGATGTTTTGGATGACGGCGAGGAACGTTATCAGTTCACCTGGCCCGACAAACGGGCTGCATCCCGTCTTGCCAACGAGTCGGTCAATCTTACTCTACGTCCTTGTCGGGAGGAATCGGTGGACTTCGACACAACCGAAAATCTTTATATTGAGGGCGACAATCTCGATGTCCTCAAGGTTCTTCGCGAAACCTATCTCGGTAAAGTCAAGATGATTTACATCGACCCACCATATAACACCGGTAACGACTTTGTTTATAACGATGATTTCGTTCAGGATAAGGAGGCCTTCGAACAAAGAAGCGGAGCGTTTGATGCCGAGGGTAACCGAACAATCGACCCCATGCAGCGCAACACCGAAGCCAACGGGCGCTTTCACACCGATTGGCTCAATATGATTTATCCTCGCCTAAAAGTCGCCCGAGACTTTCTAAGCGAGGATGGGGTTATCTTCATTTCGATGGACGATAACGAAGCGAAAAATTTGAAAGCCGTTTGCGACGAAATCTTTGGGGCTCAAAACTTTCTCGCTCAGGTTGTATGGGAAAGAGCTTACTCTCCCATAAATTTAATGAAGCACTTTTCTCCATCTCATGACTACATTCTTGTTTATGCCAAAAATCCGGAATTAGCAGAGTGCCGAGGGATTCCTCGCTCTCAAGAAGCTAACGACAGATATTCAAATCCGGATAATGACCCTCGTGGAGTATGGAAACCAAGTGATTTATCCGTTGGGCCTGCCGTTGAATCAAATGTATATCCTATAACTACACCATCCGGGCGTATTGTAGAGCCTCCAGCTGCTCGTAGCTGGAGGCTCTCGCGGAACGCGTTCCGCGAGAGACTCGCTGACAATAGAATTTGGTTTGGGCCAAATGGTGATAGCGTTCCGTGTATGAAGCGATTCCTTTCTGAATTGCGAAAAACCGGTATAACACCTATGACCATTTGGAAGTATACCGAAGTGGATCACTCCCAAGCTGCTACTCAGAAACTTGCAAAACTGTTTGACGGTAAAAAATATTTCGATTATCCGAAGCCTGTCGAACTGCTTAAACGCTGTCTTGCACTATATACCTCTTCTGAAGAATGTCTCGTCATGGACTTCTTCAGCGGTAGCGGTACATTCGCACAAGCTGTTATGGAGTTAAATGCTCAAGATGGAGGAAAACGCAAGTACATTTTAGTGCAAACTCCTGAAAAAATGGAAAATCCTGCCAATGTTTCCCTTACCTTTGACACAATTCCTCAATTTGCAGAGGAACGTATTCGACGTGCCGGAAAGAAAGTTAAGGACGAAGCGGGGCAAGCTGCCGAAGGCTTGGATATCGGCTTCCGTGTTCTAAAACTCGATTCATCGAATATGGAGGATGTGTTCTACACTCCCGATAAGTTTGAGCCGTCGCTGCTCGACAGTCTTGAGGATAACATCAAGGCTGACCGTTCCGGCGAAGACTTGCTTTTCCAAGTCATGCTCGACCTTGGCATCAAACTCTCGGCAAACATCAGGCGAGAGACCATAAGCGACAAAGAATGTTGGATTGTAAATGACAGCGAACTCATTGCTTGTTTCGACACTGACGTTAACGAAACAACAATTGAGGAAATGGCCAAACGACTTCCGAATCACCTTGTTATTCGCGACGCGTCGGCTGCCAACGACAACGTGCTCGACAACTTCAACCAAATTATCGAATCGTACTCGAGCGAAAAGAAAATCACAACCCATATCCTATAAGCCTCATGAAATTTCAGTTTAAGATACAAGGATATCAAACGGAGGCTGTTGAGGATACGGTGAATGTATTCCGAGGACAACCCAAGCTCCTTGTCAAACATTATCGCCGCAACATTGGCAACATCGCCGCCGGCACATTGTTCCCGGAAGACGAAGAAGCCTGCTACAGCAACGCCGAGGTACAACTTGATGAAAAACAACTGCTCGCCAACATCCGTGAAATGCAAGTTAAAAACCAAATAACGCCGAGCACCGCGCTTGCAAAGGGACACGGTGTGGTGAATCTCGACATTGAAATGGAAACCGGCACCGGCAAGACCTACGTCTACATCAAAACTATGTTCGAACTTAACAAGCAATACGGCTGGAGCAAATTCATTATTGTAGTGCCGAGCATTGCCATACGCGAGGGCGTAGCCAAATCGTTCCGAATGCTCGAAGATCACTTTATGGAGCATTACGGCAAAAAAGCGCGTTGGTTTGTCTATAACAGTTCGAACCTCAATCAGCTCGATCAATTCTCGCAGGATAGCGGAATATCGGTAATGATTATAAACACGCAGGCTTTTGCCGCTTCGCTCAAAGAGGGAAGCCGTTCCAAAGAGAGCCGCATAATCTACTCGAAACGTGATGAATTCGGCTCCCGCCGTCCCATTGACGTTCTTGCCGCAAACCGTCCGATAATCATCATGGACGAGCCGCAGAAAATGGAGGGAGATGCCACACAGGCCGCTCTGTCCAAATTCAAGCCTTTGTTTGTACTCAACTACTCGGCAACGCACAAGACGAGGCACGATACAATATATGCGCTCGATGCCTACGACGCTTACCGCGAACAGCTTGTAAAGCGCATTCAAGTTCAGGGCTTTGAGCTTAAAAATCTAAAAGGCACAAGCGGATATATGTATATCGACAGCATTGAGCTTTCGCCCAATCGTCCGCCTGAGGTACGTATAGAACTGGAAGTAATGCGAAAAGACGGAAGCATAAAACGTGATGTTAAAAGGTTCGCTACCGGCGATTCCCTCTATGCCGCATCGGGGCTTAAACAGTACGAGGACTTTGTAATATCCGAAATAAATCCTCAAGGCAATTATGTAACCTTCCTTAACGGCATAACGGTTTATTGTGGCGATGTGATTGGCGATACCGGAGAAGAAGCCATGCAGCGCGTGCAAATACGGCAGACCATCATAGCACACCTCAACAAGGAAAAGGAGCTTTTCAACCTGGGAATCAAATGTCTGTCGCTTTTCTTTATTGACGAAGTGAGCCACTATCGTCAATACGACGAGGACGGTAACGAAATCAAAGGTAAGTTTCAGAGCATATTCGAGGAAGAATATGCCCGCATTATCAATGATTACATTACCATATTCGACACTCCTTACGATATGTATCTGCGTCGATTAAAGCCTTATGAGACGCACAAGGGATATTTTTCTATCGACAAAAAAGGCCGCGCCGTCAATTCCGATACAAGACGCGGCTCCGATATTTCGGATGACATCTCCGCCTACGACCTTATTTTGAAAAACAAGGAACGCCTGCTGAGCTTCGATGAACCGACGCGATTCATCTTTTCCCACTCAGCACTCCGCGAGGGCTGGGACAACCCTAACGTTTTTCAGATATGTACACTGCGCCACAGCAACTCCACCACCGCCAAACGTCAGGAGGTTGGCCGCGGATTGCGTATATGCGTTGATAAAAACGGTGTTCGGCAGGACAAAGAACTGCTTGGCGAGGATGTCCACAAGGTGAACCAACTCACCGTTATTGCCAACGAAAGCTATACCGACTTCACCACCGCTTTGCAGCGAGAAACTCGCGAGGCATTGCGCGAGCGCATAACAGCGGCTTCGCAGGATTACTTCTTTGGCAAAGTCGTTAAAAACCGGGACGGCGAAAAACACACTATCTCCCTACCCGAGGCAGCAACCATACTCGGCTATTTATTCCAAAATGATTATATAGATGATGACGGAATATTGACGTCAACATATTATCAAGAGGCGGATGCAGGAACACTCAAAGCTTTGCCCTCAAAATTGGAGCCTGTTGCCGAAGATGTATTCCGTCTTATTGCAGGGATTTTCAACCCCAAGCTTATAGAAAATATGGTTGAGGAAGTTCCTGATACAACGGCTTCCAACGAGCTGAATGACAATTTCAACGACAAACGTTTTCAGAAACTTTGGAACGAGATTAACCACAAATATGTCTATACCGTTCACTATGACAGCGACGAGCTGATAAACAAAGCTATAGACAATTTAAAGAATAATCTTACCGTTGCCCGACTCCAATACGTAATGGTAACAGGCGAGCAGGACAAAGAAAATGTGACGGAGTTCGGAAATACCAAATCCACAACTCGCGAGCTGACCGATGTGTGCACTTCATCGGTTAGTTACGACCTTGTTGGTGATATTGCCCGCGGCGCACGCCTGACTCGTCGGTCTGTTGTGAAAATTCTCAAGGGCATAGGCATTAAAGCCTTGTTGTTCAAGAATAACCCCGAGGAGTTTATTCGCAATGTAATAAAGGCTATTCGCGAAGAAAAGGCTACCATGATTGTAGACCATATTACCTACAATCCGACAAAGGCAGAGCCTTACGACAGTACGGTTTTCGTGCCCGAAAGGCGCTTGAACATCAACAAATCGCTTGAACTTTCAAAACACATAACTCCGTATCTTTCGTTTGACAGCGCGGGCGAAAAGGAATTTGCCGAATCGCTTCAGAGTGCAAACGAGGTACTTATCTTTGCCAAGTTGCCGCGAAAACTCAAGATTCCTACTCCTGTTGGAAACTACGCTCCCGACTGGGCGATTGTATTCGATGACAATTGCGGAATTCGTCATGTGTTTTTTGTTGCTGAAACCAAGGGAACACTCGACAAAATGGAACTTCGCGGAGTGGAAAAAGCCAAAACCGAATGTGCCAAACGCCTGTTCAATTCAATATCCACCAACAACACGCGCTATGGAGTTGTAGACCGCTTTGAACATCTCTACGACATTATAAACGGCATAAGCTGAAAACACGCGGAAAAGACTTATAAAGATTTTATTAGCTGAATTCAAACATTCTCTTAGATTGTAATCTCAGAACTTATTCGTAATTTTGCGAATAGCATCAATGAATCGTAAGCAATAAAGCATAGTCATGGATAAGAAAGAAATAATTGAATAACTATGGCAAAAGATAATCATATTGGAATAGTATATGTACTTTCAAACCGAGCAATGCCCGGTTTGGTAAAGATTGGAATGACAACGCGCCCCGAGCTTGACGCACGGCTCAAGGAACTATACACAACCGGCGTACCGGTGCCGTTTGATGTAGAGTATGCCTGCGAGGTAAAATCATGCAACTGCGCCAAGCTTGAAAAAGCCCTCCACACTGCTTTTGAGCCTAACCGACTAAATGCCAACCGCGAGTTTTTCCAGATAAAGAAGGAACAGGCTATTGCCATTCTTGAAATCTTCAACGAAAAAGAAATTACCACTGAAGTCAGCGATGAAATGAACAATGACCTCAGTGCCGACGATATAGCCTCCAAAAACAAGGCTACCAAGCACCGTCCGCCGCTTAACTATAGCCAAATGGATATCCCTGTTGGCAGTATTCTCACTTACAATGCCGACCCATCTATATCCGTTACAGTAATTGCCGATAAAAAGGTGGAATATCTCGGAGAAGAAACGTCTCTTACAGCGGTAACAACCAAATTGCTCAACTCCAAATATGCAGTGCAGCCCACACCCCGCTGGAGCTACAACGGAACCAATCTGCAAGAAATCTACGACGCAACCTATCCAATAGAAGACTGAATCCGGAATTATATTATTGACATTGATTTTGCTATGCGGCACGCTTCATGAGAATTTTTCACATTGAGGCGTGCCAGAATTTCCTGACGATGCCGGTGCACGGTGTGGATGCTGATATTGAGGCAGAGGCAATGAATTTTTCCATACGTGTCTCCTCGGTCATCAAGGAAAGGATTCTGCTTTCCCATATTGAATCCCCTGTTTCGTAATCGGACAACCCGATAGTGTCGCCGAACTTTCCTGCAATTATTCGGCTTCTGCATGTCCCGACGGCGACGGATTTGAGGTTACGTTCTCCGATTTTAAAGTTACTCATCTTCCCGATAAAGTTCGCACCGACTGGCTTTTGAAAAATGCCGAGTGAATTAATTTTATAATATCACGAAAATAAGCGCTATAACAAGAATGACTATTAAACTTTCCATTTTTTAATTTAGTAAGGATTTCACTCGCAAAGTTATAACCGCCCAAAATACTACGCCATACCCAAAAGTGTATGTTTGCAACAGAAGCATATAATTAGGGTGTGGCGTTTATGCGTCTATGGCCGTAGCCGGGGTGAGGCTGTCGAGTATATATGAACTGAAATATAGCAGTTTAGAACATGTTCAGCCTTTTTATCGAAATTAATTAATGAAATATCTGCGTATATATCGGAAAATATTCATAACTTTGTAATGGACTAAGTATTGTAAAAATAACGGACTGAATATAGTAAACCGACAAAATGAAGCTGAATTCTGTATATGACATCCTTTTTCTGAATAAAAAACTGGCTGTTTCTCAAAATGAAATGGACGATGTGGCTTCGTGCTATGAATTCCTTAAAGAATTTGCCAACAACAAGGTTATATACGGAATCAATACCGGGTTCGGCCCTATGGCTCAATGGCGCGTGGACGACAGCCGTTTAAAAGAGTTACAGTACAATATAATCCGCAGCCACGCCACAGGTGCCGGCGAGCCTTTATCCGACATTCAGGTAAAAGCCGCCATGATAGCCCGTACAGGCACTTTCCTTCAGGCTCGGTCGGGTATAAATCCAAGCGTAATAACTCTGCTGCAGGAATTTGTTAATCGCGATATTTTCCCTTTTATTCCCAAGCACGGCAGCGTTGGCGCCAGCGGCGACCTTGTTCAGCTTGCACACATTGCTCTTTGCCTCATAGGCGAGGGCAACGTACATCACAAGGGTCAGTGGCGGAATTCCAAAGCGGTTATGGATGAATACGGCCTCGAGCCCATGCAGATATTTGTGCGCGAGGGACTGTCGGTTACAAACGGCACTTCCGTAATGACAGGCATTTCAATCGTAAACCAGTATTATGCCGAGAATTTGCTCAAGTATGCAACCATTGCCGGCGCGTGGATTAATGAAATTGCCGATTCATTCGATGATTACATGTCGGTAGAAGAAAATATTTGCCGTCGTCAGCCCGGGCAACAGACAATAGCACATTGGCTGCGCGAAACAAGCGCCGGCAGCAAACATCTTCAAAAACGTGAGCACGAGCTTTACGACCCCGAAAAGAACCGCGATACTTATTTCGAACACAAAGTGCAGGCATACTATTCGCTGAGATGTATCCCGCAGATTTACGGACCGGTATACGACACGCTTAAAAACACCGCCGAAGTTTTGGAAAACGAGCTGAACTCGGCTTGCGACAATCCCATTGTGGATCCGGTTGCAAAAAACATTTATCACGGAGGCAATTTCCATGGCGATTATATTTCTTTGGAAGCCGATAAAGTGAAAATTGCAATGGTTCGTGTTGCAATGACAGCCGAACGACAGCTTAACTATCTGTTTCACGACCGTATAAACGGCATACTGCCCCCGTTCCTCAACCTCGGTGTATTGGGACTGAACTACGGCATGCAGGCATGTCAGTTCACCGCCACATCCACTACCGCCGAATGCCAGACCCTTGCAATGCCGAACTATGTACACAGTATTCCCAATAATAACGATAATCAGGATATTGTGAGCATGGGTACTAACAGCGCATTATTATGCCAAAAGGTAATAGACAACGCATATCAGGTTGTCGCAATTCTTTATATTGCTCTTGCTCAGGCTACCGATTGCCTTGAGCTGGCAGGCAAACTCTCGCCTCGAACACGAGAACAGTACGAAGCAATAAGGGCCATTTGTCCCAAGTTCATAGAGGACACTCCTTTCTATAACGAAATAGCTCTTACCGAAGAATATCTCCGAAATAATCCCATCCAATATCTGAACTCATGAATTATGCATTAGTCACAGGAGGCTCTCGCGGACTCGGCGCTGCAATATGCAAACGTCTCGCCCTTCAGGGTCTCGGAGTAATAATCAATTACAGGTCGAATGAGGCCGCTGCCAAAGCTGTCGCCGACGATATAGAGTGCGCGGGAGGCTGCGCCGAGCTTCTGCCATTTGATGTTAGCTCGGAAGCTGAAGTTGATGCTGCCCTTGAGGATTGGGAAAACCGTCATCCGGAGGATCGTATAACAGTGTTGGTGAACAATGCGGGCATACGAGAAGATAATCTTCTCATCTTCATGCAAACCGAACAATGGCACAATGTTATCAATACCACTCTCGACGGATTCTTTTTTGTAACCCGCAGGATACTGAAAGGAATGCTTACAAAACGTTACGGACGTATAATAAACATAGCCTCGCTGTCGGGTTTGAAAGGACTTCCGGGACAAGCCAACTACTCTGCCGCAAAAGCGGCTTTGATTGGCGCAACAAAAGCACTTGCCCAGGAAGTTGCGCCGCGTAAGGTTACAGTAAACGCCATTGCTCCCGGATATATCAAATCCGATATGACCAAGGATCTTGACGAAAGCACCCTCAAAAAACAAGTACCGCTTGGCCGGTTCGGCGAGCCCGAGGAAGTTGCAGCACTTGTGGCCTTTCTTGCATCAAATGATTCATCGTACATTACAGGCGAAACAATTTCAATAAACGGAGGATTGTACTCATGAGGTTTATAGTATTATTTTCATTGTTAGCAATTTCCGTTTTGTTGCCTCTACCTTCATTCGCCGAATGGGATAATGATACAATGATAGAATTTTCAAAGGCTAAGGAGTATCGATACATATTCAGTATGGATGGTACTGACTATTGTGGCATGGATTCAGTTGACTTTGTGGAGTATAGTGCTGCAAAGAATAACACGACTCCTGAAGATTACTCATTTTTTTTAAAATATATCGGTTATGAGTTGAAGAAGTCATTAAAAGAAGAGACCAATAAACAGTTTTCCGAGAGTTCTTCAAGTAAGTATATGATTTACATTCATTTGGATGAAATTACCGCAAAGGCAGGCATGAAGATCTCTGTAACTACATATGTGGATACTCCTGAGAATGGACAAACATTTAGATTTAAGGTAAATGATGGACGCTGGAATAAATTCGGTGTTTTACTTCAGGAGAATGCAAAAACACTTGCAGAAAAAATTGCATCTAATGCCGTTTTTAAACGAATAAGGAAGTCTGTTTTGACACGTTCGCATAGAGATTCTGATCACGATCCACTTTACGATTAAAAATGAATAGACGAGTTGTAATAACAGGCATGGGAATATGGTCGTGCCTCGGAGAAAATAAAGACGAAGTTAAAAACTCTCTGTATCAAGGCAAGTCGGGCATTGGAATCGAAAATGTCCGTCTTGAATACGGCTATCGGTCGGCCTTGACGGGAATCGTAGGAAAACCGAAGCTAAAAGGAATTTTAGACCGCCGTCAGCGAGTTTCACTGTCGGAGGAAGCCGAATATGCTTTTATGGCAGCCCGCGAAGCTTTCGAAGAAGCCAAAATAGATGACGATTACCTCAAAAACAACGAAGTTGGCATAATCTTTGGCAACGATTCTTCGGCAAAAGCCGTAATTGAAGCTCACGAGATTATGAAAGAGAAAAAGGACTCGGCATTAATAGGCTCCGGCTCAATCTTCCAGTCCATGAATTCCACTGTAAACATGAACCTGAGCACAATATTCCACCTCCGAGGAATAAACCTCACTGTAAGTGCGGCATGTGCAAGCGGCTCTCACTCTATCGGGCTGGCATACCTGCTCATCAAGCAAGGCTTGCAGGATACCGTACTGGCCGGAGGAGCACAGGAAACGAACTTTTATTCAATGTCATCTTTCGATGCCCTCGGAACTTTCTCCACTCGCATGGAACATCCCGAACAGGCATCACGCCCGTTCGATAAAGACCGCGACGGACTCATCCCGAGCGGAGGCGCAGCAGCTATAGTGCTGGAAGAATACGAACACGCCATTGCACGAGGTGCATGCATCCTCGGCGAAGTAGTTGGTTACGGATTCTCATCCAACGGAGCCGGTATTTCGCAACCGAGCGAGGAAGGCTCCTTCATTGCCATGCAACGCGCCTTGGACGATGCCGGACTGACTCCGGCCGACATCGACTATGTAAACGCCCACGCCACATCTACTCCTCAGGGCGATATGTACGAGGCTCTTGCGCTGGATCGTATTTTCAACGGAACAAAAGCATTGATAAGCTCTACCAAATCCATGACCGGCCACGAATGCTGGATGGCCGGAGCAAGTGAAGTAGTATACAGCCTCATCATGATGCACAACAATTTCGTTGCGCCAAACATCAACCTTGACGAACCTTGCGAGGCTGCAAAAAATCTTAATCTCGCTCGCAAAACCACCGATTGCACGGTCGACATTGTTCTTTCCAACTCATTCGGCTTCGGCGGAACAAACAGCGCTTTGGTGTTACGCAAGCTTTAATCCTCTAAATTACCTGTTACTATGAAAAAAATCCTTGTATCAGCAGCATTGGCAGTTCTTGCGCTTCCTGTTTTTGCAGGAACTAAAACAGTATTCGGCACCACAGCCCTGCTCAACGGAGAGAAAAACATTCCCGTTACACTCGACTGGAAAGAAGCCGTTTATGCAAACGGCGGCGATATAAACGATTTTCTTCTCAGGGCACCGCGCGACGAAAATTGGGAAAGCAAATCTTTGGCGTATTTCCTTAAAGAGGCCAACGAAAAAGTTTTGGAATACGGCATACGCTTAGTACCTGCCGAAGCCGGCGACAATGCCAAATACCGCATTGTAATTTCCCCTTCGTCAATCTCGAAAAGCGGCGATATAAAAGGTGAAATTCTCATTATGCCTGTCAACGGCAACGACCCTCTGACATCCGTTGCTTTTTCATCCGACGAACGCGATGATGACGACAAAATAGCTTTCCGCGACCAACTCGAGAACATTGGCGAAAACTTTGGCAAGCTTATAAAGAAAGAGATAAAAGCGCAGCGCAAAGCCAAGTAACAAAGCATTCGATTTGCACAACGGTATAACCACACCTAATATCCGACCCTTGTATGAACCTGTTCCCCGAATTAAAAAAGAAATATACAAAGGACAGCCTTTCGGCAAGAGAGGCCCAGCGCATGGCCGAATTCATTGCATTCGGGCCTGTAATTTTCCAAACCGCCCGTATAATGGCAAAGTGGGGAATTCTGGACATGCTACGCAACAGCGACAGCGGAATGACAATAGCCGAAGTTGCCGAAAAAGCGTCAATATCGGTTTATGCGGCCAAATGCCTGCTGGAGGCTTCGTTGTGCATTGGCATTGTATTAGTAAACGATAATACCGACAGGTTTACATTATCCAAAACCGGCTGGTTTCTAATCAACGACCCGGCAACTAAGGTAAACATCGACTTTAACCACGATGTCAACTACCTCGGTTGGTTCAATCTTGAAGAATCGCTGCAACAAGGAAAACCTATAGGATTAAAAACTCTCGGCGACTGGCCTACCGTTTACGAAGGCCTCTCCTCTCTCCCCAAACATATTCAGGACAGTTGGTTCGGGTTCGATCATTTTTACTCCGACAACTCTTTTGATACCGCCTTGAAAATAGTTTTTGCCGACAAACCCCGTACACTGCTGGATGTTGGCGGAAATACCGGACGGTGGGCGCTCCGCTGCGTTGAACACGACAAAGATGTAAACGTTACTATTCTCGACTTGCCTCAGCAAATCGGGATGATGAAAGAGAACATAAAGGGACACACCGGAGCCGAAAGAATCGAGGGGCTCGGCGTAAACCTGCTTGATGAAAACAGCCCTCTCCCTACCGACAAAAAATTCGAGGCTATATGGATGAGTCAGTTCCTTGACTGTTTCAGCGAGGAACAGATTGTCGGCATTCTTCGCCGGGCCTCCAAAATGATGGACAATGATTCTCGTCTTTACATAATGGAAACCCTTTGGGATAGGCAGAAATATGAGCCGGCCGCTCTGTGCCTCACCCTTACAAGCCTCTATTTCACCGCAATTGCAAACGGCAACAGCAAAATGTACCACTCCGAGGACATGGAGCGGCTCATTGAAAACGCCGGTCTCGAAATAGAGACAATACACGATTTCATCGGCCAGGGTCACAGCATAATTGTTTGTAAACTAAAATAATATAATAAATCATTATCATAATGGAACGCAAAGAAATTGAAAGCAAAGTTCGCGATTTTCTTATCGAAGATTTGGAAGTAGATGAAGAAAAAATTCTACCCGAAGCACGACTCAAAGAGGATGTCGGTATCGACAGCCTCGATTTTGTCGACATTGTGGTTATTGTAGAAAAAACTTTCGGCTTCAAAATCAAACCCGAAGAAATGGCCGGAGTGATAACTCTCGACGATTTCTACGCCTACATTGAGAAAAAGGTTAACGCCTGATACTTAGCGGCTCAATGGGAGAACTCAAGCACGACAAATGGGTAGGGACGACCTACGGCAACGACGGCATGCACAAATGGCTTATCAAAATGTTGAAAGTCGTTGATGTGCGGCTTATCTATGCCTTTGCATCCGTGTTTGTAGTTCCTCCCACAATGCTCATAAACGGCAAAGCGCGAAAGGCCATATACAATTTCTACCGCACCGGATTCCGATACAACAAGCTGAAGTCTTTGTGGATGACATATAAAAATCATTGCGCTTTTTCACAGGTTGTTATCGATAAATTCGCCATGTATGCCGGCAAAAAATTTCGCATAAGCATTACCGGCTACGAACATTTTCGTTCTTTGACGGAACAAACTCCGGGATTTGTCCAGTTGAGTTCGCATATAGGCAACTATGAAATTGCCGGATACTCTCTCGTAGCCGATAAAAAACGTGTGAATGCCTTGGTTTTCGGAGGGGAGAAAGCTGCCGTAATGATGAACCGCAGCAAACTGTTCCAAAAGAACAACATACGCATGATTCCGATGTCGTCCGATATGACTCACCTCTTCCTTTTGGACGAGGCTCTGTCGAACGGAGAAATACTCAGCATGCCTGCCGACCGGATTTTCGGGTCTCAAAAAGCGTATTCTCTGGAGCTGCTGGGAAGAAAAGCGCAATTTCCTCAGGGGCCGTTTGTTATGGCTGCTATCCGAGATGTCCCCGTGCTGTTTGTATCGGTAATGAAAACCGGGCTCAAAAGCTACCATATAACAGTTAGTCCTATAGAGTGTCCCGCCTCGGGAAACTCTAAAAGCAAAGCCGCCGATATGGCTCGCCGATATGTGGAACTTCTGGAAGGGACAGTTCGCAAACATCCGGCGCAGTGGTATAATTATTTCAATTTTTGGGAAAATTGATGGAATTTGATAAAATCGACATACACGAACTTCTCCCGCAGCAGGAGCCGTTTGTCATGATTGGCAAGCTGCTCTACTGCGACATGAAAAAAACGCAGACTCTCACCGAAATCAAAGCCGGCAACATATTCGTCGACAACA
Organism: uncultured Porphyromonadaceae bacterium; assembly: GCA_947175425.1. Lineage (GTDB taxonomy): Bacteria > Bacteroidota > Bacteroidia > Bacteroidales > Muribaculaceae > CAG-873. The sequence goes on from CAMWMR010000019.1 coordinate 28,540, forward strand.
ATGAATTTAGCGCGTCCGGTATTATCGAGAACATCGCCCAGACCTGCGCCGCCCGCATAGGTTACATCAATAAATACATTCTCAAAAAAGACATTCAGTTAGGATTCATAGGAGCTATACGGAATTTGAACCTGCATCGTTATCCCAAAACAGGCGAAACAATAAGCACTTCAATTACTGCATTGGAAGAAGTTTTCGGGATGACACTGGTTACCGCCACCGTAAAGGCAGGCGACGAACTGATAGCCGAAGCAGAGATGAAGATAGCCGTAAAAGAGGAACCTGAAAAAAGCGAATAGCATGAAAAAACTATCGGCATCCCGTCAGTTCGATATACGCTTCAGCGAGGTCGATTCCATGAACATTGTGTGGCATGGATCATATCCTTTGTATTTTGAGGATGCACGCGAGGCATTCGGCAAAAAGTACGGGCTCGGATACATGACAATTTTCTCAAACGGATACTACGCGCCCCTGGTCGAGCTTTCGTTCAAATACAAAAAGCCTCTTGTATACGAAATGAAGCCCACCATAATTATAACATACGTGCCTACGGAATCCGCCAAGATTGTTTTCGACTACGAAATAGTTGACGAAAACGACGGCTCTGTTATTGCGACAGGTCGTTCAGTACAGGTTTTTATGGATAAAGACTATCAGCTCGTATGGGATAATCCCGAATTTTACCGTAAATGGAAAGAAAAATGGGAGGTATTGTGATTACAAAAATAGCCGATAATATTATATCCCCTCTCGGAACAAGTACCGACGAGAATTTCCGTGCCATCTGTAACGGTAACAGCATGCTCCGCGGGCATTCCGGAGCTTTCGGCTTGCCCGAAGATTTTTGCGGTTCACTATTTAACCGTAACGAGCTTGAGTCGCGTATAAATACGGAAATCGCCAATAGCGAAACTTTCACTTTTTTCGAAAAGCTGTGCATATTCTCGGCAAAAAAAGCTATTGAAGATTGCAGACTGTCGGCCTGCGAAGCCGATGTGCTTTTCATACTCTCCACTACAAAAGGAAACGTTGAATATCTTGCCGAGTCAGCAACAGACGAACGTTGTTTCCTTGCCGGCTCTGCGAAAAAAATAGCGGAATATTTTAAAAACACAAATCCTCCGCTCGTAGTATCCAACGCCTGCATCTCAGGTGTTTGTGCACAAATTGCGGCTGTTCGGGCTTTGTTGAGCGGCCGATACCGCCATGCTATAGTAATCGGTTGCGATGTCCTTTCAAAATTCATTGTATCCGGGTTTCAGTCATTCAAAGCTCTCAGCCCCGAACCTTGCAAACCTTACGACAAGGAGCGTATAGGCCTCAACCTCGGAGAAGCTGCCGGTACTATTATTCTTAGCGCTACAGCCGACAATGAAAAAGCTCAATGGCAATATATTGCAGGAGCTATTCACAACGATGCCAATCATATTTCCGGCCCGTCACGTACAGGAGAAGGTGCATTCCGTGTAATTCTCGATATTCTCAAGGAAATTTCAACCGACGAAATAGCATTCATCAATACACACGGGACATCGACAGCCTACAACGACGAAATGGAATCCATTGCACTCCACCGGGCGCAATTGGATGACGTTCCCGTAACCGGACTGAAAGGGAACTACGGACACACACTCGGGGCAGCCGGAATTATTGAAACTATTTTATCGATGAAAGCGGTCGACAACAAGCTTGTTTTGCCTACAAAAGGCTTCGAAAATTCCGGGACAAGCTATCCTGTGAATGTTTCGGCCGAAACTCGCACAACCGACAAAACGGCATTTATAAAAATATTGTCGGGATTCGGCGGTTCAAATGCCGGAATAGCCTATCGGAAAGGAGGCCTGCAATGAAAACACTTGCACATGTACGCATTACTCCGACCGATACAAGCGTTAACGGTGCTACTGTTTCCTCGGCATCGCTTGCGGGTCTATACAGGGAATTTGCAGGAGATTATCCCAAGTTTTTCAAAATGGATTCTCTTTGCAAACTCGGATTTATGGCGGCGGAATTGTGTCTTAAAAACTTGTCGGCCGACGAAAAAGAAAACACAGCCGTAATACTGTTCAACCGTAACGGTTCTCTTGTTACCGACCGGAACTATCAAAAAACCATAGAGTCCGACAACTATTTTCCAAGCCCGGCACTGTTTGTCTACACTCTCGCAAACATAGTGACAGGAGAAATTGCAATACGTCATAAAATATACGGAGAAACCTCTTTTTATGTTCTTGACTCTCGCGATGAAACACTTATGGATGAAATAGTAAGCGACACATTGCTTACATCTTCTCCGCGGTATATTCTCACAGGATTCGTAGAATATGAGAACGAGCAAAATTATATCGCCGATATAAAATTAGTAACAAAATAAAAATACCACATATGGACAATCTGATTTTACAACTTAAAAATCAAATTATTGAAGTTCTCAATCTTGAGGACATGACTGCCGACGACATCGCCACCGATGCGCCTCTGTTTGGCGAAGGCCTCGGGCTTGATTCAATCGATGCTCTCGAACTCATTGTTCTTCTTGAACGTGAGTACGGCATCAAGCTGTCGAATCCTGCCGAAGGAAAACAAATATTCAGCTCCGTAGCATCTATTGCCGATTTCGTTAGCAAGAACCGTAAAAAATAGATATGGGCAAAAGAGTATTCGTGACAGGAGCCGGAATTATTTCCGCTTTGGGCACCGGCAACGATGCCACCCTCAAGGCATTGCTTGAGGGGAAATCCGGTATCGGAAAAATTACCTGCATCGACACCGAACACACCGAATTCCCGGTAGGAGAAGTTGCCATGTCCAATTCCGAAATGTCACGTATACTCAACGTCAATTACCCTGTTAACGGTCTCCGCACAGTCCTTCTTGGAATATTCGCTGCCCGGGAAGCCCTGGTGTCGGCCTCTCTGTCACCCGAGCTGCTTCGTTCGGCGGCATTCATAAGCGGAACAACTGTCGGGGGCATGGACAAAACCGAACGTCATTTCAAAACTGTTTTCGATACCAACGTCGAAACCGAGGACAGTCTCGAGATGAAATTCAACGATTGCGGCTACTCTACCGAACTTATAGCCGACAGTCTCGGCAAATTCAGAATGGTAACCACAAGCTCCACTGCATGTTCATCTGCTGCAAACGCCATAATTCTCGGTGCCAACCTTATAAAGGCCGGTATCGTGGACATTGCTGTTGTAGGAGGGGCGGAGGCACTCACAAAATTTCATCTCAACGGCTTCAATACCCTCATGATTCTCGACAAAGAACAGTGCCGGCCGTTCGATAAAAACCGTTCGGGTATAAACCTCGGAGAGGGTGCGGCTTATTTAGTTCTTGAAAGCGAAAAATCTGCCAAAAGCAGAGAAGTTGGTATTATGGCCGAACTGAGCGGATATGCCAATACTTGCGATGCATTTCATCAGACGGCGACTTCCGAAAACGGCGAGGGCGCATATAAGGCCATGCTTAAGGCAATGGAAATGGCAAGGCTTACCCCAGCCGACATCGACTATATCAACGCTCACGGCACAGGAACTCCCAATAACGATGAAACAGAACTGGCCGCCATGGAACGTATATGGACCGATAAATTGCCCCTATTCTCTTCCACAAAATCATTGACCGGCCACACGACAAGCGCTTCCGGATCTATAGAATCCGTTATCTGTCTGCTGGCGCTACAAAACGGTTTTGTCCCAGGAAATTCCGGTTGGAGAACTCCCATTAAAGAAAATGCAAATCCGGTTGTCGAAAACACGCCACTCCCCGAAATACGGAACATAATAAACAATTCTTTCGGTTTCGGCGGCAACGACTCTTCTATTATATTCTCAAAATACATTCCATAGAAATGACTGCACGCTGTTTTGTAAACTCAATGGCTCAAGTATCATGCCGCCAACCGCTCTCCGATGAGTGGTTCGACAATCCATGCGCGCTCACTGCGGCATATACCCGCGCTCAGGAGCCCGATACCAAAGGATTGATTGTACCGTCGGAGGCAAGAAGAATGAGCAAAATTCTCAAGCGTGCTGTTGCAACATCCATAACCGCGTTAAACAATTCGTGCGTGGAGCAGCCCGATGCAATTATTACAGGCACAGGCATGGGTTGCATGGAAAACTCCGAGAAATTCCTTGTAGACATGTGCCGCTACGGCGAGAACTGCCTCAAGCCTTCACTGTTCATGCAGTCCACCCACAACACAATAAGCTCGCTTATTGCAATAATCCTGAAGTGTCACGGCTATAATAATACCTACTCCCACAAAGGAATATCGTTTGAAAGCGCGTTGCTGGATGCTTTTGTGCAGATTAAGAACGGAAACATAGGAAATGCGCTCGTCGGCGCTCACGATGAAGTAACCCCGTTCATGGCTCTGGTCATGAAACGTACACATCCCGAGTACACCAACATTACGGAAACTTCGGTATCGGCAATTCTCTCTTCAACCGAAACCGATTCCAATATTTGCGAAATTACCGATGTAAACTTATTCCACAACCCGGAACCTGAATTTCTCGCCGGGATTCTGAATAAAACCGACGACTCGTTACTTCTTCTCGGAGTAAACGGTAACCAATTGAATGATACGCCATACATGAGTTTATTGGAAAAATTGTCGTACTCACCTTCCACTCTGCGTTATAAAAATATTTTCGGCGATAATTTTTCTTCACCGGCACTCGCATTCTATGCCGCGGCAACCATTCTCAAACAACAGAGAATACCGGCGCCTCTTTATTGTGATACGAGTAAAAACTACACCGGGAAAATCAACAATATAACAATACTGAATCATTGCGACAACACTGCTTGGTCGCTGATTCGGCTTAAAAAGTTTGATTTATGTGGCAGTTGATAGGATTATCCATATTGCAAAGCCTTATGCTGTCGTTCGGTCAGCTTACACTAAAACTGGCATTGGCAAAAATGCCTCCGTTTTCATGGTCGACACAGTTTTGGGGCGATTTGCTCACCAACTGGTGGTTCATGCTTTGCGGGCTGCTATTTGGCGGAGCCTCAATACTTTGGATGTATATTCTGAAGCATTTTCCTCTCAGCATGGCATATCCAATGGCAAGTATGGGATACGTTTTCGGACTTATCCTTGCCGCATTTTTCCTTCATGAGGATATTGCCTGGAACAGGTGGCTGGGAGTCGCTTTCATTATGTTAGGATGTGTTTTTGTCGCTAAATAATATAAATATGACCCGTACAATCAAAATATTCGTTCTTTTCATATCTCTGTTTTGCTCAGGCATATTATTGTCGGATGCGGCTACATTGACAGCGCAACAACAGCAACAAATAATAAGCCGTATAAACACCGCTGCTTCGGAAATAAAAACGATGACTTGCTCGTTTACACAAACGAAAAACCTGTCGATGCTGAACGACAAAATGGTGTCTCATGGAAAGATGATATACAGCCAACCCGACAAACTGCGTTGGGAGTACACCGAGCCTTATCAATATCTGTTCATTTTCAACGGTTCCAAGATTTATATAGGCAACAAATCCCGCAAGGATGTCATTGATACTAACAGTAACAAGGTATTTAAGGAAGTAGCCCGTATTATGATGAGCACCGTAACCGGAAAAGCTCTTTCAAGTACCTCGGAATTTACCATAACTGTTGCCGACGAACGCGGTGCATACGTGGTAACAATGCTGCCTAAGAAAAAAGAAATACGACAGATGTTCTCGCGTATCGAGCTGGTATTCGACAAAACCGGCTCTATGATTTCGGAAATAAATATTTTCGAAAAAAACGGCGACTCTACAAATATCAAAATTACAAACATAAGCACCAACAAAGCTGTAGATGAGAGTAATTTCGCTATTCCTGAGTAGCATTGTCGTTTTTCTCGCATTTGTAGCGAATGCCGGGAATGTGCCTGCCGACAGTATTGTTCCGGCAAGCTCTCGCTATGCTTTTGAAATTGAAACCTCAAAAGCTGCTCTCTCAGGCTTTCTAATCACAAAAGAAAGCACCGCAAACATTGCCGGCAGCATGATAAATGAATTCGGGATTTCTGCAATAGACTTCATCTACGAACGCGAAAAGAACAAACTTGAACTGAAAAATGTAGTCGGTTTCCTGAATAAATGGTATATTCGCAAAGTACTGAAAAATGACCTCTTGTTTTGCCTTCATATTCTGTACGATATTCCTTACACCAAACGGCACCACTACATTGTGGAACGTAGTGAATCTTCAGTCACTATTATAAATAATAAAAGGCATTTAAAATATTCGTTTTCTTTACAAAACCCGGCCAGCCGAAACATATGAAACTGAAAGATAATCTATACAGAATAATAAGTGCCGACACATCGACGAACACCTTCCGGATAGAGTTCGTTCCCGAAAGTTGCATATACAAAGCGCATTTCCCCGAAATGCCTGTTACCCCCGGTGTGTGCATTGTGCAGATTGCCGGAGAACTCCTTGAAGAAAAAACAGGAGTACCCATGCGCCTCACAACAGTGAGTAATGCCAAGTTTTTAGCTGTGATTTCTCCGCAAGAAAACTCTTTGGTTACGTATCAACTCGCCAAAATCGCCTGCGATGATGAATCCGGCATTTGCAAGCTTTCGGCAATTGTATCTAATAACGAAAAAGTTTTTGCAAAGCTGTCGTTGGTTTTCAGCACTAAGTAATATATGGAGCTTGAATATCGGAATATCAACGCTACAATGCGCAGTCACAATATATGCGTGCTCGTGCCTACGTACAATAACGCGGGCACTGTGGCCGACGTTGTGAATGAGATTCTGAATTATACCTCCCATGTTATAGTTGTGAACGACGGCAGCACCGACAACACCGCCGAAATACTCGCCGCATTCGGCAATAAAATCCAACTTGTGACATACAAGGAAAATCAGGGAAAGGGAACTGCCTTGAAACGCGGATTTAAAAAGGCTGTCGAACTCGGCTACGACTATGCAATTACTATCGACTCCGACGGGCAACATTATCCCTCCGATATCCCTTTGTTTGTAAAAGCAATTGTGGAAAATCCGGGCTGCATTATAATTGGTGAGCGGGACCTGTCCAATGTCGACATTAACGTCAAAAGTTCCTTCGCCAACAAATTCTCCAATTTTTGGTTTGCCGTTCAAACAGGAAGGCGCCTCAACGATACCCAAACCGGATTCCGTGCATATCCTTTAAAAAACATGTATGGATTATCGCTTCTTACAAGCCGCTATGAAGCCGAGCTTGAACTTCTGGTTTTTGCGGCATGGAACGGAGTTGATATTATCCCTATACCTATTCGGGTATATTATCCGCCGCAGTCCCAACGGGTAAGTCATTTCCGCCCCACACTCGATTTTACAAGAATCAGTATACTTAACACCGTGCTATGTTTCGGTGCTGTTCTATACGGCCTCCCCGCACGATTCATTAATTGCATAAAACACCGTAAATTCTTCCGAAACGAGTTTAAGCCGTTTGTATATAAAACCGGCAAGCCGAGGGAAGCATCTGTTACAATAGGACGAATATTCCGTTCGCTCTATGCCTTGTCGCATTTCATATTCTGGTCGCTTTTCGTTTTCAAACCGTTCGTCGGCTTAAACTTTAATCTTACTGCTCCCGATGAACGGAAACGCCTGCGACTACACCGCATGCTGCAGCGCATCTCGGTATTTTTCTCCAAAAACTTTCCGGGAGGAAAAGTGCGTTTTGAAAACCCGCATAACGAAAGTTTTTCCAAACCGGCTATGATTATAGCTAATCATCAGTCGCATCTCGACTTGCCAATTATTATGTCGGTTCACGAAAAACTAATATTCCTTACCAACGATTGGGTGTGGAATAACCGGTTTTTCGGGGATATAATACATCAGGCCGAGTTTATTCCTGTTTCATCGGGTATTGAAACCATTTTGCCGCATCTTAAGAATTTGACAGCTCGCGGGTTTTCAATTGTTGTTTTTCCCGAAGGCACACGTTCAGCCGACTGCTCCATACTTCGCTTTCATCAAGGGGCTTTTCACCTCGCTAACGAATTGGAACTTGATATTGTTCCTATGGTTATTCATGGAGCCGGGCACTATTTGCCTAAAAATGACTTCCTTTTGAGAAAAAATCCGCAGACTTTACGCATTCTCAAACGTATCCCGTACGGAACTTTCGGGGACATGCTGTTGCGAAAACAAGCGTCGGCATATCGCAAGCTTATAACGGACGAATATAATATCATGAGCCGGGATATCGAAAAACCGTCTTATTTCAAATCGCTTGTCCTTTATAAATATGCCTGGCGAGGATTCGATACCGTGGCGAAATGCAAGCACATTTTAAGCTGTCTTCCCGATTTCGAACACCTTATTTCGGGTCTTGACGGGAATATTTATTTCCTCAATGCCGGTATAGGCGTAATTCCGCTCCTGTGCGCACTCGCAAACAAGCATGCAAACATTTACGCATTTGTGGAAAACAGCCGGGAATACCAAATATTCTCCACCACCGCAAAGCTCCCGGAAAACCTGCATATAATCCATGCAATATGGGACGATGATTACAAAATCATCCCCGCCGGTTCAAAAAATTTTGTCATTCAATCGGAGAATCTTATGCAACGCTTCAGCGCATTATCTCCCGTGCATATTCCTTTAGAATCATGAGCAAAACTTGTGTTATAATAGGAGGCGGTATCGGAGGACTTTTCACAGGAGCCTTTCTTGCAAAAAACGGATACGAAGTAACTGTTTTGGAAAAGAATGCAATAATCGGAGGCGGACTGCAGTGTTTTCGCCGACACGGCAAAGTTTTTGAAACCGGCATGCACATTGCCGGAGGTTTTATTGAGGGCGGAAGTCTTAACAAAATTTGCAGCTATCTCGGCATAATGGACAGGCTTAAGATTCAGCATGTCCCTGCCGAATGTATGGACGAGCTCTACTACCGGCGCACCGGCGAAGTATTCCGTATAGCTTCCGGCCGTGAAGGTTTCATCGACAGTCTCTCCGAATATTTCCCCGAAGAAAAGCAAGGCATAACAGCCTATGTAAATGAGCTGTACAGAATAAAGGACGAAGTAAAACTCTTTTCCCTGCAGGAACAAAGCGACGATTCGTTCATGAATTGGGAAAAACTTCTTGTTCCTGCCGACGAACTTATCGAGAAATTCATCAGTAATGAAAAACTCAGGGAAATACTGGCCTACCTGAATCCTTTGTACAGTGGCGTAAAAGGGCATACTCCCGCCTATATTCACGCACTGCTCAATGTCCTTTACATAAACGGAGCATCACGTTTTATAGGCGGAGCTCAACAGCTTGCCGCTCTCCTGAAAGAAGTTATAGAGAACAATGGCGGCCAGGTATTGGCAGGATGTGAAGCAGCCTACATCGATGTTACCGACAGACATTTGAATTTTGTTGAGGATACCGACGGAAATCGTTTTACTGCCGACTGTTATGTTTCGGCTATACATCCAGCAATGATGGCTAAAATGGTTACAACAGGGACTTTCCGTAAAAGCTTTATACATCGTCTCAATGAAATTCCGCTCACAAGTTCGGCATTCTCGGTGTACATCGACCTCAAGCCCGATTCGTTCCCGTATATAGACCACACCTGCTATTTCATGGAAGATTACGGAAATATGTGGAACCAGGAAAAACATAACTCCGACAAAGCTCCCGTATCTTTCATGTATATGACTCCTCCCGATGAAAACCAAGGCCGGTTTGCATCGCGATTGCTTATAATGTGCCTCATGGATTTTGAAGAGGTCCGCAAATGGGAGCACACCGAAACCGGAAAACGCGGCGAGGAATATGAGCACTGGAAAAATCATTTTGCCCAACAAGCCATAAACCTGCTGTCGCATCGCTACCCCGGGCTCCGCTCTCAAATTGAACGCGTATACGCTGCTTCTCCGCTGACAATCCGCGATTTCTACAACACCAAAAACGGAGCAATCTACGGTTATCGCAAAGATTGCCGCGACATGTTCTACTCACGCCTCCCGGTATACACAAAAGTTGATAATCTTTTTCTCACCGGCCAAAACATTATTCTTCACGGCATATGCGGAGTCCCTCTCACCGCCATAATAACAGCCGAAGAAATATTGGGCCGAAACGTTTTAATACGAGCAATTAATGAAGCTGTATCCCAATAAAACGTCAATATTGCTTGTGCTGCTTTTCATAACGCACATCCTCTGCCCTGCCCGTAATTCCGCTGTAAATATATGGGAAGGTACCGAGTGTTCCGCCAATGTAAAGCTTACACCTTTCCCGGCCAAGAACGAAAATGCTCCGGCAATAATAGTATGTCCCGGCGGAAGCTATTTCTGGCTCGATCGCAAAACCGAAGGATATGGAGTTGCCCAATGGTTACAGGCTAACGGAATTTCGGCTTTCGTTCTTGAATATCGCGTCGGAGGCGTACCTGCATTCATAAGCCATTACCGTATACTCTCGCGTGGAAACCGATACCCCGATATGTTGCAGGACGTTCAACGAAGCATTCAGCTTGTCCGCGAAAATGCCGATGTATACGGAATAAATCCCGACAATGTAGGTGTAATGGGATTTTCGGCCGGAGGACATCTCACAATCATGGCCGGACTATTTTTCGATTCACACGTGCTCAACATTTTCGGCATAGAACCTGCGGTATCTGTAAAACCCGATTTCATAGCCCCTGTCTACCCGGTGGTGAGCATGGTGGACAAAAGTACACACAAACGGTCGCGACGAGGTCTTCTTGGCGAGGGACGGCAGATAAGTCAACAAATGAAAGATTCGCTCTCATTGGAAAAACATATCCGTCCCGACATGCCTCCGTGTTTTCTAATGAATTGCATCGACGATCCCATTGTGCACTACCGCAACTCCGAGCTGCTCGATTCGGCAATGACTGCACAAAACATTCCGCATTTATATCTGCAATATAAAACCGGCGGACACGGATTCGGCGCTTCTCCCGAAAAAACATCTGCGGAGGCCGATAACTGGAAAAACGAATTTCTCGAATGGTTGAAAACAATTCTAAAATGAAATATTCCCATAACGACATAGAATTTTGCTCCCCAAGCGAAATTATCCATTTCCAAAACAGGAAATTGCAGGAAGCTCTACGTTACCTTGAACAGAATTCGCCTTTTTATCAACGAATGTTCCGTGAGAACAACATTGATATATCTGCGATTAAAACTGTCGAAGACCTTACTGCAATCCCTTTCACCGAGAAAAAAGATCTGCAAGAGTTTAACAGCGATTTCCTTTGTGTCCCTGCCGATAAAATTGTGGACTACATAACAACCTCAGGAACTTTGGGCGACCCTGTTACATTCGGCTGCACCGACAACGACCTGGAACGTCTCGCTTATAACGAAATGAAATCCTTCAGCTGTGCCGGTCTTGCTCCGGGAAACATAGTACAGCTAATGGTTACTCTCGACAAGCGTTTCATGGCCGGAATGGCTTATTTCCTCGGAATACGAAAGCTTGGCGCAAGCATAATCCGTGTAGGCAACGGAATGCCGGAACTGCAGTGGGACACAATTCTCAAACTCAAGCCCGATACCCTTATGTGCGTACCCTCATTTATTCTCAAACTTATAGAGTACGCCGAAGCACACAATATCGATTATAAAAATTCAAGCGTCAAACGAATAATCGGTATAGGCGAAGGGCTGCGAAATCCCGATTTTTCTCTTAATCTGCTCGGAAACCGAATAAAAGAAAAATGGGATGTGGAGCTGTTCGCAACCTATTCTTCTACCGAAATGGGCGCTACTTTCTCGGAATGTCCTTTCGGGTGCGGAGGACATGTACATCCCGAGCTCATTATAGTGGAAATTATAGGCGACGACAACAAACCTGTAAAAGACGGCGAAACCGGCGAAGTGGTTGTAACAACGCTTGGCGTGGAAGGCATGCCTTTGCTGCGCTTCCGCACCGGCGACCTCAGCAGCAAAATAAGCGAAAAGTGTGCCTGCGGAAGAAACTCGTTCCGGCTCACACCCTTAATGGGGCGAAAAAACAATATGATTAAACTGAAAGGCACAACCTTATATCCCCCCGCTATTAACGATGTCCTCGACAACACGCCATATGTTGTTAATTACGTTGTAATTGCACAGACAGGGTTCGCAGGCACCGACGAGGTAATTGTTAAAGCAGGAATAGCATCACGACAGAATTTCGATGTCATAAAGGATCTAAAGGACCGCTTCCGTTCACGAATTCGCGTGGCGCCAATCGTGGAAGTTCTCGACCCGGATGATGTTGCAAAAATAAACAACCCCGCCAACAATCGTAAACCGGTTAAATTCATCGACCGGCGAAGCTGCTGAATTGCCAAACACACATGTTTCAATGAATAAAGCCATTCTCTCACTCTACGATTTCTTCAAAAAGCACCGTGCTTTAGCATGGAGCGCGTGCGTTGTCGTCTCGCTCGCGCTTCTGCTGTCAATTGTAACTTTGCATTACAAGGAGGATATATCCGATTTCCTGCCTCTTGACGAGCAAAACCACACGGCATTGGCTGTATATCAGGATATTTCGGGAGCAGGCAATATATATGCAGTCATTGGAACTTGCGATACCGTATGCCCCGACCCGCAGCTATTGGCCGACGGAGTAGAGAGTTTTGTCCAAAATATCGAATCATCGGATTCCCTGCACTTTGTGGAATCTATTGTCAAAGAAATCGATTTGGAGCGGATTCTCGATATTGCCGACAATGTATATGAAAACATCCCCTATTTCCTTACCGAGAGTGATTACGCAAGAATCGACTCCCTCCTCTCCCAACCTCAATATATACCGCAACAAGTCGAGGCAGACAAGCAGATGCTTATGTTTCCTTCGTCAAATCTTGTTGCTGTAAACATTGCACGCGACCCGCTGAACCTGTTTTCGCCTGTTTTGGATCGTTTGTCAAGCAGTAGTCAGAGCATACAATATGAATCCTACGACGGATACATTCTTTCACCCGATTCCCGTCGAGCAATCGTTATTATAACATCTTCTTTCGGTGCCAATGAATCGGAGAACAACGCCCTGCTTGTCAATCTTTTGGAAAATGCCGCAAAACAAGTCCGAGCCAATAACACGAATCTTGATATTCACATTATAGGAGGACCTGTTATTGCTGTTACTAATGCCAACCGCATAAAATCGGACAGCATTCTTGCCGTGTGTATTGCCGGCATACTCATTCTTGCCCTGCTCATTTATGTTTTCCGCAACATCCGCAATATCTTGCTGATAGTTGTTTCTGTAGCATGGGGATGGATATTTGCAATGGGGATAATCGGCGTATTCTATAGCTCGGTTTCCATTATTGTCATAGGCATAGCTTCCGTAATACTCGGTATTGCCGTAAACTACCCTCTTCATCTTATCGATCATCTAAAGGACAGTTCGCACCCCCGAAGCGCACTTAAAGAAATAATAAGTCCGCTTGTTGTTGGAAACGTAACAACCGTTGGAGCATTTTTGTGTCTTGTTCCTCTCAATGCTCCCGCCTTACACGATTTGGGACTCTTCGCCTCGTTGCTTTTGGCAGGAACTATCATATTTGTTTTAATCTGGCTTCCTCATGTTGTAAAAACACGAAAACCGGCCGATAAAGCCACTCCCGAGCCAAAACTTATTACACGACTTGCAAACATATCTTTGGAAAACAGCAAAATTACAGTCGCTGTAATTCTTGTTCTTACCGCCGTTTTCGCATTTTTCAGTCTCAGAACCGAATTCGACTCCGATATGCGCAACATAAACTACATGACGGCGCAACAACGCGAGGATATGGAATATTTCCACAATCTCATTGCCGGCACTTCCGACACCGAGACACTTTATGTTGTAAGTTACGGCGATGACCAAAACTCCGCCTTGGCTCAAAACGAAATAATTACACCGATTATCGACTCGCTCGTTGGTCAGGGAAAAGTAACACTGCACAACCACGTATCATCTTTCCTCACATCGGCAAGCACACAATCCCAACGTCTGGAACGCTGGAAAAACTTCATTCTCAATCATCGCGAAAAAATCAAATCCGCCCTTTCGCAAGCTGCTGCCGACAACGGTTTCAGCCCTTCGGCCTTCAAGGCCTTTGAAAATATTCTCGACAACGAATACCCTCAGGTCGAACCCGAACATTTCCAACCGCTCTACTCAACCGCTTTCAAATCCAACATAAGCGAAAACTCGCAATCGTCAAAAAAATACATTGTACAGGCTCTTGAAGTCAACCCTGCAAATATCGAACAGGTAAAAGAGCAACTCCGCGCCACTCCACAGTTCGGCGGAATGGTATTTGACGTAAAAAGCATGAACGGAGCAATTGCCGATACCCTCTCAAATGATTTCAATTACATCGGCATCGTTTGCGGCTTCATCGTTTTCATCTTCCTCTGGATTTCGCTCGGAAGCATTGAACTTGCCATAGTCTCATTCTTGCCAATGGCTATAAGCTGGATATGGATTCTCGGAATTATGGGTATTCTCGGAATAAAGTTCAACATAGTAAACATAATCCTCGCCACTTTCATTTTCGGACAAGGCGACGACTACACCATATTCATCACCGAAGGACTTTCCTACGAACTCGCTTACCGCCGCAAACTGCTTGCATCATATAAAAACAGCATAATCGTGTCGGCTTTGATTATGTTCATCGGAATCGGAACTCTAATCTTCGCCAAGCACCCTGCTCTCCGCAGTCTCGGCGAAGTTACAATTGTGGGCATGCTCTCTGTCGTACTAATGGCATATCTCTTCCCCCCGCTGATATTCAATTTCCTCGTCAGGAAAAACGGACATCTGCGAAAACGCCCCTTGACTCTCAAAAAAATACTTTGCACCGCTTTTTGCGCGGCGATTTTCCTCTCCCAGCTGGCGGTGGCATATATACTCGACTTCTTCATGTTCGTCATCACAAAGCCCACGCCGCGCAAGCAACTCCTGCTGCACCGTTTCTGCTGCTCGGTATTCCGGTGGGACGTTAAACGTATGCCCGGACTCAAATTCCGCTACATCAACGCTGTAAACGAAAATTTCAATAAACCCGCAGTTATCATTAGCAATCATCAGTCGCTTTTGGACTCGTTCTATCTCATGACACTAACTCCAAAAATGGTAATGGTTGCCAACGACCACGTAAGTAAAAACTTTATTACAGGACGAATATTCCGCCACCTCGGATTCATAACCGTTGGCATGGGTGTTGAGCGAATGGTTGAAAAGCTTCGCCCTTATGTCGAACAAGGCTACAGCGTAGCTATTTTCCCCGAGGGCGAACGACTGCGTAATGTCTGCAATTCTGTCAAACGATTCCACAAAGGTATGATTCAGTTTGCCCAAGACCTCAAACTCGACATTCTGCCCGTCTACCTCCACGGCGTTGTTCAGGCAATGCCCAAAGGCTCGGTAATTTCAAACGGAGGTGAAGTCGTTCTCGAAGTCGGCAAGCGCATTCCCTGCAACAAAATATGCACTTTCGGAGAAACCTCCAAGGACCAAGTGCAGGCAATCCGTAAAACATACCTCGCGCACTTCTCAAAATTGTGCCGCAGCCAATCCACAGTAAAACTTCTGTTCAATGCCGTATACGACCGTTACAGATACAAAGGCGCCGAAATAGAACATAACGCTAAAAAAGCGTTGAACTGCTGCCTTAAAAACAGCAACCGTATCGAAGGGCGATACGACAACCGCAATTTCCTCGTCATCGACAACGCCGGACAAGGAGAATTGGCTCTTTTGTTAGCTCTTATGTACCCCGAAAGGCAAATTGAATACTACAACACTAACACCGACGAACTAACCATTGCCAAAGTTTGTTTCAATGAATATGTGTGCAACATCACAATTGCTGACGCTCAGGAAATTAACACTGCCGATTTGACCGAGACCGATATTTATATCTTCGGCCCGAAACCGGACGAAATCCCGATACCCGAAAATTCCTCCATTACTCGTATTCAATAAAAAATTCATCCGCCTTTATGAAACTCCGCCATATACTTCTCACAACACTCGCCTGCTCCGGCACACTACTGTTTGCCCAAAACAGTCAATACGGAGTAAGCATTGCTCCCGATAAGTCCGCAAGCTTCTCTTTATACGCCCCCAAAGCTTCCGAAGTGCTTATAAAAGGCTCGTTTATCCATAATAACGACGATAACGACAAACACTCCGATGAGAAAAAAATGACGCGAAACGGCGATATATGGACCTTCAATACCGATTCGCTTGCCTCCGATATGTACACTTACACATATATTGTCGATGGCAAACGAACAACCGACAAATTTAACAAAAACACAACACGCGATATTGCCGACACTCTAAACTACTTTATAATTCCCGGAGGAATAGCCGATAAATACGTAACACAAAACGTCCCGCACGGTTCCGTTACAAAAGTATGGTATCCCACCGCTCTCGACGGTATGGAAAAGCGCCGTATGACAGTATACCTCCCTGCGGCTTACGCAAACAACACCTCCACCCGCTTCCCCGTCCTCTATCTCCTCCACGGCTCGGGCGGTGATGAAAATTCATGGGAAGACAACGGGCGCGCCGTGCAGATTCTCGATAATATGATTGCTGCCGGAGAATGTAAACCAATGATTGTGGTTATGCCAAACGGAAATGTCGACATTGCCGCTGCTCCGGGCGAAGACCCCGACAACCCCGATGTGGAACCCTCCGGTAACAACGCGAGTTCAACACTCGGTAAAATTGAATCAGTATTCATAAATGATGTAGTCGACTATATGGACGCCAACTACCGCACCCTCAACGATAAAAAGCACCGCGCAATCGCCGGACTTTCAATGGGTGGACTACACGCTCTGTACATCTCCTTGAACAATCCCGCTTATTTCGACTACATCGGACTCTTCTCTGCCCTGACTTCATCACCCATTCACGGCGAAAACATAAACCGTTTGCAAAACCTCGGCGACAAATGGCAACATCTCAAGGAAAAAATTCCTCTCCTTGGGGGTGGCAGCGTGGATCGCGCAATATCGCGTTACACAGCCAATGAACTGTCCGTATACGATAATATCGACATCAAACTCAAATATCAGTTCAAAAATCCTCCCGCGCTATATTACATCGCAATAGGCAAAGATGACTTTTTGAAAAAGCTCAATGATGAATGGCGCGAAACTCTATCTTCCAAAAACTATCCATTCGTGTATGTCGAAACCGACGGAGGACACACATGGGATAATTGGCGAAAATACCTCGTCGACTTCCTCCCTCGCATTTTTTGAGGATATTTGAATAATAAGTAAGCGTTGTAAATCAGTCTATTATTATAGTTTGGTTGAAAATCGCCTGCAGGCTACCGGAATATGGTATAAACTAATTTTCAACACTTACTTACAATAATTGCCCTTGCAAAGCGTTTATCAGATAAATACAATTCTCTTCATCATGAAACGCCTGCTAAAACCTATCTTCCTCATTCCCGCCATTATATCCTGCATCACACTCTCTGCTTCAGCTCAAAACGATGTCGCCGACACTCGTCCCATGTGGGGTATCAAAGCCGCTTTCGACGTAAATATCCCTGGAAAATGGCACGGTGATGCAGGTAGCGTTTCCATGTTCAGGCACGGTTTCGGAGCTACTTTCGGTGCGGTATATAACATATACTTGGGTAAAAGTTTTTACATCGAGCCGGGCGCTTCGTTGTTCTACGACTCCTACTCCTACAAAAATCTTGTAATATCGGGCGATGCCGGAAATATCATCGAAGAGGATCCGTCGCTGTACAAACTCGGAATCCGAATCCCCGTAGTAGTCGGATACTCTTTCAGTATCAGCGACAATTTCGCAATGTCGGTTTATACCGGCCCCGAGTTGAGCTACGCTTTCACAGGTGACATCAAAATAAAAGATTCCGAGCTGCAACACAGTTCCGATATTTCGTTGTTCGGCGAATACGGAACCCAACGTCGTGTGGACTGTGCGTGGAAAGTCGGTGTAGGATTTCCCGTAAACCAATGGCTTGTAAGCATTGAAGCTGCCATAGGAATGACCGACCTCCTCAAATCAGGAATGTCATTCCGCGAAAACCGTTGCTCAGTTGCTCTTACACGCTATTTCTAATCAACCCCGCTTATTAAATTTATCAGCACTCCATAGAAACCCAGTCCGATAAAACTTTCTCAAAATCAGACAACATACTCCCGAAATCGTAATCAAGTTTCTTATGGCGCTGAGCGATGCGACTCAATAATGTCCTGAAATAATCGCTCATCCGCTCCTTTTGTTCTGTAAGAGACAACTCGCTGAATTCCTTTTCAAATACTACACGAGCATTCAATATTCCGCTGTCTTTTCGCAAAGGACCAATCTCGTATCTGGGACGCAAAAAAAGCCCTCGCGATTTTATTTCTTCCTCCGTGAACATTTCCCTCAATGCTCCGTAATATTCACTCTTCTTTAATTTCAGCGACTCATCAGCTATAACATAATTGGTCTTGCAGTGGTCGTTATCAAAATAACTCATACTGCAATTAATATATATACAATTGATACTCCTCCCGTATAACTTCGGACGCATCATAGTATACAATCGAGGCATAAGATCACCAACAATGCTTTCTAAAACAGGCCGGCTCGATGGATAACAATTGTCAATCGTCCTGACTATACGGACAGGACATTTGGGTAGCCAATTACGTTGGGATAAAAGTTTGATTTTGGGTGAAACTTGGCGCACGATTTCACGGTCATTTAACGGATGAAAGAAACTGACTTTATCATCTATAATCATGCCTCCGTCCATTTGTCCCCAAACAGCATCCAAATACAATATTTTATCTTCACAAGTTCTGAAAAACGTATTAGGACTACCATTGAAATACCTGCCCGCAATAGCCTCTACACCAATATATTCGCCCCAACCGATTATTGCAAGACATTCACAAAGGCGTACTGCTTTGTTCCATTCTGCAGGAGTGCTGTAATTAACATAATTCCGAAACTCCGCATACAATGCTTCTCGCAAATCTTCAATATTTTTTTTCGAATGGACAAAGCTCTCTAGCTCGGAAAGCGTCTCTAATGAAAAAATCTTCGATATTTTGTAATTCGGTTCTAACACTCGCGCCTCTTCTTGTTACATGTCGACGACAACGGACAATCGCAACACGAATCCTTGCGCTTGCGCATGGCTCTGCGCACAAAAAATGCCACAGCACAAACGCACAACGCCGTCACAATTACCCATTGTATAACATCGTTCATTTTCCCTTGCCAAGTTTCTTGTTTATTTGAGCCGGACTCGTATCGGCAGGACAATCATCAAACGATAGCCGGAAAGTACAACCCTCTGCATATCGGCTGCAACCGAATGCGGCGCGCCCTTTAAGCAAATGACCCTCACCGCAAACAGGACACTTAACCTGCTCAAGCTTCCTTATACGCGGCGCTCGCGGCTTTTTTGCACCCTCTTTGGCCTCGGCCGCCGATGACTTGGCTGCCTCAGGCGATTCCGATATAATTCGTTTGTTGCTGTTGTCGCACAACACATTGCTTACTATTCGCTGAATCATCTCGCTTATTTCGCGGATAAACAGCGCAGGCGAATAATCCCCGCGCTCTATACGCCGCAACTTATTCTCCCACAATCCCGTAAGCTTGGCCGACTTAAGCAGTTCCTCATTTATGGTCGCTATAAGGTCTGTTCCCGCCTGCGTGGGGATAATATTCTTTCGTTCGCGACGTATATAGTTGCGTTTGAAAAGAGTCTCTATAATCGCCGCACGTGTCGACGGACGCCCGATGCCGTTATCCTTCATTGCCTCGCGCAAAGTCTCGTCGTCAACATTGCGCCCTGCGGTTTCCATTGCTCGCAGCAAGGTGCCTTCGGTATAAGGCTTGGGCGCCTGCGATGTCTTTTTGGCAAGAAACGGCTCATGAGGTCCCTGTTCCCCGGGAGTGAATACGGGAAGAACGCTGTTGTCATCTTCTGCATTTTCAGCTTCTTGTCCGTCTGTCTTGCCCGACTTGTCAAACAATGCACGCCATCCGGGTTTTATTATCACCTTCCCCGTTGCCTTGAATCCGAATGTCCCTGCATGAGCTGTAACAGTAGTCGATTCAAATTCGCAATCGGGATAGAATGCGGCAATAAAGCGCATGGCTATCAGGTGATAAAGCTTCTTCTCATCCCCCTCCAAACCGCCGGGATACTGTCCGGTCGGAATAATGGCATGGTGGTCGGTAACTTTTGAGTTATCGAATATCTTTTTGCTCTTCGGAATCTTGTTGGCCAATATAGGCGCCGTTATATTGGCATAAGGCGTCATCTTTTGCAGAGTCGGACCTATCTTCGGATAGATGTCATCCGAAAGATAAGTAGTATCTACGCGGGGATAAGTCGTTAGTTTCTTTTCATACAGGCTTTGAATCATTTTCAGCGTCGCGTCAGCCGTCCAGCCGTAACGCTTGTTGCACTCAACCTGCAGCGAAGTGAGGTCAAATAATCGCAACGGCGATTCCTTGCCTTTTTTACGTGCCACGTCATCTATCACCAAAGGCTGCTCGGATATCTGTGCTATAGCCTCTTTCCCCGATTCCTCGGTTTCGAATCTGTCGCCCGTATATGTAAAATTCGCCTTCCGGTACATCGTATGAAGCTCCCATGTATCCTTCGGCACAAAATTGTTTATTTCATCCTGGCGCTTGACTATCAGCGCAAGTGTCGGAGTCTGTACGCGCCCTATCGAAAGTACTTTCCCGGGCGAGGAATATTTAAGTGTATATAACCTCGTGGCATTCATCCCGAGAATCCAGTCGCCTATCGCTCGCGACATACCGGCATAGAAAAGACTGTCGAAATCATCCTGCGGCTTGAGCGACTCAAATCCTTCGCGTATCGATTCATCGGTAAGCGACGAAATCCATAGTCGCTTTACAGGGCATGCCGTATTGGCCTTGCGCATTACCCAGCGTTGGATTAGCTCTCCTTCCTGCCCGGCGTCACCGCAGTTTATAATCTCGCTGGCCTGCCCTATCAGACTTTCAATTACATGAAACTGTCGCTTTATGCCGGCATCATCTATTATCTTGATGTCGAACTTCCCCGGGAGCATGGGAAGTACGCTCAGCGACCAACGTTTCCACATGTCGGAATAATCGTGTGGCTCATAAAGGCAACACAAATGTCCGAAGGTCCACGTCACTCGGTAGCCGTTGCCTTCATAGTAGCCGTCATGGCGCTCGTTAGCGCCGAGTATGGCCGCTATGTCTTTGGCAACACTCGGTTTCTCGGTAATGCAAAGCTTCATTTAGTCAGACTCTTGGCTTCATTCCATAATGCGTCCATTGCTTCAAGCGACATATCGGCCAATCGCAGACCCTGCTCTTTGGCCTTTGCCTCAACATAATTGAAACGCGCTATGAATTTGCGGTTGGTACGCTCAAGGGCATTTTCGGGGGTTACGCCGTATAGTCGGGCGGCATTTACAACACTGAACAGCAAATCACCGAATTCTTCTTCTATATCTTCGGTCTTACCCGAGGCAATAGCATCAGCGGTCTCTGTCAGCTCTTCGTTTACCTTGTCCCATACCTGCGCGGGACTTTCCCAGTCAAAACCCACATTGGCGGCTTTCTCCTGTATTCGGTAGGCCTTGATAAGCGCAGGCAAGGTAGCGGGAACACCGGCAAGTACCGAACGGTTGCCGTCTTTTTCCTTTAGCTTGATTTGCTCCCAGTTACGGGTCACCTCGTCGGCGGTTTCGGCATTGACATCCCCGAATACGTGGGGATGACGGAATATCAGTTTGTTATTGATTGCATCGGCTACATCCGCTATATCAAACGATTCTGTTTCCGATGCTATCTTCGAGTAGAACAGCACATGAAGCAGCACGTCACCGAGTTCCTTCTTTATTTCGGCATTGTTGTTGTCAAGCAAGGCCTGGGTAAGCTCGTAAACTTCCTCTACGGTGTTGGGGCGCAGACTTTCATTTGTCTGCTTGGCATCCCACGGACATTTAACACGCAGTATATCCAGCGTGTCCATCAATCGTCCCAGTGCTTCAAGTTTTTCTTCTCTTGTATGATTCATTGTTATGTATGTTTCAATATTATCTGCAGTTATTATCTGCAGTCTTACTTCTTATAGGCTGTAACACCGGCCTCGAGCCACTCCATAAATGCTCCCGCGTTCTCGTCATATACTCGAGGGGAACTCAACGGCATGCCGTCGTTATCAAGTATAATATAATAAGGTTGGGAGTTTATGCCGAATTTGTGTCGCTGAAGATATGCCCACTTCTCGCCCACTGTGGTGAGTTTTATCTGTTTGCCCTCTTCCTCAACGTACATAGGCTCGGCAAGGGCGGTTTTGTCGTCTACCATCAGCTTTATCATCACATAGTCCTGTTCTATCAGGGTACGCACTGCAGGGGTATCGAATACTGCGCCTTCCATCTTGCGGCAGTTGACGCATGCATAACCCGAGAAGTCAAGCAGCACCGGACGGTTGTGGGCTTCGGCATAAGCCATGCCTTCGTCATAATTGTCGAATTCCTCGAACGTGCCGCCGTATAGATTGAAATCCTGGGTGTACAGCGGTGGTGCAAATGCACTCACGGCCTTAAGGGGTGCTCCCCATAGGCCTGGAACAAGATAAACTGCAAACGAGAACGATGCTACGGCAAGGAAGAATCGGCTTACCGATGTATGTTCCTGCGGGCCGTCGTGGCTGAATCGCAGCTTGCCGAGCAAATAAACTCCAAGCAGAATAAAGAGTACAATCCAGATTGATATAAATACCTCGCGATCAAGAATATGCCAGCCATAGGCAAGGTCGGCTACCGAAAGGAACTTCAACGAAAGTATAAGCTCAACAAAGCCAAGAATTACCTTTACGGTGTTCAGCCATGAACCGGAACGCGGCAACTCCTTGAGCATCGACGGGAAGAATGCGAATAGGCCGAATGGCAACGCAAGTCCAAGGGCAAAACCGCCCATGCCCAATAGCGGGCCCAACAGATTGCTTTGCGAGAAGGCCTCTACAAGCAGCGTGCCGATAATGGGACCGGTGCACGAAAACGATACAAGCACAAGCGTAAACGCCATAAAGAATATGCTCAGTATGCCGGTTGTAGTCTCGGCCTTGTTGTCTATCGCATTCGACCATTTCCCGGGAAGCTTTATTTCAAATGCCCCGAAGAACGATATGGCAAAGAACACAAGTAACGCAAAGAATATCAGATTGAATACCGCTCCCGTCGCTATTTCATTTAGCTTGCCCGGGCCGAATATCAGCGTAAGAACTATGCCTAATATCAAAAATATGGCTATAATGCTTGCACTGTATATGCTTGCGTCTATTATCGAACGTCGGCGCGATTTGTTCTTCTTCAGGAAAAAGCTCACCGTCATGGGAATCATCGGCCACACACACGGTGTCATCAATGCCACAAGGCCGCCAAGGAATCCGAACAGAAGAATTGCCCAGTACGATTGAGCGGCACTTTCACTTGTAACCTCAACAGGTGCCCACCAGCGGTTCGATTCCGATGCAACTACCTGTGTAACTGCAGGTGTCGCTGCTACAGTAGGCTCGCTCTGCTCTGCAGGTGCTGCGGCATTCCCGACTTGCAGACTGAAGTCATAACGTGCCGGAGGGGTGCATGAGGTCTCTGTACACGCCATGTAACGAACTGTCCCGTTTACAACGCCGCCGGTAGTGGCAAGCTTTTGCTCAAAGGTAACTGTGCCGGTTAACCAGGGCAGATTCAGACTCATGAACTCGTCAAAGTGCATGGTCTCTGTGCCGCGCGTAATCAATGGACCAACCGATTCAACTCCATCGGGCAATTCAAGAATAAGCGATGTCGGGTCGGGAACTCCCGAGGCCGATTCAAGCTCGGGCATGTTAAACCCGTAAATATGCCATCCGTCGGCTATCGTTCCCGTTACTCGTATTGTTACTTCTCCCGAACCGTCTTTAACGGTCTCTGCGGTCCATTCCACAGGCTTGCTTGCACCGAATGCTGTCGCCAAGCCTAAGCTGAGGCAGAATAATAGCGATACTAATACCTTTTTCATATCCTACTTTTTGGGCTTGTATGTATATACAAAGTTCTCGCTTTTCGGAGGACGGCAGCTCTCGCCGTCACATGTCATATACGATACCTTGCACTTTATCACGGCATTATCCGGGTCAAGTATACGGAACGAACGCTTGAACTGCACGTTTGCATCCCACCAGCTCAGGGTCATATTGAACATGGCATCCTCTACCTTCAAGGCCGCACGCTCGGGCTTCAGCTCATCGGTAAATTCAACTCCGGTACTCCCGGCAAAATCGAAACTCGTTGCCTTCGGACCGCCCGCAGGCAGCTCAAGTCCGTACAAGTGCCATCCCGGCGTTATAAGGGCTTTCACTGTAAGCTCGCCGCTCTTTCCGTCGGCCGACGGTTTCACAATAAGGCGCCAACGAACAGGCGTTTCTACGCTCTGCTGGGCTGTCGCACTAAAACCTGCACACAGTACGAGCATAAACAGCGCAAACAACAGTTTTCTTGCAGTCATTATTTAAGCTTATTAATCAGTTACGGAAATATTTCCAATGCATAAATTGATTACAAAATTACGCATTATAACCCACTCCGTAAAATTATATTTCCTAAAAATATAAAACGCTCGGCCTGCATAACAAAACCTTTTCCCACAATGTCAATGTACTCTTTGCTGCTTAACCCCAACGGGCGCGGTGGCAGCTACCGCCTTACCAAAGGAAGGCTTTTAGCCCTCGCTTCCGCTCATAAATACTTAGTTCAAACAAAATATCCTCAAGATACGGGTCCTCATACCCGTTAACTTCCCAATACGCCTCCAAAAACTCCGGAGGCAAAGGCGGAGGCGAACTCATCGCACGTTTGCGCACCTTCGGCAGATAATCCTCCAGCGGACGATAATAATCCGGCACCTGGTGACACGGACGTATCAGCTGAATAATAATCACGGCATTCTCTAAGTGAATGGCCTCGCAGGCCACACGCAGCCAGTAGAAATTCCACTCCGTAGTACGGATCCAAATCACATTGAACGTACCGCCGCGACAGCCGTAGAGACTGCGAGGAGTCGAATATCGACACCGAAACCTTCTGCGACAATACTGCATCGCAGGATCCT
>CAMWMR010000020.1 GCA_947175425.1 uncultured Porphyromonadaceae bacterium
TGTATATAACTCATCTGATAGCGGAACACAAGGCAGTTGTCGTTCTCCTGAAGAATGGGAAACCTCCACTTCTCCAGTACCTGCTTTATAAGTTCTTTAGTCGTCATTGTCGTTGCCGGTTATGATGTTGTGGATTGTGATTGTCGAAATAGCGAGGACATGGATCATGTGTTCGATGAGTTCCTGTGTCACCTCGTTTTCGCCGAGATAGTGCTGATAGTTCAGCCATACCTGATTTTCAAACATGATGTGGGGCTGCACATACTTCATCTTGCCACAGAGTTTTGCCATTGCCTCTAACACTGCAGTACGGTTGTCATCGGAGATGTCAAAAACATCTGGAGCAGTAAGGGTTATGCATCTGGCTTCTTCATCGTCAACCGTATATATTAAGGTAATCCCCTCATACTCGATTCGGTAGCCGAATCCTTCAATCTCTTTGGGAATGAATCCGAGTGCGCTTAACGCGGTCAGTACATTTTCTTTTATCATATCTGTTGTATTAAGTTGTTATCACCGAGCCGGAGTTCCGGCCTTTACTTATAGAGATGTTCTATTGTGTGGATTTCTATCTTTTCAGAGTACATATCCCACTCTTTTTCTTTCGTCGGATGACTGTCTGTTCTCCATTTTATTTTTGAGATCAAGATATTCCTTTCGTTGCTTGTCAGATACAGACGGTAGTGTAATTTTTATAACCTCCATCAGACGATTCATTGAGAGTGGTAAAGGCTCGTTGAGTCCTTGGTCAAGCGTTTCTTCAAAACAGAGTCGAGCCGTCTCCTCGACAATAAAAGAAATGTCGCTACAGGTGAAGTTTTCTGTTACTGAGGCCAGCTCCTCGTAATCGATATTTACGAATGGGCGCTTTTCGATTTCAAGTCTGAAAAGTTCTTTGCGAGCCTCTTTGTCCGGAAGTGAAACGTACACCGTTCTGTCAACGCGACCTTTACGCATAATAGCCGGATCTAATAG
Source organism: uncultured Porphyromonadaceae bacterium (assembly GCA_947175425.1). Lineage (GTDB taxonomy): Bacteria > Bacteroidota > Bacteroidia > Bacteroidales > Muribaculaceae > CAG-873. Next base: position 976 of record CAMWMR010000020.1, read on the forward strand.
ACCTGGCCTATTCGTAGTCGCCAGCACGTATATTCCTCTTGATGCACAGTTGTTTAACTGAGTCAGCATCTCGTTGACCTCGTTTGCCTGATTGACATTGAGGTCAGCATCACGTTTGGGCACAATGGCATCAAACTCATCAAAGATGAGAATCATCGGACCTTTCTTCTCGGCCTCCTCAAACAGTTCAGCTATCTTTTGCTGAGAACCGTGGATATAGATGGACCCAAGTTCCGAGGGGTTGATAATCTTGTAATTCAAACCGGATTCCTGTGCCGCTTTCTCGGCAATGAAAGTCTTTCCGCATCCTTGCGGTCCATAGAGCAGCGTGCAGTTACTTGGCTTTATACCGTAAGCCTGCGCTACCTTTGGGTTACGAACAATCCGGATGAAATCCCGGCGGAAAAGAGCCTTCAGTTCTGACATACCGGCCACCTCGTCAAGTCCTTTTATAGATTTTTTTCTTGCTGCATCCTGCGCCTTTGCTCTTATTTCCGCCTCACGGTCAAGACTTTCAAAAAGTTTCTCATCCTCCTCAGTAATTACAGATCCGTTTCCTCCTGCTGCCAATGTCGCCGCTCTCTCTACATGGGTCTGTGTCGAGATATTTCCCTTTGCCAGTTTACCGACAAATGAACGGAAGCGCTCAACAGTCTGAAACCGGACGGACGGATTCGCGTGAGTAGCCTTTTCAAGAATCAGACGCTGTGGCGCCGATAACTTGTTGCGGTTTCGTTTCATAAACTGTTCGCGAAACTCCATTGAGGATAACATGGAGATCCGTGAGTCAGTAGTAGCGCTTTCTTCCTCTCCGACATCCCCCGAAATCATCATAGTCATGACCATACCAAGGGCATAAATGTCCGTAAGATGACTGAATACACCATTCGCGGTTTCAGGTGCTCTAAAACGATTATCCTGCGATTCCTCTGTAAAAGGTGTAGAGCCATGATATGGATCTCCCATATCCGACAGCCCGATAAGATACACCCCTTTAAGTTCATCGCCATCATAGTCCAGCAGAATATTGTCGGTATTGATGTTGTAATGACCGCCGCCATGCGTATATCGTGCCAATTCATTAACAGCAGAAAAGAGCGCATTCATTACTTTGACTACATCTGGCATACACAGCCCTGTCTGAAGTTTTATCTCATTCGTCAGGCTATTGGCATCTATTTGGGGCTGCAACATCCAACCAAGCCGTCTGTTCCCCACCTTCTCAATTCCGCAGTCAATAAGCCTTGGGAAATACTTATCCGAATGCCGACTCCGCAGAAACTTCACCTCCTCAATAAAATCCGGCACCCGTTTCCGCGATGACCCATCAACCTCATATCGTTTCGATTTGAGGTTAAACACAGTCAGAATAGCGAGATTCTCCGGCGGATCCGCCATACCATCAACAACCGCGTTGCTTTTAGTCAGATACACTTCCCGCACACCATCGTGTCGCGTACTCAGTTTGCGAACCACCGTCCGCCCCGCAAACTGAGAGTTTATCTTAAGTAACTGTTTCATTTTTTGTTCGGTTTATAGGTTAAACTTATTCCACCATGTCTTGATGGCAATACGGAATTGTTTGTTGAGGCGGGAAAACACGTTGTCTACCCATGAGTTGCGGACGTGATACTTCTCTGCGAGCTCTTTCGACGGGGTTTCGTAGATGAAACGCTGCCTCCATATATCCTCCTGAACTTCTGTCCAGTCGAGCGACTCTATGATGACATTTATGAGAGTATGCACATTAGCATCCCAATCCTCGCATTTGAAGAGTTTCATAAGAAGATTTCGGAAATCCTGTTGGTTTTGGCAGATATCACCCTCGTCAATACGATCGTGCCGGCTTTGGAACTGAATTTCAGGATTGATAGCCTTCTTCGAAGATAGAGCCATCTCCGCATAAGGATTCTCTGTGTTTAGCAACTGTTCGATGAGAGTTTTTTCCGCGACTTTAAGTATCTCCTTAGCCCTATATTCGTGTCCAAAGGTCTTAAAAAAATCGTTGTCGGTCATTTTCTCGACATAGTAAAGTTCAAGAGCCTTATGCTGTTCAGGAACAAACACAAGGTCAACGATTGCCTGACGCAAAGAGGTATCGTCAATGCTGCGGATAGTCAGACGATAATCGTTGGTCTTAGTGTTCCCAACGCCGTCGATATATCGCTCGTCAACAAGGAACTGGTATGTAGCCTGGGATGCTATCTTGGCCACCCATGCTTGAGGAGTGGTATCTCCCTTGAAAGCACGGAGTTTTGCCCAATCATTTTCCCAACAGGAGAGATAGGTTGCACCGGCTACATCCTCAGCCTTGATGTCAAGACCGAAAGATCGGTTGTAACTATCTGCCAACGCCTTCATCTTCGGGAGCATGGTCGTGAAGAAAAATTCCTCTGCGACATGCTCATCAGAAATAATGCTTTTTACCAATTGCAGTGCGTTGTTGGTACGCACAACATTCACGTCGGCATTTTTTCTTTTTGTGCCACCCTTTCTTGAATTGTCTTTAGCGTATTTCATAACAGATAGTTTTATAGCTTAGATAGAGAAAACCTCCACCTTTCGATTACAAAGGTAGAGGTTCCCCAAAATCGGTTTACCGTTGTCGGCTTGCCGATAGATGTAGTGTGTAACTATCTGATATGTTGGATTATATGAATTTAAAAAATGGCAAATTTCTATCTATCTCTATATTTTGTTGCGGTATCTCCAGGAATTGACCATGACCAACTTTAAGAGATATACTATCCGGGCAACCAACAAGTTCATCCATAGTATCGTTTATGTCTTTGATATAATCATCGAATCGACCTTTTCGAACTATGCCTTTTACGTTGGTTGGTCTATGAATCATCTCTTCACAGAATGAATCAATCTGTTCATAATCCTCATTAAAGATGGAACGGTACAAGCGTTTAAACTCTTCTTCATTCTCCTTGAACGACAAAGATGTAGCTTCGACACCACGAGAAAACCTATCCAAAACATACATCATGAAAATGCAATACGATGGATTATTTTTAAACTTGACAGGTTTCTCATTACCTTTTTCATCAATAATATAGAGACAGAAACGATATTGATCCTTGAAATTCTTTTTTTGGTCGCTACTCCATTGTTTAACCTTTAAGCCATATTTGGCCGCCATTTTACGTTTTGCATTTTGCAATTTTTGAAGTAGACGTTTATCCGTTTTGGCCGCTTCTACTAAAAGTGCGACTAAGCTTTGTTGATCTATAACTCCAAGTGAATAACGAACTACTTGTGCTGCATCGGGATTCCGTTTTTCATACAAGTCGGAATATCTATCAGGGAGATTGTCGTAAACCTCACGTATATCTTTATCCGATATTTTCCTAAAAGCATCTTCTTGCGTCTGAGCCGGCAAATACCCAAGTCTGCCAATCGTTTTTGACGAACTGCGTCCTTTAAATGAAATTCTTGAATTATAATTATTTGAGCGAGATAACCTGTTGAAAAGAATCTCAACAGCAAATCGATATTCATCAGGCGCACCAAGTGCAAACAATGCAATAGTAGATTCTATTGCGTTACGTGTGCGATTTTCAATTTCATTCATTATAGCTACCGCTGCCAAACCCAAGTCTTCTGGTTGTGCGGTTGCAATAATCATTTCGATTTCTCCGGTTACAAGGTTAGGTAGGGGCGCAATCAAATTACATTCAAGATATTTATCTAAGCCACTGTATTCCTCTTTTATACTTAAGTCGTATCTATAAAACGTAGCTTTTATATCAATCCCCTGTAATATGTCATTATATAGCCTGTGAGCATAATTACCTAATGCTTTGGGAGAGCCTAATATGGTTACCATTCCTTCTTTTCGCAAAGGAGAGGGTATGCCTTCGGATGATATTATGCGAATATTAAAAATTGAGTTTGCAATCTTCATTTTTATTTTCCTGATTTATACTTCTTTAAGGCCTGCTTGATTAAGTTTGTTTCTTGAAAAGATGATATTTCGATTTTTGTTATTTCTTCATGTAACGGCTCTTCCAGTGATAGACAGGCATTGTTTATATCTTTTGAATTGGTACAAAGGAAAAAATTCAGCCCCAATAATGAACTTTCTGCATCGGGTTTAATTCCTTTAGAAATCATCCAATTGACAAAATCAAATCCTGCAACAACAGCTTTGACTCGCAAACAACCATTCGGATGAGAAAAAGAAGCTCTCATTCTGCTTACGGCATATTTATACTTACCCGATGCTCTTAGTTTTGATGCACATCTCACACCCACAAAGAAATCACATCCAAGCTCGACGCTCCATTCCTTATTGATGCAAAAGTTTAATTCCTTATTTGCCAAATATTGATGTGTCAACTCATGGCACATAACCGCGTCAAATGCATCTATATTATTTATTCCACACTGTTTTAACATTTCAACATTGAAACGAATCTCGCTGCCCAACTCGGAGAACTCCGTAAATGTTATAGATGCTAAATTTTGTGGCTTATCAATAAGAATCGGAAAGGGCAAATCGAAGAAATCTGAAATTTCAGAGATACGTTCTCTCAGTATATCTTCAGAATAATCTTCTTTATCATAGAAAAGGGCATTAAAAATATTATCTTTGTGTCTACGGATATACTTGTAGAAATCATTAGATTCAATGCTCACAATAGATGAGTCTAAATTTACAACGGGCACGGTATTGTCACAGAATTCAACCTCTGCAAAAACGTTTTCAATCTGACGATTTTCAGGGTCGTAACAATCAATGAAATTACTTTGAGTTTGTTTATCTGTCATATATTTGAAAATTCGTTCAATTATAAGGAACAGACAAAAACGGCTTTTCCATCATTTGATGATTTATAAATATGACAAATACTTGAAAAGTATTAAAGAACAAAGCACCCTTATATAGAGTGCTTCGAAAGTTGACGATTTAAGTTAATTAGACAAACCATATCCTCTCATAAAATGGACACAATAGTATCCCCAACCATCCGAACTCCAAGACTTTCCGGAATATCTGCCATTCGGCAGTTGATATCCTATATATGACCCACAATTACACCCTCGATGCTCACATGGCGCATTTGCAACATTCACATGCTTATTCATAATTCCCTAAATCTGAAAAACGTCAATGAATTATTACTACTGCGTAGATTCAGTAATTGCGGAACCAATCATATCGGAGAGCCCATTTAAAGTAATCCCATCGAGAAACGGATAATTTCTATTGTTAATTATCCATTCGGACGTTAACCAAATACTTAAATTGTCTAACATATTTGAATCGTGGATATTATTATAACTCACGTCAAGATGAATTTTATCATCATAGAATTCACAGGCTGCAGAGACTAAAGATTTGAGGTCGAACATTTCTTCGGGAAAATATTCATTCCTCATGGCATCAAGACAATTATTGTAGTCAGGGTAATGAGACATAAATAATTTGTAAAGCAATTTGTCGGGCTCCCATAACGAACAATTTATCTTTTCTGTATAAACAGGTGTACCTAAATAGAGATTGAAGTAACGTTGTATTGTACTGTAATCGGGATATGGTTGTAATTTCCCAAATATATCTTCAATACTCTTACCTTTGTCAGAGGCATCGGCACACATGGATAAGATTTGGTCAATTATATGAAAAAGGAAAAGTTTATGGAGCGCTTTATAGGTTGTCAGTAACTCTGAGAACTTGAAGCTACTATAGAGTTGCTCATGCCAGTCGGGATTAACAGCACGGGACAAATTATAATTTGGGAAAAGTGTCATATATAGAGGTGTTGAGACTTCTTTTTCGCGTAGTGTTATTTTGCATACGCGAAAAAATCTGCCACCATTTCGAGCAATTAGGTTCGTTATCTGCGGCAGCCACATATCTTCATTCATATTTTTAAGATGATACCGCATTATCGATGCCCAATATAAAAAACATAGATTGGCAATTTCCAGATTTGTAAGTTTTGTTGTCACCAGTTTGCTCTCAACAATTTTATATATAGCCAAAATGCTGAATGTTATTGGACGAACCATAGATTTGTCGCACAATAGTTGCGAAAGATCCGGATATGTCTTAGACTCAGAAATGTTGTTGCATATATTGAGAATTGACTCGCCAACGTTGAATATTGTCTCTTGATCTGTGTCCGATTTTGGTTTTGAACCAAACCAGCGGCTAAGACTCTGTACAGTATCTTTAAAATTTTTTCCGAATGAGAAGGAGTAGCTATATTCCAACACATTTTTAATAATACCCTCTATGCTGTCAGTTGTTTGTATGGCTGTCATTGAGGAAAGCCGGTGTAATAACCGGGTAAGTTCTATAAGTTTATCCTGACCAATGGAGGCTATAAACTTAGTAGCATAATCAGGGTTATACTGCCAATCGGGACTAAAAATTCGCTCCAAGTAATATACCGGAGGTCGGAGTTCAGGACAGACGACCTCGACTATTGTGTCGAAATCGTCTGTTACGTTAGTTACTTTTTCGAATATGTCCATGCATCAGCTAAGAGTTGCAGAAATCATCCCGTTGATTTCTTTATAAGCACTGACCTGAGAATTTACCACCCTGTCAATTTCAGCTATTGCACTTTCCGCAACCTCTTTGAACGCTTTCTTCAATTTATCAGGAGTGGAGGCATCTTCTATAATGTTTCTGTATTCTATCAATGGAAACGATAAGGTTTTAGGCACTCTTATAAAAGACTCTAACTTGAAGCGCTCGTGGGAGGAAATAATCAATGACTCGTCATTGATTATTTGAACAAGTATTGATTTATTTGACTCGGCGAATTCGAGCCAGAGGTTGGCGATTTTTTTCAGTTCTTCAATTAAGACCGAGCTCCGGGCTACAATAAATCCGGGCGAAAGGTAAGTCTCCGTTGATTGTCGTGTCTGATACTGCGACTGGTTTTGGCTCTTGGCAGATTTGGCATTAAGCAACGAATAGGCTAAACCTGCAAAGCCTCCAACCGTTAACATCTTTGACCATAAGGCTGCCGACCCCAGCCAGCCTATACCTCCAAGTGTGAGAGCTGCCAGCGATGCGTATTTACACATCTTACTGCCACGTGTGCAAGCTCCTGCAGTGGTAGCAGGCGGAGCTGCAACAGCAACAGCATTTTCTTCTATTTTCGATGTAATGGAAGTTTCGAATTTTATTACTGCATCGTTCACCATACCTTTTAGCCTTGATGCAAAAATTTCGGTGGACGATATTCTATCGTTGATTCTATCTATCATAACTTTTCGAATTCACCCTTTAGATTCCGGAGGTCTTTGATAAGTTGGTTTCTTTCTTTTTCCGCATTCTCTCTGTCACCGACCAATTTTTCCTTTTCGACTATGAAGTTGTTTATAACTTCCATAAGTTTTGTGGCGACATCTTCAACGAAAGACTGAAGGCTACTGTTAAGGTCTTCATTTTCTTTGAGAATCTTATCCTTCAGTCCTTCATAGAAGTCTATGTATCGCGTGTTCATGCCATACTTGAAGAGACTTACTTTTTCGTTTGATTCTTGTTCAATTTTCTTCTGAGCTTCGTCAGTGCTCAATCGGGTTTCGCTATAGTTGGTAGTAATACTGGTGTGTTCGTTCTTACGTGCATACACGTCAAGCTCGATTTTCTGTTTGTCAATCCATGATGCTATGTTAAGAATCTCGCGCCCAATAAGCACTTTATCAATCACATTTTCAAGAGCTTTTGTATAGATGGACGCATCAATTCCAATAGTGTTGTCTTTGTTTGCGATTGTCTGGATACACTGAAGCAGAGACTTTACGAGAGCATCACGCTCTTTAAGAAATTGTTCTTTCCAAAGTCGTTTGAGTTGCCCGTAGAGTGTATCGATTTGCTGGTGATGTGATGTGACCACGGATTCCGGCTGGACTCTATTTACGAAAACCTTTTCGTTTTTTATGCCTCCTCCGAACCAACCTGTATAGGTTCCTTTTCTTTTGTAGGAGACTTCGTTATAGTCGGTAGCGTTGGAATTAAGAGTTAATTTATAGGGTAACAGTTTGTCTGCAAAGAGATTCTTAATTACGAACGTTCTCAATCTGTTCATAAAGATATTTACACAATCATATAGATCGTGCCGCCCAAGGTCTTTGAGATTTTTAAGAATGCCAATCTGCGATCTAAGACCTGGCAAATCAACAGAATCTAAGAGGGCTTGATTATCATTAATCTCTTTGATTTCAGTATCGAACTGGTTGAGAACCTCCTCCCGCAGCATACTGTTCTGATCTTCGTATCGTTTTGCCACAATACTATCTTTGTTGCGTAGGAATTCCGAAAGCAGGAAATCCTCTTTCAAACGTTGGAAGCCTCCGAGCAACCTTAGGTTGACTGAAAGTTCCGGGTTATCTTCAGAAAAATCTTCTGGGAACCATTCTTGTAGTTGCTTTAGCGTGGCATCTTCTTCATCAAGAAGATGAGCGGCATTTACATTGCCACCTGCTTTATCCAGTTTAAAGCGAATATGTTCGGCGTATGGACAGGCATAAGTCCAAAGTATACCGTTTCCATTGGTAAGCTGAGGCTTAATTTTCTGGTTAAAGGTATTATATAGCTCTCCCATTTCCTTATACACCCCGTCCTCATAACCTACGTAGTCGGCCATAGCTGCTGAAAAGTCGTCAGGGAGCGTGCCATCACTTGCCTCAACTTCAAACACTAAGTCGAGTTTGTTGAAGGTGAAGAGTATTTTTGACATTCCTCCCTTGATTATATGGCCGTTGATGAAGGATATGTCGCTTTGAGTCTGTGACCGGTCGGAGCGAGTCGTCATTATTGCAGCATGTGCTTCACGAAGGAAACTTTTTGCAACTCTGTCGCGAGACTCCACAGGATCGTTAATTCCGGGAGTATCTACAATTTTATAAGATTCAATTAAGCCGGTTGAATCGTTTTTGTAGGTAAGCAAGGGGGAATTGACATAGAGATATACAGCCTTTACGACAGGTGCGTACTTCCCGAGAGAACCCACATATTCGATGAGAGTTCCAGCCACCTCTGACAAATCGGTAAATCGTTCAGTGTCATTAGGCTGTCCAATCTTTTGGCCACATTCAGGATGCTCCAACATCTTTGTATAGAGTTCATAGCACGCTATAGAGAATTGATAATCAAAGTTTTCGTTCTCGCAACATTCCTTGAATTTATTTATAAGGGCTTTCCCGTTTAATTCGGGGTGTTTCAGTTTAATCTCATGCAAGGAGTTGTTAGTCAGATTATATTCTCCTTTTATGTTTTCCCATTCTTTTTTTGTGTAGTATTCAACTTCAAACCGCTGATCATTAGGATTGTCTACATACTGTATTATGGATAAACCTGCAGTCATTGGAGTTGAGGCTGTGGGAAGCACTTGAATGCCTTCAAATAATAAAGCATTGAGTAGTGCAGACTTACCTGCTTTCATTTGGCCTACAATGGCGATAATAAGCTGATTATTATCATTTGCCTGAGCCTCCATAGCTTCCAGCAGCGTTTGGAGGCGTTTTTTTACGCCGGCAATGGCTTTTTTTCTGTTTTCTCCTTTTGAGTTGGAGTAATCAGAGTCCAGCTTATTGATAAACTTGACTAATGCCGCTATATTCATTTTTTGCTGTTTTTATTATTTTGATCTCGAATTGAATATTTCTTCCGGAGTTCGATCGTGCTTGTCTTTTTTTTCTATTAAAAAAGGATATCGATCCTTGATATTAAGGAAAAGAGATTCATTGCCTCCCTCTGCTGCAGCATGAAGGATATTGCGACCTTCCCTGTCGGCAGTACGCACTAACCGGTTTATGCCTTTGCCGAGACTGGAGATTATAAGCGATAATGCAGGAATATTTCCCCTATAGGCTGCATATGTCATCAGGGAATGACCGGAGTTGCTGTAGGTGTGTAGCACGTTGAAACCATTGCCTGTCGATAGGGTTTCTATGAGTTGTTCCAGTTCGTAATCAAACACATCGTCAACGGCATCGAAGGGGGATATGACATTACCGGGCGAAGATGTTGCAAATGAAGTTGCCTTATTCATGCCTGAGTTGCCTTGTTGCGACTTACTCCATTCCCATATTGTCCCATAGAGCTTATCAAGCTTGTTTCTTATGTTGGAACACATCTCTATAGCATCTGTATACAAGGCGAATAGCTTGGAGTATCTCTGGTCTTTTTCTTCCTCTGATTTAGTGAAATAATTATGTAGGTGGCATACTCTGTCATAAAAATGATCTTCTTGTAACACTACATACGACCTTGATAAACTTGATATAATGTCGCTCACCTCTTTTGGCAGATATTTATGACGGATATATTCTTTTGAAAGTTTAGACGTTATAGAAGCAGTGATGCTTGCACGTTCGCTTTCTAATGATCTTTTGCGAGTTTCTTGAAAGGCTATTTCATTCAATAGCAATTTCCTGATTTCATCGAGAATACTATCGACTTCGGTATGTGCCCGTTGTTTGCACACAAGCTCGTTTATAGCTTGCTTTATGCACTTGTGTACATCTCCGGTTTCCTTTCTCGACCGGGAGAAAAAACCATATTTCTCCGAATCGGTTGAGGATAGACACACGCAATCGATTACATTGTCAAAGCCCTTTATACTGTTACAGATATTTGAAAAATTTTCAATCACTTGCTGGCGGGTTTTTAATTTATTATTGCAATTTGCCACCAACAATATGGGCTTATTTATGCGCTGGATAATGTCTATATCCGTCTGGGTCATGCAAGCGCTTGTATCCAGAAGGAAAAGTACAACATCGGAAGTCTCAAGATTTCTCAAGGCTGAGGCATCGTCGGCGTCGTTGGCATTGAAGCCTGGGGAATCAATGAACTCAATGTCGTTGAAATGATCACAGGGACATTCTACAACGAATCTGGACATTGCCGAAGAAATCTGTTCGGCGAGCCCTTTGTCCATAGTTCCGTTGGAGGATACTGCAGTATGCTGAATTCCACTGATTGCCTTTAGATTTACTGGAATCAAAGCATTGGAATGGTTTACAGCATATGCCTTGGCCAATGTCTTTCGTTTATTACAGTAGATGTGAGTGGGAATAATGGTTGACGGATCCTTGCTGACCGGTAAAAGGTCGGGCCTCTGTAAAAGGAAATTTATTAGACTGGACTTACCCGAAGAGGTTATTCCTGTAACCGTTACACGTACGCGCTTATAGTTGCCAAAAAAGTCATTTGATATGGCAAATGCAAGCCTTGCTATCAGCTTAAAGAGGTTGCTAAAAAAAAGCGGAGTACCTATTTTTGAGGAATTTCCGGCAATCCAATCATTGTCAAAGATGGTTTTAACAATCTCTTCAAGCGACAAGCGATGAGTTTCCACGTTTATATCGGGTCTCCCGGAACAGATGTCAGACATCAGTCGTATGGCTCTTCTCGGTGAGACAGCGTAAGGATTAATCAGAATTTGTCCCTCAGGCATTGGACTTATCCTTTTTGGTGATTGTATTTCGTATTTTCTCAAGTTGGATAATTGCCTTGGCCAATTCTTCATTTGCTCTACCCACGGCATCCTGATCCTGTGCATAGGCTTCACGTAGAGCGTTCAGCTGGGCATAAAGTTGGTCTAAGCGAGATTCAAACTGTTTGCGGGTGGCCTCAAGCACCTGTTTCTGCATTTGCTTCACTTGCATAAGGATAGCCGGAGAAAGCTCGTGGCAAATTTTCGAGCATACCACTGTTCGAATTTGTTTCTTTAGACCTGCTTTGATTTCTTCGTCGCTTTTACCAAATAGCCCACGTAGGAAATCAGGCACAAATTCGGCTACAAAAGCCAGAATTTGTCCAAGTATGGCAATGTAAGGGTGACCATTGTTCATCATTTTCTCGGCAAAGAATCGTATGCCAAATATGATGCTGTCGGATTGGTTGGCGATTATGTCGGCAAATATCCCTTCGGTGATGGTTGTGTTGGCGATAAGCCTGTTGGTTAAAGCATCAATATCTGCTCGGAGAGCATCGATATACTGCTGCTGCTCATCACTAAATGCGGCCACGAGTTCCGGACGGAGTATCTCGGTAAGAGTTTCACTGACTACATTGATGCGATTACCTTTTTTAGCATCAAGAAATGCCTGCGCTACAACTGAGGCATTGTCCTTTATTGCCGCGTCAATGCGCTCAAGAATGTCATTGGTTGATTTCTCAGGCGTGTCAGCCGAATTAAGTGCATCTTCGAGCTCACTCTTAATTTGGGAAATGCGTTTTTCTAAATCCTTAATTTGCTTTTCCAAATTCGGCGCATTAGGGGAGCTAATAACTTCACTGAGTTCGCGGAGGAGTTGAATTTGAGAATTGATAAAAGCTTCCACTAACGGGATCACCTGTTTCCTTCCCTTTTCGCGAGCGTCAAGACTCTCGATGAATGAGCAGAATGAGTTGACATTTTCATGTCCTTTATTGGTACATAGTTCACCGGTATATTTGAGGTTGAGCTTGCCGTCAAGTTGTGATTTTATGTGATTTATTGTCTCATTCAGAGCCTGTTCAGATTTAACAAGGTCTATGCGAGAAGTAAAAATATACGCCTCAAGCCCATAACGCATAATCTCATCAAGGAAGTTTAGGCTTGTCTTTGAGATAGCTCCATCGGATGCATCTTGCAGGAAGGCGTACACGGTGCCCTTCTTGATATATTGCATCAGCGCGTCGTTGTGTTGTTTGACGCCTGAGTCGGCTCCCGGCATGTCAACAAGAACTATGCCCTTATCATACCAATGACTGATGATGTCGGCAGAACAGTAATATCGAGCGAAATCGCCCGGTCTTGTGATAACATCACAAAATTTAACAAGAGGCCCATTAAAGATAATTTCGTTTTCATGGAATACCTCTACATGTGGCAGCTCTCCTTCTCGAACAGGTAATATCTCGCAAGGAATTGCTGTCATTGGGTCTTTGTTTACAGGTAGTGTTCCTTCTTCGCCTAAGAGCGTATTAATCAGCGAAGTTTTACCTGTGCTGTATATGCCGACTATGGGGATTCGTATATATTTGCGATCTATTACTATATCCGTTATTTCTTTTTGCTGTCGTGTGAAAGCTGAATAGGCTTCTGCCGAAAGCAGAGGTCGCAGTATTTCGTCAACCTCGTTTAGCGCTTTTAGTAAATCTTCCATATTTTACTTTGAATAAATCTAATGAATTAATATCATTCTATTATAAATCACGAACTCTGCTCAGGAATATCATTTTCTGTTATTTCCATTAATTGAGAACGTGTGGGATTAGCAATTTTGCTGAGGCGGTTTGCCTGGCGCTGTATCACTTTTTCAAAGAGATTGCGGACATATCGTGCGTTACCGAAGTGGGCTTCTTTCTTTTGTACTTCACGGTATATGGTTTGAAACGCTTTTCTATGTGCGCCCTCAGTAATATGATATTCCCCCTTTTTAAGATTTCGGAGGAAGATTTCCATTAACTCAATATGCGAATAATCCTCGAAGTTTATATATCGGTTAAACCTTGATTGTAATCCGGGATTGGAATTAATAAACGTTTTTATCTCGTTACTATAACCGGCAACTATTACGACAAGCCTGTCACGGTCATCTTCCATGCGCTTTAGCAGTGTATCGATTGCTTCTTGACCGAAAGAATCGTCTTTGCCTTGTGCAAGGGTATAGGCCTCGTCAATGAACAGGATGCCGTCGAGAGCTTCGTCTATCTTTGCGTTTACTTTTGGTGCTGTCTGCCCAAGATATTCTGCTACTAAATCCGCTCGTTGAACCTCAACCAAATGTCCCTTCTTCAATAGACCTATTTCCTTGTATATTGAGGCGACAATTCGTGCAACTGTTGTTTTTCCTGTTCCCGGGCTCCCGGAAAAGACACAATGATAAGATACAGATGCTTTTTTTAGCCCCTGTCTTTCTCTTTTTTGCTGGACTTCAACAAAGTTTTTTAGAGATCTAACTTCGTCTTTAACACGTGTTAATCCAATTAAACTATCCAATTCCGACATTGAATCGGTCGCTTGTCGAGTAGGCTTATTATTGAAATCAGATTTTTGCCCTGAGTTAGAACTAAGTCTGAACCGTTCCCATACCGGAGATTCGCCAAAATTACGTGACGAGTTTATGTTGTTTGCGGGCGAAGATGTGCTTTGAATTTTACTTAGTATATCAGCTGCCCAAAGATTACCATGAACTGTTGCCATTCTTAAATCTTGAATGGCCTGACCTCTATCCTGTGGCATTCCATATCCCGTATACATAGCCTCTGCTAAAATGGTCTTTGCCCACGCATTGCCTTTGTGGGCATAGTCCCTTAGCTGATTGACGGCATCTGTCGAAATTATCGCGTTATGCCGTACATTAGACGCCGGGTTAACATGTTGAATACACATTAGCATATCCTTGGCCCATAACACGTTTTGATTTGAGGCCATTTGCAAATAATTTATTCCATTGTTAGAGTCATTAGGTAAATCAATGCCCTCATACAATAAAACGCCATATGCTGCCAATGCGAACCAATCGCCACCTTGAGCTGCATTGAAAATTTGATTAACTGCTTCTTGATTCATATCTTAATTCATATTTTCCAATTGCTCTAACTGGCTCTGTAAGTTTATCATCCGAATATTATACTGATGCAATAATTGATTGTAGCTCAAATAGACGCTTGAATTAGTTCTATCCATATCTTTCAATTGCATCATTCGCATATCCCATTGAGTCTTCTGAATATTTCCCTGTAAATCGGCTATGCTTTTACGAAGATTTTCAATTTGTCTTTCTTTTGCAGTTTTGCCTGTAGTACTCGCTATTCCACTTTGAACCGAACCGTTTACATTCCGTTGAGGTATATAACATGTTTGGCAAACTCCGTTTCCATGACAAACATCACATTGCTCAATAGTATGTCCGGGCATATTGACAAAACCTTTCCCGGAGCATTTTTTGCATTTATGAGTCCCATGACATTCCGGACACTCGCCGGGGGCATACATCTGTAAACTCAATGGCCATTTTTGTTTTATGGAATCGTTTTTTCCTAAAATCACAAACGTGTCGCCATTGCACCATTGCCAATCTATTGTGTCAAAATTAAACCTTAATGATTGTTTGGCCTTAAGTGTTTGATTTCGCCAAATCATAGGTTGAGAATACCCGTTACTACTCATTATGGCACAATCAAAGGTCTCGCTTTGAAATAGATTGTCGCAGTTTAGAGTGAAGGAAATAGCTTTTCGCCCTCCTGCACGAAGTGAATTATACCATTCAAATTTACCTTTCAGCCCCATGTTTCAGATTTTAGAACGGATTAAGGCCTGTTGGTCCAAGTCCGGGAACCGGCTTGCGGCGATTGATGTCGCAAGTATGGCATATCCCTGTTCCACCACAATGTTCACAGGATTTCGCTTCCCATATTTTGCCCGAAGGATAAATCATGCCTTGGCCATGACAATATCGACATTTATGCGTGCCATGACAATCGGGACATTCGCCGGGTTTATACTCTTTGATATGGAATTGCCACTTCTTGAGGATTTTATTCTTGGAATCTATGATTGCAGCATAATCATCTTGATACCACTCCCAATCCACAGTGTCTAAATTGAAAGCAAAGGATTGCCCGGCTTTCAATTTTACATTGCGGAAATAGAACGGTTTCTGGCCATAGCAGTCACATATCATCACATCGACAGTCTCGCTGAACATCAAATTGGTGTTCTTTAGCACAAACTGCCAAAGCTTGATATGCCCTCCAAGTCGCTGAGGTGAATACAAACTGAAACTTCCCTTTAAACTCATGAGTAAAGAAAGCCTAATTTTTACCTAATAGGCGAGCAATTGCATCGACTACGTATGAGAGTCCTTTTTGTACCCATTCGCCGATGGTTGAAATCATTCGTTCAAAGAACTGAGCTACTTTGGCAAATATATTAGGGAGAACTTCCCTGAGCCAATTTTGCGCTCCTATAATAATCTCTTTGATAATGTCAGGGTCATTGGGATCGATGTCGTCTCCGGCGTTCTCGATGACATTGTCGGCCTCCATATTAAGGCTTAATGCCGTCCAGATTTGTTCATCAGACCAATCCGGATGCTTGGCTTTGATTTCGTTGAATTTAGGATTATCCATGTTTTTAGAAATATTTGGGTTGACTTATGAGTTCCATGATATATTCAATTCCTTTACTTACCCAGCTTCCGATATTAGAGAGCAGGTTGCCGAAGAATTGTTTTACCTTTTCGAAGATTATTGGAAGAACTGCATCGAGCCATTCCATAGCTCCTCTGATGATTGCCTCCATGATATCAGGATCATTTTGATCTATATCAGAACCAGCTTCTTCAATTACTTTATCAGCTTGCATATCTACACTGATTGCGGTCCAGATTTGTTCATCTGTCCAATCAGGATGTTTTTGTCTGTATTTTTCGTATTGTTCCATTTCAATATTTTATGATGTGAGCCAATCCCAAAATTCGCTAAGTTTATTACCAACGTATTTAACGCCGCACATTACCATATTACCCAAAAGAGATATTGCGCTGTCCAATACATCGAAAACGGCATAGATAAAGACTCCGGCTTCGATTAAAACACGTTTCGCTCCTTCCAAGACCTCCTTGAGCATCTTTGGGTCGTTTTCCAGTTCGGTAGCATCAATAGTGCCTCCTCCTTTCTCTACAGTCTCACCCAATGATTCTCCAATGGCGATTTTTGCCATTATTTGAGCGTGAGACCAATTCGGATGTTTCTTTTTTTCATAATCGTAGTCCTCTCGTAGAGAGGGTTTAAGATTATTATAGTCTTCTCTTTCTTTATCGGTCATAACTTATTTTGCAAGTTTAGCATCACTCCATTTACCGGCTCTCTCAAGACCGTAAGTTGCGGGCCAGATCCATCCATCCTTTCCCGCTCTTGAAATTGCAAGCATGAAGTCGCGAATATTGTAATTGAATACAGCTGAGTAGAAAACAACTTGCGTGGGTTTAAGAGAAGACGCATCTCCTATTAAGTTCTCATCGATTAATTTATCGGTGAAATCATTTAACTTAATCTTGATAACTTTCTTAAGCTTCTCTGTCGGCAGATTTTCAACAATATCCCATTTTAGCTCCGGGTCATTCGGGTCTTCTGTTTCACCAATGGCATCAATCTTGTTAAAAGCAAGAATTATATTATCCTTTATGGAATTTTGATTGCATATTGGAAGAACTATTTCTTTCAATATGCGGCAGTCTTCACCTATATCGCGGGAATGAGCATTTATGATGTATACTATAACATCGCATTGAGGAAGAATCTGACGATAAAGTTTTTCGTACTCTACATCTTTATCAATGTCATTGTTTAGCCCGGGCATATCGTATATGGAAAGATTGAATCCGTCACGAACCGGGAAGATTTTTTCTGTTATCTCGGTAGTACCCTCGGCAATATTGGATACATAGTTTGATAAACCGAAAACAGAGTTGAGTGTAGTCGATTTGCCCACGCCGGATTGGCCAATCACAGCAACCCTGAAGGGGCGTTCAGTCAGTCTTTTCTCCAACGCCTGACTCACGGTCTTTCGGTCAGCGTCAGAAACTTTAGCTTGGTCAAAAATCCTTGTTAAGATCTTGCCAATTACAGTTTCTTTGTCAAAGTTGGTACTCATAGGTTATTAGAAATTATTGTTTGCTTTAGATTTTCAATGCCATATCTACGCAAAGCACAAACTGGTATAATTTCAAATTTGTCAGGGAATTTACCTTCAAATTTTAATTTTAAAATATCAGTACGTTCTTTGATATTTTTCAAGCACTGTTCTGTTGGTGAATTTTTCTCGTTATTCCAAGGCTCATATGTGTTCTCATTGTCGGTAACAACACGTGAGTCTATGTGATTGAGGGCAATAATATATTTTCTTTTCCGTTGACACAAAATATCTTTAAGACTCAGGATTAAACGTTGAGCCGGAGCATCAGTACGATCGAGCGTCATTACTAATACCACACAGTCCGCTATACTTGCAGCATGCTCATAATATCTGAAATATTTTTCATTGTTAGAAAACTCGCCAATTCCCGGAGTGTCAATAGCAGTATATGCTTCAACTTCACTTTCTGCTTTTTCCAGTATAGTGGCAGTATACATTTCCTTTGTCGAGGATATATGAGCATTTGTTGGAAAGGCAGTTCCAAACAAAGCATTTATCAATGAGGTCTTGCCATTTCCTGTTCTGCCAAGGAAGCAAATGTTGTGTGATTTGATCGTTTTCATAACTCTTGTGCTTTCCCTTTAAGGATGACCGATTTTATGCTTTTCCCATTTTCATCATAATGAGTGTAAATCCAGCAACGCGAAATTACCTTATAGGTTTTGCCCAACTCTAAAGCCTGACCATCTACAGTGTCGTATCTGTTTAGGTGGTAAGATTGGGTCATAAATTGTATTTCATCTTCGCGTCTGATACCCCACATGGATAAAATTCTCATTACAGCGTTGGGATTTTTGCTAATTTTTACCCATATATCCATAAGCTCTTGATTGTTAATTTCAATAATAGCATCGTTAATTACTTCATTGAATTTAACATTATTGTTCAACGAATCGAATAAGGGGTCAAGGTTGGATATATTTCTCAAAAATGCTTCTTTTGCGCTTCCTCCCGGGTGCTGAATCACAGGAATGGCAGTAGCTTTGTCAATACATTCCTCAATGGGGGACGTCTCTGTGTTATCCTGTTCATCTATAGGCTGCCGCTTCCGCTTACCAAACAATTTGGTTACAGCAATAACTCCAACAATTCCTGCGGCGAACCATAATATGTTTTGAATTACCGGACTCATAACAGTTGTATATTTTTATATAGTCAATTATATAAGTGCCACAATTCCAAAAATATATTACTTTGAAATGACATTACTTCTGAACTTTATGAAGTGACATCGTGTAGCCACATCGTATGCAACGAGTGCTGTTCAAAGGCTTGGCACCAAGATAGGCCGGTTGGTATAAGAAATGATAGTTATCCCTTAAATAATCATGATTGGGGCATTTCAGTCCTTTTATTTCCTGTACAGGGTTCATGGTCGTTTATTTTAGATTTCTAATAAATTTATAGGAAGAAGAGTAGAGCATATCATGTCCACAATTGCCACATCGAATAATTTTTAAAGCGCCTGTGGTAACCATCATTAGTTCATCCATAGATAATTGTCCACGACAAGGTGAATCAGACACTCTGTGAATCATGAAAGTGCCGTAATCATTGTTACCACACTTCCGGCAATACATGTTATTTTGCGAAAACATAAATACGATATTACTAAAATAGCAAGTTTATACATCCCATCAGGAAGCCGAGCAATGCACCCAGCCAGACGATGGCTTTAAGTTCTCGATTCATGACCTCAAGGATAAGCTTTTCCGATTCCTTTACATCCATATCGTTAATGCGCGATTCTATAATCTTGCTTATATTGAGGGTGTCAAGGATTCTTGGGAGTTGCTCGGTCACCAAGGTCTTGTATAAGGATAGAATGGTCAATTCTACCTTTTCTATCTGTTTTTCTCTTCCTAGGAAGAGATTTTTCATCGGAACTTCCATAAAGTTCTTTATCTGGTCATCAATAAGCGTCCCAACCATCTCCTGAGAGTGGTTGGATAACATCTCGTTGATATTCTTCGCAAGCAAGTTCTCAACAGGCGTTGCAATCATGGCGATGAACTGGTCTGCACCAAACATACCAAACACGCCTCCTTTGACTTTCGCTAAAACATGAGCAACTGCAATATTGGCTATTTTTGTGCCGAGTTGGGCTGATGAAAGAGCACTGTGTATCTGAGCAGATAAATCATTAGATACGCTTTCGCTCATATACTTTACATCTTCAGCAGAAAGATAGTGGCTAAGGAATTGTTCAACGGGTTCATTATTAGATTTTTGTGTATTGACAAAATCATTAATTCCATTTTTTATTTTGTCAATCATCTCATCAGCCAACAAAGTCTTTTCCAGCACATCGCGATTCATGAGGTTCTTACTGATTGCATTTCCAACAGAGGTTGCAATCCGAGATTTTTCCTTAGGAATCAGGCCGGGAGTGAAGGGTACTTTGTGCTCAAAGATATATTTTGCAGTCCTTGGACGGAACAACATTCTAATTGCAATGTCATTCGTGATATAACCAATCACAGCTCCAACTAAAGGACGAACGATATATGCCAGCTCAATCATTTATGACTTCTAAGTCAAGAGGGTTTATTGTTACGGTTGCGCCACCAAGTATATCTATTGAAACCACAAGTTTTGTTTGCCCGTCATTAGTCCTGACAACTTCGCCTTCCAATCCTGATAAATTTCCTCTAATAACCCGAACCTTGTCCAATTGCTTAAAACCGGTTTGTTCAAATACAACAGGTTCATTAGATTCTTTAAGCATGAATTTCAATTGAGAAATCTGTTTTTCGGGAATACGAGCCGGTTCTTTATGACCGGGGAGTGTTAAAACTTTAATTATTAAAGCGTGGTTCCTGACAAACTGTGCGTCCTCATCGTCAACCTTGACAAACACCACCATGGGGATTATCACGCAATCAACTTTTTTCTTCCTGTCAGACCACTGCTTGACAACTGTCTGAATTGGAGCATAGGATTCGATGTTTAAATTAGCAAGTTCCGAGGCAACCTTCTTCTCACTTCGAGGCCTTGTATATACTGCTATCCAATATTTTGAGCGCGCTTCGCGGTCGTCAGTCCCATTATCTGACGAAATGCCTGTCTGAGAAGAAAACCCTTGCGATTCCATTGCGGGAGGTTTGTGCGTTATAAAGGTTTTATATAGCTCTCCCTTAAAAGGAGACACTCACTCGAACGCAAATATACAAATAATTTGGGAAATACAAATTGGATTATGCTATATAACATGTATTTTTTTGCCCAAGCCGAAATTCCCGTGCATGAATTTAGAGAGAAACCCGATAGGCGAGACTTCCGGATACTAAAAAAGCTCGCTGAATTTCAGCGAGCTTTTTTAGTGTTGTTGGCGGAAAGACAGGGATTCGAACCCTGGGTACCCGCAAGGGTACAACGGTTTTCGAGACCGCCCCGATCGACCACTCCGGCATCTTTCCTTGTTTAGTCGTTGCGTTTGCGAGTGCAAAGGTACGCAATTTTTTTATTCCGACAAGTGTTTATGCCAAGTTTTTATTTGATTTTTATGGAATTTTTTGGTCAGTAGAGATAACAGTCGGGTTGGTGGGAGTTGTATTTTCCAATTGCTTGCAGAAATGCGTGGATTGTTGTTGAGCCTACAAACTTCATACCGCGCTTGCGCAGGTCGGCGAAGATTGCATCCGATATCGGTGAATTTGTAGAAGTGTGGTCTCTTATTGGTTCCTGAGGGCAAAATTGCGACAAGTAAGCATTAAAAGAGCCGAATTCTTTCTGTATATCCATGAAAACAATTGTGTTGGTTATGGCTGCTTTTATTTTTGCTTTGTGGCGGATAATTCCGGGATTAGCCATAAGTTCGTCAATTTTTGCTTCGTTGTAGGCTATTATGCGGTCGCTTTTGAAACCGTCGAATGCCTCGCGAAAAGCCTCGCGTTTGTTAAGTACGCATTCCCATGAAAGTCCGGCCTGGAAGCATTCCAGAATCAGCAACTCGAGTAATTGCCCGTCGTCGTGTACGGGACGGCCCCATTCTTCATCGTGGTATTTTATATAGAGTGGATTTTTTGGATTTGCCCAAAAGCATCGTTTTATGTCCTTATCCTGTCGGTCCATTATATTTTATTTGCAAGTTTATAGCCTATGCCACGTATGTTTATAAGTTCGAGATTTGTTGATTTTGCCAGGTATTTGCGCAGTTTGTATATGAATCCGTGCAGACGGTTAAGATTGTTGTAATCATCGTTTTGCCAAATGCGATACATCAGGGTGCGAGCCTCTACAACTTCGTTGGGGTGACGGAATAACTCGTCAATGATTACCGCTTCAATATGCGACAGTTCGATATTGCCAGTTCCTACAGTTAGGCGTTGCGAGGCAAAGTCGAGCGAACAGTCGCCTATACCGACTTTTGTATTCTCGGCTGCTGAGTTTCGTCTTTTAAGAAGAGCTTTTATGCGTACGACAAGTTCAAGAATCTGAAACGGTTTGCGGATATAATCGTTGGCGCCGAGGTCAAAACCTTTAACAACATCCTCGAGCGCCGTGCGGGCGGTGAGGAAGAGGACGGGAACCGCCGGTGCGATGAGGCGTATTTGCCTAACCATTTCAAAACCGTCCATTTTGGGCATCATAACATCGGCCACAATCACATCAGGCTTCGACTCCTTGAATAGTTTAAGTCCGGCTTCTCCATTCGAGGCGCACACAACATCGAAGCCTTCCCGAATAAGTGCATCCTCAACGATGAACGAGAGGGTAGAGTCGTCCTCAACCAATAATATTTTAATTTTTGTCGCTGCCATTGAATTTTATTGTGAATTTTGTTCCTTGTGCGGGTTCACTCGCTACGCTTATTGTCCAGCCGAGCGATTCAACAATTTGCTTTACATAGAAAAGCCCCAGTCCGTAACCTCCCGCTTCGTATCGGTCGCCCGATGTCACGCGGTAGAACTTGTCAAATATATAAGGCAGATTTTTCTCGTCAATTCCAATTCCGTTGTCGGCAACCGTAATTGAGTTGCTGTCGGCTCGAATGTCTATTATTGTCGAACCGATGTCTTTATTGCGATATTTCAGCGCATTGTCAATAAGATTGGATATAATATTGCCGAAATGCAGAGCGTCGGTGCGAATGGTAATATTGTCGGGAATGTCTATGTTTATCGTAGCCGCATTGTCGGCTTTCAGCATCAACATGCCGGCCACCTCCTCAACAAGCGGTTTCAGTGCAACGGGTTCTATGTAGAGTTTCATTTTGTTGAATCGTTCCATGCTCATTGACAGAATCTTCTCAATCATCCCCGAAAGATAGCTCAGACGCTCAATTATAATTTTAAGAAATCGGCGGTTGCGTGCTTCGTCGCTTTGGTCATAATACCGGAGCATGGAATCGGCTGCGGAAAAGGCCACTGCTACAGGGGTTTTCAGTTCATGCGTCATGTTGTGGGTGAAATCGTCTTTCATCTGCTCGATAGTTCGTAAACGTCCCACCCAATATAAAAGGTAACGTATCAAAAATGCCGTCAGAACAAGTATTGCGGCCGAAGTGGCTATGATACCCGACATTTGTTTTAATACATCCTTGCCGAGAGCTGATACATATACATTATATAAGTGAGTTTGTCCGTTATTGATGGTGAACGCAATTTCCCACAAGCCCGAATTATGAGCAATAATGGAATCGTAAGGAATAATGAACGCATGTTCGGGATGTATGCCTGCGTTATCAAGCTGTTTCCGGAATACGCTGTCGATGACAGTATAGTTTTTCATGTTCAAAGCTTCGTCCGATTTGGCTTCGGCGGCGAAGGCCGAAATAAGTTCTTCCACCATTCGCCTGTCTACATCGGGGTAGTCGTACCATTCTGTCTCTGTGGAATCGCCGTTTAGTGTAAGGTTGAGTGTGAGCGACGAGTCATCCACATCGAAAGTGGAGCGCATCACATTAATCCATGAAATTATGTCGGCCTGCCTGACACAGTTTTCAATCCGCTCAATGTATTGTTGTTTATATGAATCATAGAGGCCATGCAAAAACCATATGTTTGCCATAACCAGAAGGGTAATGGCACTCAGGCATATGACTGTAATACTTTTGAATTTTTTCATATACAAAGATACAAAGGATTTAATTAAAAATCGCTCCCGGCTAAGACTAACTAAGACTAAAGGAGCTTCGCCTAAGCATTGTGCGGTAATATTTGCAATAATTTTGCTCCACGATAAAATTAGAAATATGAAAAAGTCAATACTCCTTTTATTAAACATACCATTATTCTTTGCAGCTTCCGCGCAGCAGTTGGCAGCAGATACCGATTCCATTTGCACCGAAGAGCTTTCCGAACTTGTGGTTGACGCGCGCATGCAAAATACATCGGCTAAAGTGTCGGTATACATTCCCGAGGCGAGGCAAAAAAATATGGCCGATAATGGAATTACGTTGTTGAACCTTATGTCCATTCCTCAGCTTTCGGTGGATCCTGTTTCCAATGTTGTGAAAACTGCGGCAGGAAAGCCTGTAGCTGTTTTTATCGATTACGTGGAAGCATCTCCTCAAGATATCTGCGGCTTAAATCCCGGCGATGTAAAGAGGGTGGAATACTACCACAGTCCCTCCGACCCGAGATTTTCGGGACAAAAGCATGTCATCAATTTTATTATGCAAAAATACGAATGGGGAGGTTATACAAAAGTAGATGCTGCGCAAAGCTTTGGCGTTACAGCTTCCGAAGCATCAGTGTATTCAATGATGAAGTTCAAATCCATGCGTTTCGATATTTATGCCGGCGAGAGGTACAATAATGCGAAAAATATCAATAATGAAACTATTGAACATATGCAGTTCCCGAACCTGTTTGGCGCCGGTGCTTCGAGCATAGTACGTTCAAATCATAGCACAACGGCAAGTTCGAGCAATAATGCCGGCGATATTTTCTTTCGTGCCATATACGAGAGCGATAAAATGCAGCTCGTTAACAAAGTGGGTTTTAACAGCGATACGACTCCGGAAAGTGAAACCGAAAATAGCGTGCAGTACAATGACTTACCTGAAGCAGTGACGACAATCTCAAAATCTTCGGAGCATCGTACGAATATTCTCTATACCGGGCAATATCTGCTCATGTTACCGTCGGACCTTAGTCTCGATATTAACGCAAACTTTGAATATGGAAACAATAAGCTGAACTCATCGTATAAGGGTTTCAACGGTCTTGCTATAACCAACGATGCGCACGAGAAATCCTGTCTCGGCAATTTTTCGGCAGGACTTAGCCGCATTATTAACGATACTCATTCCGTTAGAGCATATGTGGACGGTTCGTGGCTGAACAACAGGATAAATTATTACGGAAGCCTGACATCGCAAGAAACTTACAAAATCGACGGGTATAAAGCCGGCATGTCCTATAATTTTGAAACCGAAAAATGGAGTTCTCAACTGGATTTTGGCTGGAATTGGCAAAAAAACAACATAAGCAATTATATAGCCCGCACTTCTTATGCGCACATAAATGCCGAAGTCGCTTATTCGCCGTCGCCGAATTCTCAACTGCTTGCTTCGTATGAATACTATGAAACATGTCCCACTGCATCTTCAACCGCGCCGGTTCTTTTGCGACAGGATGAATTTATGTACTATGCCGGTAATCCAGCTCTCAAAAACTCGCCAACACACGAATTGGGTGTGCAAGGATTATGGCTGCCGTCGAATAAATGGCAATTAGTCTTGACCGGTTTCCATTATAATATACAGAACCGTCGAGTTGCTGCCTTTACTCCCGCGGGTCCGGGCGGAACAATGCTTCGATATTACGTTAATAACGGAAATTATTTGTGCACTATGGTCGGCTTAAATGCAGTTGCCAAGTTCTTTGGCGGAAAACTTGCGGCAAGTATTCATCCTCAGTTATGGTTTAGAGAAACCACCGGTGTTTTTGCAATGCGGCATAATGAATTAACTTGTACCGCCCGGCTAACCGCTTATTTCGGGAATTTCTATGCTGCAGCCTGGTATGGAACTCCGAGTCATTATCCCGAAGAAAACAGCGGGGTGGAGCAGTGGTCGCCTTCGCAATATCAACTTAGGTTCGGCTGGGGAAACGGAGCTTGGAATATTGGTATTTCCGCTTCCAATTTCCTGCGCTCGGATTGGTGTTCGACTCGTGAAACACTGTGTTCGGAGTATTATGATATGTCGTCCCGTGTTTACTCCCCTTCACAGCATATGAAATTCTCGCTGAGTGCTACTTTTACTTTCGGCTACGGAAAGAAAGTGGACCGAAGCAACGAGCTTGAACAACACGGAGCATCGGTGTCGGCAATATTAAAATAAAAATGTAAATAACACTGCAATAATATTTTATGAAGTAGTGGTATAATCGGAATTTGGCAGATTCCGATTATTTATTTAATTTTGCGTAATCAATTACGAAATTAGATACATTTATGATAGATTTATTTGATAAATCGGGCGTGTTGAGTATTGGAAGTCGTCTCAGGCGTCTTACCGAAGAACTCACGCGCGATGCCGGCGAAATATATAAAATGTATGGTCTGGACATTAAGCCTAAATGGTTTCCGGTTCTGTATATGTTGTTTTCCGAGGGAGACAACACAGTTACCGGTATCGCAAAGGCCATTGGGCAGACGCATCCCTCAGTAAGCACAATCGTCAGGGAAATGAAAACCGCAGGACTCGTAAGCGAATGTAAGGCCGGAAACGACCGACGCACAACTCTTGTATGCCTTACAGATAAAGCTAAGGCTATTGAACCATCGCTAAAGACGGTATGCCATGACGTAAATACCGTAGTTTCCGCAATAGAGGCTCAGGCATCCGATAAGTTGTGGAATGCTATCACAGAATGGGAAAACGCATTGTCGACTGAATCATTTGCTATGCGCGTTGCTCATGAAAAAGAACGCCGAGCCACCCGTCATGTGGAAATTACGGATTATAAGCCGGAATACGCCGCAGCTTTCAAGCGACTCAATGTAATGTGGATAAACAGTTTGTGGACACTCGAAGCTCATGACTTCGAAGTTTTGAACGACCCCGAAACGTCCATACTATCCAAAGGGGGATACATATTTGTCGCCCTTGTCAACGGCGAGCCAATGGGAGTTGTGGCATTGTGCAGGATGCAACACAACGAATACGATTACGAAATAGCCAAACTTGCCGTAGACCCGGCAGCCCGAGGTACAGGTTTGGGTGATGCTCTTTTTCGTGCGGCCATTGCCAAGGCTAAGTCGCTTGGTGCGAAAAAACTTTTTTTAGAAAGCAACACGCTGCTAAAACCGGCAATAGGACTCTATCGCAAATTCGGATTCACCGAACTGAAAGATTATCATCCGGCATATGCCCGTGGCGATATTCAAATGGAACTCACACTCTAAAAATAAATCTTATGCAAAAAACAGTAGTAAAACGTAATGATGCCGTTAAACGTGTGTTTAAAGGCGTCAGCCTCGATTCGCTCGCTGTCGGCGAAAAATCTATGGTAACGAAAATGAACTATGTGAAAGGAAATTTCGCTACAATGCATCAGCATCCGCATGAGCAATGTGGATATGTAATATCAGGTCGATATGCCCTTGTTGTAGACAGTACCCCTCGTATTGAAGTAATTCTTACAGCCGGCGACAGCTACGCAATTCCGGGAAACACCCCGCATTCATTTGAAGTGCTGGAAGGCGGAGAGGTTGTGGATGTGTTCACTCCTCACCGCGAGGATTATCTCTAACAAAAGAATCCCGTGGATACTTGTTCTCAAAAATATAAAAATGCTCTTCGCCCCATTGTAACATGAGGTCGATAATAGGCAGCAGCGATTTGCCAAGTGCGGTAATGCGGTATTCTGAACGAGGTGGAAGTTCGGCAAACACTGATTTCTCAACAAGGCCGTCGTCAACCATTTCTTTAAGCTGAATGTCGAGAACACGAGGAGCGGCCTCCGGCAGACATTTGTGAATTTGACTCGGACGCATAGGCTCTCCCGAACGCAATTCGTCCAATATGCACGATTTCCATTTCGAGCCTATAAGACTAAGTGTAAGGCGAAGAGGGCAGTCGAGGTCTACGGGTATTTTCTTTTGATATGCCATGTTAAGTGATTTGACGCAAAGGTAATAAATATTGCGATAAAATTGCTATACCGAAAAATTTTTCAGTATATGAATAATTTTTCGGTACTTGTATTTTTAATCCGGGCATATTAATTTTGCTCGCGAAAAAACAAATAATCACTTATATATGAGAAACAAAATCAGTGAATACGATGCGGTTGCAAAAGCTGCCGAAAAGTTTGTGAGGAGTGTTGCCGAGGGTAACAGCGAATATGCAAAAACTTTGTTTACCGACGATGCCGTTCTGTTCGGTATTTTGAACGGAACTGTAGAGCGAGGCTCAATTCAGCAATTCTACAAAAACGTCGATACTGTCGGCGCCGGCGAAAATTTCAACGCGCGGATTGATGTCCTTGCCGTGGAAGAAACCGTTGCTGTAGTTCGGGTACTGGAAGAAGGCTGGGGAGGCTCTATCGACTTTACCGATTTTCTGTTGCTTCTGAAACTTGGCGGAGAATGGAAGTGCGTTGCAAAAGCATATAATCAGAATTCCAATACAATAGCTCCACAAAACAGTTGAGTTGGATCCGGTAAACGGGATTCATATTGTAGTATTCAAAGTTTTACATCTTAATTAATTGCGATGTAAAACTTTTTTGTGTTTTTAGATTGGATTTTGATGAAAAAACACTAAATTTGCAAAATGATTATATATCGTTTCAATTTTTAGTACTATGTCAAGATTTCTGTTTATTCTGTTGTTGTTTATTCCACTTGTTGCAAAATCATGGACTTTATCGGTTGTGGACAGTTCGGATGGTACGCCGCTTGCGGCTGCAACGCTATTAATGCCAAACGGCACAATCGCCGGTCTCACCGACAGCCGCGGCCGCTTCGACGGCACTTCTGCTTCAATGCCCCTGACAGTCCGTTGTATGGGCTACGAAGAACAATACTTGGCCGCTCCTGTCGATACAGTGTTACTGTCGCCTGCAAATTTCGAACTTTCCGAAATAGTGGTTATACCGGAGGAACGCCCGGTGCTTAAGCTCCGATGCTACCTGCGCGAGTACACTACGGCTATGTATGGCGGCGATACAATACAGATGGCGGGAGAATACGCAGCCGACTATTTTCTCACCGAAAAAAAGGTAAAAGGCTTCGGTAAGAAAGTAACGCCATATATTCGTGCCAAAAAGCTGAGGGTAAGGCATAAAAATGCCGAAGGGCTCGATTCGATTGCAAGACCTACCGAAGACGAAGAATTTTTATCGTGGATTAGTCTTTGTTCTATCAATCCCACCGGTCAAACTGTCCCCGACAGTATCTTGAATGGCGCGGTTCAATCGATACAAGGGAAATACGGGCTTTTCGCCACAACGCGAGCTGTAGGGAACAAGCTCGAGACAACATGCGACATACTGGCTAATCATAAAGATCATCATTGGAGTCCGTTGTTTTTCAAACTTATAGGTTTCACAATCGATACCTCCGAGATGCTTATGAAAACCATTCATCGGGTAGATGAAAACGGTAAGTGCGGCCCCAACACGCTGCAGATGGCAACATATACAATGGAGATGACCATAAAAAGTAAATTCATAAAACGAGCCCTCCATACAAAAGATCCCGTTAAAACATACAGCGTTTTCGAAGTATATCCTATCGAAGCCCGTTATCTCACCGTAAAACAGGCCAAAGAATTGGAATGGGATTATTCCGACCGTGAAATTATCGTACCTCAATCAGCACCCGAATTACCGGCAAATGTCAAGGAAATGCTTTCAGCTCCAATAAAATAAAAAACTTGACTAACTAAGAGTGCGTGAATTCAAACACACATTAAGAAATAAACTCCCGAAACCGCCAAGGTTTCGGGAGTTTTGGTTGGGATTCAAGCCAATAAAGATTTGTCGGCTTGTGTTTATTTTGTGAACGATACCAGTTCGGTGCTGCTGAATGGTTCGTCTTTTTTGTATGTTACAACCTGGCGTACGAGGCCTATGCCGGGAGCATACCAGTCGGTGGAAGTCATTTTCTGGCTCTGTCCCATGTCCATTTTTATTTCGTATGTAACTTTTATACAGTTTTCGAAAGTTCCGCAGGGGAGAGTAATGGTTTCATATCCGAGAACCTTGCCTTTCCAGAGGTTTATGGAAAAGTTTTGAGTTGCAACGCCTATGCGCAGGCTTTTGTTGGGGATCTTGGTGTCGACAGCAGCTCCCTGAGGGAGAGCGAGCGAAATTTCACCGCGAGCCGAAATACTGTTCATAAGCTCGTCCATTTCGGCGGGAGAGGGGCGTTCGCCGCTTGCTTCGATGCTCTGTTTGATGTTGGCAATTATTTCTTCTTTTTGTTCTTCGGCAGTGTAGAATACGAGTGTTGTGGTGCTGTCCTTGGGATTGAAGTATGCTTTGGAACTTTGGCTTTTGCTCATTTCGGGAGCGTCGGCCATGAACTGCTGCTGGTCGACAGTCACGGTGAGAATACCTTTTTTGTCGGTGTCGACGGAAGCAATTTTGTTAGTCTGCATTATTTCCAAAGGCTTTTCGGCGGCAAAAATGCTGTCGCGATAGCTGAATGTAGCGCCAGGAGTGGTGCATACGTACTGTGCCGATGCGGTTGCAACCGATAGGACGGCGAGAGCAAGAGTAAAGAGTTTCTTCATAATAGGGATATTTTTTAGGTTGTTAACGTGCTAATGAAAGGTTCATGGAAATGCCGTAGGAAGAGTTTGTGGTGGGATAGGCACTGGTGGTGACGATTGGCGAGTTTACCTGGTGGTCGAAATAGGCCGACAGCGTAAGTCGCTTGCTGAGAATATAGGAAGCGGTGAAGTTGATGTTGAGGGTGTTTGTCCCGCTTGTGGGCTGTGTATAGTTCCCTTCAATTCGGCGAATTAGCGCCTGATTGTTCTGGAATGAGAAGTCGGCATTCAGAGTAAGGTCGTTGCTCACACCCTGCTGCGAGCCGCGCATTTTAAGGATTGTATTGAAATTCACAATTTTGTAGCCGGCGCCTATTGTTATGCCTTTTTGCGAAGCCTCCACCAGCTGGCCGGCAGCCGAGTTAAGAGTGAGCGTGCGTTGGTCGCGATACTCGAGTTTGAACTGAAGCTCGTTTTTGAGAGTGGCGTTCACGCCGATAAGCGGGGCAAAACGTTCGGTTATTGCAACCGATGAAATATTGAAAGGCGAGGAGGGAATAGGCTGTCCGGAGAGTTCATCGAGTGTAAACCCGAGGTCGCCGTCGGCCGATACCCAGTTAAGATAGCTTGAGAACGAGCCTACCGAATAGGTACACTGGTAGGCATGCGAGAGCGTGAACGACTTGAATATATTGCGCATGTTGCCCATGTTGACAAGGCCATCGTAAGTAATGCGCCAGTTGGGGAGCACCGATGCGAAATCGGGGAAGGGGTTCAGAGTCTGTTTCTCGGGCGAACGTTTGGTATAAGCGGCCACGAAAGCGGGAATGAGAACATCGGATGATGTCTCACTTATTGTGCCGACTTCCGGGCTGAACGGTGTTCCTGCCAGAGGGTAGTCGCGGAGGAAGCCTTTGTCGGGATATACAAGTCCGGCATATTGGCTTTCTACGCGTGCACGCATTTCGGGAATATACCGCAGGAAGGTATTGAAAGCATCGGAGTTGTATCCGTCCTTGGCATTGGAGGAGGTGAGAGCCGTCAGGAGTGCGCAGTGGGTCTTTGTATAAGAGCCCGAAAGTGAGGTGGGCATATCGTTGTACATGAACTGTACCTGCGATGTGCGGTTGTCGGTGCGGTTGAATGTGAGCTGTACTTTGAAACCTTTGAAGAGCTCGAGATTTGCCTCGATGTTAAGCTCGTTGGTTCGTGCCCATACTGCCGGCGATGTCTGTCCGTCATCGGTTATTAGCCAGCCGCGATCCAGCGCTTTCTGAATGTAGCTTTCGTCGGTAAATCCGAATGCAAAATCCAAGCCGGGCGACATTGGTCCGTAGGAATTGGATTGACCGAATACGTTGCCTATGTTGGGAGCGAACAGAGGAAGCGACATGGAGCGAGTGTTGCGGTAACGTACAGCAACGTTGCGCGGTGATGAAATGAGTCGCAGCGAGTATTCCCCGATTTCGCGCAGAATGCTCTTTTCTTCCTTGAGCACTTCCACAATGGTGAATTTAATATTGTCGTCGGCCTTGGTGAGTACTTCAAGACTGTTGTTGTCGATAATTCTTGTCTTTACCGGGAAAGGCTTGCCGTCGGATGTCGTGGCAGTCAGCTTTATGTTTTTAGCCCTCAGGTTGTGCCTTATGGTGAGCGTTGTGTCGGGCTGTAGCTTGTAGGTTCGCTCGAACTTGCGCGCCTTTTTGGGCGGTGTATTGGCTTTGCGGGTATTGGCAAAGCGCTTGGTAACGTCTTTGAGAATGGGAATCTTATTGTAGAATGTCTCAAAGTTCACGCGTCCGTCGGCAGTCCATGCGGCCTGGTTGGCTATGGAGTTCCCGAGTTTGATTCCGTCGATTGTTGCACCTCTGTCCCAGCGGTAGGTTGCGTTATAGCTCACCGAACCTGTAAGGAAATCGAGGAATGCTATTTTTGAGAATGGCGCTTTGTACTGGCCGGTAAATGTCTGCGAATAGCTCCAGGGAGTACCCATAGAGCGGATACTCTGCCAAATAGTGTCTTTCCAATCGCGGTATTTGTCGGGGAACAGTTTGCGGTTGACTGCCCCGACAGTTTCTTCAATTCGTGCCGAGGTGTTGGAGTTGAAGCTCAGCGACAACGTTTTTGTAATATTCCATGTAAGCGCCAGCTGACGGTCCCACAGCCAGTTCTTGCTTACCGATACGGGGAGCTGGAACATTACATCCTGTTCGGAACGAGTCTGTTGCTCGTAATAGTTACGAGTCATGGTTGTGAGGAACGATATGTTATTCGGCAGCCACTGGAGTTCCCAATCTTTAAGGAAACGGGCATTTTTGCTTTTGCCTTTTATGTTTGCAAAGGGCTTGAAGGGACGAATGAAAGGTGAATAATTATATGCAAAGGAGCCTCGGTAATCGTTCGTATTCTCGTATTCGGTAGTCGGGTCGTTTTTGGATTGCTTGGTAAAGCTGAAATTTACAGTGAAGTTTGCAGGATCCCAAGGCATAGGCGTTTTGCTCTGCACATCGAATTTAAGTCCCGAAATAGAGAAATTCTGCACCGATGAGCGTTCCACGGCATAAGCGGTTATGGAATCGCGTTCCGCTTTGGTCTCGCACTCATCGAGAGCTTCGCTGAGCAGAACGTCCTGGTCGAGCGGATTGTATTTGGGCGATGTGCGTTCGCGTGTTACGGAGTAATATATCGGCGCTCTGAGCTTTGCTTTTTCGGGAAAGAAACGACCAAGATCGGCCTGAACGGCGACATTAAACTGCTGGTAATCGTCGAGACGTCGTTCGTTGAGTGCCTGGTCCACCGAGCCGAAACCGGCAGTTTCCATATGTGCGCCCACGTTTACGGTGGCGACATCGCTCATTTGCAGAGTCGCATTTGCTTTCATTGCCCAGCCTCCGCTCTCGTTGAAATCGGTAACTTTAAGTTCGTTTACCCATACAATACCGTCTTTTGTTGCCGATGAATTGTTGCGCACACCAACAAGAATTACTCGAATATCACTCAGTGAAGGATTGCCGAGAACCGCTATGCGGTTGCGTTCATTATCGGGGTCGCGTCCTGTATAAAGTGTGGCATATCCCACGCCGGGTTCTTCGGCGCGTTTGGCACGATTGCGTTCCTGCTTGAGGTTGACGAGCGACTGCAGATTGAAATCGAGATAGTTGGAGCGGGGCCATACTATATATTTGTCGCTTTCAAGATACTGGTTGTATTCTCCGGCAGGTGTAAGTTCCAAAGGCACTTCGTACTCGTAGAAGTTGTTTTTTACATCACTGCCGAGACGGACGAATACCGAAAGCTGACCCGATTTGAGGTCGGTATTGTTGTCGATGAGCGCTTCGGCGTGTGTCCACATCTGCATGCGTTTGTAGTTACGCAAATCCAATTGTGTGTTACGGTAAACTGCACGGGCATCGCCGGCGGTAAGGCCGGTAACCTTAAGCGACATGGATTGTTCGTTGAGCTGTGTTATCTGACTCTGCCCCGGGTCGCTTATACGGGTAACCCCGGGAGGAAGCACGTAATTCACCGGTTCGCGTTCGCTGTTTTCTTCAATATTTACAACCGAAACGTCGAGCTGTCCTTGAGCGGGCGAATCGCCACGGGTATTGAGGTTGAAATCGTAGGTGCGCCATTCTCCGCGAACGAGTTCAAGGGTGGCAAAACGCAGGTGGGTGGGACGTTTGAAGCCGGTGAGGAACATACGCGCGAAACGTATGGTGGAGAAATCGGTTATGGAGCCGACAATCTTTTCGTAGCTCTTCAAGGGGATCTTGAATTGATACCATTCAACTTCAAGACGTCCTCCGTCGCGGGTGGGAACAATGGATACCTGCTTGTCGGTAATAAAGTTTTTGCCTACAACAAGATCTTCGGGGCGGATGGATACGCGATACTGGAAATAGCGCTCGTACTCGTTGAGTGTGTTGTCCTGATTTATGTCCTCGACATCGGGAACGCTTCGGGCCGATTGGTACAAGGGATCGGGAGCGTCCTCAGGGGAAAGAGAGTTGCCTTCCACGCCGTTGTAGCGCTTGTAGCGTTCCAAAATGCCCAAACGTGCCTCATCGTAGTCGTAACCACGGTAGAAGTGATAATTGTCGCCTGCGGGGTCGTTGAGCGGAGAGAACGCGTTCATTTGCATGGAGTCTACAGCCTCGGGCGATAGACGGCGTGTAAGACCTTCGAGATAATTGGCATATGTGGGGAAAACAAATTCCTGGTCGTTGTGGAGTCCGTCCAGACCAACGTCCTGTGCAAGGCGTGACCCGGTATTGTTGTCGAACGAATATGTAAGTGAGTTTTGTGTGGAAACGCGTCCCCACACAGTTTCGGTAAGATACTGATCGTTGCCGTCGTAGGGAATGCCGTTTTCATAGCTTTTGAGACCGTCCTTTAGAATGTCTTCCGAAATTTCGCCGAAGTTGAGGTAAAGGTCGCCGCCCTCGTAATTGGGATTTTCGGGGTCAAGGAACGGGTTGAGCATCCAGAACTGAATGTACTCAATATTGCTTTGCTCGAAGTTGGTGTTGTCCATTCGACGCATTATGCCACCCCAGCGTTTTTCGGGGAAAAGCAAATTGCCTCTGTCGTCAATGTTTATGTTGTCGAGGTTATAAGGACCGCGTTCTTCGGGATAGTACGAAAGGTTAAGAGTCTGAATTGTCGAAGACTGGCCGTAGGTGAGGTCGCGTACGGGGAAAATTTCCTGAACGGTCACTTCACGTACATAGGGATTCGAAAGCTGCGCAAGGTCACTTTTAATGTAACCGGGACACATGGACGAGTTGCGCTGAGTAAACAGTCGGTCGATATAGTACCAGTTCAGCAGTGCTCGGTTTTTGCCGTACTGAATATCGTTGCTCAGAGCAGCTTCGGGGAACAAAGCATCGCCGGAAGGGTCGTAAGGGGTCGATGCAAGGAACCATGAATAGGGCGAGCGGAGGTCGATGCCGGTCTGGGTGGATTCAAAATCATCGATATACGACGAGCCTTTATTGGAACCCGATTTTTGTTTTGTCGGCACAAGGTTGGCATATTCGGCTGTAAGATTGAGTCGCGAAGGCATTGTGGCGTTCACCGTCGGCAGCTTGTTCAGCAAATTGGTGAGCCACATGAACTCGCCGTTGTAGGCAAGATTGAGACCGAACATTGAATTGTTGACGGTTTCGTCGCCGATATTCACTTTCTCAATAAGAGCCTTCTCCGAGAAGTGCATAATCGTACCGCCTATGTTAAGGTTTTTGTTTACCTGATACTGCAAATCGAGGCCGAGAAGCGTTTTGCGCTGAGTGGAGTAGAGCGATTGGTTTTCGAGTGTGACGCTTATGTTTTGTCCCGAGTCGATTATGCTTTGATTTGTGATTGTAACTATACCCATTGCGTAGTCCACGGTATAGTCGGAGTTCTCTGTAAGAGTTACGCCGCCTGCAGTTACCACAACAGATCCGCGCGGCACGTTCATGGCGTTGAGTCGTATCTGCGAGCCTGCAGAGGCCATGTATTCGCCCGAAAGGATGAATTTGTTTTTATCTGCGTACTGACGCGCCACCACAAGAGTGGAGTCGTACAGTTCCTGATATACATATTGTTGAGCTATGGCCGGATTTCCTATTTTTTCGGCAAGATGCTTACCGAACGGTTCCACAACGGGGAAAATTACCTTGCCGGTAGAAGCAAGAATTGTATATCCGTCGATAAAATCGAAAAATCCGTCGGGATTGCTTTCCTCGTTGCTGTCGATGCGGTCGAGATTCATTACCTGCAGCAGCGACTGGTTGTTGAGGCCGGGAATAGGAAGATAGTTTATTTGCGTACCGGTAGTATCGGACAGATACTTGATGTTGAGTTTGAACTTGTTCTTTTGAATCTGATATCCGCCGAGCGAGTACACGTTTTTCATCATCAGGTGCCACATTGGCAAATATGGCGATGTTGTGGTACTTTTGAGCATTTTCAGGTACAGCGACTGGTCGGTAGTGGTGATGTCGCCCGAAAATTCACCAACCTGATACACCTGGCCGTTATAGGTATATTCAAAGGCCACTGCGAGTACCTCGTCGGCATTCAAGGCGCTTTTAATTGATATGTAACCTAATGTTGAGTTAAGAGTATACTCCGAAGACGACAGCAGACGGGCGCTCTCCACCTTTTCATAGTCGCGTCCGCCCTCTATGCCGTAGGCCGAAAGCGGTTCGAGAGCCTGCGTAACTTGATTGATGTTACGGGCTCCTGGGTACTGTTCTTTAATTACGCTGAGTAGGTTGTTGGATGTATTGCTCGGATTAGGGAGGGCAGTGTTGGGTATCCAGTAATTGCTTGCAAGCTTGGAGTTTTCGCCGAGGTCCATGAAGCCTACAAAGTTTCGCGACTGCTCATATTTGCCGGTTTTATTCGTTATCCATACTTCTATGCGGGTGATTTTAACACCGGAGGATACATATGGCAGATGCGAAGCGAATTTATCGTAATTGTCACGGAAAAAGTGTGCCAGGAAATAGTGGCGGTTCTGGTCGTACTCATCGGCATTTACGGAGAATTCGGTAGTCTGTGCACCTCCTTTTGTATTCACGGTTTTTGATTCCGAGTTTTGCTGCGATACGAGAGCCGTTGCGGTGAGTTTGCCGAACTGAAGTTTGGATTTTATACCGAACAGGGCAGTGCTGCCTCGGATTAGGGACGACCCGGTAGTCATGGACACATTACCTGCTTCAATACTTTTTACAATATCGTCCTCCTTGCCTTCGTAAGCAAGTTTAAGGTTTTTCGAGTCGAAATCGAATGTTGCATCGGTGTTGTAGGTCATGTTGAACTTCATTCGGTCGCCCACTCCGGCCTGTATTGTTGCCTGAATTTTCTGGTCGAAATCGAAATAGGTTTTACGACGCGCCGAGAGCGACAGCGACGGATTGTCGGTTTTGTTGCTCTTTACGCCCATGCTTATCTGCACTGAACCCTGAGTTTTAAGAGAAACACCACCCGGGCCGAAAATCTTTTCCAAGGGGCCGAGGGCAAAGTTCATGTCAAAAATATTGAAAGGCTGTTTTTCGCCATCGGTTATAAGAGACATGTTGCGTTCCCGGTAGTACTGCTGCATTGAACGGCGCAACTGCCAGTTGTTGTACTGCTCGGCGGTTAGCATGAAAGGAGTGGCAATATCCACATTACCCACTCGCGTATGCACAATGTAACATCCGCTTATGGGGTCGTAATCGGCCGATGTGACGATGTTCGAGGGCGTGGAAAGGTCGTAAGCCATCTCGTCCCTCATAAGGTCTTCGTAACTGCGAGGAACAGTAGGGCCTACGGGAAGAACAAGCGGCATGTGATCTTCCTCGGCCGGCGGAGGCGGATATGCAGGAGGAGCCGGACGATAAAATTCATCGCCGTTGTTTTGTGCTGCCGTTCCGGGCGTTGCAAAAAGCAACACTATGGATGCCAGGCACAAACGAATGAATATTATATAATTACTGAAGGTCTTTTCCATTACAATATAGCCGTTGCCGCTACATCATGGAAAGAGCTTTTTTTATGGCAATTTCCACTTTGAGAGTCGGTTCTTCGGCAAAAAGCTTCGACAGCGCCTTTTCGCTGTGCTTTTTGTCGAAACCGAGCATTTGCAAGGCCGTAAGAGCCTCGTCGAATGCTTCGTTGCGGAGTGTCGGTTGTTGAAATAACGTATCGGCAGTGCTTTTTATTTTATTGCGGAGGTCCACAATTATTCTTTCGGCAGTTTTTGCGCCTATACCTTTTATGGCTTTGAGCCTTTTATCGTCTCCCGACGATATTACAAAGGCGAGTTCGTCGCCCTGCAGAGCCGAGAGAATTATTATTGCGGTTGCAGCCCCGACGCCGGATACCCCGATAAGCGCCTTGAAGAGCTCGCGCTCGCGCTCGCTCGAAAAACCGTAGAGCGTCCATGCGTCCTCGCTGATTTTTTCGTGAACGTACAGCTTTATTTCTTCCTTGCCTTCTATGGCTGTATATGTCGGCAGACTGATATTCAGCAGATATGCCACACCATTGTTTGTCTCAATGGTTACGGCTGCCGGGTTGAGGGTGGCCACGCGGCCTTTAATATATTCAATCATCGTAATGCAAAAGTACGCATTTTCCATGGTTTGCACAACAAATATGCATGTTGCAGGCCTCATAAACATTTTTTATGCCCATATATGCTGCGAAGTGCTTGTAATTTCCGCAATTATTAGTATTTTTGCATTTCAATTCGCGGGTGTCTGTGCCCCGGATTCAACTTGTTTGAATAATATCGCGACAATGAACCCTACATTATACATAATAGCAGGTTGCAACGGAGCCGGTAAAACAACGGCTTCTTTCTCCGTGTTGCCCGACTTGCTTGAGTGTCGCGAGTTTGTAAACGCCGACGAAATAGCAAAGGGCCTGTCTCCGTTCAATCCGGAGTCGGTTTCAATAGATGCCGGTCGACTGATGCTCGAACGTATCGGCGTGCTTCTTTCTCAGAATAAAACTTTTGCGGTTGAGACAACCCTTGCCGCCCGTTCCTATGTCCGCCTCGTACGCAAGGCAAAAAAACAAGGATACATGGTGGTTCTGCTGTTCTTTTGGTTGTCTTCGCCCGAAATGGCTATAGAACGTGTGGCAAAGCGCGTTCACGAAGGCGGTCACAACATACCGCGAGAAACAGTTATCCGTCGTTATTGGGTTGGTCTTTGCAACTTCTTCAACATTTTTGCCCCTATTGTGGACAGCTGGATGTTTATCGACAATGTCGACAAACCGGTTGAACTTGCCAATGAGACGGAAGTTATTGAACATGAAATTTTCAGCAAAATCAACAAATTATGTCAGAATTGGAAAAACGGAAATTAAGGGAGATAATCAGCAAGGGATTGAATGATTCCTACGAGAATCTTCTTCGCCGCAAGGCATCCCTTGGTCAGGATATGGTTTTCGCCGACGAAAAGGGCATGCCGCGAATTGTTCCCGCCCGCGAAGCTCTGGCCGACTATCTTCATCAGACTCAGTCGCAACAGGCGTAAAGTAACACGCCGCACATAGTACCGCTTATCCTATTGCCGGACTGCCGTGAATGCACGCAGTCCGAATTTTTTTTGTAACTTTGCAGCGTTATGGTTGCTTTTCGGGGCGGAGGCTCCGTGTATGGCATCAAATGGGAATCCGGTGCGAATCCGGTACAGTACCCGCTGCTGTAAATCCTGTAAACGCAGAAGCACTATGTCATTAAAGCCCGGGCTTTGAGAAGGCGCTTGTGCGGGGATGAGTCAGAAGACCTGCCATGACGACTCCGAATGTGGTTGTGCCTGCGGGATTATGGGCCGCTTACTGTGATTGTTGCAGCAGTTATAAATGTGTTTGAACAATACCGTAAATTTCCGTTCCCGTGTGTGCCTCCATGTGTACAAACGGGAATTTTTTGTATTCGAACACTGTTAAATGGCTGCTTCTTCAGTAAAATATTTAATTACAGGCCTTTGTGCCTCTTTTATACTCTCGGTTAACGTATCGGCGCAATCTGCGCCCGATACACTTTCGCGTCGCGAACTCAAGGAAGTCCTTGTAACTGCACGGCGAAATGCCGTTGAAACCATTCCTGTTCAATCGCTCAGGGGCGAGGAGCTTAAGCGCCTTAACAGCAACAGTGTGGCCGATGCGCTGCGTTATTTTGCCGGAGTTCAGGTTAAGGATTACGGCGGAGTGGGAGGTATTAAAACCGTGAATATCCGCTCTATGGGTACCAATCATACCGGAGTGGTGTACGATGGCGTGCAGCTTGGCAATGCTCAGAACGGACAGATAGACCTCGGACAGTTTTCGCTGGATAATATTGAGGCTCTTTCGCTTCATAACGGACAGAAAAGCGCTCTTTTGCAGCCTGCCCGCGATTTCGGAAATGCCGGAACCGTGTATTTGCGTACAAAAACTCCGCAGTTCGATGAGGGGGAAAGTTTCCATGCCAAGGCAATGATGCGCTTCGGATCGTTCGATTTGATTAATCCGTCGGCATTAGTAGAGCTTAAGCTGACCGAGCGTATTAATGCGTCGCTCAGTACCGAGTGGCTTAACTCGAGCGGCAAGTACAAATTCCGTTACCGGCGTGTGAATCCTGCCGGTGAAGTGGCGTACGATACTACAGCCGTAAGACAGAACGGAGATATTGATGCTACACGTATAGAACTGAATGTCAACGGCACTTTCGCTTCGGGTAACTGGCATTTCAAGGTGTATAACTATACCTCCGAGCGTGGCGTTCCCGGCGCTATTGTGAACAACGTTTGGCGCCGCGGCGAACGAATTTGGGATAATAATTCATTTGTGCAAGGCTCGGCGACATTCACTTTGGGGCGTTGGACAAGTCTGGAGAATGTGAAATATGCCTTTTACCGCACGCATTATGTGAATAATGATGACAAGCAGATTAAAATAGACAATCTCTATAAGCAGAAAGAGTTCTATTTTTCATCGGCCAATCAGATCGACATTCTGCCCGGCTGGAGTGCATCGGCAAGTTACGATTTTATGTGGAACACGCTGCATGCCGATATGTACGGCTTTGCGAAGCCCGACCGGTTTACGAATCTGCTCTCTGTGGCCACGTCTTTTGCGTTGAGCCGTTTCAACGTAACTGCAAGCGGTTTGATGACTTTTGTACATGATAATCTTGAAGGGCGTCAGTCGCCCGATGACAAGCACGTATTCACTCCGGCGGTGTACGCGTCTTTTTATCCGATGCGGAATAAAGATTTGTCGCTGAGGGCATTCTACAAGAAATCATTTCGAATGCCCACTTTCAACGATTTGTATTATGCCGATATGGGTAACTCGCAGCTTTCGCCCGAGAGAGTAGAGCAGTATAACTTCGGAATTGTGTACGAACGTAACAGACGGGCGCTGCTTTCATCTATGCGTTTCAGTGCTGATGCATACTATAACAAGGTTCACGACAAAATTGTGGCTTATCCCAAAGGACAGCAATTCCGTTGGACTATGCTTAATCTCGGCGTAGTGGATATAAGGGGTATAGACCTCACCGGCCTTCTTACGTTCAATCCGGCAAAAGACCTGTTTCTTACACTGAGGGCGCAATATACCTGGCAGCGTGCGATTGATGTTACAAATCCTGCCGATAATTATTACAGGCATCAGATTCCATATATCCCGCACCACTCAGGTTCTGCGGTTATTAACGCAAGCTGGCGTTCATGGGGCTTGAATTACAGCTATATATATGTTGGCGAGCGTTATAACCAACAGGAGAATATAAGGTATAATTACACCCAACCCTGGTATACTTCGGATATTTCGTTAAGCTACGATTTCAAATTCGGCAAGTTCAGCTCCCGTATCCTTGCAGAGGTGAACAATATTTTTTCGCAGGACTACGATGTAATTATCAATTACCCAATGCCCAAGCGAAACTATAGATTCACTCTTTCAATCGAAATTTGAATCGGGGTATAATTTGCTGTCGATTATATTCCAAAGCAGCTCTATAAGAATTTCGCCCAATATTCCGCCGGCAGTTAAGCTGTCGTCAACGATTTGTGCGGTATTCTGTCGCCGTTCAATAGCGGCAGCCCGGCTTTGCGAGTTGAAGGCGAGGAAATCACTTATAGACATAGCGTCCCAAGTCGCTTCTGAAATATCGGCTATCAGCTTTTCGGCATTTTCCATGCCGCCTGCCCAATCGGAGATAAATACCGCAAGCGTGTAGCCGCCTATACTGCCGTCGGGGCGTGGATAGGTGATAAAGGCAACATCGTTGACTGCAGAGATCACATTGCCCGGTTTGTCGAAGCCGGTTCCAGTTTTATGATATACACCTGTTGAAGAACTCACGCCTGCCGGAATGCGGTTGCGACCGAACTCGCTTTTGCGAACCATTACCGCTTTTACAACAGCTCCGGCCATTGTAGTGTCGTTTCTGAAAAAATTATCCATAAATGCTGCGGCACTCCTTGGTGTGCTGTAATTGCAGCGGCTCAGCGAAGGGTCGGCGTGCATCTCGGCCTCGTTGAAGGCAATCCCGAAATCCGAAAGTCCTTGCAAACGTAAAATACTGTCGGTTTCAATAGGCGTGATAAAGCGGTCGAAAAGGACATCGCAGGCGTTATTATCGCTCATCTGCAATGTATAGTTAAGTAATCCGGGAACGCTTATACGGAAATCGTGATCCCTTGCTTCTGCACGCATCGGACT
This sequence comes from uncultured Porphyromonadaceae bacterium, assembly GCA_947175425.1. GTDB lineage: Bacteria > Bacteroidota > Bacteroidia > Bacteroidales > Muribaculaceae > CAG-873. Next base: position 43,519 of record CAMWMR010000020.1, read on the forward strand.
CCAGGTATCGGAACGCAGCTCCTCGGCTTTCACATCCACTTCCTGTTGTAAGATTGCAGGGTAGCCGAGATACTGCGCGAGTGCAACGGCTTGATGAAACTTCATCACGCTGCATAGCTCGTATTCTTTGTCAAGATTCAGCCCTATGGTGTCGCGTCCCGTTATAACGCATACGCCTACATCGTGTTGTCCTATGATATCGGACAGCCGTTGTTTTAGTCCGTGAATGGAAGAGTGCGCAGCAAGCACGCCGGATAGCAGCAAAAACAGAAAGGATAAACTTCGCATAATGGCAGGAAAAAGAAAGGAGGGCATACCTTTCGATTTGCCCTCCTCGTGATATGTTTCGGTAAATTTATTCGAATTCGATGAGAACGGCGTCGGTACCAACAACATCATCGGGCTTGACGAATACACGTTTTACAGTGCAGTCGTTTTCGGCCTGAACGTCGTTTTCCATCTTCATTGCCTCGTATACAAGCAGGATGTCGCCTTTCTTAACAGCATCGCCGGCTTTTACGTTGACGCATATTACACGGCCGCCCATGGGAGCTTTCAAAGTGGGACCGGTAATGGGTTCTACAGGAGCTTCTTCCTTAACCTCGACTTTCTCGGCCTTGGGAGCACTCTGTTCCTTGGCGGCATATTCCTCGGCACGACGTTTGCGAAGGAAGCCGTTGGCTACCGTAGGAAGAAGTTCGAGCAGAAGTTCTTCCTCGCGGTTGGATGCCAGAGGTACGTTGCCGTATTCGGCAAGAACGGGATTCTCCGGCTTCTTGTAGGAATTTACGTCATAGGGTTTTTCAACCGGGCTGCCGGTAATCTTTTCGCGGAAAGCGGGATCTACGGGCACGGGAGTGTGACCATATTCGCCTTTTACGAGCGAAATAAACTGGTTGGACGGGTTGGAGTAGTCGGGATTGCCCTTCTTGCGGTCGAGAGCCACGCTCACGGCCTGGGAACCTACAATCTGGCTTGTAGGTGTTACAAGAGGCACAAGTCCGGCGTCGCGGCGAACCATGGGTATGAGGCGCATTGCATCCTCAAGCAGGTCTTCGGCACCAAGCGATTTGAGCTGGGCAACCATATTTGAGTACATGCCGCCGGGAACTTCGGCGTCCTTAACAATTTCGTTTGGTTTGGGGAATCCGAAGTATTCTTCGATAGCGTGGCATGCTGCGAGCAGAGTTTCTTCGTCCATTGCCTTGGCGGCTGCGATTGCGCGGTCCACTTCGGCTTCGATGTTGGCGGGAAGTGTGTCCTTGAGGGGATCGAAAGGCTTGGGCATCTTGCTGAGGTCGAATGCCTTGAGCGATTGACGTGCGGCAAGGAGATGGTCGCGGATTTCACCCACGGCTTCCATGTTCACATCAATTTCAACACCGAGTTTCTTGGCAAAGATATAAACAAGTTCAATTGCGGGAGCTGCCGAGCCGCCGCCGAACCACCAGATGTTGGTGTCGAGAATATCAACGCCGTTTATAATTGCCATGATGCTGGAGGCAAGGCCGTAGCCGGGAGTGCAGTGGGTGTGGAAATCCACCGGTACTTTAAGAGCTGCTTTGAGTTTGGAAATGATGGCGGCCGCACGCAGGGGCGATACGAGACCGGCCATATCCTTGAGTGTGATGATTTTGGCACCAAGGCTTTCCATTTCCTTAGCCTTTTCAACAAAGTACTCGTCGGTGAAAATCTTTTCCGGTTCTTCGGCTTTTTTGCCGAACAGGCGTGCAAAGAAGCCGGGCTTTTGAGCGGCTTCGTTGCTTTTGGGGTCTACCGTATAGCATACGGCACCGTCGGCAATGCCGCCGAGTTTGTTGATGAGGCGAATGGACTCGCGTACATTGTCAATATCGTTGAGGGCGTCGAAAATACGCATTACATTAAGACCGTTGGCAATGGCCTCCTTGTAGAAGCCTTCCAGAACGCTGTCGGGGTAAGGTACGTAGCCGAAGAGGTTTCGGCCGCGCGAAAGCGCCGATAGCAGCGAACGGCCGCCCATCGCTTTGGAGATGATGCGAAGACGATCCCAGGGAGATTCGTCGAGATAGCGCATGACGCTGTCGGGTACAGCGCCGCCCCAAACTTCCATAATATAAAAACCGGCATTCTCGTAGTAGGGAAGCAGTTTGTCGATTTCGGCCTGGCTCAGGCGAGTGGCGAAGAGCGATTGCTGACCGTCGCGCAGCGTAAGGTCGCGGATTTTCAATTTGCGTTCTTCCATTTTAATTTTGGTTTTGGTGCATTTGATTATGCGGCAAATTTAAAACATTGTTTGCAATTAAGGAAATTTTTCCTCAATTATTTTTTACTATTTTTTACAGAAATGCATATCTGTTCTCATATACAGAAACTTTCCACCATAAAACTATACCCGCTATGCGGGGCGGAAAGGTTAATGCTGCCGTCAACCAACTTGCCGTTGACTATGTTCGCCCTTCCTGTTCCGGCAGGAGAATCGCCGGGGACAATAGTATATGTCCCCTCGAAATCGGGAGCGGCATGCAGTTCAAAAAAATCCATTGCAACATGCCCCATGGTGCGCCTTAGATTAATTTCTATGGCAGGAGCCATGCAGTAGCTATTGTCGGTAAGCATCATGTCCACGCCAAACGGCCCGGTATATGTATCACCTATTATTTCTTGAAGGGAAGATGGCAGTATGTGTGTTAGCATTTTGAGTTTTTCGGCAGAGCAAAAGGTTTCTATTTTTCTTTCAAGAACACTCTGCGAGGCAATAAAGTTTCCTTTGTAATTGCCACCTTCGTCGTTGAAGAACAATGAAAGACCTTTGTACTCCACGCGTCCGTGCGATGCATTGAACAACATGGCAAAATCCAGCAGAGGAATATGGCGAACTTCGGCCATTACGCTCCCTTGACGGCGAATTATTCCATTGAGCATTGGCATGATTCGTTCAATATCTGTTCCTTTACATGGAATTATACCACGTCCCGATGACGACCAAGGCTGTTTGAAAACCAGCGACGCATGCTCCTTGGCCATTTGCCTGATTTCGTTCTCGTTACGGAGTTCTACTGCTGCCGGTGCTATTGCGAACGGAAGTCGCTCGGCCAAAATCCTGTTCAGTTTGGATGCCGTGCGCCTGTGCGACAGTTCCCGCAGTTTCCCGAGCATCGCATCATCGGGTAAAACGTCGGCATTAAAACCTTCAAGTTCAAAACGCTTACGCGCAGCTTTAGACCAACCCCACGGAGCCGCAGTAAACCCTTGTTCTCCACGAATATATACATCTGTACCTAAATGAAAAGCCGAACACATTTCCTTGAACCAGCCTTCCTCGAATCCCTCGCAGAGGCAACGGTCGCCCTCGTTTCCAAACCACAGTGGCAAAATCGCTCCTGCACGTTTAAAGCGGGATACTGCCAGAGAGGGAGTATAATGTACGGCATCAATCCCGAGCACAATATCGTTCTCGGGATTGAAATAATGCAGATATTTCATTAGAAACTTACTCCAAGGCGTACCGATGCGTAATGAACCGGTTTAAGATGAATTGTATTATCATCGATATTTATATCGCGGCGGTTGCGGAAGGAATAGCCTATAAGCATATAGGAATTGAATTTCCGTCCTTGGGCAAGGTTTATGCCCAAGCCCGTATAACCGGCCAAATTTGTCTGTTGTGAGTTGTGTTGTAAATAATTAAGCGCAACACCGCATTTAAGCGCCCAAAAGAACAACGAAGGCTTTTTACGGAAATTTGTGCGGAAATCAAGATACAGAGGATATGCTCGGCAGGAGTTGCTGATAGCAATGTCGGCTCCCGCTCCTATACCTAAAAAGCGAATCCACGAATAATTCATGCCGAAAGACGCATTGAAATCGATTGCGCTCATTTCCTGCCCTGTGAGGTCGATGGAAGCACCGGCTTCCGCACCCCATGAAAACTTAACTCTTTCGGCCGAATCCACTGATTCTTGTGCCTTGAGGCTGCTTGCAGTACTTATAATAATTATAAAGCAAGCGAGCAAGCGCAGGCATTTGCTAACGAGAGCTTTCATTGTTTATCCTTTCTTAAAAAACATCGACGACCAGTTGTCTATTTCCTCAGCACCCGTGCACACGAGGCCAGCTCCTGCGGCGGCAGCCTCTACAATGGGACGGTCGACAACATAAAAGCCGCTGACTGCAAGCATGCCTCCGGGTTTAAGCGCAGCTGCGTAGGAATGGATGTCAGCAGTAATGATATTACGGTTGATGTTCGCAAGGAAAAAGTCGGCAGGGGCAATATCAGCCAAAGCGGAGGCGTCTCCCTCAATAATCTTCACATCCATGCCTTTGTCGCTTAGATTGAGCGCAACATTGTCTACAGCATTTTCGGCCGCAAAATGATCTATTTCAATGCCTGTAACCGGAGCGGCTCCACGCATTGCGGCAAGAATGGCTAAAATACCGGTGCCCGTGCCCATGTCAATGAGTGATTTCCCTTCAAGATCCAGGCTGAGCAACCATTGCATCATCAGAGTGGTTGTGGCATGATGACCTGTGCCGAAAGCCATTCGGGGATCAACCGTTATGTCGTATTCCGCATCGGGAATGTCGGTGTGGAAACTGCTGTGTACGGCAACACGGCCACCTATAAGAATAGGCTTGAAATAATTCTTTTCCCATTCGGCATTCCAGTCCTGTCCTTTAACGAACTCTGAGGTGAATGTGATTGTAGAGTCAAGTTGACCTTCGGCAGCTAATGTGCTCGTGCTTTCTTCCGAGTAGAGCGGAGCGGGAACATATGCTGTAAGAGTCTTGCCCGGCTCGGTTTCGTCGGCTACAAAACTCTCAAAACCTGTATCGGCAAGTTCGTCGGCAAGTAAATCGCATGCAATCTCGCTTGGAGGAGTAAACGTGAACACCACCTTATAATAATCATTCATGCCGGGAGCGGCAGTATCGCAATTTTCTTTTTTCATCGTTCGGGTTATTTCTTTGCAAAATTACAAAAAATTGGCAAAAACGTCCCATTTTAAATTCATAACCTTGTAAAGTCTCCTGCAATGACTATTTTTGCAGAAAATTTTAATAACTATGCGAACAGTACTCATAACAGGCGCAACATCGGGAATAGGACGAGCATGCGCAGTAAGTTTTCATAAAGCCGGATACGCTGTTTTAGCTACCGGACGCAACACGGCAGCCTTGGCAGAACTTAAAAATGAACTTGGCGACAATTGTTATACAATGGCATTTGATGTGTGCGATGAAACTGCCGTAAAACATGCAATAGAATCAATTCCCGACGAGTTTAAAAACATAGATGTGCTTGTGAACAATGCAGGCCTCGCGCTTGGACTTGAACCCGAATATGAAGGCAATACCCACGACTGGAGCGAGATGATTGATACCAATATAAAGGGACTGCTGGGCATGACTCGCCTTATTGTACCGAACATGCTTGAACGTGGACAAGGACACATTATTAATATAGGCAGCGTAGCAGGAGATGCCGCATATGCAGGCGGGGCAGTGTACTGCGCAACCAAAGCTGCCGTTAAAGCAATAACCGATGGCTTGCGTATCGACCTTGTAGACACTCCATTGCGCGTAACACTAATAAAACCGGGACTTGTGGAGACCAACTTCAGCAACATCCGCTTTCATGGCGATCGTGACCGTGCAAGCGCCGTATATCGTGGCATTGAAGCACTTACTGCCGAAGATATTGCCGATACGGTTCTATATGCAGCCCAGGCTCCCGCCCATGTGCAGATAGCCGAAATGCTGATACTTGCAACACGACAGGCAAACGGCTCAATTATTATTCGACACTAAACCAAGAGGCGAAAAAGGCTGTATATGGCTGACACTCCGACAATTGTTTCTTTGTTGATGAAAAAGCCTCAAAAACATGTCAAAAAAATAGGCAAAACTTTTGGTGGTGTCAAAAACATTCACTAATTTTGCACTCGCAAAGGACGAAAATCCTATGCCGGTCCTATAGCTCAGTTGGTCAGAGCACCTGACTCATAATCAGGGAGTCCTTGGTTCAAGCCCAAGTGGGACCAC
>CAMWMR010000021.1 GCA_947175425.1 uncultured Porphyromonadaceae bacterium
TCTAAACCTTAAAAATCTAATCCTATGAAAAAACTAATTCAATACTTTACTTCTTTCTGCTGTTGCTGATTGTAATACGTATTGAAAGCGCCTATTGTTGTGTCAGCGAGCCTATTTTTATGGCTTTTTTGCATAATTCCTCGGGGATTTTAGCTAATTTTGCCATATGTCATATTTCAACGTCACAATACTTGGCTGCGGCTCCGCAACGCCCACTCTCCGGCACATGCCAAGTTCCCAGATAATTGCATACCGCCAACATAATTTCCTTATGGATTGCGGCGAAGGCACACAGCTTCAGCTGCGGCGCTACGGCATATCGTTCGCACGCATAAATCATATATTCCTCTCTCATCTGCACGGCGACCATTTTCTTGGCCTTCCCGGCTTGCTTTCCACCATGGCGCTGCACGATGTGCAGGGAACTGTAACCGTACACACCTTTGCCGAAGGTGCGCAGGAGCTTGCAAGGCTAATGAACATGGTTTGCCCTACCCGACCCTACGAGCTCAAATTCAATATCGTAGAGCCAAAAAGCACGCAGACGGTTTTTGAAGACAACAACATTATTGTAACCGCATTCCCGCTGTATCACCGTGTTCCCTGCGTGGGATACCGTTTTGAGGAGAAACCCAAACTGCGGCATATCGACGGCGCCGCCGTGGAATTCTACGGAGTTCCTCATTATATGCGGCAGAAAATCAAGGAAGGCGCAGATTTTGTCCGTCCCGACGGAAGTCTTGTTCCAAACGAAAGGCTCACTACCTCTCCTTCGCCGACAAAAAGTTATGCCTATTGCTCGGACACGGCTTTCAATCCCGCCGTTGCCGAGAGCGTAAAGGGAATCCACACCGTGTACCATGAATCCACCTACGGCGACGAGCAAAAAGTAAAAGCATCGTCGCGCGGGCATGCCACGGCAAGGGAAGCGGGACGCATTGCAGCAATGGCCGGTGCTAACACGCTTATACTGGGACACTACTCCAAAACAATTACCGATGAATCGCTGCTTGCCGCCCAGGCCGCCGAGGAATTCGGCGGAACAGTAATTGCAGGCAACGAAGGCATTAAGATAGAACTGTAAAACTATGCTTGGCGACGAATATTTTATGGGTCTCGCCCTAAACGAGGCCAGAATGGCTGCCGCCGAGGGAGAAATTCCCGTCGGTGCCGTGATTGTGGCGGCCAACGGGCGTGTGATTGGCCGGGGACACAACCAGACTGAACGCTTGGGCGATGTAACGGCTCATGCCGAAATGCTTGCCATAGGCGCAGCCACTCAGACGCTCGGCGGCAAATACCTGCCGGGCTGCACCTTATACGTTACCTTGGAGCCTTGCCCCATGTGTGCCGGAGCGATTGGCTGGAGCCAGTTGGGCAGAATTGTGATAGGCGCCCCCGACCCCAAACGCGGCTACAGCACCATACTGCGTCCCGGCGCGACACCGTTTCATCCCCGCGCCGAAGTATGCGAGGGGATACGCGAAGGCGAATGCCGCGCCGTTATACGCGATTTTTTTCTTGACAAACGAACCAAGTAAGCACTCATGCACTACTTTATAATAGCAGGAGAAGCTTCGGGCGACCTCCACGGAGCACATCTCATCCAAGCCTTGCAGCGTCACGACCCCGATGCCGTAATTACCTTTCTCGGAGGTGACAAAATGGCTGAAGCCTCGGGCGAACAACCCGTTATCCATTATCGCGACATGGCCTTCATGGGTTTCAGCGAAGTTCTGCGCAATATAGGGAAAATCGGTCGCAATCTTTCCAAAGCCCGCGAGGCATTGAGAATGGCAAAACCCGACTGCCTTATCCTGATTGACTACCCCTCGTTCAACCTCAAGGTTGCCGCTACCGCCGCCAAAGAGAATATTCCGGTATACTATTACATATCGCCAAAGATATGGGCATGGAAAAAATGGCGCCTCGCCACAATTAAAAAGCGGGTGAAAAAAGTGCTGTGCATACTGCCATTTGAACCCACTTTCTACAAAGCCAACAAAGCTCCCATAGCCACATACGTGGGCAACGCGTCGGTGGAAGAAGTGGATGCGGCCATGCTCTCCGTGCTTCCGCGCGAAGAATTCCTGAAAAAACACAAATTACGCGACCGCCCGCTCATAGCCCTCATGCCCGGCAGCCGGTTGGGCGAAATTCGCAACAATCTCGCCGTTATGCGCCTTGCCGCCGACACTTTCCCGCAATACCGTCCGGTTATTATAGCCGCTCCCGGAATCGACGACGAGGTGTACAACAAATGGGGCGGAATACGCCTGCCTATACTCCGTGACGACGCCGTGCAGGTGCTTGCCCACTGCCGCGCGGCTCTTGTGACTTCGGGTACCGCTACTTTGGAAACCGCTCTTTGCGGCATTCCTCAAGTGGTGTGCTACCGTGCTAACGGCGCCAAAATATCGTACGATATAATGGAAAAGATACTGGACATTGAATTTGTTTCGCTGCCCAATCTTATTACCGGCAAAAAGATTGTTCCCGAAATGCTGGTACACAACTGCACTCCTTCGCTTGTAGCCGACCAACTCGGGCCGCTGCTGCGACAGGATTCTCCCGAGCGACTTGCACAAACCGAGGGCTACACCCTTATGCGTGAAATATTGGGACGGCACAATGCCGCCGACAACGCCGCAAGCATCATCGTCCGGGACTTGCGGAGCTGAAAAAGAATTGCTAATTTTGTATTTGCAAATAACAATTATCACGTAAATGCCCGAGAATAATAAACCAGCAAGCGTAAATCCGCAGGTGCTGCAAGCCAAGCAGCGCTTCGGTATAATAGGCAACGCCCCGGCACTGACAGCGGCCGTGGAGCGCGCCATTCGCGTGGCTCCTATCGACCTCTCGGTGCTCGTTACCGGCGAAAGCGGCTCCGGCAAGGAGTTTTTTCCGCAGATAATACATGCTTTCAGCGCACGCAAGCATGCAAAATATATAGCCGTCAATTGCGGCGCCATTCCCGAGGGCACAATCGACTCCGAGCTTTTCGGGCACGAGAAAGGTGCTTTTACAGGCGCCGTTGATTCCCGCAAAGGTTATTTCGAGGAAGCCGACGGAGGTACCATATTCCTTGACGAAGTGGCCGAGCTTCCCCTCACCACTCAGGCACGACTGCTGCGTGTGCTGGAAAGCGGCGAATACCTCAAAGTAGGCTCAAGCACCGTTCGCAAGACAAGCGTACGAATCGTGGCCGCCACAAACGTGGACCTTATACGCGCCGTCGCCGACGGCCGTTTCCGGGAGGATTTGTTCTACCGCCTGTCCACAATACAGATACACATCCCGCCACTGCGCGACCGTGGCAACGACATCCGCCTGCTTGCGCGCAAATTCGCGGCCGATTTCAGCGAACGCTATCGAACTCCCGCCATAAGTTTCAGCGAGGAAGCCGAAACAGCAATGCGACACTACCGCTGGCCCGGAAACGTGCGTCAGCTCAAGAACATTGTCGAGCAGATGGCTCTGTTTGAAACCGGAGGAACGGTAACTACCGAAACTCTCGCCCACTATCTGCCCGACAGCACCGACTCGCTCATGCCGGTTGCAACCGGAGGCGATACGCACAACTATGCCCGCGAGCGCGAAATGCTTTTTGGAATGATATTCAACCTGCAATCGCGAATCGACCAGCTGCAGGAACGTCTTGACGCCCGCGAAAACGGCATATTGCACAAAAGTCCGCTGCTCGATGCCACCGCAGGCGACAATCCTGCCGCACTGCTTCCCACAGCCCTTGTGGTGCGACGCGATGAAAAAACAATAGACTTGCCCCACGAAACTCCGGAATGGGCCGAAGTCGGATACTCCGAGGTTGAACCTACTCCCGAGAGCCTTGAACACAAGGAAAGAGAAGCCATAAAACTCGCGCTGGAACGAAACGACGGACGTCGTCGCGCCGCCGCCGCCGACCTGCAGATTTCCGAGCGGACTCTTTACCGCAAAATAAAAGAATATGGATTGGACTAAACACCTGCGTCTCACAGTCTTTTGTGCGGTAATGATTATTGCCGCCATCGTGCCGTCGTGCCGCATAAGCATAACAATGAACGGCTCGGCCATAGACTATAACGTGTACAAAACCGTGCGCGTAAGCAATTTCCCGATACGCGCGGCGCTGGTGTATCCTCCGCTGCAGTCGATGTTTGAGAACGAACTGCTCGACTATATTTCCAAAAACACCCGCCTGCAGACAACCGACGGCCCCTCCGACCTTGAAATAGAGGGTGAAATCACGGGATACAACCTCACCCCCCAGGCCGTTACCGAAAATGCGCTTGCATCCATGACGCGTCTCACAATAACCGTACGTGTCAAGTACACCGACAATAAGGAAGAAAACAAGGACGTAGACCAGACTTTCAGCGCTTACAGGGATTTCCCCGCTACCGAAATGCTTACCGACGTACAGGATTCGCTGTGCGAGGAAATATGCGAAGAACTTGTAGAACTTATTTTTAACGCAACTTTGGGCAACTGGTAACATGGACGACAGGCAAGCACAAACATTACTAAAGCACATTGCAGCGCTGCCCGACGGTGAAAAAATTACGCATCCCGAGGCGGAAGCTCTGCTTGCCATGCTCGAGCGTTATCCTTACTTCACCACAGCGGCGCTTATGCTTATACGGCATATGCCCGACAGCATATCGCCCGAACAGGTATCGGCCATTCAGAACCGCCTGGCTGTGACAGCTCCGTGCGCACGCACACTTGCCTTTGCCATGCACGGCGACGAATGGGCCAAGTTCTATCCTCCCTTGCAGGCTTCGGAATTGCCCGAAACAACCGATGTGATCGACACATTCCTGCGCACCTACGGCGCCTGCACACCCGAGGAGGAAAAAATGCTTGAACAGATGATTTTCAATCCTACTCCCGACTATGCCGAGCTGCTTGCCCGCCAGGAGCAGGAAGAATTGCCCGAACAGAGCGAGGAGGAAGACCCGCTTTCGCAGGACGCACGTATAAACGCGTTTATACGCAGCCAACACCCCGCCTCGCCGGCTCATCACACCGAGCCGGAAATGCCCGATGAAGACACCGATGAACACGTGAGCGTGAACAAGCCCGAACCCGGCGACGACTCGCTTTTGTCGGAAAGTCTGGCTCATATTTTCATAAAACAGGGGCGTTACGAGCGCGCATATGAAATTATATCGGGCATAAGCTTGAAATATCCAAAAAAAAGTGCTTACTTTGCAGACCAATTGCGTTTTTTGCAGAAACTGATAATAAACCAGCGCCGACTGAGCGACCTCGCCGGGCAAGGCGCAGCAGATAAATAATTATAACTATGCACGTTGTCATAATTGTATTGACAGTAATTGTCGCCGTACTTCTCATCGGTATCGTACTCATTCAGAAATCCAAAGGCGGCGGTCTTTCGTCGCAGTTCGGCGCAGCCGGCTCCGTAATGGGTGTACGCCAGACCAACAGCTTCCTTGAAAATGCCACCTGGACACTTGTAGGCTGTCTCGTTCTTCTTTCCATCATCTCGGCATTCACCATGCCCAAGAACAACGGTCAGGCTCTTCGCACCGCTCCCCAGGCTCCCGCTGCCGTAACTGTTCCCGCCGACCAGTTCGACACCCCCGCAGCAACCGAAGTTCCCGCTGTGGCTGCCGAAGCTGTTGAAGTAACCGAAACCGAAGAATAATTACGGAATAAATTTTTACTTTTCATATCCTGCCTTACGGCGGGGTATGAATTGTTGTATAGCAACTCCAACAAAAAAACGATATGTCACTCTCACGCAGCGACTTTGAAATAATGGCTCCTGTAGGGAGCTATGAATCGCTCACGGCAGCAATCGATGCCGGAACCGATGCCATTTACTTTGGCGTAGAAGGTCTTAATATGCGCTCGCGCTCAAGCGCCAACTTCACCCTCGACGACCTGCGCGACATTGCCGAAACATGCAACAAGGCAAATGTAAAGACTTACCTGACAGTCAACACAATAGCCTACGACGCCGACCTTCCCCGCGTGGAAGAAGTTGTAAAAGCGGCAAAAGAAGCCGGCATAAGCGCCATAATTGCCTCCGACATTGCCGTTATTCAGATTTGCCGCCGCAACAATGTGGAAGTACACATATCCACGCAATGCAATATTTCCAACATAGAGGCAGTGCGCTTCTATGCCGCGTTCGCCGATGTGGTGGTGCTTGCCCGCGAACTTAACATGGAGCAGGTGAAAGCCATAAGCAATGCTATTGAAGCCGAAAACATTTGCGGTCCGCACGGACAAAAGATTCGCATCGAAATGTTTTGCCACGGCGCCTTGTGTATGGCAGTAAGCGGAAAATGCTATCTTAGCCTACACCAGATGAATTCCAGCGCAAACCGTGGTGCCTGCACGCAGATTTGCCGCCGCGGATACGAAGTGACCGACCTTGAGACAGGCGACCAATTAGCTGTTGAAAACAAATACATAATGTCGCCCAAGGATTTGAAAACCATTCATTTCCTCGACCGCATGGTGGATGCAGGCGTACGCGTTTTCAAAATTGAAGGACGCGCACGAGGCGCAGAATATGTACATACTGCCGTGCGCTGTTACTCCGAAGCCCTCGAAAGCCTGTGCGACGGCAGCTACAATGCCGAGAAAGTGGCTGAATGGGACCAACAGTTGGCCAAAATCTTTAACCGAGGCTTCTGGGACGGCTACTACATGGGACAGCGTCTGGGCGAATGGAGCGCCAAATACGGTTCTTCGGCCACAAGGGTAAAGGAATATGTGGCAAAAGGGGTGAAATACTTCTCCAAGCTCGGCGTGGGCGAATTCTTTATGGAAGCCGGCGAGCTGCATCGCGGCGACGAAATAATAATCACAGGACCGACAACAGGAGCGGTTATTATTACAGCCGACGACATACGCGTGGACGGCAAAAGCGTGGAGCGCACCGTAAAAGGCGAAAGTTTCTCCATTGCCGTTCCCGGCAAAATACGTCCTGCCGACCGCCTTTACCGTTGGAAACCTACAAACAACTGAAAATATGTTTGAAAGCATTCGCGAATATGTGACAGGGCTTATAGGTGTCGAACACCACTTTCTTATAACCCTCGCACTCCTTGGAATAATTCTTGTTTTCGCCATTGTCCTGTACTATGTGGCAAAGCTCTTGCTCGGCTTAGTGGAGAAACTTGTTTCGCACAGTTCCACGCAATGGGACGATGACCTGCTGAATCCACGCTTTTTACAGGCGGTTGCCCAGCTCGCGCCCGCCATGCTTGTAAAATGGCTGCTGCCGGGATTTTTCGAGGATCCGAATTCCAAATGGATTTCAACTCTTACCTCACTCTACATTCTTGTAGCGCTCATATATGCCATAATAATATTCCTGAGCAATCTCAAGCACGCGTTCCAAAAGCGTGAGAACTTGCGCATATATGCCACCAGCAGCATTTTCCAAACTATTTATCTAATTATTATATGTATAGGTGCCGTGTTCGCGCTCAGTATAATAATAGGGAAATCGCCGCTTGTAATTCTCACAGCCTTAGGCGCTTCGGCAGCGGTGCTCATGTTGGTTTTCAAGGATACCATTCTGGGACTTGTGGCCTCGGTTCAGCTTTCGGCTAACCGCATGCTAAAACACGGCGACTGGATTGTTGCCGAAAAACACAATGCCGACGGTGTTGTTGTCGACGTAACCCTCACAGCCATAAAAGTTCGCAACTGGGACGCCTCAATCACCACTATTCCGCCCTACTCTCTTGTAACGGAATCGTTCCGCAATTACGAGCCTATGGTTACCGGCAGCGGACGCCGCGTTACAAGATGCGTGTACATTGATGCGAATACCGTTGGCTTCTGCACACCCGAACAGTTGAACGACCTTGAAAGCGAGGGCTGGCTCGAGGGACTGGAAATTGACCGTGCCGAACGCATGGTGAACTTCAGCCTGTTGCGTCTTTATCTTGTGAGATATCTCGCCAATCATCCCTTTGTGGCCAGAAACATGACTCAACTTGTGCGGCAAATGGAACCGACGCCATCGGGATTGCCTTTGCAGTTGTATTTCTTCACCAACACAACCGAATGGGCAGCCTATGAACGGATACAGTGCGAGGTCTTCGACCACATTTATGCCGTTATACGCCGTTTCGGTCTGCGCGTGTTCCAGACTCCTGCCGGACGCGATATTCAAAAGCTTTCAGAAAGCAGTATTTAGCGAACCGTTTTCAGGCTCGAATGCACAGGAAGCCCGTGCTTTTTCAGCCAGCAGCCTGTGCCCGAGCCTACAGTACAGGCATTTCTTTTGCTCGCAATAGCTGCGGTACAGTTCAAGCAAAGCCTGAGTGGCGTAGGCATTATCGGCCTCTATTCCCGCCGCTGCAAAATTACGTATAATAACGTTGTTCTCGGGAGGAAGCGCGTGCAGCATATCTACCGCCGTCTCACACAGTCGCGGCTGAGCGAAGTGCTTGCCGTAGGCAAATACTACCGGAATAACCACATTGATAAGCAAGGAGTCGATTGAAGAACGGCTCAGGGTTCCCGATGTCCGTCCCGGCGAAGTAAAGTTGTAATGGCTCGCCCAGAACGGCGATAAAGTGCAATCCAACAGTTGACGTGCTTCGTCGGCATTTCCGACATTGAATATATTTCTCGAAATTGTGAAACCGGCAGCTACGTGCGCGGCGAGGAAAGCTATGCGACGATGCGGAAAATTCTGCGGCCTCATACGCGCCATGCGCCACCCCGGCGCAACAGGGGCGTTAAAACCGTACTTCGCCTTCATAAAGGCATAATCGTTACGCAATTCCTCCAGATAATCGGCCTCCGGGCCGGGCGAAAGATTAACATCAAGCATTCCCGCCTGCCCGAACAAGGCTGCTTCCACGGCTCTTACATCTCCTTGATGACGCATGAGAAAACGCAAGGGAGTTGCGAGGGCGGTACGCTCGAAGGCTTCGCCGTTAGTGCTGAAGCCCAATGCACGTGCAAGCAGCACATATATTGCCGAATGCCAGTTCTGCTCCTGCGACTGAAGATAGCGGTGTACGCGTTGCACTTTGGCATTGAGACGCTCTATGCCAAGCGCCGCCAGCCACTCGGTTTTAAAAATGGATGGAATACCGGGCAGTTCATCGGCGCAGGGAGGCATTGAGGCCGATCGGCAGCTCATTTTCCTTACTTCCTCGCAAAACGCATCGGCCCACGTCATTTCCAGCTGCGGAAGTATGCGCCCGTCGGCAACGGCAATCCGGGTATCGCTCGTTCGCACCACATGCAGAATAACCGACTGATATGCCGGGTCTTTGTGGTGATTATGCCGAATCCAGTCGGAGGCTTTTACATGTATCTCGACATTACCCGCCCATATACGGTTTCCTATTCGGATTTTGGCATTAAAGAAATCGGGGCCGGCATCGCTGTTCAGCAGTCCGGGGTCTATTATTTCCACTTCTTCGCCATCGACGGTAGTAAGCAGGCATGGCAGCCCCATACGGTGCTGCCATACATGCTGCATTATGCGTTCCATGGCGAAGAGCCGTTTCAGGAGGCTTTTATCTCGGCCAGACGGGCAAGATATTTGCCGATAATATCGAATTCAAGATTAACCTTGTCGCCAACCTTGATATTGCAGAAATTCGTATGCTCCAGGGTGTAGGGAATTATGGCTACACGGAAGGATGAAAGAGTGCTGTCGCAAACGGTGAGGCTCACGCCGTTGACGGTTACCGAGCCTTTTTCCACGGTCATATAGCCTTTGGCAGCCATTTCGGCGGGAACATTGTACTCGAATGTGAAGTATGTGCTTCCGTCGGCGGCCTCTATTGCGGTGCACACCGCAGTGGTGTCGACATGCCCCTGAACTATATGGCCGTCAAGACGTCCGTTCATGCACATGGAGCGTTCGAGGTTAACGAGGTCGCCCGCTTTGAGCATTCCAAGATTGGAGCGGTCGAGTGTCTCGCTGATAGCAGTCACTACATATGTTCCGTCGGGACGCAAATCCACAACAGTGAGACATACACCGTTATGCGCCACCGACTGGTCGATATGCAGTTCGGACGCAAACGAACACTTCACGCATATATTTACATTGGACTGTTCTTTTTCTACAGCCACCACTCGGGCGGCTTCCTCAACTATTCCGGAAAACATTGTTTATAGAGCTATTGTAATTGTGGTTGTAGAGTTTGTGTTATAGTCGACGGGGAAAGTAACGGAACCGTTGTTGAATGTGAATTCGACTTTTTTACCGTTTACTTTCACGTTTTTGGGACGTGCGGCGAGGCAGTGAACCGAAAAGTCCATGCCGATGTTTTGCGGCGCACCTTCAAACGAACCCTCGGAGGATATGGCAACTTTAATCTGCTTTGCAGTGCGTTCGCCGTTGAAATGTACCAGGCGGTAGCGGTTTTCCTCTATAGATTTTGGCGAAGTGTGGTCGTCATCGAAGAAAGTATAGCGGCTTTCGCCGTTTCCTGCGGGATAATATGCAATGGCGAGCTTGTCGGCCTTATAATCGCCGGTATTTTCCATAGGCTCGACAGCAGTGGGAATAAAAGCACCGTCGCGGGCAAAAAGAGGAATCTTATTGAGAGGAGCGGCATAGCTGCCTGTAACCTGTCCGCCTTTGAATACTACCGAGGGATTGCTCATATCCACCCAGTCGGAACCTTCGGGGAAAAGGATGCTGCGGGATGTTTCGCCTTCGGTAACAACCGGGGCTACCATAATTTCATCGCCCCACAGGTACTGGTCGCTTATATTGTCGTAAGCACCGTCGGCCGATTTGCGGAAATCCAGCGGACGCACAAGCGGCCAGCCGTAAGCCGCATTCTCATAAGCGAGGGTGTAGTTGTAGGGAAGCATGCGATAGCGTTCCTTTACAAGCGGAAGCAATATTTCCTCCTCGTACATGGGATATTTATACGGTTCGGCATTTTCCGTAGCGTGTGTGCGGAATACGGGTGAATACAGTCCGTTCTGCACCCAGCGCACATAAAGTTCGGGCAGGTAGGGATGTTCACGGTCTACAGCGAATCCGCCGAGATCGGATGACATATATCCGAGGCCGCTGAGACCGGAGTTCAGCATTATTCGTATCTGAGGTTCGAGACCGCCCCACGAGCGGGATACATCGGTGGACCAGGGGAAAACGCTGTAGCGCTGCAATCCGGTTGTACCACCGCGCATGAGTGTGAGCAGACGGGTATCGGGATAGCGTTCGGCATAGAGTTCCGAGATTATACGGCTCCAGTCGTTGCCGTACATGTTGTGGTACTGGCGCGCGGTAAGGCCGTTTGCATGACGTCCGGTTTCGGGATGCACTTCGGGTTCACCGAGGTCGCCCCACCATCCGCCTATGCCCATATCGGTGAGCTGAGCATAACGCTCGGTGAGCCACCGGCGTGTTTTGGGATTGGACACATCGAACATTCCGCCTTCGCCAACCCATATAACCACTTCCTGCGGAGCGCTGCCTGTGGAATCGGCAACGAACATTCCTTGGGGAGCGAGCATGTTGTAGTTGTCGAGAGCTTTTCCGTTACGGAGGACGTAGGGCTGGGAAATAGGCACCAGATTAACGCCTTTCTCCTTCAGCGAGGCCAGCATTTTTTCCGGTTCCGGCCATTGTGAGGGTTCCCATGCAAGGCGGCCCATATCCTGTTCCTTTCCGTACCAGTAGAGGTCCAGCACAATACCGTCCACAGGATAGCCTTTTTGCTTGAGGGTGTCGATTACCGCCTCGGTTTCGGCCTGCGTGCGGTAGCCGTATTTCGATGTTATATATCCCAAAGCCCAAAGAGGAGCCAGAGGCTGTCGGCCGGTAAGTTCGGTAAGAGCTTCGGTGAGGTCGGCCATATTGTCCACGCCGCCAATGTAATAGTAGCTTACAGGGCGAGAGCTTTCGGTTGTATATTCAATCGTGTTGCCAAGTGCCATGCGGGCAGCGGCAAAGTCATCGAAAACAATTGCAAACCCGTCCGACGAGAGGAACAGCGGCATTGTAATGTTCATTTGGCTTATTCGCGGGTCGGAACCGGTGTAACCGTAGTTCTGACGGTTGTACATTACCAGAGTGTCGCCTCGCATATTCAGTTTATGTCCGCGTTCGCCGGCACCGTAATAAGAGCCTTGCGAGCTTGTTGCAAGTTTTATAATGTTTTTGCCGTCCTTTTGCGAACGGTATCCTGCATCGAACACAGCCGTTCCTTTTCGTGGCGTGCTTATGCTCAGAGAACCGTCGGCGGCCAGTTCTGCCTTGATTCCTGCGAGAGTGTACAAGGCAGTTCCTGCTGCGGAAACGGTAGCCGCGTCATCGGCAGCCTCAAGCGGCAGAACCGCCTGTACATCGGCAACAGCCTGCCCGGGAGCTGTGTTATCTACTCGTATAATATTAGGAGTTAGCGCAGTTACACGCACTGTGCGCCCCTGCGGGCCTTGTACTTGAATCTCTGCAGCCGGGGCGGCACTTACGCACATGCCAAAACCCAGCATCATTGCGGCGATGCAGACGGTTGTATTCTTCATTTGTGATTTCGGTTAATTATGGGTCTATCCAGTAAGTATATGAACGCCAGTTGATGTTACTGTCGTCGTCTCTGTTAAATTTGGGAGTATGGATACCCGTGCGCGGATTGCGCTTTGAAGCGGCGCCGTCCACAGCGCGAACAATCGCCGTGAAGTTGGCCGATTGTGCAAGCAAGGGTTGCCAGTACTCGTTTATACGTTGAAAATTATAGTCGTTAAGATCTTCGAAAAGTCCCTGCAAACCCGGTACATTCTCCATTTCATCGCGATTCCAGTTCTTGTTGTCATCGAGATATTTGCAAGCTGCCGAGTAATCGATTGCAGGTTCGGCAACAGGGGCAGGCTCGCGGTCTTCCGCAACACTTGCCGCGGAGGCCTCAACAGGAGTGCCTTTCGGTAACTCGTGAGGTGTGGAGTGTACTTTGCGTGAAGATGAACCGAAAGCAAGTGCGCCTACAAGCATACCGGCAATGAAGGCTGCGGCAGTGAATATTATGAGGCGCCGGCGCCGGCTTCGGCTCGCACCGCCCACATATACAAGATGATTCGACACACCCGAACCTTCTACGATTTCTCCGCCGGCCACTTCATAACCTTCTACCGGGCAGCGGCGCAAAGGCTTGCGGGTTTTCACATACATGTGCATAGCCTCCACGGGCTCGGGAGTTATCAGCGGCAGGTCAAAGCGGTAATTCTTGTGCAAAGGACGCATCTGCAGCAAGGCGCGCGAAGTAGCGGCAAGGTCCATACGGGTACTCAGGGCAAAATATCCCGGAGCGCTTATATCCACCTTTGCATCGGTAAGTTCACTGCATTTAAAATCCTTTGGCTCATCTATTTCCACGCCGTTCACAGTGATGAGAGCAGCGCCGATAGTTTGCGATGTGCTTGATTCGGTGATAAAGAACATCGTCGGCGATATTGTTTTTACCGTGGAGGAAGTGTCGGGCACGGGAGTTGTCACCCGGTCGCTGTCCATATTCACTTTTTGAGACAAAACGGCAAATCCGGGACGACGCCATTCCACCACAACCTGCGAGTTACGCGGAACAAGAACCGGCTTGACAAATTCCCGCTTGTTCACAAAGGGCTTGAAGCCCTTAAGTTCTCCTGTGGGAGGCAAAAGCACGGCCATGTCCACAAGCGCGGGCTTGGTAAGGTCGACAGCTCCTTTTGAAGCTTTCACTTTGGCGGATTCGGGCACAAGAAGCACACCGGCATGCGCCGAATACTCGGGCTGGTAGAAGCGGTGGTTGAGATACTGTGCAAAAGAGGGCACGCCGTGGCCGTCGAAACGGGCAAAGGCATATGTGCGTCCGAAAGAGGGTGTGCGCATAGGCCGCTCGGCTGCGAGGGAATAGTTTTTGGAGAATATCCTACGCAAACCGGCTATTTTTTCTGAGGAAATATCGCCTTCGGTATCTATAACACCAGATACAGAGGAGAGAAGTTCTTCGAAGTCCGTTGTCAACATGTCGGCCCTTGCGGGAAGGAACATCGTTGCTGAATAATGGTCGGTAGTAACGCCTGCAAAGGTGCGGATAACAGAGAACAGCATTCCCTGCTCCAAAAACGAGACAAGATAAAAAAAGTGAGGAATAGACCTGTCGTACTCCACTGTTTCCAATGCCGCCCTGAAATCGTGCACATGGCAGGCATGTTCATCGGTGGGATTTACATTTGCAATGCTGCTGTAACCCCGACAGGATTTGGATATATACAATTCAATTAAGGCCATAATACTCCAATTACGCTGCAAATTTAGCTAAAAAATTTGATAACTATTGCACTGTCAATAAAAAAAGCTGTTAAAGCGATTCTATTTTCCACTTATTTTTGTAATTTTGCAGGATATGGAAAACTACATAGTATCGGCAAGGAAATACCGCCCGGCAACTTTCGGCACTGTCGTGGGCCAGGCGGCTCTTACCACCACCCTCAAAAACGCCATTGCAAGCAACAGGCTGGCGCATGCCTACCTGTTCTGCGGCTCAAGAGGTGTGGGTAAAACTTCGTGCGCACGAATTTTTGCCAAAACAATAAACTGCACCTCCCGCACTCCCGAGGGCGAGGCTTGCGACTGCTGCGACTCATGCCGCCAGTTCAACGAAAACCGCTCCATGAACATTATGGAGCTGGACGCCGCATCCCATAACGGAGTGGACGATATACGAGAACTCGTTGAACAGGTGATGGTGCCTCCGAGCCAGGGACGTTACAGGGTGTTCATCATCGACGAGGTGCACATGCTGTCGTCGCAGGCATTCAACGCATTCCTTAAAACCCTGGAGGAACCACCGTCCTACGTGATTTTCATTCTCGCCACAACCGAGAAGCATAAAATTATTCCCACAATCCTTTCCCGCTGCCAGATATACGATTTCAACCGCATATCCATAGCCGATATGGTTGAGCATATGGCCAAAGTCGCAAAGGCCGAAGGCATAGAAGCCGAACCCGAGGCGCTTAACGTGATTGCCCGCAAAGCCGACGGCGCCATGCGCGATGCGCTTTCCATATTCGACCAGGTTGCTGCCTGCGGAAACGGACACATAAGCTATCAGGGCACAATCGCCAACCTTAACGTTCTCGACAACAGCTATTACGAACGGCTGCTCGACGCTTTCACCGCACAGGACGTTCCCGGCGCCCTGCTCATCTACAAGGAGGTGCGCGGAAAAGGTTTCGACTCACAATTCTTCATCAACGGTCTGGGGCAATATCTGCGCGACCTCATGGTTGCCCAGTCGGGTGCCACCCTCAGCCTCATCGAGGCCGGCGAGGATATTCGCAAAGCCCTTGTAGCACGCGCGGCGAAACTGCACCCCACCTTCCTGTACAAAGCCATGGAACTGTGCAACGAAGCCGATTTCAACTTCCGCCAGGCCAGCAACAAACAGTTCCTTATAGAGCTTACGCTCATCAAACTGTGCCAACAACTAAGCCCCTCGTCCGATAACAGCGGAGCCACCGAGGGGCTGAAGCCCCTTGTCGCCTCAACAGCAGGCGCCGTTTCCGGGGGAACAACGGCTCCGCAAACAGCTGCGCGACAGGCTGCCGCACCTGCTCCGCATGTTCAAACGCCGCCTTCCGCACCCCGCGTGCAACAGCCGGCAAGCCCTCAACCCTCGCCGGCGCCTGTGCGTCCCGCTCCTGCAGCACCCCGCACGGCAACAGCATCGCCTCAGGCCAAAAGCGAGGCAGCACGGCAGGCAGCAGCCCAACTCACGGGAGGCTTGCCGGGCATTCCCGTTCGCCGTCCGCATGCGCCCGAGAGCAGCGAAGCACCTGCCGTTCAGGTTCATCGCGATAAAAACTATTCTCACGCCGACATGGAAGTTGCATGGAACAACATGACTGCGGCTCATACAAAGGAATCGGTACTTCACTCCGTCCTAAAATACGCGTTGCCGGTACAGAAAGAAGGCGATGTGTGGACATTGAGAGTGGCGGCAGAGATGCAGGAAGAACTTTTGCGCAAAGCCTTGTCGACCATAACGGCGGAAATCCGCAACCTGTTGGAAAACGACAATGTGGAATTTGAAATAAAAATATGTCCCGACGAGTTGCCCAAACGATTCTGGACCGAAGAGCAGATTCTGGCGGATGTCGTGGAACAGTATCCTTCCGTAAACAAACTTATTCAAAAATTTCAGCTACGAAAAATTTAGGATGAAAGGCCGTATTGTTGTCAAAGTGGGCAGCAATGTGCTCACACGTCCCGACGGTATGCTCGATGTCACACGACAGAGCGCCATCGTCGACCAGATTGCCGAGTTAACCAAGCGCGGACTTGAAGTTGTGCTGGTATCGTCGGGCGCCGTTGCCTCGGGACGAGGCGAATTGCGCGGAATGCCCGGCACCGAGCGCCTCGATGCCGTAGAGGCGCGCCAGCTGTTCAGCGCCGTGGGACAGGCAAAACTCATAAACCGATACTACGAGTTATTCCGCGAACACAACATCCACTGCGGACAAGTGCTCGCCACAAAAGAGAACTTCGCCGACAGGCGCAGCTATCTCAACCAACAGGGCTGCATGAACACAATGCTTGCGCACAAAGTGGTGCCTGTTGTAAACGAAAACGACACCGTGAGCCTCTCGGAGCTTATGTTCACCGACAACGACGAGCTATCGGGGCTTATAGCAGGCATGATGAATGCCGACAAACTCATAATACTGAGTAACATCGACGGCATGTACACCGGCAACCCCGACGACCACGACAGCGTGCTCATTCCGCGCATACGCCCCGACGACGACCCCTCGGCGTTTGTTTCGGCCGAAAAGTCCTCGCTCGGACGAGGCGGCATGCTCAGCAAATGCCGCATTGCCAGGCTTGTGGCCGCCGAGGGCATCGAGGTTATAATTGCCAACGGACGCCGGGAAAATATTCTTACAGCCCTTGCCGACAATGCCGATGTCCCCCACACCGTTTTTGAGGCTGCCGCCCGCCCGGCTTCAGGGCTTAAAAAATGGATTGCCCACAGCGACGGTTTCGCAAAAGGCTCCATACACGTAAATCAAGGATGTGCCGAGGCGCTCACAACAGGGGCAAGCCTGCTGCCTGTTGGTGTCACCGCAGTAGAAGGCGCGTTCAAAACAAACGACATTGTAACAATAATCAATCCCGAGGGACACACCGTGGCTTGGGGAAAAGCCACATGCGACTCAGGCACGGCGCAAGAAACGGCGGGCAAACCGGGAATGCCCGTTCTTGTTCATGCCGACTACATGTTCCTCAATCCCGAGCGACTTTATTCAAGTCCCAAATCTTAAGAACACCGAAATTCGACTTTTTACTATGAACTTAGACTTATCGCGCCGCGCTGCCGCAGCGCTGCAGGAGCTTGACTCCGACCGTATAGACGGCATGCTGCTCGCGCTGGCAAATAAACTTGAGGCGGAAGCCCCCGCTCTGCTGGAGGCCAATGCCGCCGACCTTTCGGCTATAGAGCCATCCAACCCCATGCGCGACCGCCTCGCCCTAACACCCGCCCGCATAGCCGACATTGCCGCCGGATTGCGCAATGTTGCCGCGTTGCCGTCGCCGCTGGGCATAACACTCGAATCCTTCCAGCGCCCCAACGGAATGCTTATTCGCAAAGTCACCGTTCCTTTCGGGGTAATCGGAGCCATTTTCGAAGCGCGGCCCAATGTTATTTTCGACATCTTCGCCATATGCTTCAAAGCCGGCAGCGCTTGCGTGCTCAAAGGCGGCCATGAAGCCGCTGCAACAAATTCCGCCGCTATAGAAATTATCCGAGAAACTCTTGCCGAACAAGGCATGAATCCCGACACAGCATTTCTTGCATGCGGACACGAAGACACCGACGAGCTCCTGCAGGCCGTGGGCAAGATTGATGTGATTATACCTCGCGGAGGCCGCAAACTAATCGACTATGTACGCCGCAACGCACGTGTGCCGGTAATAGAAACCGGAGCAGGCGTTTGCCACACATATTTCCACTCCTCGGGCGACATTGCCACCGGGCGCGACATTATATACAATGCAAAAACACGGCGCCCTACCGTGTGCAACGCCCTGGACTGCCTGCTAATCGACCGTTCACGTCTTGAATCGCTTCCGGCGCTATGCTACCACCTGTCGGACAAAAACGTGGAAATACACGCCGATGCCGAGGCTTACAAAGCTCTCGAGGGCGCCTACCCCTTCCTCGTAGAGGCCGAAGAGGACGATTTCGGCCGCGAATGGCTCGATTACAAACTGAGTATCCGCACTGTCGAAAACGTGGACGAAGCCATCGGTTTCATCAGCGCAAACGGCTCGCGCCACAGCGAGTGCATTGTGGCCGAGAATATCGACGCCTCCCAGAAATTCCTAAGGCTTGTGGATGCCGCCTGCGTGTACGCCAACGTGTCGACGGCATTCACCGACGGCGCCCAGTTCGGCTTCGGCGCGGAAATAGGAATATCCACTCAAAAACTCCATGCCCGCGGGCCTATGGCTCTGCGCGAAATGACAAGCTACAAATATCTCATCACCGGAGCCGGCCAATGCCGTCCGGAATAACTAACTCACCGTAAACAACCAATCATGAATCTGTTGAAAAAAACCTTGCTGTTCCTCTCGGCGAGCATTGCTCCGGCTGTGTTTGCACAGGCACCCTCGGGATACTACAACAGCTGCGAGAACAAAGGAGGCCAACAATTGCTGCAGGCTCTTTGCTCGACAATCTACTCCCACACCACGCTCTCGTACGCCTCGCTGTGGGATCATTACAAAAACACCGATGTATACCCCGACGGAACTATATGGGACATGTACAGCACCAAGCACTGGAATCCGAACGAGAAGTGCGGCAACTACTCGGGAATAGGTGTGTGCTATAACCGCGAGCACTCTCTCCCCAAGAGCTGGTTCAACGACAAATCGCCCATGGTAAGCGATATTCTGCACATCTATCCAACCGACGGAAAAGTAAACGGACAACGAAGCAACTATCCTTTCGGCGAATGCGCCAACGGCACTTACGAGAAATCGAACGGCTCGGTAGTGGCCCTCGGACGTCTCGGCGCAAGCACTTTCCCGGGCTACACAGGAACGGTTTTCGAGCCGGACGATGAGTACAAAGGGGATTTCGCGCGCACCTACTTCTACATGGCGGCTTGTTATAACGAGCTTATAAGCACATGGACATCCGACATGCTCGCAAAAAACAGCTATCCCGTTTTCAAGGACTGGGCCATAGAACTGCTCATGAAGTGGCACCGACAGGACCCCGTGAGCGAGAAAGAAATAAATCGAAACAACGAAGTATATAAAGTTCAGCGCAACCGCAATCCGTTTATCGACAACCCCGAAATGGCCGAATACATTTGGGGTACCAAAACCGCCGAAAAATGGACTTCCGGAGTGGCAGCCGAGCCCGAAATCAACCGTCCGCTCGACGGTACGGAAATAAACGCGGGCACGGCTTCTGTCGGCAGGGCATTGACATACATGCTTGATGTGCGCACAACCAACGCCACTCAAAACATCACCCTTGCACTCTCGGGCAGCAGCGCCTTCACTCTCGGCGCAACAAGCCTCACGGCAAGTGCATGTAACGCCGGAACGCAGGTACCCGTTGTTTTCGCACCCGACAAAAGCGGGGCTTTCAACGCTTTGCTCACCGTCAGCACAGGCAATGTAAAGTCAACGGTAAGCATCTCGGGCAAAGCCGTGAACGGCCTGCCGATAGGCGAAGCGACATACGTCACCGACGAATCTTTTATCGCCAACTGGACTTATGCCGGCGACGACAACAACGGCAAATATACACTGCATGTAGAAGATTCCGAGGGTGCGCTCCCGGGTTATCCCAAAAGTGTTGACGCTCAGGCAGGAAAATACGAAGTTGACGGACTTAATCCCTCAACCGAGTACAGCTACTTCGTAAGCTCGGTATCCATGACAAGCGAAAAAGCATATGTAAGCACATCGGCACCTATTCCTTTCATCGAATTCCTATTCGACGGCGACCTGCACTTTGAAAGCGCTCCCGGCGAAGCTTCGGAAGTTGCCGAAATTCTTGTGGATATGGATAATATCGACAGCTACTACACTGTTTCCATTGCCGCTCCCTTCGAAATTTCCGTCGACCGCTCCGAGTGGGCTCACTCTCTCACACTCTCTGTTGCCGAGGACCGCATTTACCTGCGCATGAACCCGGATACCGAAGGCACTTTCGAAGCTCCTCTTATTGCCCGCTCGGGCGACTACGAGAGCGATGCAGCCGTTGTTACCGGCACCGCAAGCAGCACTCCCGACTTCATAGAAACCTTTGAGACCGACAAGGAATACGGCTCCTACAATCCGGGCACCATTACCGGTGTTGCCGCACGCTGGGCAGCATCCGATGCCGGAATATGGGAAAGCGATGTGGCTCACAGCGGCTCCTACGCATTGCGCATGGGCAAAACCGCCGCATCGTCGCTCACCATGCTTGATGAACGCAAAGGCGGGTTCGGCATGGTAAGCTTCTTCGCCCGTCGCTGGAGCAGCTCCGAGGGCGATGCTACCGTTGATGTAAAAATAAGCACCGACGGCGGAACAACATTCCGCACGGCAGGAAGCGTTACCGTTAACAGCGATACATACGCCGAGTACACGGTAGCCGTAAACACTGCGGCTCCTGCGGTGCTCCGACTGGAACAGACCGACGGCAAACGTTTCCTCATCGACGACATTGCAATAACCCGCTACGGCAGCGGTGTTTCCGAGCCGTGCGCCGACCGTCATCTGTGGGACGCATTCAGCCGCGACGGAGCACTCACTGTCAATGTAACAGCCTCCGAAGGAATTGATGTCGCAATATACTCGGTTAACGGTATTTGCATATACGCCGGCAAGCTTTCGCAGGGCGAACACCGTTTCCCCATGGAATACGGCGAAATAGCAATTGTAGCCTCCGGCGACTTCTCCCGCACGGTTCTCATCCGGTAAACCTGCAACCCATTTTTCAAGCGGCGGCGGAGCATTTTCCGCTGCCGCTTTTTTGTGCCGTGTTTACAATTGCAAACATGGAAAAATCCACAAAGAAAGCACTCGGGGGCAATGTTGATAACTTTTGCCGTTTTGTTGAAATTATTTTGAGTTTTGATATGTAAATTTTCGCCAAAAAGCAGTAATTTTACACCCATAAACGCCGATTGGGGAAAGCTCGTCCTCTACCGGCACAAAATCGGTTATGAATCAAGAAGTTTACCACATTCCCGCGCTGTTACCGCAATGCCTCGAAGCAATGAATATCGAGCCCTGCGGCATTTATGCCGACGCCACGCTTGGCGGGGGCGGACATTCGCGTGCAATCGCTTCCCTGCTCACGCCTCCCGGACACCTGTATTCATTCGATCAGGACATCGACGCCATTGAACGCGCCACACCCACCGACGTTTTCACTCCCATACACGGTAATTTCCGCTTTATGGCGAATTATCTCGACTTTTACGGCGTGGAGGGAAAAGTGGATGCCATTCTTGCCGACCTGGGAGTTTCGTTTCATCACTTCGATGACGCCTCCCGCGGCTTTTCATTCCGTGCCGAGGGGCCGCTGGACATGCGCATGAATCCGCAGGCAAGCCTAAGCGCGGCCTCTCTCATAGCCGACGCCGATGTATCGCGACTAACCGAGATTTTCCGCCTCTACGGCGAGCTCAAACAGGCGCGACGCATTGCCGAGACCATTGTAGCCGAACGCGCAAAATCCCCTGTCGACACCACCACACGTCTTGTGGAAGTTGTGAGCCGCCACATAAACCCGGCTCGCGAGAAAAAAGAGCTTGCGCAGGTGTTCCAGGCGCTCCGCATTGTGGTAAACGGCGAAATGGACGCCTTGCGCGAATTTCTCGGCGCAGCCCTCAGCTCGCTGAAACCCGGAGGCCGTCTCGCCATAATCACCTACCACTCGCTGGAGGACCGCATGGTCAAAAACTTTATGCGCACCGGCAACATCGAAGGCAAGGAGGACAAAGACCTCTTCGGCAGGAGTTCCTCGCCAATCCGCCCGCTTACTTCCAAGCCTGTTGTCCCCAACGAAACCGAAATTGAAAACAACCCCCGTAGCCGCAGTGCCAAACTGCGCGTAGCTTGCAAACTCTGAGCATGGCAAATATACTATCGAAAGCAGGACGTACCGTATGGCGATTCTTCAAACGGCTGCTCCAAGGCGACGGCGTTTCAAGCCGCTTCTTCATAAAGCATATCTTTGTGACGGGCTTTGCCGTGGCCGCTCTGATTCTTATGATAGCCATGCGTTTTGAGAACGCCACAAACGACAATCTCATCGATTCTCTGAAAAAAGAAATAAACGAAATGGAAACCGAGAAACAGAAACAACGCGCATTCTACATGACCCTCACACGAGAGTCGGCCATGATGCACCTTGTCGACTCGCTGCGGCTCGGGCTTACCATTCCCGACAAACGGCCGAAAGAAGTTCCCGCAAGCCTTTCCGACTGAAATTCTCACCAATCTCCTCAAAATTCATCCACATGCCAAGCAACAAGCGCAATCACAGAGTCAACCCCGACCATCGTTTCACTGTAGGACGTTTCGGCATTATTTTCGCCATTACGTCCTTCATAGCAGTATGTATAGCCGTGTGCCTCTTCCGTACCACAGTAGTCTACGCCGACGAATGGAACCGGATGGGCTACGCCTCGCTGGCCGACAGCATGACAATTTCGCCCATGCGCGGCGAGATTCTCGCTTCCGACGGAAGCATTCTTGCCACAAACCTCTACTACTACAACATTCTCATCGATTTCCGTGCCTCCGGCTTCAAAATCGTTGAATACAACAAAGCCATACCCGAGCTTGCCGATTCGCTCGCAAAATATTTTACCCGCTACGACCGCGCAAAATGGGAAAAACGCCTGCGCGGCATTCTTGATGTACCCAAAAACAAGCGCACGCGAAATTTCGTAATCGCAGCGGCCGTGCCTCAGGAAATGGTGGCGCGTGTTAAAAAATTCCCGTTTTTCCGCGAATGCAAAACAAGCTACTCCTCGGGACTCAAAGCCGAACAGGTAATGAAGCGCGCCTATCCTTTCGGCAAAATGGCGCGTCTGAGTATCGGACGTACCGGCATGACTGCCGAAGACCCCGAAATTCACGGACGCTCCGGACTTGAATGCGCGCTCGACACTCTGCTTTACGGCACTCCCGGGCTCAAGGTAAAAACTTTGTCGACACGCGGGTCAAAATATGCCGTTGTTGAACCGGCCATTGACGGCTACGACGTATACACCACCATCGACATAACAATGCAGGACATCCTCGAAAACGAACTGGGGCAGATGCTGCTCGACGCCCAGGCAGAATGGGGTTCGGCAATGATTATGGAAGTGGCCACCGGCGACATCAAGGCTATATCCAATCTGGAACTTGATAAAAAATCGGCCACACCCCGCTACATCGAAGCCCTCAACCGCACTGTAATGCGATACGAGCCGGGCTCGGTGATGAAAGTTATGACCATGGCCGTGGCGCTCGAAAAAGGTTGGGCCCTCCCCGTAAGCCGTGAATATTCAATAGGTCGCTCCTACCGTTATTTGGGCAACCGCCCAATCAACGACACCCATTCACCTGCCACTCTGCCGATTGACAAGTTCATTGAATACTCCTCGAACATAGGCATGGTGAAACTTATGATGCCGCACTACGAGAGCAATCCAAAGCAATTCAAAGAAGACCTTGCCAAACTCGGGTTCTTCGATGAATTCAACACCGGCATAGCCTATGAGAATCCGCCCAAGTTCATAAAGAATCCCTCCCGAATCGACCTTTCACGCATGGTTTTCGGCTATACCACAATGATTTCGCCGCTCTACACCTGTGCGTTCTACAACGCCGTGGCCAACGACGGACGTTTTGTACGTCCCCGACTGGTAAAAGGCCTGCGTACACCCGACGGACGCGATTCCATTATTCCCGTAAGCTACATACGCGAGCGCATGATGAGCCCCTCGAATGCCGCACTGCTCCGCAAAATGATGCGCGGCGTTGTATGGGAACAAGGCGGCACTGCCAAAGTGCTCAAGAGCGACGCTGTTGAAATTGCCGGAAAGACAGGCACTTGCAAAATAGCTCTTGTCGACGACCGTCCCCGCGTCAACGCCAACGGCGACTCCATTAAGCTGCCTCCGTTCAAAGGCGGATACCGTGAGGGGCACTATCGCGTTACTTTCTGCGGGTTCTTCCCTTACGAATCGCCGAAATACACCTGCGTGGTGGTTATAAACGACCCCAAAGTACCTTATCGCGGGCCGGCTGTAAGCTCGGGAACAGTGCTTAAGAATGTGGCCCTCAAAATGAACGCCCGCGGCATGCTTGCTCCCGACCCCGTTTTCATGCCCTCACCGAACACAAACTCGGTACCGACTGTTTATTCTTCGTTCGACCACGAACGCAACTCCGTTCTGCACCGCAACCTGCACATCAGCCGTTCAAAAGCAATCAGGACGCCCGATTCCGAAACCCGGGAAGGTCACATCCCTTGTGTCAAAGGGGTGAGCCTGCGCGAAGCCCTCGCAAAACTTGAATCAATGGGCTACGCCGTGGATTTCACCGGAATTGGATATGTGTACAATCAGGAACCCGAAGCGGGAACTCCGGCATCGCCGGGAACTCGAGTGCGTCTGGCTCTCAGAAATTAACAAACGTAAGAAAGCGAAAAAATTATGCAATCCGAACAGCAGGAATACAACCGACCTCTTCACGAATTACTGGACGCCATAGGCGTCAGGGAATGCGTCAACGGACATTCCGGATACATTAAGCTCATCACAGCCGACTCGCGGCAAGTGGTTCCGGGAGCGATGTTCGTTGCCGTACGCGGAGTAGAGGCCGACGGACACAAATTCATACCCGCCGCGATAAAAGCCGGCGCCGCTGCCATTGTGGCCGAGGAACTTCCCGAAGAACTTCCCGAGGGCGTTGCCGGAATCAAGGTTAGCGATTCCCGAATGGCGTTGGGATATCTTGCTTCGCGTTTCTACGGCGACCCGTCGGAGGAACTTACCCTCGTAGGCGTCACAGGCACCAACGGCAAAACCACAATTGCTACACTGCTGTATGAGCTTGCACGCATGTGCGGTAAAAAAGCCGGATTGCTGTCCACGGTGGCAAACATTGTCGATACCGACTCCGTCCCCGCCGACCACACCACTCCCGACCCGGTAATGCTCAACCGCCTGCTCCGCCGCATGGTGGACGCCGGATGCACTTTCGCCGCCATGGAAGTCAGTTCCCATGCCGCCGACCAGCACCGTATTGCCGGACTTACATTTGCAGGGGGTATATTCACAAACCTCACTCGCGATCATCTTGACTATCACAAGACATTCGAGGCTTATCTGAAAGCCAAAAAATCGTTCTTCGACATGCTGCCGCCAACGGCCTTCGCACTCTCCAATGCCGACGACCGCAACGGTGCCGTCATGATGCAGAACACCCCGGCAGGACGCAAGGCATACTATTCGGTTCGCGACATGGCCGATTTCCATGTACGGCTGATAGAGGACCGTATCGACGGCATGCTTCTCGATTTCGACGGTTCTCAGGTGGAAACCTTGTTCGCCGGACGTTTCAACGCTTCGAATCTCGCCGCCGTATACGGTGCGGGAATACTTTTGGGAATTCCCCGTGCCGACCTTTTGCGTTACATGAGCGCCCTTCGTCCTGTTGCGGGACGTTTCCAGCATTTCACATCGGCCGAGGGCGTGACAGCCATTGTGGATTACGCCCACACTCCCGACGCCCTTGTCAATGTGCTGGATACTATAAACGAAGTCGCGCCCGAAAACGCACGCATAATTACCGTGTGCGGCGCCGGAGGTAACCGCGACCACGGCAAACGCCCCCTAATGGCCAAAGCCGCAGCCGAGCGCAGCCATGTGCTCATACTCACTTCCGACAATCCCCGCGACGAAGACCCCGAGGCTATTATCGATGACATGCTCGCAGGTCTTGACACTGCTCAGAAAGAAAACTGCACCGCCATTACCGACCGCCGCAAAGCAATAGAGCATGCCGCAAATATAGCGCGCCCGGGCGATATTATCCTTATTGCCGGAAAGGGGCACGAAACATATCAGATTATCGGAAAAGAGACAATCCATTTCGACGACCGACAGGAAATTTGCCGCGCACTCAATATAGATACAACCAATCATAAGCTATAGCCCGTTTTTAATGCTTTACTATCTGCTGAATTTCTTCCAGGAAACCGAATTCCCCGGCCTGCGACTTATCAATTACGTAACTTTCCGTTCCGGCGCCGCCTTTGTGCTGGCTCTGCTTCTTGCCATTTTTTTGGGACGGACAATTATCAACCGTCTGCAGAAGATGCAGATAGGTGAGACTATCCGCGACCTCAGTCTTGAGGGACAATTAAAAAAGACAGGTACCCCCACAATGGGAGGGCTCATAATAATTATAGCCATTGTGCTCCCCTGCCTGCTCATCGCCAATCTGGGCAACGGGTACATGCTGCTCATGCTTATAGCCACACTATGGCTGGGCACAATAGGCTTTCTCGACGATTATCTCAAATTCAAAAAGCACAACA
This sequence comes from uncultured Porphyromonadaceae bacterium, assembly GCA_947175425.1. Lineage (GTDB taxonomy): Bacteria > Bacteroidota > Bacteroidia > Bacteroidales > Muribaculaceae > CAG-873. The sequence goes on from CAMWMR010000021.1 coordinate 26,580, forward strand.
AGGACGGCATGAAAGGCCGCTACAAGATTGTAGGGCAGGTAGGTCTCGGCCTTATTGTGGGCGTTACCATGTATCTTAATCCTTCCATGGTTATTGTTGAGAACAACGAAGTTATAAGCGAACAGACAAACCGTGTTGAAGAGGTTATATACCACGACGAAACAATAAAATCGCCGCAGACGACAATTCCGTTCGTAAAGAACAACAATTTCAACTACTCGTGGCTCACCGGCTGGATGGGACAGCATGCGGAGGCCGGCGGCTGGGTGGTTTTCGTACTCATAACAATATTCCTTGTTGCCGCCACAAGCAACGGCGCCAACCTCAACGACGGCCTCGACGGCCTTGCCGCCGGACTTTCGGCAATAGCCGGTTCGGCACTCATAATAATGGCATATCTCGGAGGGCACCTCATATACTCCTCGTACCTTAATATAATGTATGTTCCGGGCAGCGAGGAGCTGGTTGTTTACATGGCCGCTTTCATCGGCGCCCTCATAGGCTTCCTGTGGTATAACGCATCGCCGGCCCAGGTATTCATGGGCGACACGGGCAGCCTCACTCTTGGCGGAGTGCTTGCAATTTTCGCCATTCTCATACACAAGGAGCTGCTGCTCCCCATTCTTTGCCTCATATTCTATGTCGAGGACCTGTCGGTAATTCTGCAGGTAGCTTATTTCAAGCGCACCGGAGGCAAACGAATTTTCAAAATGACACCTCTGCATCATCATTTCCAAAAAGACGCGGGAACCGTGCAGGCTCTTATTCAGCGGCCTCTGCGTGCTCTGCCCGAGCAGAAAATCGTTACCCGCTTCTGGATTATTGGCATTATTCTTGCCGTAATAACCTTTGTAACTCTTAAAATCCGCTGATAAATTTAATTATGGATTCTACATCAAATTCTAAACATCGTCTCGTTGTACTCGGCGCCGGAGAAAGCGGTACCGGAGCCGCCATTCTTGCCAAAGACAAAGGCATGGATGTTTTTTTGAGCGATTCGGGCACAATATCGCCCAAATATCGCAAAATACTTGAGGAGGAAAACATTCCTTTTGAGGAAGGCTCCCACTCTATGGACAAAATTCTAAGCGCCGACGAGGTGGTAAAAAGCCCCGGCATTCCGCTGGATGCTCCGGTAATACTTGCCGTAAGAGGGAAAAATATTCCCGTCATAAGCGAAATTGAGTTTGCCGGCCGATATACCGACTCCAAAATGGTGTGCATTACCGGAAGCAACGGTAAAACCACAACCACAATGCTTATTCACCACATCCTCACCGAGGCAGGGCTGGACGCCGGGCTTGCAGGAAATGTGGGTAACAGCCTCGCCTGGCAGGTGGCTCGCAACCCGCATGCGGTATACGTTGTGGAACTAAGCTCTTTCCAGCTCGACAACATGTACGATTTCAAGGCCAATGTTGCCGTGCTTCTCAACATAACTCCCGACCATCTCGACCGCTACGACTATAAAATGCAGAATTACGTCAACGCCAAATTCCGTATTCTGCAAAACATGACCCACAAGGATGTTTTCATCTTCTGGCAGGACGACCCTGTTATTACCGAACAGCTCAAGCACATTGTAACCGAGGCAAGCTTGCTTCCTTTCTCGGAACATCAGGAGGAGGGCTCGGCGGCATACATCGACGCCGAAAACGAGCTTGTTCTGAACACTCCGGCAACAAGCATGACCATGCCCCGCGCCGACCTCGCTCTTAACGGTCTCCACAATGTTTACAACTCAATGGCTGCCGGACTTTCGGCATGTCTGTTCGACCTCCGCAAGGACGATATCCGCAAAGCGCTGTCGGATTTCTGCGGCGTGGAACACCGCCTCGAATTTATTGCCGACATCGACGGTGTGCGCTGGATTAACGATTCCAAGGCAACAAATGTAAACTCCTGCTGGTATGCTCTGGAAGCTATGGACCGTCCCACCGTACTTATTCTCGGCGGCAAGGACAAAGGCAACGACTACTCCGAGATTCTTCCTCTTGTAAAAGAACGGGTAACCGCCATTGTTGCCATGGGTAAAGACAATGCCAAGATTATGGAATTTTTCGGCCCGTACGTTTCCCGTATGGCCGATACCCACAGTCTTGCCGAAGCCGTAGAAGCCTGTCGCAAATTCGCCAACGAGGGCGATACCGTGCTGCTCTCGCCCTGCTGCGCAAGCTTCGACCTGTTCAAAAGCTACGAGGACCGCGGACGGCAGTTCAAAGAAGCCGTGCGAGCGCTCATTCATTAAACCGTTTCAATAATTATCACCTCTTTCCTTATCATCCATTGCAATGAACGATTCACTCTCCGATGCCGTTGAAACCGCTCTCGGCGCAAGTCAGCCCGAGGCAACAGGGCAACAGCATGATGCCGCAAAGCCGCACCGCAAAAAACGTGTGGACCACCACCTGTGGGGCACATACATCCTTTTGACCCTCGTAGCTCTCATCGAGCTGTTCTCAGCCTCAATACAGGAGGTGAGCAGCAACGAGATTTTCGGGCCTATCATCCGTCACGGACGCTTTATTGCGGCCGGACTGGTGCTTATGCTCATTCTCCAGGCCATACACTACCGCATTGTGTACCGCTTTATCCCGCTGTTTGTGCTCGGGTGTTTCGGACTTATGCTTGCCGTGAAATTCGGCGGACACTCCATTAACGGAGCGGTACGAGCCATAGAAATCGGCGGCGTACCCATTCTTCCTGCCGAATTCATGAAACTCGGAGCGGCAATGGGAATGGCATATATACTCACCAAAACGCAGCTCGAAAACAAGCGCGATGTGAGCTGGGGCGGAGCCGTTGCTGCCGTAATTTTCATGATTGCCTGCTGCTGGCTGCTGTTCGAACACGGTTTGTCGAATACTATTGTAGTGGTGGCCATATGCTTCTCCATGATGCTCGTGGGCGGCATGGGACTTAAAAAATTCGGTATAATACTGCTTTTCTTCGGACTTGTGGGAGGCGTGGCCATAAAGGTCAAAACCTCTGTAAAGGAAAACGTGGAACTTACCGACACACAACGTCAGGCACTTATTCTGAACCATGAAAGCACCGACGTGAGCGCCGCTTCGGGACGCGGTGAAACATGGCGTAACCGCATTGCCCGTCACTTCCGCAGCGATAAATTCAACGACACTCTCGGTCCCGACAATCAGCAGGAACTGCTCAGTTATGTAGCTCAGGCACACGGCGGAATCATTGGCGTAGGCCCCGGTAAATCCCGCGAAAACGCGCGCCTGCCATTAGCTTTCTCCGACTATGTTTTTGCAATAATCGTTGAGGAAGGCGGATTGTTGGGCGGCCTGGCCATACTTGCGGTATACATGTGGATTTTAGGACGTAGCGCCAAGCTCACCGTAAGCTTCCGGCACACAATGCCCGGAACTCTGGTAATGGGTTGCGCATTCGTAATAGTATTCCAGGCCTTGTTTCACATGGCCATTGTCACGGGAGTAGTGCCCGTTTCGGGACAGCCGTTGCCGCTTATTTCAAAGGGGGGCATATCGGTTCTCGCCACATCGCTGGCATTCGGCATAATGCTTAGTGTATCGCGACATGCCGCCCGAGTGAGCGACAGCAAAGCCGCACAGCGCTCCGAAATGGAAATTTTACCGGAAAATGCCCGCAGTGTCAACCCTGTGATGTCCGGAAACGTTGAGTAAATAAAACACCGATATGAACAACAAGAGCACACATGCCGGCCCGGCTCCGAGAGTACTGATAAGCGGCGGAGGTACCGGCGGACATATTTTCCCGGCAATATCTATAGCCGACGCAGTAAAACGACGCTACCCCGATGCGGAAATTCTTTTTGTAGGCGCCGAAAACCGAATGGAAATGGAACGCGTGCCGGCGGCAGGATACAACATCGAGGGTCTCCCCGTGGCAGGTTTCGACCGCAAAAGGCTGTGGCGCAACTTCGGTGTGCTTTGGCGTTTATGGAAAAGCATGCGCAAAGCCCGCACTATCGTGCGCGAGTTCAAGCCCGATATAGCCGTCGGTGTAGGCGGTTATGCCAGCGGACCGACCCTCAAGGCGGCACAGCGAGCCGGTGTTCCCACCGTGCTGCAGGAACAGAACTCTTACGCAGGTGTAACCAACAAACTCCTTGCGCCGCATGCCGATTATGTATGCGTGGCATATGCAGGAATGGAACGCTTTTTCCCGGCCGATAAGATTGTATATACCGGCAATCCTGTCCGGTACACCCTCACAGGCTGCAATCTCACGCAGGACGAAGCAAAAAAACAATTGGGTTTCCCCGCCGACAAACGGCTTGTGCTCATTGTAGGAGGTAGTCTGGGAGCACGAACATTGAATAATGTTATGATTGCAGCCCTCAAAGACGGCCGCGCCGGCTGCGCACCCTTCCACATTATGTGGCAAACGGGAAAAAACGATGCCGAACGCTGTCTGGAAGAAGCCGCCGTCGCCAAGGTTCCCAATGTTGTCGCATCGGCTTTTATATCCGATATGGCTCTTGCCTACCGTGCCGCCGACCTCGTTGTGGCCCGCGCCGGAGCAGGTACCATAAGCGAGCTGGAGCTGCTTGGCAAAGCTTCAATTCTGGTACCCTCCCCCAACGTGGCCGAAGATCATCAGCGACACAACGCCCAGGCGCTGGCCGAACAGGGCGCTGCAGGACTTGTGCTTGACGCCGACGCGGAGAAACTGCTGTGGAACGAAATATGCAACGTTGTGGAAAACACCGACACCTTGCAGCTTTTATCCGATAATATTAAAAAAATGGCAATGGACAACAGCGATGAAAAAATTGTGGATGTTATGGAAACAGCCATGAAACGTCCTTGAGCCAATCATTATATAAAACATGGAACTTGCCGATACCAAACGAGTTTATTTTGCAGGCATTGGCGGCATAGGAATGGCCGCTCTTGCACGTTATTATATGAGTAAAGGGCTGCCCGTTGCGGGTTACGACCGCACGCCGTCGGCTCTGACAGCGGAACTGCAGGCCGAAGGAGCCTCTATCAGTTTTGAGGACAGCATGGACGCCGTCCCCGGGGAATTCCGCCAAAAAGAAGGAACTCTCGCCGTTTACACCCCCGCCGTGCCGGCGTCGAATATCCCGCTGAGTTTCTTCGGCGATAACGGCTTCGAACTCCGCAAACGCGCTTTCGTACTGGGGCAGATAACACGCAGCTCAAAGAGCCTTTGTTTCTCGGGAACTCACGGAAAGACAACAACATCCTCAATGGCCGCCCACATCATGCATTCGGGAGCTACGGGATGCAACGCCTTCCTTGGAGGTATCCTCAAAGGATACAACAGCAATCTCATGCTCAGCGCCACATCGCCCTACTCCGTTGTGGAAGCCGATGAATACGACCGCTCCTTTCATCAGCTCAGCCCCTACATTGCCGTTGTCACAGCCACCGACCCCGATCATCTTGACATATACGGTACCGAAGAGAATTACCTTGAAAGCTTTGCTCATTTCACCGAGCTTATAATGCCCGGCGGATTCCTTGTTGTGCGCGAAGGCCTCAAACTCGTGCCACGTCCCGGAAAAGATGTGCGCACCTACACATACGGCCGCGACCACGGCGACTTCCATGCCGAGAACATCCGCACCGGAAACGGCACCATTTTCTTCGACTTCGTTCATCCCGAGGGCGTTATAAGCGACATCGAGCTCGGCGTACCCGTGGCAATCAACGTCGACAATGCCGTTGCATCGCTTGCCGCAGTATGGCTCACCGGCACTCTCACTCCCGAGCTCGCCCGCAGTGCAATGGCAAGCTACCCCGGTGTGGAACGCCGCTTCGAATTCCACTTAAAAGAAAAAGGGGCGGCAGGACGTGCCATAATAGATGACTACGCCCACCACCCCGATGAACTCAAACAAAGTATAGCCTCGGTTCGCGCCCTTTACCCCGACCGCCGCCTCACAGTGGCTTTCCAGCCTCACCTCTACACCCGTACCCGCGATTTCGCTCCCGAATTCGCCGCCGCACTCTCCACTGCCGACGAGGTTATTCTCATCGACCTCTACCCCGCACGCGAGCAACCCATTCCGGGAATTAGCTCAAAAACAATCTTCGACCTGGTAGATTGTGAGAAAAAATCATTGATTTCAAAGGAAGATTTTGTAGAAACAATGAAAAATCGTAACTTTGAAATTCTATTGACAGCAGGTGCCGGCGACCTCAACCTCTATGTTCCCAAACTTGTGGAGGCTTTGAAGTAACCGAACCGATAACCACAACTGCGGCGTTTCCTTTGGGATACGGCGCCATTAACATATAAAAACCTTGCTATGAGCAAAAAATCTCTTTGGATGTGCATTATGTCGGTAATACTTATTGCCTACATATGCTTTGCTCTGCCCTTGGCGGCAAAAATGGCAAAGGCCGACAACATCCGGGGCATCGAAGTACATCTGTCCGACCCGCAGTCGCGATTCGTCAATGTCCGCGACGTTATAGCCGAAACCGGAATAGACCCCGACACCGTTTCGCGATGCCTGCGAAGCACCTTCAACCTGCAGGCGCTCGAGAACAAGCTCCTTGCTTCCGACAATCTGCAGGATGCCAACGTAACACTCCGCGCCAACGGGAAACTGCACATCGATGTAACACCCATGGTGCCCGTCGCACGTGTGTTCGACCCCGCCGAGCCGTCCTACTACATCAACGCCACCGGCAAACGCATTCGCGCACAGCTGCGCTATCACATCGACGTGCCCGTGGTTGTAGGGCGTTTCGACAGCATACATCCAGCCAAACGTCTGCTGCCGCTGCTCGATTATATAGCAAACAATCCCGAAGCCGGAGCAATGGTCGCTACAGTGACACAGGAAAAGGACGGCAACATAATTTTTGTACCCACAATAGTGGGACACGTCATAAACTTCGGCGACACCTCCATGGTTGAGGACAAGTTCCGCCGTCTCACTTCATTTTACCGTCACATTGCCCCCACAAACGGCTGGGAAACCTACGATACCATAGCCGTAAAATGGCGCGGGCAGGTTGTGGCCACTCGCCGCAACAAGGCCATTGCCCCCGTTACCCTCCCCACCGAGGAGGAACAGACGGGCTGCCTCGACATCGACAATAACGAACCTCACCCCGATGACACATCGGAAAACACCCGAGCATAAACTCTCCTATTATAATACATCCCCCCAATGGAAGCCAGAACAATAGTCGCAATAGAAATAGCCTCTTCCAAAATCAAAGGAGCCGCCGCAACCGTAGGTCACAACGGCCACGTAGAGGTGCTCGCAATGGAAGAAATTCCCGCCGTAGGCAATGTACGATACGGCAGGGTACAGAACATTCGCGAAGTATCGGCGGCAGTTAACGAGATTATACGACGTCTCGAGGCCGCTCCCACTGTTGCACCACGCAAAGTTTGCCGAATGGCAATTGCATTAGGAGGCCGCTCGCTTGCCGGAGCGCCTGCTACGGCATCCCTCAAATTCCCCTCCGAATGCGAAATTACCGATGCGCAGGTACAACGCCTGGTATTCGAGGCTATGCGCGATTTCATGGGCGACAAAAATATCGAGGCTACTGTCCCTCGTATTTTCTACGTTAACAAATCGGCTTTCCGGCAGCCCGTGGGGACTTTCGGCGAATCTCTGCGCGGCGAATTCACAATGATTTCATGCGGCAAAGAAACCCGCCAGAATCTGGAACGTCTTAAATTCGACACCGTCGAACACGAAAACGTTCTCTATATCATACGCCCCCTCGCACTTGCCGAGCTCGCGCTCACCGCCGACGAAAAAGAACTCGGCACTGCCTTGGTCGACATTGGCGCCGAAACAACTACCGTAGCAGTATACGAAAACGGCACTCTGGCATTCCTTTGCACAATACCCATGGGCTCGCGCTTGATTTCCACCGACATAACCGCCGGACTCGGAGTTACCGAAGACACCGCCGAGAACATGAAAGTGGCACTCTCATCACGCCCCGACGATGTCGACAAGGAAGTTGCCGAATACGCCCATGCCCGTGCCGGCGAAATCATGGCAAACGTCCTCGCTCAGCTTGAACATGCCGGTTTCGCACCCTCGCAACTAAACAAAATGGTGCTTGCCGGAGGTGGCGCCAAACTTGCCGATTTCGAAGCCGCAGTCAAAGCTCAGTGCAAGCTCCCGGTACGAATGGCCGAAATGCCATCCGACATCTCTTTCCGCGTGGCAGGAAAAAACAACTTCCTCAACATCGACATTATAGCCCTGCTCGCAGCCGCTGCCCGGCGTTCGTCCGAGAACTTCCTCGCAACTCCCGCGCCCGAGCATCCCGTGCAGGAAATAATTCCCTCGATACAAGACATTGAGGACGATCGCGAAATTCCCGAACCCGCTTACGAAGAACCCGAAGAGGACGACGAAGAGGACGAAATTGAATACGCCAACCGCGACAACACAATTTACACCGGCGGAGCAAACGCAGCACACCGCGAAGCAGGACGCCGTGTACGTGAACTCGACAACGACGACGAGCTGTTCAGCGACGACGAAGAGGAAGAGGACGATATGCCTCAGCCTCGTAAATCAAAAGGTTTCGGATTCTTCAGCTTCCGCAAACGCCGCGAGGAACCCAAGCACGTCCGCAACAATTACGAGGACGACGAATATATTGCCGATGACGAAATAGACGAATACGAAGAACCGGAAGAACCCGTAAAACCTCGCAAGCAAGTCGACCCGAACGCGGCAAAACGAACTATAAGTGCTATTCAGGAAGGTCTCCTAAAACTCTTCACCCCCGATGAAGAGGACGACCAGGATGAATAAATTTACGTATAACAACTCTCTCCATCAATATATCCGCTATGGAAGATCCCGAAGATTCAAATCTCATTGAAAAATATACAAGTCCCGCTCATCAGTCCGACAACCCCGTAACCCCCACAATTCTTGCTCTCGGTGTCGGAGGTGGCGGCTGCAACGCCGTAGCCTACATGAGCAACCAAGGCGTGAAAGGCGTCGATTTCGTAGTCCTGAACACCGACCGGCAGGCACTCGTGCCAATGCCCGTGGCCACAAAAGTACTCCTCGGCCCCAAAATCTGCGGAGGATACGGAGCCGGAGGAAAGCCTGAAGTTGGACGTGCCGCCGCCGAGGAAAGCGTCCCCGAAATTGAGGCCCTTCTCACTCCCGATGTCAAAATGGTGTTCGTTACTGCCGGCATGGGCGGTGGTACCGGAACCGGAGCTGCTCCCATTGTGGCAAGCGTTGCAAAAAAACGCGGCATTCTCACAGTGGGTATTGTCACTCTGCCTTTCTTCTTCGAAGGTCTCAACAAAATACGCAGCGCTATTTCCGGTGCTTTCGAGCTGCAGAAGAATGTGGATGCAATGCTCATTATCAACAACGACCGCCTCGCCACTATATATCCCGATATGGCTTGGGACGAGGCCTTCTCCAAAGCCGACGACATCCTCACAACAGCCGCTCGCACAATTTCCGACATGGTTACCACGCTCGCTAACATAAACATAGATATGCGAGATGTCGACACCTGTCTGCGCGAAGGCCGCACTGCTCTCATATCCGTAGGATACGGCGAGGGCGAAAACCGAATGAGCGACGCTATTCACAACGCCCTGTGCTCCCCGCTGCTGTGCAACACCGATATAATGTCGGCAAAAGAACTCCTCTTCGCTTTCTACTACTCACACGACCTCAGCCCCAACCTCAAGGTTTCCGAGGCCGCTATGGCAAACAACCTCGTGAGCGAAATTAACAAGCACGTACACATTAAATTCGGCTGGGGATTCGACGATTCTCTGGGCAACAAAATTAAATTCTCGCTCCTCGCATCGGGATTCGATGTCAGTGTAGATACCGGAGGAACGCATATCGACATTATCGAAGGAAGCCGCGACGAGGAACCCAAAAACGATACGCCCGACGACCTCTCCACCATTGCCTCGGCATACGGACAGGACAAAGTCGATGACATGCTCCGCCGCCAGGAAACTCAAAACTACTACATCCTCTCGGCCGACCAGCTCGACAGCGACGAAGCCATTGCCATGGTAGAGGCTACACCGGCCTACAAACGCGACAAGCGCAAAGCTGCTCTCGGACGCAACAGCATCAACCGCGAGCACAATGCCGCACCGGTAAACAACAATAACAATACCCAACAAGGCAGCAGTGCCATAGGATTCTCTCTCGATGACCGATAAACCACGCATAGTAGTATCCACCGGTGCGGGAATAAGCGCCGAAAGCGGAATAAAAACCTTCCGCGATGCCGACGGCCTGTGGGAAAACTATCCCGTCATGGACGTTGCCAGCGCCGACGGTTTCGCCCGCAATCCCGCATTGGTGCATCAGTTCTATAACGAGCGGCGTGCGGCTCTTGGAAAAGCAATGCCAAACAAGGCTCATTTGCTCCTCAAAGAGTTGGAAGACCGATTCGACGTTTTCGTTATAACACAAAACGTCGACGACCTCCACGAACGCGCCGGAAGCAGCAACATCCTCCACCTGCACGGAGAACTTACAAAAGTTCGCGCGCTCGACGACGACTCCCTGACTTTCAAGCTCGGATACAACGAAGCCACCACGCCCGAAACCGTAATCGACGGCCACCGCGTGCGTCCCCACATAGTTTTCTTCCAGGAAGCCGTTCCAATGTTCGAGCCTGCTGTTGAGCTCGCCGCAACTGCCGACATATTTGTCATCATTGGCACGTCCTTGGTAGTATATCCCGCCGCCGCATTGCTTAACTATGTAAAAGCCGGAACACCGATATATTACATCGACCCCGCACCCTCGCGAGTTCCGGCAGGTGTTACCGTTATTCGCAAACCGGCTACCGAAGGCATGGAAGAACTCGCCCGACTGCTGCTCGAAAAATATCCGGAAAAAGACTGATTCATCACGATGAGCGAAAACGAACTTGTCCGAAAAGCTGCCTCCAACGACATGGAGGCTATATATACCCTCATTCACAACAACTACCGCGAATATCTTTTCACGGTATCGCGTCGCTATTATCCGGCTGTAACCGACAGCGACCGCGAGGAGCTCCTTTCGGCATTCTTCGATTTCATTATCACACCCACCGCAACCGGAAAATTCCGCCTCCGCAGCATTTCGGGCGAAAAAACGCCCGGCGGATACATTGGCCGTGCTTTCGCCAACTTCCTCAGCGACCGCCTTGCTATGGAAGGACGAATCCCTACCGACCGCACCGAGGACAAAAACCTGGAAAACAAGGATGCGGCAACACGTTTCGCACCCGCCGGAAGCAATTCAGCCGACAACGACGATTTTCCCGAGGCTGCAGTAGCCGATATTAAGATTCGCGCCCTTTTGGATGCCTTCGAATCTATGGAAAAATTCACCTCCATGGATCGCTACGTGCTGCTTACTTTTCTCATCGGCGAACGTTTCCGGGGATTGGGACGCCCCCTCAAGCTCCGCCTCGCTCTCGAAAAACAACTCGGCCAAAACGCTTCCACTATATATAACCGCTACTCCGACAACAAACGGAAGCTTAGCGATATAGCCCGCAAAATAATGCTTGAATCTTTAAACTGACACAAATACACACTTTATCCAACTATGAAAAAATTTATTCTCACGGCTCTTGCCGCTCTTTGCGCTGTGATCGCCTTTGCCGATGAACAGCCCGAACGCCCTTGGAAATATGTCGATGCTCAACAACTACGCATCATTAACAAAGGCTGGGAAAATACTCTCCGCCCCTACACCCGCATTCCCGCATGGCTCGAAGACAGCGTGCGCGAAACCCTCTGGGAACGCTCGCAGTGCTCAACCGGCATTGGTGTGCGCTTTGCAACTAACTCCTCGCGCATCGGCGTTCGCTATACTCTCCTCTGGAACACACACATGATACACATGGCCGATACAGGCCTCAAAGGCACCGACCTCTACATCTGGGAGGGCGATTCCGTCTGGCGTCACGTAAACACCAACCGCCCCTACGTAAAGGACAAGGACTCCAAACTCGTTGAATCAACCTACGTTGAAAACCTCGACACCACCCGCATGACCGAGTACATGGTATACCTCCCGCTCTACGACGGTGTGAACGAACTGGAAATAAAGGTTGACGAAAACGCCGAAATCACCCCCGGCAACACATCTCTCATCGACGCCGGCACCAAAATTGTCGCATACGGAACAAGTATTCTCCAGGGTGGTTGCGCAAGCCGAACCGGAATGGCAGCCACAAACATTATTTCCCGCGAGCTCAACTGCGAGGTGGTGAATGTGGGAATTAGCGGCGAAGGCAAAATGGACCAATGCATGGCCCGCGCGCTCGCTCAGGTCAAGGACGCCGACATGTTCATCCTCGACCCCGTGCCTAATTGCACCGAAATGATGTGCGACACTCTCACCTACGACTTTGTAAAAATTATTCGCGATGCTCGTCCCGATGTCCCCATTGTAATGGTAGAAGGACCGATATACCCCTACGCTCGCTACAACTCTTACTTCGGCAAATATCTTCCCGCCAAGAACGCAGCTTTCCGACGCAATTACGAGAAGCTTAAAGCCGAAAACCCGAACAACCTCTACTATGTGGATTCGGTAGAGCTCGACGGTGTGGAGGACGACGGTACCGTGGACGGCATCCACTTAACCGACCTTGGGTTCAGGCATTATGCCGATAAGCTTGTGCCTGTGCTCAGGGATATTCTTCAAAAACAATAAATAAACTGTTATTGCATCATGGCAAACTGGTTCGAATGTAAAGTACGATACGACAAACTGCAGGAAAACGGAGCCGTAAAAAAGGTAACCGAACCCTATCTCGTCGACGCTCTCAGCTTCACCGAAGCCGAAGCTCGAATCACCGAGGAACAAACTCCATTCATTTCCGGAGAGTTCTCCGTATCGGCTGTTAAACGCACTAAAATCGCCGAAATCTTCTTCGACGCAGGCGACCGCTGGTATCTCGTTAAAGTAGGTTTCATTACTATCGACGAAAAAACCGCTGCCGAAAAACGCTCCGCCTCTCTCATCCTCGTTCAGGCTTCTAACTTCAAGGAAGCGCTCGAACACTTTGAAAAAGGCATGCAGGGCTCAGCAGCCGATTACGAAATTATATCCATTGCCGAAACCCCGCTCATGGACGTATACACCATGAAGGTTATGGAATAATTTCCAATGAACAGCATAGCAAAAGCTATAACGGAACTGCACTCCACGCTCCCCGAGGGCGTGGAGCTTGTAGCCGTTTCCAAATTCCACCCCGTCGAATGCCTCAAACAAGCCTATAACGCCGGACAACGGGCTTTCGGCGAAAGCCGAGTGCAGGAACTGTGCTCAAAAATCACGCAAATGCCGGCCGATACCCGCTGGCACTTCATCGGACACTTGCAGACGAACAAAGTTAAGCAACTCCTCGCCGCAGGGCCTTTGGAACTTATCGAAAGCGTCGATTCGGAACGTCTGCTCTCTTTAATCGACGCCGAAGCCTGTCGACTGGGAATTACAGTGAAAGTGCTTATGCAGGTGCATGTCGCCCGCGAAGATACTAAATTCGGATTCGGCCCCGACGAACTCCTCGCTTTCTTCAGGCAACAAAAATACACCGCCCTGAAAGCCACGCACATTTGCGGCATTATGGGCATGGCGTCAAACACCGACGACACCGAAAGAATCCGCGCCGATTTCCACGCAATTGCCGCCCTCCGCAGGCAAATTATCGACATGTGCCCCGACCTACGGGGTTTCAACACCGTTTCAATGGGAATGTCCGACGACTACCCCATTGCAATAGACGAAGGCGCTACTCTTGTACGCGTTGGAACGGCCATTTTTGGCGAAAGAAACTACTAACCATGCAGAAACAGCTACACGTTCTCCATTGCATTTTTTCACTCACAACAGGGGGAACAGAAACAATGTTGGTCGATATTATAAACCGACAGATTCAAACAGGCCTCAAGGTTAGTCTGCTCATTATAAACAACGACCTCGACCAAAACCTTCTGAACGCCATCGACTGCCGCACCCGCATAATCCGCTTCAACAGGCAGCCGGGAGCAAATCCCCTCCTCTTGCTCGCAAAACTCAACATCCTCATCGCCGCAAAGCGCCCGCATGTAATTCACATTCACAACAACAAACTGGGACGCCTTGTCCGCCTCCGGCGCAAGCGCCTCCTTTTCACCGCTCATCACATGGGAGCGCCCATGGAATATTGCGGCAAGCTTAACATAAGCGCCATTACCGACGCAGTCGCCGACGATATCAAAGCTCGTGTGCCGCAGGCTCGCGTTACCGTCGTACACAACGGAATACGCACTGCCGACATCCTTCCGCGAACCGACTACAGCACCCCCCGACTCTTCCGCATAATTCAGGTAGGACGCCTCGTATGCGCCGTTAAAGGACAGGACGTGCTTATACGCGCCGTAGCATCTCTCGTCCGAAAAGGACGCGAAGGAATTGAGCTGAGCTTCATTGGCGCGGGCGAAGACGAACAAATGCTCCGCCAACTCGCCGAAAAGGAAGGAATAGGAAACTTCGTAAAATTCCCCGGGCTCAAAAACCGCGAGTATATATATTCGCATCTTAAAAACTACCACGCCATGTGCCACCCCTCACGCTCCGAAGGTTTCGGACTTACTGTTGCCGAAGCCATGGCCGCAGGATTGCCGCTGCTCGTTACCGAGGGCGACGGACCCTGGGAAGTGGCCGACCATGGCCGTCTATGCCGCTCCTTCCCCAAAGACAACGTCGAAGCTTGCGCCGAAGCCATCGAGAAGCTTATCGACAATTATCCCGAAAGCGAAGCCTGCGCACGTCAGGCCCGCCACTACGTCCGTCGTTTCGACATCGCCAACACCGTCGACGCCTACACGGCATTATACAATTCCATCGCCGCACAAAAATAGCCGCAAAGCCGCCTGAAAAACCACCCGGAACCCCGGTGAATCCAACCCGCAATGTCAATGTACTCTTGCTGCTTCACCCCCAAACGAGGCGCGGTGGCAGCTAC
>CAMWMR010000022.1 GCA_947175425.1 uncultured Porphyromonadaceae bacterium
CGGCAGTTTGGCAAGTGTATTGTCTTTTATAGGAGAACGAAGAACAGCCTGTGCCTGCGATTGAGCAAGAATTTCAAGCGAGGGCGATTGCGAATTACCGGCATTCAACACTTCTCCGCTCTCCACTCCAAGGCGCATGGCATTATCGGCCGGCAAAAAATCCACATCCACAGTAGCTACTATGTTTTTTTGCGCGTCAAGCTCGCCGAGAGCCGATGCGTGCACAGCCGAAAATACAGCCATACGCTCTACAGGAGTTCGCAGAACACGAACACCGGCAGGCAAATCCTCAGGCACGGCTGAATCGCAATGCACAAAAGCATAAGTACCGAGCGCCTGCCCCTGCTGCCACGGATTCTTTATTGTGGCAAGGACAACACCGTCGGCTCGCTCAACCATAGTAAGAAGACGGGCATTCGTCGTAAGTGTATCAATCGCTGAAACATCGATTTCTGCGACATTTTTGTTCATGCACGAACAAAAGGAGGCGCCCGAAAGCGCCGCCAATATAAGTCCGCAAATAACGGAATTCCGCATTATTGCTTGTTTTTTTCGTATGCGTAAGGATCCGGGCCGTACTGGTTATCGGGGCCCGAAGGAGTAACAGTAACTACCAGCATATAGATAAATGCTGCCAGAATAATGATACAGCCGACAACAGTTGCCCAGGTGCCAAGAGCGCCAACTCCCAATCCGCAGAATATTGCTCCTATAATGCACACCGCATAAATCCATGCTACAACCTTGCCGCTGCGGCCGGTATCATGGAAACGGCGTACAAGAATGGAAAGCTGAGGAAGGAACAACGCCAGCGATACAAGCGAGGAAAAATATTTCCAGTGAATTAGTGAACCGATTCCATTGGCTACAATACCTACAATAAAGCAGAACAAGGCTGCAAACCAGTATTCCGCACGGGTCGAACGCCCTTTAAAATTAGTATAATTGGCAAAAAACAATTTTATTGCCGTTACAAAATCTACATTCATAGCATATTGTGTTTTATTGGTTATACCGCAAAATTATATTTTTTTTATAAAACTGCAAAATTTTTCCGCGAAGAATTATGAACCAGCATGCAAATGCAGATGTTTTACTGCTGTAAAACTACAAATTAAAACTACTGCTAAAATGAACACAGCTCCTCTTCAAGGCATTAAAGTTGTGGACTTCACCGAAGTCCAGTCAGGCCCTTCATGTACTCAGATGCTTGCATGGCTCGGCGCCGAAGTTATCAAAATAGAACGTCCCGGCGTGGGCGATGCCACTCGTAAAGAACTCCAGTTCAATCCCGACCTCCCAAGCTACTATTTTTTGCAGTTGAACTCAGACAAAAAGTCTGTTTCGCTCGATGCAAAAACTCCCGACGGAAAGGAAATTCTCACAAAACTCATTAAAGAATGCGATATTTTCGTTGAGAACCTCCACCCCGGTGCTATGGATAAACTCGGCTTCAGCTGGGAAGTGGTGCATCAGCTCAACCCCCGCTGTATCTACGGTACTATCAAAGGATTCCCTCTTTCATCCCGATACAAAGATCTTAAAGCATACGAGCCTATCGCACAGGTTACCGCCGCAGCGGCTTCTACAACCGGCTGGTACGAAGGCGATTACAACATCCCGTCTCAATCGGGTGCGGCTCTTGGCGACTCAAACACCGGCATGCACCTCCTTATAGGTCTGCTCGCAGCTTTGCAGCAGCGAAACCAAACCGGCGAAGGATGCTACGTATATCAGTCAATGCACAACGCTTGCCTTAACCTTTGTCGTATTAAAACCCGCGACCAGCTGACTCTCGATAAAATCGGATATCTCACACAGTTCCCCCAATATCCCGACGGACAGTTCGGCGACTGCGTTCCCCGTGCCGGAAACATCGAGGGTGGCGGTGTCCTCGGCTGGACATATAAATGCAAACCCTCGGGAAACTACGATTCTGCCGAAGATGCAAACAATTATGTATACGTCATTCTGCAGCGCGGTGCCAAAGACTTTGAACTATTCTGCAACGCTGTAGGATTTCAGGATTGGCTTACCAATCCCGATTTCAACACCGCCGACGCACGCGACCGCCACAAACAAGAAATTTATCAACGCATCGGTGCATGGACGGCCGACAAAACCAAATACGAAGTCACTGAAATTCTTGGAAAAGCAGGTGTGCCTGTAGGGCCTGTTCTTTCAACCAAAGAATTGATGACAGACGAAAGCCTGTACGATGGCAATACTTTGGTTAAAATCAACCAGGGAGGGGAAATCGGCGAATTCGTAACCGTAGGTTGTCCTTTCACAATGTCGAGCTATCAGCCGCAATACGGCCCCTGCCCCGACCTCGGAGGAAACACCGACGAAGTTCTCAAGTCTCTTGGATATACCGATGAACAAATAGCTTCGTTCGCGGCCAACGGGACAACCACTCCCGCAAAACCGCAGGCTCCTGCAAAATAAAAAAATACTCTCCTCGGGCACGGATGCCGGCCAACCGGTCGGTGTCCATGCTCTTTAATAAAGTACTCAATATGACAACAACAAATACATCAGCAGCAACTACACCCTCGTTCCCCGCACAGGTAACGGGTATGTATATTCTTGCTCAGGCGCTCAAAAGGCTCGGGCTCGACACTGTGTACGGGCTCGTTGGAATACCGGTAACCGAAGCGGCATACGCCATGCAGAAAGTGGGCGTAAAATTCGTAGGCTTCCGTTTCGAACAGCAGGCCGGAATGGCTGCCGCAACTCACGGCTACCTCACCAAGCAACCCGGTGTGCTCCTCACAGTTTCTTCGCTCGGTTTCATGAACGGACTTACCGCAACGGCCAACGCCACCGTAAACTGCTATCCTATGATTCAGATTTCCGGTGCGTCCGACCCGACTATGGTAGACATGAAAATGGGCACATACGAGGAACTCGACCAGCTCAATACTGCTCGTCCCTTGGTTAAAGCGGCATTCCGTTGCAGCCATGCAAAAGACATCCCCTCGGCTGTGGCTCGCGCCTATCGCGCTGCAGTAAGCGGCCGTCCCGGCGGTGTATACATTGACATGACAACCCCGGCACTCGCCGAAATAATGGACGCCGACGAAGCCGAAAAACTGTTCTACGAACCCGTTGACCTCTACAGCCCCGTTGCTCCCAACGAAGCCGCCGTGGCACGTGCCGTTGAACTCCTCTCACAGGCAAAACGTCCCGCCGTTCTGCTCGGCAAAGGTGCAGCTTACGCACAAATCGACGATAAAATCAAAAAACTCGTCGAAACATATAACATCCCCTACCTCCCCATGTCAATGGCCAAGGGACTTATGCCCGACAACGGACCCCTGAGCGCTCTCTCCTGCCGTTCTACAATCATGGAGCAGGCCGATGTGGTGCTCGTCCTCGGTGCACGCCTCAACTGGATGCTCTCGTTCGGACGTGGAAAATGGAATCCGCAGATGAAGTTTATCCAAGTAGATGTTGAGCCGCAGGAAATGGACGTTAACGTTCCAATCGCCGCGCCTGTGGTTGGAGATATGGGAAAAGCCCTCGACGCTATTCTTGCCGGACTGGAAGGCAAAACCATGCATGCCGATCCCTCCTGGCTTACCTCTCTGCAGGCCGAGGCCAAGACAAAGAACGAAAAATTCCAGACCCGCCTGGCCGATGCCGCAAAAGTTTCGCCAATGAACCACTGGAGCGCTTTAAGCGCCATTAAACCCATATTGGAGGCCAACCCCGATGTGATACTCGTTAACGAAGGCGCCAACACCCTCGACGACACTCGCGACAGTATCGACATGACAATGCCCCGTCACCGCGTCGACTGCGCCACATGGGCAATCATGGGTATGGGAATGGGTTCCTGCGTAGGCGCTGCCGTGGCTACAGGCAAAAAAGTTGTGGCAATCGAAGGCGATTCCGCTTTCGGCTTCTCCGGCATGGATTTCGCAACTATTTGCCGCTTCAAGCTTCCTGTAACAGTCGTTGTTCTCAATAACGGAGGCATATACAACAATATCGGCGTCAACCCCTCTACCGACCCTGCTATTGAGCACGACCCCGCACCTACAACTCTCGACCTCTCGGCACGCTACGACAAGATGGGCGAGATTTTCGGAGCGAAAAACTACTATGTCACCACTCCCGACGAACTAAGTGCCGCCCTGAAAGCAGCCATCGATTCGGGCGAACCTAATATTATTAATGTTCAGCTCGCCGCCGACGCAGGAAAGGAAAGCGGACATATAGGATACCTCAACCCTACGCCTCTAATCAACTTTACAGTCTGAGGCAGGTGTTACCCGCTATTTATTTATGAATCAGGCCAAGCGCGGGCGACTGTTCCCGGTCGCCCGCCGCCGAAGCCATAAAATTTATTTTTATGAACCTCACGCACGTTATTCTGTACGCCATTGTCCCTATCATAGTGGTGATGCTTGCCGGATATATCTCCGGGAAGCGAGGGATTTTCTCCGGCGCGGACTCTAAAAAGTTCAACAAGGTTGTGCTCGACTACGCTTTGCCCGCTGCATTGTTTGTGAGCATTGTGCAGGCAAGCCGCGAAGACCTTATAAAGGATATCAAGCTAACCATTGTATCAACAGTGGGAATCATGGTATGCTTTATGATTGTGTATTTCATTTTCAAATACTGTTTTAAAAAGAATACCGGCGCCGACGCTGCCGTGAGCGCTCTTATCAGCGGTTCGCCAACAATCGGCTTTTTGGGCTTTGCCGTGCTTGAGCCTATTTTCGGCACATCGCCCGCTGTAGCTCTTGTTGTGGCAATTGTCGGTATCGTGGTAAACGCTATAGGCATTCCTGTGGGACTGTCGCTTATGAACGCCTCGCTTGCCGAACAGAATCCCGGAGCAAAGAAAGAAAGCGCATGGAAACCGGTGCTTCACGCTTTGGAACAGCCGGTTGCATGGGCGCCTATCTTGGCTGTAATTTGGGTTGTGGTGGGAATTCCCTGGCCTGCATATCTAAGCCCCTCGTTCAACCTTATTGCAAAAGCAAATGCTTCAATGGCTGTATTCTCGGCCGGTATAACCCTTGCATCCATCAAGTTCTCAATTAACTGGCAAGCCATTTTAGGTTCTATTCTCAAAATGGTTATGATGCCCGCCGTTGTGCTCATTCTGGGTATGGTTTTCCACATGGACCCGCTTAACCTGAAAATGCTTGTCGTTGCAGCCGCTCTCCCCCCGGCATTCTCCGGTATCATCATCGCCGACGAGTACAATACTTATGTGGCAACCGGCACCTCATCGCTTACACTTTCGGTAATTCTATTTATCGCCTTCTGCCCGCTTTGGATTTGGGCTACCGATGTGTGCCTGCACGCATTCCCAATGGCCTGATTATAAGTTAGCACCATACGAAACGTCTCTCTTCCCGGGAGACGTTTCTTTTTTTGTTGTTTAACAGGCTGATTAAAATTTCAACAGGTTTTTCCAAACAGTACATTCGTGTGTTAATTTTTTTTTGTAATTTAGCGCCAAACAAAAAACTCTAATACCCTGAAATATGAAACAACTTTACTCACGCACATTGCGTTGCGCACTTCCTGCAGCTCTCGCTTTATGTTGCGCAACTGCCAATGCGGAACCGCTCACATGGCAGATTCAAGGAAAAACCTACAACGTGGACACCCTGTTCCATGCACAGATAGGGCCCGGAACAACACAGACATCACTTGAGCTTTCCGGCCCGCGCGCCATGCGACTGTTCTACACAGTTTCCGATATTACAAACCCTTACGTTGACATGCGCGGCACTAAAGGCGGCAACAAAGTTGCCGGAGCAGGAAAAGTTTCCGCTCAGGGAGCTGCCGCAAGCCGTGAAGGCGCACAATATTTTGCAGGTGTGAACGCCGACTTTTTCGGCGGTTCCATTCCTTGCGGAGCCGTTGTCGTGGACGGCCTTACAATTTACGGCGTAAACAACAACTGGGACTGCTGGTGGATGACCGATGAAAAACGCCCCGGACTCGGACGAATCATTTTTGCAGGCAATGCAAACTGCGGCGAGGCCTCCCACCGTGTGACCGGCATTAACTCCGACCGTGGCGAAAACGCCCTTGTAATATACAACTCATGCAAAGGCAGCACTACAGGCACCAACACCTATGGTATCGAAAGGCGAATGGAACTCATCGAAGGTTCCATAGGCTATACCGGCAAAGCCAAATGCCGCATAACTTCCGAAAACACGTCCACGGCTCTGAGCCTCTCGGGCGACCAGCTCGTCCTTTCAGGACACGGAAGCGGAAAAGCATTTCTGGAAAGCCTGAATGTGGGCGATGAAGTGGAATTCGACTTCACAAGCGAAATCCCCGGCGGAGGCAACATCACACAAATGATAGGCGGAATGCCCGTAATTCTTTCCAATGGCGAAATTCAGGAAACCATGGGAGCCATCGATCATCTTTCAGCTCTTCATCCCCGCACGGCAATCGGTTATAACGAAGAAGCTACAAAAGTGGTGCTTATGGTTGTGGACGGACGCACAACAATATCACAAGGCTGTACATCCAAAGAACTTGGCGACATTATGCGCAACGTAGGCTGCTCCGAAGCCCTCAACTTTGACGGCGGCGGCTCCAGCGAGCTGTACACCACATCGCTCGGCGTACGCAACTCCCCCTCCGACGGCGTTGAACGAACTGTTGTAAATGCAGTGTGGGCAGTATCTACTGCTCCTACCGACAACGAGGTAACAAGCATTGCCTTTGAAAACCACACCACTTTCGCAATGCCCCGCTACGGCTATTTCAATCCCCGCATTTACGGATACAACAAATATGGCGTTCTTGTCGACACCGACTTCAAAGGCTACACCCTGAGCTGTCCCGAAGAGCTCGGCAGCATTGTCGACAACGGACTGCAGCTGTTCGCCAACGGAACCGGATGCCATGCGCTCACAGCCACTTTCGGCGAGCAGACAATAAGCCTGCCTGTTGAAATAAGCGATTGCGAGCCCGCAATACAAAAAACAAGCATTCTAATCAACGACAACCGAAAATATTCCGTTGAAGTCGCAGCCGAAGTAAACGGTGAACTCATGGCAATTGACAACGCTTCGCTCAAATGGACAACTTCCGATATTTCTATTGCCGATGTTGACGAAAACGGTGTTATAACCGGCATTGGCAACGGTACCGCAACTATCAACGGCGTTGTCGACAGCTTCTCGGGCAACATCGAAGTGGAAGTGCAGATACCCGACAAGCGTTACATGCTCCCCGAAGGTTTTGCCGAAGCCGACGGCTGGGCTCTTACAAAAGCAAGCATGAACAGCGCCGAACTCAGTGTTTCTGAAGCCGGTGTAAAAGTGGACTACAACATAAAAACCGCACGCACTGCAACTCTCACCGTTAAGAAAAACCTCAACCTCTATTCAATGCCCGACTCGGTACGCGTTGTAATGGATGCCGCCGACAGCAAGCTTACCAGCGTCACTCTCACCCTTGCTCCCGCTACAGGACGTTCCAAAACAGTAACAATCAGCGATCCCGAAAAAGCCGACGACGGTACTACAACGCTGCAATACTACATTGGCGACTTCTTCGATTACGACGACATAAGCATCTATCCCATGGCGGCAACTACCCTCAAGATTATCCCCGGCGATGACATCTCCACCGACCACAGCTTCACCATCCGCTCAATCGAAGGCGTTCACAATCACGTAGCCGCAGGTTCCGGTGTAGAGGCCGCAATAGCCGACAAAACCCAACCTGTGCTTCTTCCCAACCCCGTACAATCGGGCGGCAAAGCTATGCTCAAAGGCTTGGACGAAGGCGAACAATACACCGTTTACACCGTTACCGGCATGGAAGTAGCCAAAGGTACGGCTCCCGTTCTGGATGCAGGCAGCCTTTCATCGGGCATATATTTGGTACGCACCGAAAAAGCCGTACTCCGCATGATAGTGAAATAAAAACACTTAACAGCTAATAGAAAAAGCCATTCCTGCCGGGATGGCTTTTTTTTCGGATATATGTTGAAAAGAAAAAGTGCAGTTTTTTCTTTCGATATATTGTTTGTCGTGTAATATTGTCTAAAAAATTTTTACTACCATAAGAGCATATTTTTGCAGACATAGACACCCCACAAAAAACAAAAAATATACCACATTGCGCATCAAATCATTACCTGACAGAACAGCTATAATATTCATAACAGCCACACGCTTGGTTTGCTTGCGTTTTCCACGCAGAACGGCAACATTCCATATTAGTTATACCGAAAAAGCACCGCGGAGCGTTAAAAATTGCAAGAAGAGTATCGTTACAAGTTGTGTATTCGGATATTTTAATTAAATTTGCAGCAGAATACCCAAAAACTATTTTGAAATAATTGACATATGGCTCCCCGTTTTGACAAACTTGACATCAGTATTTTACGCGCATTAAGTGAGAATGCCCGCACTCCTTACCTTGAAATTGCTCGTGAAACAGGAGTGAGCGGTGCCGCCGTTCACCAACGAGTACAACGCCTTATGGCCAGCAAAGTGATAGTAGGCTCACAATGTCTCATCGACCCCTCCTCGGTAGGATTTGACGTAGTAGCATACCTCGGCATCAATGCCATGGCAAGTACCGATGTTGAAGAACTTGTCGAAGGTCTTCAACAAATTGAAGAAGTGACAGAATGCCACATCGTAGCGGGCCGTTACGATGTAATAGTAAAACTTCATGCAAAAAACAACGAACAAATGCTTAACCTCATTCAGGAACGCATGCGTCCGCTTAAAATCGCCTCTACCGAAACCATGGTATCGTTCCGCGAGGCCTTCCATCGTCCGGTGCCCATCGGAAAGAGCAAATAAGTTTGGAAATTGCTTCTTCGTTTAAAAATATTTAGTAAATTTGCAAGCGGACAACGCTTGAGTTGTTGCCGAAGCTTTCATTCCCATGAAAGCTTGGGCAATATATTTTTTTTGACACATTAACCTTTAAACCAGTTATGGATATTTCCCACATTGAACACATCGGTATAGCCGTACCCTCGCTGGACGAAGCTATACCTTTCTATGAAAACATGTTAGGCTTCAAATGCTTTGCAATTGAAGAAGTTGCGGACCAGAAAGTCCGTACAGCCTTTTTCCAGGTAGGCCAGACAAAACTCGAACTGCTTGAAGGAACTGCCGAAGACAGCGCTATCTGCAAATTCATTGCAGCAAACGGCGGTCGCGGCGGCGTGCAGCACATTGCTTTCGCAGTGGAAGACGGCGTTGCCAACGCCCTTGCCGAAGTGGAAGAAAAAGGTTGCCGCCTCATCGACAAAGCTCCCCGCAAAGGCGCCGAAGGCCTTAACATCGCTTTCCTGCATCCCAAGTCCACAATAGGAACTCTCGTAGAACTTTGCGAGGACCCCAAAAAGAAATAAACAGAAATCACCAATGCCGGGACGGTATAAACAGCCCCGGCATTCATTTCAAAAAATACTATGAGCAGCCAACTCGAAAAAGTACAGGAACTTATTGAGCTTCGCACCAAAGCAAGGCTCGGCGGTGGCGAAAAAGCCATTGAGAAACAGCATGAACGCGGGAAATACACTGCCCGCGAACGTATTGCACAGCTTTTGGACGAGGGTTCTTTTGAAGAGCTCGACATGTTTGTCCAGCATCGTTGCACCAACTTCGGACAGGATAAGAAAACATTCTTGGGCGACGGCGTTGTAACCGGTTACGGAACAATCGACGGTCGCCTTGTTTATGTTTTCGCACAGGACTTCACCGTATTCGGCGGTTCTCTGTCGGAAACCATGGCTCTGAAAATTTGCAAAGTAATGGATATGGCCATGAAGATGGGCGCTCCCGTTATCGGTCTTAACGACTCCGGCGGCGCACGTATTCAGGAAGGTATCAACGCGCTTGCAGGCTATGCCGAAATTTTCCAGCGCAACATCCTCGCTTCGGGTGTAATTCCCCAGATTTCGGCCATTCTCGGTCCTTGCGCCGGCGGTGCCGTATACTCCCCAGCCCTCACCGACTTCACAATCATGGCAAAGGGCATCAGCTACATGTTCCTCACCGGTCCCAAGGTTGTTAAAACCGTTACCGGCGAAGATGTTACCCAGGAAGACCTCGGCGGCGCCGACGTACACTCCAAAAAGAGCGGTGTTTGCCACTTTGCTGCCGAAGACGGCGAAGATGCAATCAAAATTATACGCAAACTCTTCAGCTACATTCCTCAGAACAACCTCGAAGAACCGCCGCTGGTTGAATGTACCGACCCCATCGACCGTCTTGAAGACTCGCTCAACGAAATTATCCCCGACTCGCCCACACGTCCCTACGACATGTACGAAGTTATCGGAGCAATTATCGACAACGGCGAATTCCTTGAAGTTCAGGCCGACTACGCCAAAAACATCATCGTAGGTTTCGCACGCTTCAACGGCCAGACAGTAGGTATTGTAGCCAACCAGCCCAAATATCTTGCCGGCGTGCTCGACAGCAACGCATCGCGCAAAGGCGCCCGTTTCGTACGTTTCTGCGACGCCTTCAACATTCCTTTGGTTACCCTGGTTGACGTTCCCGGCTTCCTCCCCGGTACCGGACAGGAATACAACGGTGTTATTCTCCACGGTGCGAAACTTCTCTACGCCTACGGCGAAGCCACTGTTCCCAAAGTTACCGTTACCCTGCGCAAGAGCTACGGCGGCAGCCACATTGTGATGAGCTGCAAGCAGCTCCGCGGCGACATGAACTACGCATGGCCTACCGCTGAAATCGCCGTTATGGGCGGTGCCGGTGCCGTTGAAGTACTCTACGCCAAGGAAGCCAAGGCAAGTGAAAATCCCGCCAAAGTGCTGGCCGACCGCGAAGCCGAGTACAACAAGCTTTTCTGCAACCCCTACAACGCAGCCCGCTACGGATATATCGACGACGTTATCGAACCCCGCAACACTCGTTTCCGCGTTATCCGCGCACTGCAGCAGCTGGCAACCAAAAAAGTTACCAATCCTGCCAAAAAGCACGGCAACATACCCCTGTAATGTCCACTATGAAACGTATAATATCGGGCCTAACCCTCGGCGTTTGTGCGCTTGCGCTTAGCTGCGGAGCTTCCGCACAAGGGCGTTCGTCGCTCAAAATCAACGAGGTAATGGTCGCCAACGAAAACAGCGTTGTTGACGAATACGGCAACCGAAACGCCTGGATTGAGCTTTTCAACCTCAATTTCGCGCCCATGGAAATTTCTGCCGTTTACCTCACCAACGACTCCTTGCAGCCTCGCAAGTATCCTGTTCCATTAGGAGACGTAAACACCGAAATTCCCGCCCGCCAGCACGTGGTTTTCTTTGCCGACGGCGAGCCTAACAAAGGAACTTTCCACACATCCTTTACCCTTACTCCGGGTCAGGACAACTGGATTGGCGTTTACGATGCCGACGGCATTACCCTTATCGACGAGGTCCTTATCCCCGCATCGCTTGAGCCTGACCAGACCTGGGCACGTACCAGCGACGGTACCGGCGAATGGGCGCTCCGCACCGGCGACGACTCCGCTTACATCACTCCCGGCGGAGCCAATGTGATTAAGGACACCAACAAAAAGATTGAAATGTTCGCCGAGCGCGACGAAAACGGTTTTGGCATGACAATCATGGCTATGTGCGTTGTATTCAGTGCCTTGCTGCTGCTTTGCCTGAGCTTCTACGGCATCGGCAAGATAGGCGCCGGAATTTCCAAACTCAACAAGATGCGTGCACACGGTGTTACCCGCGACGAAGCCGCCGAACACCACGTTACCCACGACTCGGGAGAGGAAATCGCCGCCATTACCATGGCTCTCTACGAACATCTCAACGCTCACGATACCGAGAGCACCATTCTCACCATAAACAAGGTGAAACGTGCATACTCGCCGTGGAGCTCCAAAATTTACGGTTTGCGCGAAGTGCCCGAGCACAGGCGTAAATAATTCACTTTCAAGAAATTCAAGCAATGAAAGAATATAAATACAAAATCAACGGAAACAACTACACCGTTGCCGTAGGCGATATCGACGACAACATCGCCCAAGTAGAAGTAAACGGCGTACCCTACAAGGTTGAGCTTGACCGCAACAAACCTGTAGCCGCCAAAGTAGCCGCTCCGCGTCCTTCGGCCGCACCCCGCACAGCATCGGGCGAAAAGGTTATCGCCTCCAAGCCCGCAGTCGCAGGCCCTGGCTCTGTAACAGCTCCCCTGCCCGGCGTTGTTATCAGCGTCAATGTAAAGGTTGGCGACACCGTTAAAGCTTCCGACACCGTGGTTCTTCTCGAAGCTATGAAAATGGAGAACTCTATCCGTGCCGGACGCGACGGTCGCGTAAGCGCTGTAAATGTAAACGCCGGCGACTCGGTTCTTGAAGGTGCCGTACTCGTCACAATTGAATAAACCGCCCTATTAAATACGACCAATTATGTCATTCGGCGATTTTATCCAAACGAACCTCACGCAGTTCTGGGAGCTTACCGGCTTTGCCAACGCCCAGTTCGGCAACTTTGTAATGCTTGCCGTGGGCTTGTTCTTCATCTGGCTTGCCATAAAGAAGAACTTCGAGCCCATGCTGCTTGTTCCCATCGGCTTCGGTATCCTCATCGGTAACATACCTTTCGATTCCACAGCAGGTCTCGAGATTGGTATCTACGAAGAAGGCTCCGTGCTCAACATTCTCTATAACGGTGTTGCCGCAGGCTGGTATCCTCCGCTCATTTTCCTCGGTATCGGTGCCATGACCGACTTCTCGGCACTGATAGCCAACCCCAAGCTTATGCTTATCGGCGCAGCAGCCCAGTTCGGTATTTTCGGTGCATACATGGTGGCTCTTGCCATTGGTTTTGCCCCCGACCAGGCCGGTGCTATCGCCATTATCGGCGGTGCCGACGGTCCTACCGCTATCTTCCTTTCGTCCAAGCTCGCTCCCAATCTGATGGGTGCCATTGCGGTTTCGGCTTATTCGTACATGGCTCTTGTGCCTGTAATCCAGCCGCCGCTGATGCGCCTTTTCACTACCAAGAAAGAGCGTCTTATAAAAATGAAACCCGCGCGTGCGGTGTCGCAGAACGAGAAAATCATTTTCCCCATTGTGGGTATGCTTCTCACTTGCTTTGTAGTGCCTTCGGGTATTCCTCTGTTAGGTATGCTTTTCTTCGGCAACCTGCTTCGTGAATGCGGTGTAACCACCCGTCTTGCCAAAACTGCCAGCAATGCCCTCACCGACATTGTAACCATTCTGCTTGGTATGACCGTAGGTGCGTCCACCCAGGCATCGCAGTTCCTCACCCCGCAGACAATTTTCATTTTCTTCCTTGGTTTCATGGCCTTTGTAATAGCTTCGTCGAGCGGCGTACTGTTTGTGAAGCTGTTCAACCTTTTCCTTTCCAAGGATAAGAAAATCAATCCTCTTATCGGCAATGCCGGAGTATCGGCCGTTCCCATGTCGGCACGTATCTCCAACAACCTCGGTTTGGAATACGACCCGTCCAACTATCTGCTCATGCACGCCATGGGTCCGAACGTTGCCGGAGTAATCGGTTCGGCAGTAGCCGCCGGTGTCCTCCTGGGCTTCCTTGCCTAAAAAACTTTATACACCAAACAGAGGCTGTTTACTTGTGAACAGACCCAAAAAGTCAACAGGTTAAACATCATCCTGTCATAGAAAGAGTTCGGTATTGTACCGGACTCTTTCCTTTTTACCGGGCTAAGATTTTGAAACCCATAATAACTCTTTGACATACACACATTAAATAATTACCCGATTCACAATGAACCGGGCAATGGAACATATTCTGTTTATTTTAGTTTAAATGAAAGAGCCGTGTATGGCAACAACAATTTATGCGTGTATAAAGTCAGTCAATTATTTCCATTTATCGGGAATTACGTAAGTTTTTCCGTCCTTGCAAACTGTGTCGGGCATGACAGCAGACTGGAATCTTCGTATATTTTTTATCATCATAACAGGTTTGCTGCGATGGTGAATAAGGTTGTCTTTAAGGTCATTGCTAAAATTAGAAGGTGGAAAATATACCTTGATGCCAATATTGGGAAACCGGCGTTGAATTAGTTCTATTGGAGGCACAAGGTCGCTATCTGCACTAACAAGAGCCACAATATCGGTTGCGTTCATCACACAATCTTCAATCATGCGAATAGAGATATTGACATCGGTTTTCTTTTCTTCCGGTCTTGATATATCACCTTTGCAATAAGGGCATAAAATATGCTTATCAAGATACTTGCCTCTGACAATCTCAAAGCGATTGCCGTTAATAAGTTTATTGGCATTAAGGAAGGCGCTCTGCCTACTATTCTTTTGAGGGCTTAGAGGTGAGGCCGTAAAGTAAATGACTCTTTCAAGAGACTGCCCCTCACCTAAAAAGCTTTCGCAGAGTTTTACAATGTCAATCCAATAAAAATTACGCCAAGCGGAATCAGCTTTTTTCGTCCGCTTGAGGCCGAAATAAAAGTTGAAGCCGTCAATATAGAAAGTTACTCTTTTCTTCGGTTCCATGATAAATAAAAAAAGCCGCTCGTAAGCGGCCTATTCCTTGCAAGAAAGCAAGGCGTTGCTTTTTCTGATGCAAAGGTAATACTTTTTTCTCACCCTGCAATCGTTTAACGAGAGAATATGCAAAAAAGTTTTGGTAGTGCACGGATCTTTCACTTAAGATTTAATCTCATATTCTATAAGTTACACTGAAAACGGGGCGCTTGACCAAGGACGTTCGCAAGGTGCTTGTGCGTTCAATTACACCGCACAAGCGCACAATTATTTCGACACAAGACCCTTTGAGGGGGATTGTTATCGGGTGATTCGTTTGAGGAGGTTGTAGGCGGGGACGATGCCGAGTTCACCGGCTTTGCTGAGGTCGGCTATGCCGGCAGTGCGGTGCCCGTTTTTAAGTTCTATATATCCACGGTTATAATAAGCCTCGCCGAACTCGGGTTTCAGTTCGAGCGCTTTGTCATATGCTTTGCAGGCGCCTTCGTAATCCTCCATTTCGAAGAGCACAATGCCTTTGTTGAACCATGCGGCGGGAGTTTCGGGAGAAAGGGAAAGGACGATGTCGAGGTCGGCATTTATGTCGTCGAGATTCTTGCGGTTAATAGCCGCACGAGCCATGGCTGTGGACGCTTCTTCCTCTCCGAGAAGATATGTACCGTACTTGGCCTGGGCGCGTATCATGTAGGCCAATGCAAGGTTGGGAGCAAGCTCTATAGCCCGCGTGGCGTCTTTTTCGGCATTTATATAATCGCGGACAGTTATAAAATCGAGTGCTCGGCCAATGTAATCGACGGGTCGCGGCGAGTGAGTTGCGAGATAGGAATTATAGTAATCGATTGACTGGAAATGCTTTTGCGCCATGGATTCGTCGAGCAAGGGGACTTTGTTGGTAAGCATGAGCACGAAACGCAGTTCGCGAGTGCTGTTGATATTATCTACTTCGCGCATATACAGAGTTGCCGAACGCAGTTCTGTGGGGGAATTGTAGAAAGAGAGCATCATGTAGGGCTCGACTTCTACATTGAGGTTCTTGTCCTGAACGCGACCTCGAATTGCGGTGTTGTTGTATTCTTCTCTGAAATCGGCGTTGTCGTCGACTGTAAGGAGGGATGCGAAAAGGCGTGAGGTTTCGTCGTCGGAAGGCTCGTTGTTGCCTGCTTCGGCAGGGATGTCCTGCTGCTCCATATCGGCATTTTCGGAAGCTGCGGGCAGATTTTTACTTGCTTTATCGCCTCGCTTGTAGTCGGCTTCGGCGTTTGCAAGCTGTCCGAGTTTGCGGTAAAGATTTGCACGGTGGTAGTAAGCGCCGGGGAGCGCGGGATATGCCTCGGCGACTTTTGTAATGTCGGCTATGGCTTCCTTATAATTGCCTTTGTTACTCTGAACGATTGAACGGTTGTAGAGTGCCCGGACATCATCGGGATTGAGTTCGAGAACGCGGTTAAAGTCCTCCAAAGCAAGGTCGTTGGCATTTACTTCCATGAGGAGGAGTCCACGGTTGAACAGCGCAGTTACGTTGTAGGGCTCGAGAGTGAGGGCGTAGTCGTAATCGGCCATTGCACCGGTATAGCTGTCGGTTTTGTATCGGAAGAATGCTCGGTTAATGTATAAGCCTGCCAGGCGTGGTTGCAGGCGTATGGCCATGTCCATGTCTTCGATAGCCTGCTTGTAATCGGCTTTAGAATTTATGGCAATGTCGGAACGCATGATGTATGCGTTGACGGCGTTTTTGTTGATAGACAATGCCTTTTCAATGTCGGCAGAGGCGGCCACGGTATCCTTTAAGGCCAGATATGAGCGAGCACGACCGAGATATGCGTTGTCGAATCCGGGGTAATAGCGCAGAATTTCATCAAAGGTATTTTTTGCATCGTCATACTCCTCGAGGTCGTTGAGGGCAAGCGCTTTGTTGAACATGAGCTGGCGATTTCGTGGCAGGAGTTCGAGGGCCTTGTTGTAGTCCTCGATAGCGAGCCGATGTTTGCCGGCATTCTGTCGCGCCACCCCGCGTACTTCCCAGGCATCGGTAAGATAGGGGTTTAGTTCAATGGCCTTAGAGGCATCGGTTTCGGCACCACGGAAATCCTCGAGATTGAGTTTTGCTATTGCTCGGAGGAAATAGGGGCGGGCAAGGTATGGCTTTGCCTGTATTGCCTGGTTAAAATACTGGATTGACAGCATGTAATCCTCGAAATACAAAGCGTTACTGCCGATACGCAGCACCTGTTCCGTATTTACCTGCGCCTTGCCAGAGGCGGCAAAGGCAAGCAAAATGAGCAAAAGTCCGAATTTTATATAGTGCATTGAAAAGTTCTTATAGGTAAATTCGGACAAAAATAGCAAAAAAATTTCACGTCGGCGCTCCGTAACTACATAATGTTACGGTATGACAAGATTTTTTAAGAACCGAAATATGCTTTATTGCTGCTATTTACAGCGCGAAAGCAGCACCGAGAGCGTTCCGGGGAGGTTTATTGAGTAGCCTTGAGAGCGGAAAACGACACGATTGAAGGTGTCTGCAATGACGAATGTCGGGGTATCGGCGGGGGCGAGGTCGGCCAGCAATTCGGGCGTTGCTATTCCAAGAATCACATTTTCGGGGAGCCCTTCGAAATTTTCGGGACGGAAGCGGGCGAAAGAGTCGGCGTCTTCGGCGAGGAGGACGACTTTTACACCCCAATTGGCCACACTTTCGGCCTGTGAGCGTAATTCATTGAGGGCGTGGGAGGAAGGTTCATGGCCGGGGCGTACAATACCAAGAACATAGAAGCCTCGTCCTGTTGCCGAGAGGAGCGATTGCGAAGCACCTGATTCGGGAGAAATCCAAAGATTCTCGCTGTTGAAACTTCCTATAACCTGCGGCTCACCGTCGGAATCGGAGCGCAGAACAAGGGGGACGTTCGTTGTTTGTCCTTCTTTTACGGTAAACACCTCAATATTAGCGAGAACGCCGCCTTTGGCGAGTCGCTGACCGCTGACGAGCATGTACTGGCCTTCGTCGAGTTCGATACCTTCTTTTGCGGCGAAAGTATTGCTCCACGAAGTGCCATCTTCGTCGAACTCAAGCAGTTGGAGTTTACCGTTATCTATGCGTGAAATGGTGAACTGGAAGTAGTAGAGCGGGTCGGGATATGCGCCTTTACCGTCGTAGCTTATACATAGCCGTCCTTGTGGAGCCTGCTCGCGGCGAGCATCGAAGAGAGCTTCGTTCCATTGTCCGTTCCACCATTGAGTTTTAGCAGTAACGGGGTCGATTCGCGCGGGAATTCCGAGACTGCGTGCCACGCTTACAAAAAATACGTTTCGGGAACGGGCGTCGATGTCGCGGCGGTGTTTCCATACGCTCATGGGAGAAATGTAGAAATTTTCGGGGTTGTGGAGCGAAGAAACGCTTATATTTTTCTTAACCCACTCGACAAGTTCGGCGGGGTTCTCACGGAAAAGTTGTGCGGTGTCGACGGGGAAAGCGTTGCGGAAGAAGTTTTTGTAATTTGTCAGGTTTTCGTTAGCCACGCGCGGCGACATTACGTAGCGGAAGAAAAAATCGCTATTTTCGCCCGGTGTAGCGTAGTGTTCTTCAAGTATTTGCAGTTCAATATCGCGGAGGTCTTTAGCCGAAATTACACTCAGCATAGCTATTGCACGAGCTTTATCGGGAGCATTTTTGAGGAAATCGACAATTGTAGCGTGGTTTCCGTAGCTGTCGCGGAGGAAGGTTGCTACTTGTTCAACATTGTCGTACCCGAGTGAGGATGCTATGGCTTTGCCTTGTTCCAAGTCCACGAAAGTGCTCATGTAGGCCGTGCGGACAGAGTCCTCGTATGCTTTTCGTATTTCATTGAAAGCCAATTCATCGGCTGACGGTTTTGGCAATGCAACGCTTTGTACGGGAGGGATGAGGGTAAGGGCGTCGGAGAATGTTGAAGAGGCGTCCTTATCGAGGACAAGATTTACGGGATTTCCTGCGTGGCCGTTGAAATAAGCGTATCCGAAGCGGCCTGTAGCTGGGTTTCGTGCCCATATTAGCATATCGCCTTTTCCGGCGTTAAGGCTTGCTTTACCGTCCTTATCGGCAATTTTACGAGCTACGGGGTAAAATTCGCCGTAGTTGTAGAGCGAGAAACTGACTTCGGCATTTTCGGCGGGAGTTCCGTCGGCTTCCGTAACAGTTACAATTGCCTGTTGTACAGGGGCGTAATTTGATGTTACGTTTATTGTTGTGATATATTCATTTCGGTCCAAAACTTCCTCGGGGCCATTGTATTGGCCGTTGCGCACTCGTGTTGTCATGAGCATACCACGTGATGCGGGTTCGTTGAACCAAGCGAGGTCGAGTACAGATTCCGGCTCGCAAGCGCCGATGAAATGCCATCCGTCGCCCGTCCAGACTTCGACCCACGCGTGATTGTCGTCGGTGTGCGCCCAACGCGGCGTATATACCTGACGAGCAGGTATTCCGACAGCACGCATAGCTGCAACGGCAAAGGTAGATTCCTCGCCACAACGTCCCCAGGAAGTTTTGAGGCTTGCGAGCGGGGAAGATGTACGTGCATCACTCGGGCGATAGTTCATTTTTTCGTGACACCAGTGGTTTACCTCCAAAGCCGCCTGCTCCATTGACATACCGGCAATGCGTGGCGCCAACTCGACAAAGAAGATTGCACGAGCCGAATCGAGTTTCTCGTTGTTTACACGCAGAGGGGCGACAAAATTATCCCATTCGAGGTCGGGAACTGTTGCGGCATATGGAATTGTGTGCCTTATTTTTTCGGTGATAATTCGGTGATTTTCACGAAATTCGGGAGTTGTATCAAGGCTATCGGGCAAAACATCGCGGGCACACAATGAAGATGTACCGGCGAGCATAAGCAGCATTAAAGTTCCTGTTTTCATTTCAATAAACGGGCAAGACGTTCGACTTCATTTTTATCGGCGGGGAAAAATGGCGGGAAAAGAGGGTCGGGGGATACGGGCGGGATTACAATTCTTGCAGAGGCGTGGTAGTGACGACATCCTGTAAGAGAAATGAGTTGCGCGAGATTTGATGATTTAATTCCGGCAGCGGCAATAATTTCAATCCTGCCATTAGACTGATTTACAAGCGATTTGAGCAAAGCAGCTCCTTGCATTGCCGAGGGTGCGCATCCGGATGTAAGCAGGTAGTCCACACCGTTTTCGATGAGAACTTCGAGGGCTTCGGCGGGCGCGGCACAGCGGTCGAAAGCGCGATGAAATGTTACTTGGGCATTTCCGGCGGCTTGTACAGCATCGCACAAGAAACCGGTGTCGATGCAGCCGTTTGCTTCCAAAGCTCCGACTACGACGGCTTTAACCCCCATTCGCACAGCCATTTCAACATCGCGGAGCATGATTTGTTTTTCCAAAGAAGAGTATACAAAATCGCCTCCACGCGGACGTATAAGGACGTGTACGGGCATTCCTGTGGCCACTGCTGCTTCCACCAGTGCGGGCGATGGCGTTGTACCACCCTCCTCCAAACCTGTGCAAAGCTCAACGCGCTGAGCACCACCTTGTTTGGCGGCAATTACCGAATTGATATCGGCGCAACAAATTTCAAGTTTTCTCATTCGGTTTCAAGTTCAACGACATAGTCAATTACATTGGGGCATTTTCCAATTTCGAGGCAGTACCCACCTGAAGACATTTTGGTGAATTTTACGGCATCAGCATCGGGAAATGTGCGAGCTTTTTTGATTTTTGCCGTAAGGGGGAGGTATATCACCGGGTTGGCGGTGTCGAATACATGGACGTACAGTTTATTGCCTTTTCGGGTGCTTGTACCCCATGCCTGAGGGGGGAAATCGCCTCGACGGGTTGAGTATACCGTTTCGCCGTAAATTTTGAGCCAATCGCCTATGGCAGAGAGGCGTTCGAGTGCGTCAGCAGGGATAGAACCGTCGGGCTGCGGGCCAACGTTGAGAAGGAGATTTCCGCCACGACCGGCAGCTTCGACGAGCATTTTTATGAGTACGGGGACAGATTTGTAATTTTTATCGACAATTTTGTATCCCCACATGCCGTTCATAGTCTGGCACGTTTCGAGAGGTAATGAACTGATAGCCTGTTCGCTGTAACCGGCAGTATTTTCGCCCGGGAGGTCACGTTCAAAAATTTGTATGTCCTCGCCTGGATATACGTCCTCGTGATGATTGTTTGCGACAAGGCAATCGGGCTGGAGGCGGTGAATCATGTTATACTGCTGTTCGAGCTGCCAGTTGAAGGGGATTGTATCCTCATCGTGGTCCCATTTGCCGTCGAACCAAATAGCGCCTACTTTTCCATATTTAGTGAGTAGCTCGGTGAGCTGATTGTTCATAAAGCGATAATACTGAGGCCAATCGGCGTTTTCCGGTTTTTTGCCGTTATCGTGTCCTGTTCGACCCATTGGATAATCGTCGCGCATCCAGTCGACATGGCTGTAGTAGAAATGTAGGCGCATGCCCTGCTTTTCGCATTCGTCGGCGAGTTCTTTAATAATATCTCTACCAAATGGCGTTGCATCCACTATATTATAAGGAGAATATTCGGTGTGGAACATTGAAAAACCATCGTGGTGACGAGTTGTGATTGTTATGTACTTAGCACCGGCGTCCTTAAAAGATTTTACCCACTGAGCAGCGTTAAAATTAGCGGGATAAAAGGCAGAAGCAGCTTTGGCATATTCCTCACGTTGAGGGCCATAGTTCAAATACCATTCGCCTTGGCCGAAGATTGAATAAATACCCCAATGGATGAAGATACCGAAAGCGGCGTCACGGAATTCATTCACACTTTCGGGGGTTGCATATAAAACAGTATCGGCAGGTATTTCGGCAGCTTTAAGAGGACTTATCCCCAACAAAGTGAGTAAGGCAAGAACAAGTTTTTTCATAGCATAAGATTTCGTATCAGCACAAAGTTACATAAAATATCTGCCATTTTGGCAGATATGAATTTTTTTTGAAAAAAGTTTTGGGGGTGTGGCAGACTTTCGGATTTTTGTAAGGCGCGGTGGTTGTGGTGATTAAATGCTGTTTTGATGTTTTTTGAAAAGTACGGAAATCCGTAAGTCGGAAATCCTGTGTAAAATCGGCTTTTTGATGTTGTAACTTTGCAGTGTGAGAGTTGAAGAGTTCAACTTTTAAGCGGGAACCAAGATTCCCCGATGCTAAAGAAATTATTCAAATATCAAATTCATTTATCCATTAATTCAAATTCCAATGATTATGAACCGCAAATATTCAAATTTTATTCCGGGACGACAGCTTAACGAGCAAGAGCTCAAGTTTATAACCGCTGCAGAACGTGCGCGAAAAAGTCCGGGAGGAGGGAGAATTGTTATTGCGCCCAAAAAAGGGGTGGATTATACGCGAACGATTCTCGAGTATCTAAACTATGTCTATAAACATGTGTATCCAGGCGTGATAAATCAATATCACGGGGCTGACTTGTGCGTTATTGCGGACAATTTGAAGGATCCTGCGATGCAGTATTGCCGGCGTCGTTTCAGGTGTCGTTATTCGACTCCTCGCAGCTTGTACGGCTGTCGCGGCGGTACGTTCAATGTGATTTGGATCCGTACCACGGAGTGGAATTTCTACTGGCTGCGAGTGGCCTGCGAGGCCATTCACTTAGAGAATGCCGTGATTATTATTCAGCTTATTCGTCCGTGTCATCAGGTGCCGGATTATTATCGTCCGTTGGAGGATTATCTGCCGAAGGTGCGCAAGCGTGCGATGAGTTTGCCTCCGCCTTTGCCGCCGGAGTTTTTGGAGGCGTATTGGGAGGTTAACGGGTACGAAGACCCGTATCTTGAGGATATTTTGTTTGAACTAAGCATTTACGAGCGGAAGCGAGGGCTAAAAGCTTTTCTCCGTTAGGGCGGTAGCTGCCACCGCGCCTCGATGG
Organism: uncultured Porphyromonadaceae bacterium; assembly: GCA_947175425.1. Lineage (GTDB taxonomy): Bacteria > Bacteroidota > Bacteroidia > Bacteroidales > Muribaculaceae > CAG-873. The sequence continues at coordinate 22,396 of CAMWMR010000022.1, forward strand.
GGGTTAAGCAGCGAAGAGTACATTGACATTGTGGGTTAGCTTATTCAGCTTTTGAGGCGAGAAATAAAAAATCCCGGCGGAGTGCCGGGATGTATAGGGAGGATTTTGAACGAATGCTACATAACGTTTAGAACCTGTTCTTTAATTTGCTCGAGCATATCTTTCATACGGACGACAATTGCTTGCATTTCGGCATGATTGCTTTTGCTTCCGAGGGTGTTTATTTCACGACCCATTTCCTGTGCAATGAAACCGAGTTTTTTTCCTTGTCCGGGAACAGACGAAGCCATTGTTTCCATGAAATAGTCGAGGTGTTTGCCGAGTCGTTGCTTTTCCTCGTTAACGTCGAGTTTTTCGATGTAGAAAATGAGTTCCTGCTCCAGTCGGCCCTTATCGTATTCCACTGCGGGAATTTTAGCAAGGCCGTCCTCGAGGCGCTGGCGTATTTTTACGACACGTTCGCGTTCGTAAGGTTCAACCGATGCGAGGAGTTCGGCAATGGCCTTAATGCGAGCGGTAAAGAACTTTTCGAGTTCTTCGCCTTCGGCACGACGGTGCGCCATAAGGGCTTCGGTAGCCTTGGCAACGGCTTCCATGAGGGCTTTAGCGTCGTCGGTATCGGCGGTGTCGATATTCTCGGCATGAGTTGCATCGGGGAAGCGAAGGAGGACAGAATACCAGTCGGCCGGTTCGGGAATACCCAACGCAGCGGAAGCTTCTTCGAATTTCTTCTTGTACTGAGCGAGCACCTCGATATTGATATTTGAAACCGGAGGCTGAGGCGCGCCGGGGAGAGTTTCCACACTAATAACCGCATCGGCTTTACCACGTTCCAAGGCCTTTCCGACAAAAGAACGGACGTCGAGCTCATGTTCGCGGAAGATGTATGGAATGCGCACATTAAGGTCGAGTTGTTTAGAGTTAAGCGACTTAAGCTCAACAGTTATTTTACGGTTATTTGAAAGGGCAACGGCTTTACCGAAGCCTGTCATTGACATCAGCATATAATCAATATCTATAAAATTACGCAGTGCGCGGCTAAACAAAAAAGCAACGGGCAGCTGCTTGCGAGTGCAAAATTACAAAATATAGTGCGAAGAAGGTGTGTTTTCAGTTGAAAAATGATTAACTTTGCCAAAAAGAAGCACAAATGGCAACAATTATAAATATAGAAACCAGCGGGAGCACATGTTCCGCAGCCCTCACTGCCGAGGGTATGATTCTTGCACACCGCGAAGAATTTGAGGGTCGCAACCATGCCACCCTTCTCAGCGGATTTATAAAAGATTGTCTTGACCATGCCCGCGAGCATGAAATGAAGATAGATGCAGTGGCCGTGAGCCTGGGACCGGGCAGTTACACCGGTTTGCGAATAGGCCTCAGCGAGGCAAAAGGACTTGCATATTCACTTGACGCGAAGCTGATAGGTGTTGACACGCTGCAGCTTCTTGCCACCCGCGTAATGTTCTCGGTTAACGACATAGACCCGGAGACGATTTTTGTACCGATGATTGATGCACGCCGCATGGAAGTTTATACGGCTGCCTATGATTTTGCACTCAGCGAGCTTATGAAGCCTCAGGCACTTATTTTAGAGGGCGATGCCTACGAAGAAATACTTGCCACGGGACGTCCGGTGCTGTTCTTTGGCAGCGGAGCTGAAAAGGCTGTTGAATTTTTCGGTAAAGCCCCGCAGGCACAGTATGTTCCGGGCGTAGATGCCGTTGCCGTCGATATGATTGCGTTGGCAGAACGAGCATGGGCCACAGGCGATTTTCTTGACCTTGCATATTCAACGCCGCTTTATATAAAAGATTTTCAGGCAACGAAACCAAAGAATAAAGTAATAAGTAAATGTTGAAAATTAGTTTATACCATATTCCGGTAGCCTGCAGGCGATTTTCAACCTTGCTTGTCGGTCACAGAGCTACTGCTATGCTCCTTTCGCGCAAGGCCGAAACTCATCCACATTCAACCAAACTATAATATAAACTAATTTATAACACTTACTTATGAGCGATTACACAGCTGACATCCGTCAAGCCGTCGCCGTACTAAAAAAGGGAGGTATAATCCTCTACCCTACCGACACGATATGGGGACTTGGCTGTGATGCGACAAATTCGGAGGCCGTCCGGCGGATATTTGAAATAAAACATCGCGCCGATGCCAAAGCACTTATAACCCTTGTGGGCTCGATAGCACAACTTGAGCGCACCGTTGACGGCGTTCCCGAAGTTGCGTATGACCTGCTTGAGTTCAGCGAGCGTCCTACCACGATTGTTTACGACCGCCCTAATCGCTATGCCGGGCTTGCTCCCGAGCTTTTGGCAGCGGACGGCACAATAGGAGTGCGACTGACGAAGGAGGATTTCAGCGCGTCGCTTTGCAGAGCGTTCAACCGCCCGTTAATATCGACGTCGGCAAACATCAGCGGCAGCGCCTCGCCCCGCAGTTTTGCAGAGATAAGCGAGGAGATAAAAAAGGCTGTTGACTATGTTTGCGAATCGCGGCGAGAAGAGACCGGCGAATCACAGCCGTCGGTTGTCATGCGATTGAGCGAAAGCGGATTGTTCAAAATATTGCGTTCGTGATGAAACTATTGGCCGCACGACGACTGGAATATATGCTGACCGACTTTTTGGCGGCCAACACGGGTTTTGCCATTTTTGATGTGGCACGATTCTTTATGGTTCCTTCGAATGTGCGTCCCAACAATCTGACCGACTTTCTGCTTCTGCCTCCGCTTATCCTTGAGCAGGCGCTTGTACCATTAGGGATAATAATTCTGTTTGCCCTGTTCGGTTCGTACAACAGCTCGAACACGTTGTACAAATCGCGTCTTGACGAAGTGCTGACCACGGTTATAGTGTCGGTATCGGGCATGTTGGGAGTATTCCTTATAGCACTGATTAACGACAATATACCCGAGCGCCTGACCAATTACGAGCTGATGACGGTTCTGTTTTTATGTCTTTGCATACCGATATCGACAGCCCGCGTGTTTTTTGTGCGCACGGATGCCAAGCGCATACGAGAGGGACTTTATTCCATTGACGCGCTACTGATAGGCGCATCGGGCGTATCGGAGAGCAGCATAAGGAAGATACAGAAATCGGGCATTCACTCGGGACTGCGACTTGTAGCTTGTGTGGATACCGACGGGTCTTTTAAAGAAAACAAACTGTGCGGTTTGCCTGTATACCATACCTCGGACATAGCGAATCTTGCGAAAGACATAGACGCGCAGGCGCTTATAGTTGCCCAGGTAAAATCGGGGTTAAACTCGACAGTAGACATAATCAACAGTCTTTATCCGCTTGACAAGCCCCTATTCATTACGCCCGACTTACACGGGATGATGACATTGCGACCGCGTGTATCGTCGGTAGTCGGCGAGCCGTTGGTTGACATAACGAGCGCCGGCATATCGCCGAGTACGGCCAACTTCAAGCGAGTAGCCGATGTTTGCATATCGTCGCTTGCGCTTGTGCTGTTATCGCCGGTTCTTTTGGCTCTTGCCATTGCCGTTAAGATGGATTCGCCCGGGCCTGTTCTTTACCGCCAGTGGCGAGTGGGCTATCATAAAAAGCCGTTCAGGATAAACAAGTTCCGGAGCATGTATACCGACGCCGAGAAGGACGGTCCGGCACTTGCGAGCGACAACGACCCACGCGTTACGCGTCTTGGCCATATAATGCGAAAATACCGCTTGGACGAGCTTCCTCAGTTTTGGAACGTACTCATCGGCGAGATGTCGCTTGTAGGCCCGCGTCCGGAACGCCGGCATTATATAGACAAGATTGTTGAGCGTTATCCGGCCTATTCCCTAATCCACCAGGTACGCCCGGGAATCACTTCGTGGGGAATGGTAAAATACGGGTATGCCGCAAATGTAGACGAAATGATAGAGCGTTTGCCCTACGATATGCTGTACATAGAAAATGTGTCGTTAGGAGTTGATCTCAAGATACTATTTCATACAATAAGTACAGTTATTACCGGCAAAGGTCAATAATCAAACACGAAGCTTAATGAACATAAGCACCAATATATTTCATCCTGTTCGCGAAAGTTTTTTTCGCTTTGTACTATGGCGCGAGAAACACATAAAGGAAAAGACCTTTGTGATGATTCTGGCATTTTTTGTGGGAATATTCTGCGGTCTTGCGGCGCTTGTACTGAAGTTTCTTATCCACACTTTTTCGGCGTTTCTGACGGCTGATGTGAATCCTACCGCAGGCAACATACTTTATATTCTATTTCCGGCGATAGGAATTATTATAACGGCATTATATGTACGCTATATAGTTCGAGACAATATCAGCCACGGTGTTACACGCGTGTTGTATGCCATATCGCAGAACAAAAGCCGGCTGAAGCGTCATAACATCTATACCTCGGTACTTGCGAGTTCGGTGACGATAGGCTTCGGCGGTTCGGTTGGAGCGGAAGGCCCCATTGTGTATACGGGCGCGGCGATAGGGTCGAATCTCGGGCGGGTTTTCCGTATGTCGCCCCGAATTCTGATGATTCTTGTCGGTTGCGGCGCGGCAGCAGGTATTGCGGGAATTTTCAAGGCACCCATTGCGGGAATGCTTTTCACGCTTGAGGTGCTGATGCTTGATTTAACGGCAGTCTCGGTTATGCCGTTGCTTATAGCATCGATAACGAGTACTACACTTGCGTATGTATACACGGGCTATGAATTTGAGTTTTTCTTTGCGCAGACAGAGAATTTTTATACATCGCGCATACCTTACGTAATAATGCTTGGCCTTGTGTGCGGATTTGCATCGCTCTATTTTACGCGAGTGATGAACATGATGGAAAACTTTTTCGGGCGCTTCAAGAACAAGATTTACAAAACTATTACCGGCTGTTGCATACTGTCGTTGCTTGTGTTCCTTTTTCCGCCGCTATACGGCGAAGGGTACGGCTCCATAACGGGGCTTCTTGCAGGCGACCCGTCGAGTATAGTAAACGGCTCGATATTTTACGGCGATCGTAACGAAATATGGTTTCTTGCACTGTTTATCGGTCTTGTGATACTTACTAAGGCATTTGCCACATCGGCCACGAACGGCGGCGGCGGTGTTGGCGGAACATTTGCACCTTCGCTGTACGTCGGCTGCCTTACAGGGTTTCTCTATGCGTTTATAATCAACAATTTGGGGATAGTTGAGCTATCGACAAAGAATTTTGCGCTGATAGGCATGGCCGGCGTAATGAGCGGAGTAATGCATGCGCCGCTTATGGCAATCTTCCTTACCGCCGAGCTTACGGGTGGTTATGATTTGTTTTTGCCGCTGCTTATTGTGAGTACGATTTCGTATGGCACGATAAAAATTTTCGAGCCATATTCGATATATACAATGCGTCTTGCCAAGCGCGGGGAACTGCTGACACACCAGAAGGATCAGGCCGTGCTGACACTGTTGAAAATCAACAATGTGATAGAAACCGATTTCATGGCCGTATCGCCGGAAATGACCTTGAAAGACATGGTTGACACCATTGCGCAGAGCAAACGCAATCTTTTTCCGGTTCTTAACGAGAAAAAAGAGCTTGTGGGAGTTGTGCTTCTTGACGAGATACGAAACATTATGTTCCGTCCCGACTTGTACCGGCGCATGAAAGTGAGCACTTTCATGTCGATGCCTCCTGCCAAAATAGAGCTTGGGCAAAGCATGGATACAGTTATGAAAACATTCGATGACACGGCAGCGTGGAATCTGCCTGTCGTAGACAAAGGAGTATACGTAGGCTTTGTATCGAAGAGCAAGATATTCAACTCCTATCGCCGCGTATTGAGACACTACTGCGACGATTGACAAAACAAATTTAAAACTTACTTATGGCAAAACAGGAATACATCCAGAAAAACAAGGAGTGGCTTGCCGCGAAGGCAGCCGAACCGGGCGTGCTGCCACTTGACAAAGGTATTTATTACAAGGTTTACAAAAGCGGGAAAGGGATAAGCCCGAACCGCAACAGTGTTGTTACAGTCCATTATGTGGGAAAGACGATAAACGGCCGCACTTTCGACAGCAGCCGCGGGGGCACAGCACCGGCATTTCGCCTGCGAGAGCTTATTCCCGGGTGGATTATAGCGCTTCAAAAAATGCATGTGGGCGACAAGTGGGAAATATTTATTCCTGCCGAACAAGGTTACGGAAAAATATCTCAGCCCGGAATTCCGGGCGGCTCGACTCTTGTATTTGAAATAGAGCTGCTTTGCGTGGGTTGATTCACACCCCATTACAATAAATGAAAAAGCCGGGAAATTACCCGGCTTTTTCATTATAATTGGTGTTGAAGTTTCAATTAACGTACTGCTACTCGTATGGCATTTGAGCCGAAGCGTACGATGTAGATACCGGCAGTTTCGGGGAGTTCGATTGCAGTGGCGTTTTGTGCTGCGGCGAGCTTCATGCCCGATACGTTGTATACGGCAGCATCAACAACTTGGCTGAAGTATACTGTGCGACCGTAAACGGCGTAATCGACGGCGTCGGCAGCGGGCATTTCGTTGATACCGCCAAGTTTACCGCCGGTGACTTTGTAGACACCTATTGCGTTGCCGGGAGCCATGAAAGCGAGGTGAGCTTCCCAAGTATCGCCATTGACGGTTGTTTTTGCTGCCACGGGTGCGGAGATTGTTGTGGCGTTAACTTTGCCCATGCCCATTGAAGGGACGGTCCAGAGCACTTTTGCATCGTTTGTAAATCCGTGAGCGTTTCCTTTTACAATGTTGAATTTGTAGCCTTCGTTGTTCTCGTGGCTTTCGGAGGGATATGCCATGTAGCATTCTTCGGGGCCGAAATGAACAAAACCGTTTGCAACAGAATTTGCGGGAGCTATATTGGGAGCTGTTGCAAATGATTCAACAATTTCGCCGGTAGCGAAGTCGTACTCGGTTGGGAAAGTGAAGCTACCGGTAACAATAAAACGTTCGGGGCTGAGAGCGAATATGCGGGCGACAGTGCCGAAACTTGCAGCGCTTGCGGGGTAAAGGGCTTTTACTTTTACGCTTTCGCATTTAACACTCTTTCCGTCCTCAACAGTCCAGCGGAGAACAATATCCTGGCCGGAGATAGCAGCGAAAACATAGAAGCTGTTTTCCTTATCGAGATTCGACACAATTGCGGCGTGATCCACGCGGTGTGAAGAAGCTACTGCGGGAGCTGTGAGCTGCACGAGTTCGGAAGTTGTGTTTGTGTTATCGTCGAATTTATTGATAACGAGTGCTGTTTTTGTAATATCGAGGACAAGGTTGGTAATATAGAGCTGTCCTTTGTCGTCGGAGATGATGTCGTTTGCAGGATAGTTTTCGGGCTGAGCTGCAAGCATAATATCGTCGAGACGCTCGCCTGTTTCGAGGTCGTAGACACGGAGGTTTGCAGGACCTGTTGCAGTTTCGCGGTTGGTAACATATACCTTATCGCCTGCGATTGCAAGACCTCGGTTGTTTACGCCATTATCGGTGAATTCGGGGCTGTCGAAGCTGCCGGACTGAGCGCGGTACCAGAGGTTTGTCAATTCGAGGCCTTCGGAGTTAGCATATACCGAGGGGTCGGTTGTGATTACGGGCCCGGGGGTTACTTCGCCGGTGTAGCCAATTAGAGCGGGTTCGGATTCGTAACCGTATCCGTCGTAGGCGCAAACGGCGTACCAGTATCCGGTGGTACGGTTTTGGGGGATTGTGTATTCGCCACCGTAAACAACATCGAGGAGATAACGAGCGGCTATACCGTCTTTTCCGGCAACGGCTCTGTCGTAGCTAACGCTTGTGGGAACGGCGTATACGGTGTAACGCATAATGGGGTCGTTTCCTTTCTGTGCGGGAGCAGTCCAGGAGAGTGTGTTCTCGTTTTTGCTCACTTCGGGAGCCTGAAGGGCTGCATGTTCCTTCCAGGTTACAACAGGGACGAGAGATTTGGTCTGGTAATTGTTTGCCTGGAGGTAATCGCCCCAACCGGTGCAGTAGGGACCGTCCATGTATTTGGCGCTGTAGTAGATTTGACCGGGGGCGTTGTTACGGGTCATGCTGCGTGTGAGCTTAATCTGATTGCCCATATCGGCCCAATGGGTCTGGTCGTTGTGGTCTTTGTCCATTCGGTAAGCGCCCAATGAAGCGTAGAAGTGACGACCGAACTTGTTTGCAACGTCGCTCCACCAGTCGCAGAGTTTGTCGTAGGGGGCGGCGGTTGTATACGAGTTGCTTCCGGGCATCGAGAACCAGTAAATCTGGGGGGAGATGAAGTCGATGCTGCCTTCGGCGAGCCAAGCCATTGGGTCGGAGTAAATGTCCTCGTACTGCCAGTCGGAAGTACCGGGCACGGGCTGCGGGAGATTGTATTCTTCGCGATAAACATCGGCACCATGATATGCAATACCGGCAGGGGAGAGACCGAATCGCATGTCGGGACGGTCTTGGTCGATCTGCTCGTATATCATGTGCATCATGAGGTTGATGTTTGCACGTCGCCAGTCGCCCATTTCTTTTTTGAGGACTTCGGGGTCGGTTGAGTGGTTGGGGTTTTCGGCTTTGTAGTTTTCGTAGTCCATAGCCGTGGTTGTTGCGGGTATGTTGTTCGGGTAGAAATAATCGTCGAACAGGATACCATCCACACGGTAATTCATATATACGTCCTTAACAACATTGAGGATGTGCTGACGAACTTCGGGGAGTGCGGGATTGAAAACTACGTATTCGTTTGTGCTGAGCTGTTTGTCGGCATCGGAAACGGGACCCTGGTTAATGAGCCATCCTTTTTCTTTCCATTCGAGGTCCTGTGGAGTGCTGCGGTCGGCCCAGCTGCGGTTCTGGCGATAGGGGTTCATCCAGGCGTAGCACTCGAGGCCGCGTTTGTGGCATTCTTCGACAATGAATGCAAGGGGATCCCAACCCGGGTCGGTGCCACGTTTTCCTGAAACATACTGGCTCCAGGGTTCGTAATTAGATTTGTATAAAGCGTCGGCCATTGGGCGTATCTGGAAACATACACCTGTAAAATTACGGTTTGCGTGCGCTTCGATGTATTGAATCAACTGCTGTTGCTGCAGTTTCTGAGTGGTTTCGGTAACTCCGAGGCGTGTAGGCCAGTCAATGTTCAGATAGGATGTAAGCCACACCGAACGGAAATCGCGTTTTGGTGGTTCCTGAGCTGCAACAGCATTGCTTCCGAGAATGGAGCATGCGAGTACGGCAGCAGAAATTGTTTTTTTCATGCTAATAAATTAGAGAATAAAAAAATACGGTATTAGGATTCTACAAGATGTATAATGTTTGTAGTGCAAATTTAAGGAATATATTCGATTCAACCAATAACAAAGCCGCGCAGGAAAGTTGCGGCGACGGGCAGGAGAAAAACAGCTTTTCAGCTATATAGATTCAATACGTTTAAACGATTGCAAAATTACCCGATTCCATTAATAAAAGCTGTGAAAAGCGATATTGTATTGTCAATTAATTTTAAGACGAAATTCATTATCGGGACAAAAAAATTATCTTTGCATAAATTCATTAATATGCAATGGATATGAAAAAACTGTTTCTCCTTGCCGCCTGTGTGACGGGAGCGATTATTGTAGCTTCGGCACAGGAAACGGCTCATTCCACCAATTCTTATACGCGTTCAGGCGATGCTTTTGTAGAAGCCGCAAACCGCACAGTGAACGGCGTTGTGAGTGTAAAGAGTTTTGCCACACCGCGACAGACATCGCGCCGGCAATACGTTGATCCTTTATTGGAATTTTTTTACGGCAGTCCTCAGCGCCGCGAGCAGCCGCAGCAATCCGAGAGCCGGCAAATCGGTTTAGGATCGGGTGTGGTAATAGACCCTGACGGATATATTGTTACCAACAACCATGTTATTGCCGATGCCGAAAAGCTTGAGGTTACGCTTAACGACAACCGCAACTATACCGCAACGGTGATAGGCGCCGATGAAACCACCGACCTTGCTCTTATAAAAATCGATGCCGAAGACCTGCACGTAATTCCTATGGGCAATTCCGAGAATCTTCAGGTTGGCCAATGGGTGCTTGCGGTTGGCAATCCGTTCGGGTTTACATCGTCGGTTACGGCCGGTATTGTAAGTGCCAAAGCCCGCAACATATCAATGTCTACCGGCATGCCTGCGGGCGGGGGCATTGAGGCCTATATACAGCATGATGCGGCTGTTAACCAGGGTAATTCGGGAGGCGCGCTTGTAAACCTCGACGGCGAACTTGTGGGCATAAATACTGCAATCTATTCGCAGACCGGCACTTATGCGGGCTGTTCTTTTGCCATTCCGGTTTCTATTGTTGAAAAGATTGTTAAGGATTTGCGGGCATACGGAACTGTTCAACGGGCATATCTTGGCATTTCTTACCGGGAAGTTAGTCCGGAGCTGATGTCGTCGCTCAATCTTACCGGTCCGTCGAGCGGCATTTATGTGGCAAGTGTTGAGGAACGTTCGGCGGCTCGGGCAGCAGGCTTGGAGGACGGCGATATAATACTGTCCATCGATTCGCATCCTACCCGTAACTCGGCACAGCTGCAGGAGGCTATTGCCCGCTTAAGTCCCGGCAATGAGGTTGAAATACGCTATTGGCGCAACGGCGAAGAACACTCGTCCATGGCAACTTTGCGAAACAGTCGCGGCGACACAGCCATTACACGTGTTGCAGACGGGAATATTCTCGGCGCCAAATTCTCGGCTGTAGAGCCGTCGCTTGCCCGTCGTCTTGAAATAAAAGGCGGAGTGCAGGTATCGGAGCTAAGTCCCGAGGGACGCATGGCACAGGCAGGTGTTCAGCCCGGTTTTGTGATAATGGTAATAAATAATGTGCGAGTGAATAAACCGGAAGAAATCGAAACCATAGCCAAGGCAGTTTCCAAGGCCAACGGTTTTGAGAAAGTTCTGTTTATATCGGGCTTGTATCCGTCGGGCAAAGCCGCATATTATGCAGTTCCTATCGAAGAGTAACGAACGACCTGTTCATGTAAAATTACGTGCAGCTTAAAAAAAACGCCTCCCGGATGAAACAAAATCGCCCGGGAGGTGTTATATTTGCATAACGAAACACTACCACTAATAATTACTACTAAAAACCAAACGTTATGAAAGGACTCCCCATTGTTGTAGCTGCCCTTGGCGGCGCTCTTGTAGGAGCGGCAGCCGCTCTGCTTCTCGCACCCCGTAAAGGCAGCGACACCCGCGAAGCCATCAAAGGTTTCATTGTATCACATGTTCCCGGCATCAAACAGAAGGATCTTGACAGCCTTGCCGACCAGATTGCCGAAGAAATCAAAGACATTAAATAAGACTATCTAACATCTTCACATTATGAAAGGACTGATGACATTCATTCTCGGGGCCGCTGTCGGTGCCGCCGCAACCGCTCTTCTCACCCCCACCACAGGCGAGGAACTCCGCGCCCGCATAAAGGTGATTCTACAGAAAAAGGGAATAATCGCTGCCGATGACATCGATGACCTTGTTGAAATGATTGCCGCAGAGGTGGAAGACCAAAAATAACTCCGCCATAAAACTTTACAAACAAGAACAGACACCAATATGCCGCTGCCGGGCCTCGCTTATGTGGCGGTCCCGGCAACGGCTTGTCCATACATTATGAACAACACATCCGAACCCAACACCCTATCAGGAATAGCGGCAACGGTGAGCGCCTATGTGAAACTCCTTGTAGAGGACACGAGGCTTAATGTCGCCGAAAAAATTACGCGTCTGCTTTCGGCGATAGCGCTTGCAGCCCTTCTTGTAATAATAGCGACAGTAGCAATGGTGTTCGTGACAATAGCTGTGGCGCTTGCACTTTCGCAGGCAATATCGCCGCTGTGGTCGTTCATTATAGTGGCCGCGTTCTACATTGTGCTGCTTGCGGTTCTGGTTCTATGCCGCCGCGCGTGCATTGTGAATCCTATTGCACGTTTCATAAGTTCCCTATTGCTTAATCCTCCGGTAACCGACAATAAAAATGATACTACTACCCCCGTTTCCTAACAATACCACTCCTCCATGGAAAGGAATGACACTGGAGGAGATGCAAATGCGCCGGGCACTGGTACAGGCACGAATGGAAATACAGAAATTCAAGCTGACGGCACAACTTGACGCATGCAAGCAAAAAACACCTTTGTTCGGAGGCAGCTCATCGCTGTTCTCGCGGCTTGCAAGCGCGGTTTCGTTTGCAGAATACGGCTTTTTAGCTCTTAAACTTTTCCGTACCGTACTTCCTTGGATGCGTCGAAAAAAATAAACCTGTATCACCACATATCATGAAAAAAATATTATTGGCGTCTGCGGCATGGCTGCTGACGCTTGCACCGTTTTATAGCGCAGCGCAAAGCGCACGATCATTGATTGAGGAAAATCCCGAACGTGCCGGAGGTATTTACTATGCTTATCCCGAGAGCGAAATCGACAGTATCGACATCAAGCTTCCCAAGGGCTACAAGCCTTTTTATATAAGCCACTACGGACGCCACGGATCAAGGTATCTTATTTCCGACAAAGACTACATTCGCCTGATAGAACGGCTTGAAGATGCCTCGCAGGCGGGAGCACTTACAATGCGCGGCGAACTGCTCAAGAGGCAACTGGATACAATATGGACTGAAGCGCGTGGTCGCGGCGGCGAACTCACTCCACTCGGTACCCGTCAACACCGCTCTATTGCCCGCCGTGCCACAAAGGCTTATCCGGAGATTTTTACCGACGGAGCACGCATTACCGCTGCGTCAACACCCGTAATGCGTTGCGCCCACTCTATGTTCGCTTTTATAGAGGGCATAAAGGAATTTAATCCGGCGTTGGATATTCCGCGCGAATCGGCCGAGCGTAACCTTATATATCTGAACTATCACAGCCCCGAGTCGGGTCCATATTCAAGTGAAAAAGGTCCGTGGTTTCAGGATTTCAAAAGATTCAAGGCTCAGAAGACACATCCCGAACGCCTGATAAAGGATATTTTTTCCAATGAGGACTATGTATCGCAATGGGTGGATACATCCGATTTCATGTGGGATTTGTACTGGCTTGCGGTTGATATGCAAAACATGGAAACCGATATAGACCTGCTTCCGCTGTTCACGACACAAGAGCTTTACGACTTGTGGGAGGTTGCAAATTATAATTTCTTTGCGTGTAACTCATCGTATCCGCGAGCCAAAGGACTTCACATTGCCAATGCTCGTAACCTTGTGAAGCACATTATAGAACAGGCCGACAGTTATATTGCCGACGGCGCACACGGTGCAACCCTTCGCTTCGGGCACGACGGCAATATTATTCCTCTCACCGCCCTTATGCAGCTTGAAAACTGCTATTCGGATGCCGAACGTCCCGAAGACCTTGCCTCGGGTTATGCCAACTTCCTCATCTCGCCAATGGCATCCAATGTGCAGCTCATATTTTTCCGTCCGGAAAACTCTACAGCCGATGATGTGCTTGTGAGGGTTATGCTGAACGAACGCGATATAAAACTTCCCGTGCAAGCTGTTGAGAACGGCAAGCTTTACCGCTGGCAGGATTTGCGCAAACATCTTGTAACAATAGCATGCGACCGATGATTCCCAAAGTATTTGTTCTGCACGTCCGCAAAGGCTACGAAGAACGCGAGCGACACATAAACAGCATGATGCACAAGGCCGGTATCGACTTTGAGTATGTGCTTGCCTGCGACATTCCCGACCTCACGCCGGAAATTATAGAAAAAACAATAGCTCCCGAAGGAATGCTTGCCGGAAAACCGGCGGCAATTTCGTGCCTGATGAAACACCTCCATGCCTACAGTCTGATATTAGAACGAGACTTGCCGGGAGCTATAATTCTTGAAGACGACATACTGCTCTACCCCAACTTTAAGGACATTGCAATACATGCACTCGGAGAACTCGGCGACACCGACGAAGCTTCAATAATTTCTTTTGAGGACACTCGCCTTCGTTTTGTGAAGGGCAGTGTTCGCCAAAAAGGGAAAGTTCTTTATCCCGGAATATGCGACAGGTTTGCCGGAGCGTATTACATAAACCGCGCCGGAGCCGAAGCCGTTTTGCAGAATGTGAAACAAAACCGCGCCGAATTGCCTATAGACCTTCTGCACAACCACATGCTTAACGCCGGAGAGCTAAAGTACTATTGGACACATCCTTGCACTGCGTCCCAGGGCAGTTTCAACGGTTTGTTCACCAGTTCTCTCAGTGCATCCGACCGCAGCAAGGCATTTGTTTGGCGACTGCAACGAATGTACAAAAAGCTGCTTTACCGACTGCGGTAAAATAAAGTTATCAACATTTCCAAAAAATCGATGCGCCAAGGTTGCACATTAAAAAAATTATGCTCAACTTTGCTACATCGATTTTTTATGCCATGACATCTTTACCTCAGTACACATTCGACGAAGCCTGTCGGGCTTCCCTCCGTTACTTCAACGGCGACAATCTTGCCGCGCAAGTATGGGTGAGTAAATATGCTCTTAAGGACTCTCAAGGAATAATTTACGAGCTTACTCCCGATGACATGCATCATCGACTCGCACGCGAGCTGGCAAGAATAGAAAACAACTATCCCAACCCATTGTCGGAGGATGATATTTTCGACCTCCTTAAAAACTTCCGCTATGTGATTCCCCAAGGCAGTCCAATGGCAGGAATCGGCAACGACTTCCAAGTCGGCTCTCTGTCCAACTGCTTTGTGATAGGTCTTGACGGAAAACCCGATTCCTACGGCGGCATTATGCGTATCGACCAGGAACAGGTGCAACTCATGAAACGCCGAGGCGGCGTAGGTCACGACTTGTCGCATCTGCGTCCCAAAGGAACACCCGTAAAAAATTCGGCACTCACCTCCACCGGTCTTGTGCCGTTTATGGAACGCTACTCCAACTCCACCCGCGAGGTTGCGCAGGACGGACGTCGCGGTGCTCTCATGATGACAGTTTCCATCAAACACCCCGATTCGGAAGGCTTTATTGATGCAAAAATGACACCCGGCAAAGTTACGGGTGCCAATGTTTCGGTGCGTATCGACGACGATTTCATGAAAGCCGTTAACTCGGGCGAACCTTACACCCAGCAGTATCCCATTGATTCGGCGAATCCCTCGGTTACACAGCAAATCGATGCCCGCGCACTTTGGAACAAGATTGTTCTCAACGCCTGGAAAAGCGCCGAGCCGGGAGTATTGTTCTGGGATACTATCCGCCGCGAATCGGTACCCGACTGTTATGCCGATCTCGGGTTTGAAACCATTTCCACCAACCCGTGCGGCGAAATACCATTGTGTCCTTACGACAGCTGCCGCCTGTTGGCTATCAATCTCTATTCTTTTGTAGAGAATCCGTTCACACCTGACGCAAAATTCAACTTCGACAAGCTCAAGGAAGTTGTAAGCAAAGCGCAGCGCCTTATGGACGATATCATTGATTTGGAAATGGAGAAGATTGACCGTATCCTCAACAAAATCAATGACGACCCCGAGTGCGAGGAAGTAAAAGAAACCGAACGCGAACTATGGCTTAAAATAAAGAACAAAACTCTTAAAGGCCGCCGTACCGGACTTGGCACAACCGCCGAGGGCGACATGCTTGCCGCCATGGGGCTTAAATACGGTACTACCGCCGCCACCGATTTTTCGGTGGAAGTTCACAAAGCCGTTGCTCTGGCAGCATATGCCTCATCCGTTACCATGGCCGGCGAACGCGGCGCTTTCGAGGTTTACAATACCGAACGAGAAGCTGCCAATCCCTTTATCCGCCGAATTGCCGAAGCCGCTCCAGAAGTATATGAAGAAATGAAGCAGAAGGGACGCCGCAATATCGCGTGTCTCACCATTGCTCCAACGGGAACCGTGAGCCTGATGACACAGACTTCTTCGGGTATCGAGCCGGTTTTCATGCCCGTATACAAACGCCGCCGCAAAGTGAATGCCAACGATACGTCGGTACGCATTGACTATGTTGACGAGAACGGCGATTCCTTTGAGGAATATATTGTATATCATCCCAAATTCCTGGAATGGATGAAGATTGAAGGTATTGATACCGACAAACAGTATACACAGGAAGAACTGGATGCCATTGTCGCCCGCTCGCCTTACGGCGGCGCCACAGCCAACGATATCGACTGGGTTGAGAAAGTGAGCATGCAGGGTCGAATCCAGAAGTGGGTTGACCATTCCATTTCCGTTACTATCAATCTTCCTGCCGATATAAGCGTGGAAGCAGTTGATACTCTCTACCGCAAAGCCTGGGAGGTTGGCTGCAAAGGATGCACCGTTTACCGCGACGGCTCACGCTCGGGCGTACTTGTGGCTGTAGAGAAGAAAAAGGAAAAGGAAGGAAACGAACCTCACGCCATTCTCGACAAACGTCCCATTCAGCTTGAGGCCGATGTTGTGCGATTCCAGAACAACAAGGAAAAATGGATTGCGTTTGTAGGACTTGTGGATGGTCGTCCTTATGAAATTTTCACCGGACTTGCCGATGACGAGGACGGAATTTTCCTTCCCAAATCCATTACCAACGGCTGGATTATAAAGGCCATGGACGAGAACGGCAACAAACGCTACGACTTCCGTTTCATTAACAAGCGCGGCCATAAAACCACAATAGAAGGTTTGAGCGACAAATTCAATCCCGAATACTGGAACTATGCCAAACTTATTTCCGGCGTACTGCGCTACGGCATGCCTATCGACCAGGTTCTCAAGCTTGTAGGCGGACTTGAACTTAATTCCCAAAGTATCAACACCTGGAAAATGGGAGTTGAGCGTGCGCTTAAAAAGTACCTGCCCAACGGAACCAAGGCAAGCGGACAGAAGTGTCCGAACTGCGGCCAGGAAACCTTGATTTATCAGGAAGGCTGTCTCATATGTACCTCTTGCGGCACAAGCAAGTGCGGCTGAGGCTGATATAATCGAGTAGGAGGTAAACACTAATCATAGGGTGTTTATCTCCTACTTTCGT
>CAMWMR010000023.1 GCA_947175425.1 uncultured Porphyromonadaceae bacterium
CCAAAGAATACCAAAGAGTTGAGCTTTGCACCAAGCGACAGCCCAACTCTTTTTTTATTGCATTTTATACCCTTTTACTACAAAATAAACCGGCGTAAAATTAGCGCACCGACAAAAAAGGAATATAGACAATCGGGATAAACTGTCGTAAAACTGTTGTAAATTCGCTTAAAATATAAGAAACGGAACATACAACATGGGCTGCTTTGAAACCCGCATCAATATAATCGAGTAGGAGGTAAACACTAATCATAGGGTGTTTATCTCCTACTCGATTATGTCCTAAAATGACGTAGTTTGTCTGTCCAAAATGCACGACATAAAATCATCCCCCGGAATATTCGTCTTTCCTGCAAGGATGTATAAGACTTCTTCTGTGAGGAAGATGGATATTCCGAAGAATCTTCTGAAATGTAAGAATCGTCTTAACTGATGTTGACGATGTAGGAATCCTGAAGAATCTCTTCAAGAGATTTACCATCAATCTTTACTGTGTCCCATACGCTTTCATCACATGGGATCATATATAGAATCTCTTCCTCATAATAGTCATGAGTATCTCTGTCTCCGAGTTGGTCATATACACACTCTCCAGATTCTTTTCTAAATCGGAAAACAGGTATAGGACAGTTTTCTGCATGTATGCCATAGAAGTTTCCATCTCCAACATAATAGAAAATCATGTTAAAACCACCCTCTTCAATATACGATTGGAAGATTTTTTTAGAGACTGATGATTTTGTTTCACGTCTGTTTTCGGGTTGCCAGCCAAGTTGCCACATCTCGAGGTTTTTACCCTCTCCAAAAAAATTGTTTACAGCAATATTATGGTCACGACCGGGTGGGTTTTGCGTCATATTGTTCATCTGTGTTTCGCTTTATTGTATTCAATAATCTTCTGGATAAGCGAGTCATATTTAGCATCTATCGGATAATGATTATCTTTCTGACCACTTTTACGACTCACCATGCCGGTTGAAGGATTCTCTGAAAATTCATGATAATGAGAAGATCCCTCTCCATTATTAGCAAACGGAATCAAATTGCCTTGCTTATCGAATTTCAGGTCTACCTGCCCAACACACTTATGCTTTTCGTATATCCCGAATGTTGTTATCTCAATTGTGCCATCTTCTTTGCGGTGTGCTCCGAGATAAATGGGAGATTCGGAATTAGAATTCATAGGTATCTTGACACGGCTGTCATTTCCTTTCTGTAGAAGAATTTTGTGACCCTCAATACGATTCGGTAATTCGTTATGAGTCCGGAGATATTCAGGTACACCTCCGAGATCTTTTTTATATGTATTATTGCCACCCATTTGCAGATCTGTTATTGTCGTTAGCAAAATAGATACAGTTCTCGGTGTCTTCGCCCGGAATAATGGAGCCGTATCTAAGGATACGAATCGGCATCAATTCCTCGCGGATTCGTTTTACGGCCTTTAGCCACTCTTTCGGGTTCCCATGTCGCGTGACTCCGACGCTACTTATGGCAATGACTGAATGTTTTGGCCAACCCTCAAGCCAATAGTCCTCCTCCCATTTATCGGGGAAGGAAACGTTGGGAATTACATTATGCCCCCTTGACTGGAGCCAAGCCACCCATAGCTTGTTGAGAAACGATGAGTACATCTTCTGTGGACGTGTCATTTCATTTGTCATCGAAAAATCCATACCGATAGATACCTTGAAGTTGGAAAGTAATTTCTCCGTTTCAAAGGGTTTGTTCCAGTATTGTAGGATACGAGAATCATCGAAATAGAAATGAGGCGCAATGTGATAGGGTTTATAAGGTGCCACGCGATGGATTCCACGAATATCTGAAGGAATCTCGCCAGTGTACGCTCTGACGATAGGCATCTCATTTTTAGATGTCATGCTCACAGCCATTGTCATAAACAAGAGGGTAGCATCTTTATGTCCAAGGATTGCTTCAATCGTTGTGTCAGATTCGTTAGCCGCAGCTTTCTGTGCCGTTGTTTCGGCAGAAAGATTCTCTTCCTCAGACGGCAGCTCTGGAAATGGAAGAGTATTCTGGAGTGGGTAATACCCGTATTTCATATTAGTATGAGTTTTAAAATTTTGTAAATTTTGCAGAAATCGGGGTATGACCATTACGTATCACGAAAATTTTTCGTAATTTTGCACTTGAAATCGCCGTCAACCCTTTTTATTCCTGCTTAGGGTTAATGATCTCACGATGCCTCATTCTCGCCCAAGAATGAGGTGTTGTTATTTATCAATTACCTCATATTTGCCTCCTTCCTATTTTTTATAAGTGTTATCATATTTATGGTTGGTGCTATAGACATGCTGCTATTTTAAATATTTTCAGTCGAGATCCGGGAGATTCAACAAGCGGCCTGGCGCTATCTGATGTATCATGACTGTCGGGGGAAACCGTAAGCGTTTCAATACCCAATTCATCGCAAACACTTTGAGTGATACAATCCATTACCACCACTTTAATTTTCCTCTGCAAGGCTGTAAACAGCAAACTGCTTTCAGAAATTCCAATCTTCTGCAGACATTTGTTGTCAGAATAAAATGAGGCGAATTGCAACATTTCTGCGGCCGCTAAGGTGATATTTTTGACTGTTGTCGGATATTTACACAAGCTGTCGCAAGCCGCCAAGTCTGTAGTGTGAAGCACATATGTTGAACAAAGAGAACGTACAACATTTGGATGTTCCATACAGTGCTTGCCAACCAATATATTGATTTTTCCCATATCGTCAGAAAACTTGTGATTTAGCTTCAATCTCCATAATTGAAGTATTTAACATTTGCGCGGCTTTCGATGACGAAATCAGTTCTTGTGCGAGGGCGCTATAAACCATTTCCTCGAACAACTCATCGTTGTAATCTTTGTCAGAAGAAGTTTCTATGTAGAGAGACTTCTCTACCAAATCCTTGAATTTAGGATTTGTATTCTTTTTGATGCAGTAGCCTCTATAACGGTTTTCGTTGAAAATGCCAAGTCGTTTAAACGAGTATATTATAGCGTCAATTGAGATTCCGTATGTTTTTTGGACTCTTTTCAACTCTTGAACGGCAATTTTGGATTTGCGTCCAAATTCACGTTCCACGACTTCTGACGGCAGTAGCATTTCAGAAGCAAAAGCATCACACAACTTCTCTTGATCTTGTTTCGACAATCCCGCGTCAAAAGAGGTATTTGCCAGCAAATGAGCCAGCTCATGCATATGAGTGAAACGGCGTCTTTCTGTATTTCGTATGTTTTCATTTATTACCATCAGAGGGTTATGGTCGTTTGCATATCCACTGATCCCATCGAATCCTTCCGGCCCATCAATCTCGAATACCTTGATTCCATGTTCCATAAGAAGGTTCTTGACACTCGGAATTGGAGAAATCCCCAGACCCCAAGTTCGTCTGATCTCTTTTGCAAGCATTATCATCTGTATTGGTTGAGAAATTTGTGCCGGTACAGCAACTCGAAATCCCCCGGATTCTATTCCAAGGATATTTTCAATATCTATAAACCGTTCAACCTCATCTTGAATTCTAATCTTCAGTAATGTCTGGTCTTTTACCCCGACACTTGTTTTTTTTCTAAATGATATCTCTACTTCAGAAACATCAAAAGTGAATGGACGAAAAAAATAATCCACCGGCACATCTAAAGCTTTAGAGAGCTTGATTAAAATCGTACTACCAGCCATAGTCTTGCCAGCCTCATATTTGGATATGGTTTGCTTGGATACCTCCTTTCCGGTTTTTGCGGAAAGCCCATCCATAGACAAGCCGGCTCTTTGCCGAGCTTGTTTTAGTCTTTTTGCGAATAGCTCTTTCGGTTCCATATTTGAGTTGTTGTGTTTTATGCGACAAAATTACAAAATATTTTTTAATCGTCAACCATGCTGAATGTGTTTTTTCGAGTTTTTCTTCACAGTTTCCACGCGAAGTAAGTTGTTTTCACCTGTCTTATATATTTCGGTTAACTGAGTTACCTCCTTTACTCTGGTATTCTTGGCCAGCCTCCGTTTTTTCTTTGCCAATGTCGTTAGATGATCTCGGATGTCGCGGTTTGCGTTGATAAATTCCGTCAGAGATATGCAACTATCTGCATATCAGATGTAAAATTCCTCTTCAACGAGGACGAATACTAAGCAATAAATTTTACGTAAGCACTTAATAATCAATGGCTGAGAAAAGGATAATTTTCTTGGCCATTGCTATTTTATCCTGTTTTACCCAATAGTGTTCTTTGCCATAGGCCGACCACCAAGGCGGTGATAAGGCTAAATCATGTTTTCTTGGCTAAATTCATATACTCCTCCGTGGTTTGTGAGTACCGGAAGTTGCAAACAAGGCAACCCAAAATAGTTGATTTTGTAAAAACAACCAAAATTGGTTGCGAGCATTACAATTTATTCTTATCTTTGTAGTCATGAAAATTGGAGCTATTATTACAGGTGATATTGTGGATTCCACAAAGATGACAAAGACTGAACGCACTTCAATGTTACAATTGTTGCAGTCTCTGCCAGAATGGCTGTCTCCATTGTGTAAAACGAATATTGAGATTTTTAGAGGAGATAGTTTCCAACTAAAAGTTACCGAGCCAACCAAAGCACTGCAGATAGCTCTGGCGATACGTGCTATTATCCGCGCCAATAAATTTGCAGGTAATAATCATCAATGGGATGCCCGCATAGCAATTGGTATCGGAACATTAGACTATGAAACAGACTTACTATCCACAAGCGACGGCGAAGCATATAGGTTATCAGGCAAATGTCTTGACTCCATAGGTAAGGCTCGTTTATGCATTAAGACTCCTTGGGAGGATGTTAATAAAGAGCTAATGGTTTCCACTCTATTTGCTGATGATATAGCGACAGGGTGGACTCAAAGTCAAAGCAGGATAATGTTTGAGAAACTTGTCAAGAATAATAGTCAGGAAGAAATCGGCAATACACTTGGTGTTTCCAGACAGATGGTCAGCAAGTCCTTGAAGGCAGCCAAAGATTCTTTGATTTCTGTATATGTCAAAAGATTTGAGGAACTGATTAATCATAAAACGATATGAGCGCAGTAATAATTCTTATAAAACTGATAGCGGCGCATCTCGCAGGAGATTTCATATTGCAGTCTGACAAGATGTGTGCGGATAAGTTTTCCAAAATTAAAACTGTCAGATATCGTGCATTGTCTGAGCATGCTACTATTCAAGCGACATTGGCATATCTGTTTGTCGCGCAATGGACAAACTGGGTTGTGCCGCTTGTTATTGGTGCCAGCCACTTTCTGATAGACTTGATAAAGACTCACTTCAAGCGAAAAGATCTTGTCGGCTTTCTATGCGATCAGTTGGTACATTATTGTGTCATCGTTGTTCTATGGTTTACAGCATTCGCTAATCATGACTTCAATCCTGCTACGGAAATCTTCTCTGCTAATTTTTGGATTGTTACAACGGCGTATATCGCGGTACTCTCGCCCACATCAGTTTTGATAAAATCATTCATTGAATATGAGAAATGGTTGCCGGCAGATGCTTCTTTAAAAGGATTGCCCAATGCCGGAAAATGGATTGGTTATCTTGAAAGAATACTAATACTGACATTTGTTTTCACCGGCAATATTGAAGGAGTCGGCTTCCTGTTAGCCGCAAAATCTGTATTCCGTTTCGGCGAACTAAGCAAGGCTAAAGATATCAAGACGACGGAGTATGTGCTGATTGGTACTTTTACCAGTTTCACAATCGCGATATTGCTTGGCTTTGGCGCAGTCCGGCTCATGGAGATGAATTTAGAATGACAGGTGATTATTAAGTTAAAATCATCCGGCGAAAAGGAAGTGTGCTACTACTTCTATAAGGAATCATTTTTCACGTTCCGGCAGATACTATTTATGGCGATTCAGGAAGTCGGGGAGCTCCGGAGACAGATACCGTGGCACGCCGTCTTTTATCACATTGCCGTTTTTATCTATCATAATATGAGTCGGATAGCTTTGAACGTTAAGATGACCCAAGATATGATCGGTCATTTCAACATCATCCATATCTATAAAAATATGTATAGCGTTTGATATAGTGGGGACTAATTTAATCCAGTTATCCTTGCTCGAATTAAGCCACATTACAGCAAATCTGATATCGCTGTCTTTGAAATGTTCTCTCAGCGACTCACTTCCTTTTAGTCCCGCACGGCATGCGCCGCACCAAGTGGCACTTATGTCAAGGTATACAGGGTGTCCTGCGTATTCATTTATAAGCCATTTCAAAGGATTCTCATCAATAAGCTCCTTCATTTCTCCATCTGCATAGACAATGATGTCGCCGTGCTTTATTCCGTCAATTGAAATGTTTTTGACGGGCTGAGCGTGTCCATAAAGCCGGTCATAATATTTTTTATTGAAAAACACCGATCTATCCGGCACCGGAGCAGCCTCATCACATGCATACATTATATCGCGTACAGTTCCTTTCGGAGCCTTGTCCCTCACATCAGGAAAATGATTCATTATCGCAGCGAGGTGAAATGGAAAGATCATCACCTTTGTATTTTCGTCATTAAAAATATCAAAGATCGGATCAAGGAAAAAGGCACGCTTTTCTTCAATATTCCGTCCGCTATAGTCTAATGCGGAATTTGCAAGAGCATAAATATTATCAGCATATAACATCGAGATTACTTCGTCAGACAAATTGTGCTTCCGCGCATAAATATCAATACTGTCTCTCCCCTGCCGGACATATTCCTTAAACACATGCATATATTCTTCAAATGCAACAGTATCGGCGGGCAAATGAGCCGCATTCATTAATGTAATCATATACTGAAATGCAGCATCATACTGCTGATTTATTTCTGCATGGTCGCCTGAGAATGATACCGAAAGCGGAGACGCGGAAGCATCTATATCCATATATATGGAATCGCCGGGAGCCGCAAATGCATTGATGAAGTTGCGTCTGTTATAGTTTACAGTGAAGGTGTGAGGATATGACAGTGGAATTTTACGGCAAAAAGAATCATTGCTGTCAAGTTCGCATATTTCTCTTGCATTCTTATCGGATGGATCACATTCGATTATAGTGGCGGTGCGAGGCATCCCTTCTGCTATGTTCCTGAAGTGAGCCGATACTGTTATTGAGTCTTGCATTGATGTTTCAGCCGAAGAATTTGCCCCTTTTGCCGTGCATGGAACTGATGCAATAAGCATAAAGTATGCAATTATCGTAAAAATTCTGTTTGCCATATCCACTGTATTGTTTCGTTTTTCAGGTATATTCTATCTGCGTGAAGGCATTCAGCTTTTCGCGCAGAATATATTTTCAAACTAATAATTCGTATGGCAAAGATACTCAAATACCATAGAAAACAGCGAATAATAAACCGAAAAATCGGCCTATTGTCTCACATGTCGCAATTTATTTGTCCAAAATAAGATGAGTATGTTTTCCGCTCTTATTCAAGTAAGATAGTTTTTTGAACATAAAAAAGTAGATGTGTAAATTGGCAAAATAATTGCAACACACCCCATTCTATAAAAAATGCTAAATTATCATCTTCTTCTTTACTTAGACCACGTTTGCGAAACTTTTTTATAAGCTTTAGTGTTATTGATTTAATCAATGATTTTTTTTAATTTTGCACCTGCTCTGAAACCCGATGTTCAACGGGTGTATTTCATTTTCAACTACCTTAACGGTCTTTTTATGAGACTTCCTTCATTCGTCACAAAAACAGGCATGGCTTCGGCTGCCGCTATTTTGCTATTATCCGCATCTTTGGAAGCAAAGGCCTCCCAAGATTCCGATGTGCAGATTCCTCAAAGCCCCGTGGAACTTGCATCTTTGCGGGAACTTGCGCTGGCGCACAACAAACAGTTGA
Organism: uncultured Porphyromonadaceae bacterium; assembly: GCA_947175425.1. Classification (GTDB taxonomy): domain Bacteria; phylum Bacteroidota; class Bacteroidia; order Bacteroidales; family Muribaculaceae; genus CAG-873. The sequence continues at coordinate 7,871 of CAMWMR010000023.1, forward strand.
TGATAGCCCGGGAACGCATTAAAAAAGCCGAATATCAAAACAAGCAGGCTTTTGCTGCATATCTGCCCTCCCTCGACTTTAACGGTGGATATGTGTACAATCAAAAGGAACTTTCCCTTTTCGACTCCGACCAGCTGCTGCCTACAAAGACTTTCGACCTCGAAACGCAAAGCTATCAGTACAACCTTGTTAAAAATCCCGTAACAGGTGAACCTATAAAAGGCCCCGACGGACAGTACGTGCCGTCTACCGTTGCTCTAATCCCAAAGGAGGCCATGACTTTCGACATCCACAATGTTTTCTTCGGCGCCGTAACTCTTACGCAGCCTATTTACATGGGCGGAAAAATTGTGGCTATGAATAAAATAACCAAAGCTGCCGAAACTGCCGCACGCGAAATGCACAACAGCGAGGCCGAAAATGTTATATATGCCGTGGATGCTGCGTACTGGATGGTGGTGTCTCTCAAAGCAAAGGAAAAACTCGCCGTCAGCTACGTGGAACTTCTCGATTCGCTGAGCCGCGACGTACACCTCATGCTCGAGCAGGGCGTTGCCACAAAAAGCGATGTGCTTAGCGTGGACGTGAAACTTAATGCCGCTCAGGTTGACCTTACAAAGGTGGAAAACGGACTCGTGCTTTCCCGCATGGCTCTCAATCAGGTGTGCGGACTGCCTATAGACGCAACATACATCCTTGCCGACGAAAACACCGACACTCCGGCTCTCCAGCCCGGGCTACAACCCGAAGGAGGATACGACATGGAGCTCGTCTATGCCAACCGTCCCGACCTGCGGGCTTTGGAACAGACCGTTACCGTGGCTCAGCAGACAAAAAAAGTGGCGCTCTCCACAATGCTCCCCACGGTAGCACTCATAGGAAGCTACGAATTCTCCAATCCCAATGTATTCGACGGGTTCAAAAAACGATTTAACGGAGCTTTCAGTGTAGGTGCAATGGTATCCATTCCGCTGTGGCACTGGGGTGGCGACTACAGCAAGTACAAAGCCGCCGCTGCCGACGAAGCAATTGCTCGCCTTAAAGTGCAGGACGCTCGCGAACTAATCGACCTCCAGGTTAATCAGGCGTCGTTCAAAACAACCGAAGCCTATAAAACATATCACACTACCGAAGCTAACCTCGCCAAGGCCGACGAAAATCTGCGCTCGGCAAAACTCGCTTTCCGCGAAGGAATGGCTACTGCCGACAACGTTATGGCCGCACAGACAGCTTGGCTAAAAGCTCACTCCGAAAAAATCGACGCTATGATTGAGGTGCAGATGTGCCACACCTACCTCAGCAAAGCCCTGGGAACTCTATACCGCTAACTCTCTAAACTGCTTTATAATGCAAGACGCAAACTCCACTCAAGAAAAACGTGCCAACCGCACTTTGTTATTCACCATGGGCGCGGTGGTACTCGCCGTGGCTATCATTGCAATTATCGGTTTTGTATTCATGAACCGTCCCCAAAGCTACATCGAGGGACAGGTGGAAGGAACAAACATACGAATTTCGGGAAAACTGCCCGGACGAGTAATGGAATTTTACGCTCACGAGGGCGATACCGTGCACGCCGGCGACACGCTGGTGCGAATTCACTCATCGGTTGTGGAAGCGCAGCTCGGACAGGCCGAAGCCATGAAAGAAGTGGCTGCAGCTCAAAATAAAAAAATCGACGCAGGAACGCGCTCGCAGATTGTAAACGCTGCCGCCGACCTTCTCCGTCAGGCCGAAGCTGCTCTCACAATTACCGAAAAAACCTACACCCGCATGGAAAACCTCTATCGCGAAGGCGTGGTTTCGGAACAGAAACGCGATGAGGCCAAAGCTGCCTACGATGCCGCCACAGCCGCTCGCGATGCTGCAAAAAGCCAGCTATCACTTGCCAAAGCCGGTGCTCAGAACGAAGATAAGGAATCCGCACAGGCGCTTGTAAACGCTGCCGGCAGCGGGGTGGAACAGGTACAGGCTATTCTTGACGACAGCTTCCTCACCGCTCCTTGCGACGGTGTTATCGACCAGGTTTACCCCGAACCGGGCGAACTGGTTATGATTGGCGCTCCAATTATGAGCCTCCTGAAAATGGATAACCGCTGGGTAACTTTCAACGTCCGCGAGGAACTTCTCAACGACCTGCAGATGGGTAAAAAAATAGAAGTTATGATTCCCGCCCTCGCTCAAAAGAAAATCGACGTGGAAATATATTATATCCGCGATATGGGAAGCTACGCCACTTGGCGCGCCACAAAGTCGACCGGAAGCTACGACAGCCGTACATTCCAGATTAAGGCTCGCCCCACCGAAGATGTGCCCGGACTGCGCCCCGGAATGTCGGTGGTTTATTCTCAGGATTAGTAAACTTTTAGATTTTTCCTCATGGCCAATTTAGGTTTCATGGATGGCATGCGCCGCGAGATAAGGCGGATGAGCTCCCGCAGGATGTACATCCTCGGCATGATTATTGTGCCGGTATTCGTTGCCGTGTTCTTCCTCAGCATTCTCAACGAGGGACTCCCCGAACACGTGCCGACTGCTGTTGTCGACCTGGACCACTCCGAAATGTCGCGCACGGTTACGCGCTCGCTAAAGGCCATGCAGGTGCTCGACCTCAACACCGAATGCGAAAGTTACGACGAAGCCCTCCGGCAGATACGAACCGGCAACGTGTTCGGCTTTTTCGTAATTCCCGCTAATTTTGAAAAAGACGCCCTGAGTGGTAACGGCCCCACGCTGGAGTACTATACCAACATGACCTTCTTTGTACCCGGAACTCTGTCGTTCAAAGGGTTCAAAACTGTGGCTGTGGCCGCATCGGGCGGGGTAGTGAAGCAAACTCTTACAAGCCTTGGATTGCCCCCCGAAAAAACCGATGCTTTGGTTCAGCCGGTTGTTATGGACATCAACGCGCTCAACAACCCGTGGATGAATTACGCCATATACCTCTGCCCCTCCTTCACAATGGCCACTTTAGCGCTCATGATAATGCTCATGACAGTATTCTCCATTAGCTTGGAAATAAAAAAGGGTACATCTGTTGAATGGCTCGCAGTGGCTAAAGGTAGAATCAGCGTGGCCCTTGTTTCCAAACTGTTGCCGCACACAATTGTTTACTTTGCCGTGGGACTGTTCATTCTGTGGCTTCTGTTCGGATTCTCGGCATTCCCCATGAACGGCAGCCTCGGATGGATGATTGCCGCAACCGCTCTGCTTGTAATGGCTTCACAGGCATTTGCTGTGTTCATAGTTTCGGTTGTGCCCAATCCGCGACTCGCAATGAGTATATGCGCACTGTTCGGTATTCTGTCGTTCTCGTTCACCGGTTTCTCTTTCCCCGTGGAAAGCATGTACGGCTATCTAGCCGTATTCAGCTGGCTCGCGCCGATACGATACTGGTTTCTTATCTATATCAACGAAGCCCTCAACGGTGTGGCTGTTTACTACTCTCGCCTCTACTTCGTAGCTCTTATTGTTCTATTGTTCGGACCGGCGCTTATGACATGGAATCTTAAACGCATGGCTCTCAAACCCGTTTACGTGCCTTGATATGTCTGTATTCAAAAAAATATACGCATGGTTCGCAAATGTAGGGCGCGTGTTTGCCAATGAACTGCGCCTTATTATACACGACCCCGGCGTGCTTCTTTTCTTCATTGCACTGCCTTTCGCCTACCCCGTTGTATATACCCTCATATACAACCCCGAGCTTGTGCGCAAAATTCCCGTAGCCGTAGTGGATCAATCCATGACACCCGAATCGCGACTGCTGGTTCGAAAAGCCGATGCTTCGCCGGGTATAGACATTTACGCCTACTGCGCCGACATGCCCGAGGCCCGCAATCTTATGGCCGAAAAAAAGGTATTCGGAGTGTTGCAAATACCATCCGACTATGCAAAGAAACTTGCCTTGGGCGAACAGGCACATGTTGAGTTTTACTCCGACATGAGTCTGCTGCTCCGTTACCGCACTTTCGTATCATCGCTCACCGACCTGCAGATTGAACTTATAGGAGAGGAGACAGGCGAAAAAATATCATCGGCGGGGCTCGGCTCGTTAACCGGCGGACTTACATCGCCAATAAACAGCAGCAGCAACTTCCTGGGCGATACCGAACAGGGTTTCGCTTCGTTTGTAATTCCCGGTATCGTTATTCTCATACTGCAGCAGAGTATGCTGCTCGGGATATGTCTGCTTGGCGGAACGTCCAGCGAACGACGCCGGGCAAACGGAGGCATCGACCCCAAAAAGGTTAATGCTGGAGCATGTGCCACTGTGTGGGGACAAGCATTGGCGTATACTATCTTCTATATCCCGATGACCGTATACATTCTCCATTTCATTCCCGAAATGTTCAATCTGCCGCATTATGGCTCGCCGGTGGAATATCTATTGTTCATATTCCCCATGCTGCTCGCATCGGCATTCCTCGGGCTTACACTTAACGCGCTTATGAAAGAACGCGAAAGCGCTTTCATAATAATTGTGTTCACATCCGTGGTATTCCTTTTCCTCAGCGGACTCACATGGCCGCGCTACGCAATGAGCACCTTGTGGACGTGGGTGGGAAACTGCGTACCTGCCGTATGGGGTGTAGAAGGATTCATCCGAATCAACAGCAACGCGGCCTCCCTGCCCGAAAACTCCGTGCCGTTCATGGCCTTGTGGTGCCTCGCCGCATTTTATCTCATTACTGCTATTTTTGTAACTCGATACATTAACAATAAATCCATATCCGAAAGCAAAAAGGCATGGCAGGAATAAAATCCTTGGCCAAAGATACGGCCATATACGGCGTCAGCTCAATCGTGGGACGCTTCCTCAACTGGATGCTCGTTCCGCTGTACACAATAATGTTCTCGGTAGAGGACTACGGCGTGGTTACTTTTGTATACTCGGTGGTTGCCCTGGCAATGGTTATACTCACCTACGGACTCGAAACAGGCTTCTTCCGATTTTCAAATCACGAGAGATGGACCGATGCTAAAGAGGTTTACTCTACATGCCTTATTTCTCTGGCAGCAACATCTTCGCTCTTCGTAATTCTTGTCGCAGCTTTCCTTTCGCCCGTAACACGCGCAATGGAATGCGAGGGACATCCCTCCTTCGTCATGATGATGGCCGTGTGTGTGGCTTTGGATGCTTTTATGGCTGTTCCTTACGGATACCTGCGACAGAATAAACGCCCTGTACGCTTTGCCGTTCTCAAGCTGGTGAACATTGGCCTCAATATAGGATTCAACCTGTTTTTCATCCTCCTGTGCCCGCATCTCTACAAAACTGCTCCACAAACCGTAAGTTTCTTCTACAACCCGCAGTTCGGAATAGGATACATTTTCCTTGCAAACCTGCTGGCCTCGGCGGTGAACATTTTCATGATGATTCCCGAACTGCGAGGATTCAAATGGAAATTCAACCCGCGTCTATGGCGCGAAATTATGGCATACTGTGCGCCCCTGCTCGTGCTCGGAGTAGCCGGTATAATGAATCAGACAATCGACAAACTGCTGTATCCTCACCTTGTTTCCGACCCGGCCGAAGCAATGTACGGACTCGGCATTTACGGCGCAAACTATAAGCTGGCAGTTGTGCTGCTCGTTTTCCTGCAGGCTTTCCGTTTTGCCTACGAACCTTTTATTTTCGCTCGGGCAAAGGACTGCGGACAACACAAGTTCGATGCCTACCGCGATGCAATGAACTACTTCTGCGGTTTTGCCTTGCTGATTTTTCTTGCTGTAATGTTCTATCTGGACATCATTCGCTACTTTATCTCTCCGCGATATTTCAGCGGCTTGAGTGTTGTCCCGCCCATCATGCTTGCCGAGCTGTTTTTCGGTATATTCTACAACCTCTCGGTATGGTATAAAATAACCGACCGCACCTCATGGGGCATGTGGTTCTCGCTTTTCGGACTCGCCACGACCGTTGTGCTTAACATTATTCTGGTTCCTAAAATCGGTTATATGGGCTGTGCCATAGCCGCACTCACAAGCTATGGACTGATGATGATTGCAAGCTATCTGGTTGGTCTCAAAATCTATCCCATAGGATATAGCATTAAACGACTCGGTGCATATTTCGGCGTGGCCGCCATACTTTATTTTGCAGGCTGCGTACTATTGCCCGCCGCACATTTTCACGCTGCCGTGAATGCCTGCATTCGCCTTGCGCTCCTCATTTTGTTTGTAATTATTTTTGCACGCATAGAACACGTAAAACTTTCATCTCTCGCCGAGCCTTTGCTACGACGCTTTAAACGGACATGAGAATTGCGCTTATAAACCACAGCGACACTCGTGGAGGAGCTTCGGTAGTGACAATGCGCCTCACCGAAGCTCTCAGGGAACTGGGACACGACGCCCGGCTCTTCGTGGTATCGTCCCAAGCGGGCAACAATGCTGTGGAATGCGTACCGTCGCCCTTGCGGCACAAGCTGTGTTTCCTTGCCGAGCACGCCCTCATTTTTGCTTCCAACGGTTTCAACCGCGCCGACCTGTTCAAGGCTTCGGCTGCAAGCCACGGGCTCAATGTTGCCGACATTCCTTTTGTAAAGCAGGCCGATGCAGTGATTCTGAACTGGATTAACCAGGGGATGCTTTCCTTTCATGGAATAGAACAACTCGCAAAGGACGGACGTCCGCTGCTGTGGACCATGCACGACATGTGGAACATGACCGGCATATGTCACCATGCCGGAACCTGCACGCAATACATCTCGCCCGGACAATGCCGCAACTGTCCTCTTTTACACGGAATAAACTTGGGCAGCACGCTCTCGCACAGTGTATGGAAAAAGAAACGGAAACTGTACGAAAATACAAAAATCAATTTTGTAGCCGTAAGCTCGTGGCTCCGTGAGCTTGCCGATAAAAGCACACTGCTTGCCGACCGGCCCGTGCACACTATTCACAACGCATTTCCTGTCGACGATTTTAAAACAGTTCCCGCAACGCCCGCAAATGCCCTTGGTTTGCCCGAAAACCGTAAAATAATACTCATGGGTGCCGCACGCCTCGACGACCCTGTAAAGGGCCTTGATTTAGCTGTGGAGGCACTCGGCAAACTACAGTCGAAAGACGCCGTGGCAGTTTTCTTCGGAAATATACGGAATCAGCAGATTCTCGATAAACTGAAGTTCCCTCACATTTGGCTCGGGCCTGTTAATGACAACGAAAAAATAAAGCAGCTCTATGCTCACGCACACATAGTGTTGTCGTCGTCGCTGTACGAGACTTTGCCGGGCACTCTCATCGAGGGACAGGCTGCCGGCGCATTTCCCGTTAGCTTCGACCGTGGCGGACAACGCGACATTATCACTTGCCCCGAGGAGGGCGCACTCATTCCATTTGGCGATACTTCTGATATGGCGCATGCGCTTGACAACGCTCTCCGGAAATCTCACTCACGCAATTTTCTTCACAATGCCGTGGCGGCTAAATTCAAAGCCTCCGACATCGCTGAAAAATATATTAACCTTATCAAACAAATATCTGTATGAAACAACTCATCGCTTGTATGCTCATTGCCGGTGCCGGAACCGCAATGGCTAACGTGCCGCTCAAAATCTACAAGGGCGACAACCGTTCCGACACTGTTTACTCGGAAAAACATTATCTTGTTGGTGTAACTTCACCCGACGCCAAAGCTACCGTAAACGGAACTCCCGTGCATGTGTACAAAACAGGCTCGTTCGGCGCTGAAATCAATCTCAAAAAAGGCGAGAATCTCATTCCCGTTCACCTCTCTTGCAAAAAGGAGAAAAAGGACACAACCGTACGCGTATTTCTTGCCGAAAGAAAAAAATCGGCCGCAGCTCCCGTGGAGACAAAAACGCTGGAAGCGCCTTTGTTCATCACAACCTTGCCCGGAGCCTATTTCCAGTACGGCAACGGAGGCGACCGTCTCGGAGGCTCTAAAATGAACTTTATCGACGCCGACATAAATCTCACCGCAGTCGGCGAAACCGATTATCTCTACAAAGTTCAGCTTTCGCAAAACAACTTCGCATACATTCCCAAGGAATATACCAAGGAGGGTGGGGAAGGTGCTTCTGTGGTTAACACAGGTTCTGCCTCTATTTCAAACACCGGCAAATCGGACCGCATTACTCTGGCGCTCCCTTGCCGTCTCCCTTATTGGAACCGTGCCGAAATCGACCCGCAGACTATCAAGGTTTCCGTATACGGTGCCACAAACAACACAAACTGGCTCACTCAACGAAACGACCTCGGTATTATCGATTTTGTGGATTTGCAGCAGAACGAATCCGATGTCCTCACTCTCTACATCCGACTGAAAGACAATTATCAGTGGGGATATTCAATTGACTATCAGGGGAATAACCTTGTAATTGACGTTCGTCACCGTCCTACATCACTGAATATCAAGGACTTGACTATCGGACTCGATGCCGGACACGGCGGCAAATATCCGGGCGCATGGTCGCCCTCGGGACTATCCGAAAAGGAAGTAAATCTCGACATTATCCTCAACGTAGCAAAAATGTTGCGCGATATGGGAGCTAACGTGGTGCTCACACGCGACGGCGACACCGGTCCCTCAATGGCCGAACGCAAGGAAATTTGGCGCAAAGCCGGAGTGGACATCGCCCTGAGCGTACACAACAATTCCTCCGGAAATCCTCTCAAAAAAATGGGTACAAGCTCTTACTACAAACACATCAACAACCGCGCTTTTGCCGAGGCTCTGCACAAATCAATGCTCTCGCTCGGACTGGAGAATTTCGGACTGACAGGCAACTTCAATTTCTCCCTTAACGGACCTACCGAGTATCCCAACGCTCTTATTGAAGTTCTGTTCATGTCATCACTTCCCGAGGAGGAACTCCTTGCCGACCCCGAATACCGCAAAACTCTTGCTTCGAAAATTGTGGAAGGTCTGCTGAACTACCTCAAGGAAGCAGATAGCAACCGATGAACGATATCGATTTTGCAGCGGAAGTGTTGGCAGCATTGCCCTATAATGCCAACGAACAACAGGTGGCGGTAGTTGCCGCGCTGGCACGCTTCTGCTGCAAAGACGATGCCGCTGAATCGGCTTTCATTCTTAACGGTTACGCCGGTACGGGAAAAACTTCCCTTACCGGCGCTCTTGTTAAAACTCTCCGCGCTCACAAAAGGCAGGTTGTGCTGCTGGCTCCAACAGGACGCGCGGCAAAAGTTTTCAGCGCCAATTCGGGCGGCATTACGGCATCTACAATACATCGAAAAATATACCGCCACAACCCCGATGCAACACCCGGTGTATATACACCCCCGCTGCCTGCCGACAACAGGCTCATGAATGCCGTTTTCATCGTCGACGAAGCTTCAATGATTGGCACGGCCGATGAACGAGGAACCGACCTCCTCGACGACCTTATAACATACGTATACGCAGGCATAGGATGCAGGCTCATACTCATCGGCGACACGGCTCAGCTGCCTCCGGTAGGTTCAGACCGCTCGCCGGCGATGAAAGCCGATGTTCTCAGGCGCCTCGGACTCAAAGTAACACAGGCCACACTTACCGAAACGGCTCGACAGGCAGCCGACTCGGGTATACTTTTCAACGCCACGAGACTGCGGAAAATAATGGTACTCGCAGCGAAGGCGGAACCCGGAAAAGCTCCCGTTCCCAAACTCAGAACAGCCGGTTTTGATGACGTGAAAATTGTGGACCCGACGGATCTTCCCGAAATTATAAGCGATGCCTACAGCGCTTCGCCCGACGGCGAGGCAGGCTCCATTCTCATTACACGAAGCAACAAGCGGGCCGCCGAATATAACGCCGCAATACGTGCGGCTGTGCTGTACCGAGAAGAAGAAATAAGCCGTGGCGACATGCTCATTGTAAGCCGAAACCATTACTTCCGCAAAAAAGTAAAAACTCTCGATTTCGTTGCCAACGGCGATATTCTAACCGTTAGCCGAGTATATGGAACCGAAGTACGCTACGGCCTCCGTTTCGCCGACGTGGAGCTGGAAATAAGCTCGCCCGAGAATCCCTCCGAAACCATTAATTTCGATATAAAAATCCTGCTCGACACACTTGCCGACCCCTCGGCGGGACTATCGCAGGAAGACTGGAACAAACTATACTACGGCATAATGGCCGACGACGAACGTTACGGAGCCACCGACCTTACGGCTCGGGCACACGGCATAATGCGCGACCCCTACTGGACGGCGCTGCACGTAAAATATGCCTATGCAGTAACATGCCACAAGGCCCAGGGCGGACAATGGGAAAACGTGTTTGTCGACCTCTCCTACATCCCCGACGATGCATTGGGACTCACGCTGTACCGCTGGCTTTACACCGCTGTTACACGTGCCACAAAACGCCTCTATCTAATAGCTCCACCCGAAGCGATAATTAAATAAGATCAGGGTCTAAAATAAAAAATCCCGCAATTGCGGGATTTTTTATTGCTTCCTGTAAACAGGATTTAGTACACGATGAGCGAGGATACATCAGCGTCCTCGGGAAGTGCGGCACGGCCGTTGAGAGCCGAAAGCTCAATAATGAAGTTTATGTAAATCTTTTTAGGATTAAGACTCTTCACAAGCTTGTAGGCTGCTGCCATTGTTCCGCCGGTTGCGAGTACGTCGTCGTGAAGCACAACAATATCGTCGGAGGTTATGGCGTCGCGGTGTATCTCAATCACGTCGGTTCCGTATTCCTTTGCGTATTCCTGACGGATAGTATCGGCAGGAAGTTTGCCGGGTTTACGGGCGGGAACAAAACCTGCGCCGATTTCGTAGGCAAGTATAGAACCGCCTATAAAGCCGCGCGACTCGATACCTACTACTTTAGTTACGCCTTTGTCGCGGTAGAGCTGCGACAAATCCCAGCCAATGATGTGGAGCGCGCGGGGGTCTTTGAAGACTGTGGTAAGGTCCTTGAAAACGATTCCTTTTGTCGGGAAATCGACAACGTCGCGAATCTTGGATTTAATGTATTCCATTATTGTATGATTTAATATATTGATTTTCTATATAAAAAGACATTCTTTGTTTCACGTGGAACAATTTCAGCGATTCATCATCAGCAAAAGTATGTTTACATCGCTGGGCGATATGCCGGGAATGCGGGAGGCTTCGCCTACGGTCTGCGGACGATGACGTTCGAGTTTCTGACGCCCCTCGGTGGATATTGCCTTGATTGCGGAATAATCGGTATCGGCAGGCAGGCGCACTTCCTCAAGGCGGCGCAGTTTGTCGGCCATCAGTTGCTCGCGGGCTATGTATCCACGATATTTGATAAGGATTTCGGCGGCTTCCACAATCTCGTCTCTGCGATCGTCGGGAAGCTCGTCAATGAGCTTCTGTAACTGAGGAACAACTCCGGCAAGCGAATATATATCGAGCTGCGGACGCTGTATAAGGTCGCGCAGTTTCGTGCCTTGTTTCAGTTCGCTTGTACCTGCTTTTTCAAACAGTTCTTTTACCTGCGAGGGATGAACGGTAAGGCTGTCGGCAAGCGCAATTATTTCGTCTCGGAGAACTCGTTTGCGTTCCATTAAGCCGAAGCGTTTTTCATCGGCAAGTCCAAGTTTATAGGCAAGCGGTGTAAGACGCATATCGGCATCGTCCTGGCGCAAAAGTATGCGGTATTCGGCACGCGAAGTGAACATGCGGTACGGCTCGTCCACACCTTTTGTAACAAGGTCGTCGATTAGCACACCTATATATGCACGGTCGCGTCCGAGTGTAAACTGTTCGCGTCCCAGCGCACGCAGAGCGGCATTTGCACCTGCAACCAGTCCTTGTCCGGCTGCCTCTTCGTAACCTGTAGTACCGTTAATCTGCCCTGCAAAATACAGTCCGGAAACAAGACGGGTTTCAAGGGTATGCAGAAGCTGTGTAGGGTCGAAAAAATCGTACTCAATAGCGTAACCGGCGCGATACAGCTGAGCATTCGCAAGCGCGGGAACTGTGGCGAGCGCCTCGAACTGTATGTTCATAGGCATTGACGAACTGAAACCGTTTACGTAGAATTCGGTTGTTGTCTCGCCTTCAGGCTCAAGGAAAAGCTGGTGCTCGGTTTTGTCGGCAAAGGTTACAATCTTTGTTTCTATCGACGGGCAGTAGCGCGGACCAATACTTTGTATCTGTCCGTTGTATAGCGGAGAATCGGGAAGTCCGCGACGCAGAATATCGCAGGTTTCCTCGTTTGTATATACTATATAACATTCGCGCTGCCTGAGCGAGGAACGAACATCGGGCAGATAGCTGAAATGATGAAAATCGCTATCGCCGGCCTGAGGCACGGTTTTTGAAAAATCTATGGTTCGGCCGTCGAGGCGTACGGGAGTTCCGGTTTTCATCCTGTCGGTGCGGAAACCTTTTTCTCGCAACTGCTCGGTGATTCCGTGAGCCGCAGGTTCGCTTATTCGGCCACCCTCGAAGCTCACGCGGCCAATGTGCATAAGTCCGTTCAGAAAAGTACCGTTAGTGAGCACAATGTTGCGGGCAAAAAATTCGGCGCCCTCCAATGTACGTATGCCTGCAAGGTTTCCGTCCTCGTCGAACAGCAGCCGCTCCACCGAGCCTTGCCACATGCTGAGTCCGGGTGTATGTTCAAGAATCTCGCGCCAGAGTGCCGAGAATTTATTTCGGTCGGCCTGCGCGCGCGGGCTCCACATTGCCGGCCCCTTGCTTCGGTTGAGCATGCGGAACTGAATGGAAGAGCGGTCGGTCACTATACCCGTCATGCCGCCCATAGCGTCTATTTCGCGAACAATCTGTCCTTTTGCAATACCTCCAATAGCCGGATTGCAACTCATCTGGGCAATCTTGTTCATGTCCATTGTCACCAGCAGCGTATCCGCACCAATGCGGGCTGCGGCATGAGCAGCCTCACATCCGGCATGGCCGGCACCGACAACAATAACGTCAAAATTAAATCGCATATAAAAAGGGGAAAATAAAAATCAAAGATTAACAAACGCCCATAGCGTCGAGCATATCAAGAGCCTTGTTTTCCTCGGCCTCCATTATTTCGCGCTCACCGGGTCCTTTGTCATTAATACCACAAAGATGAAGAACGCCGTGAATAATAACGCGTCGGAGTTCGCGCCCCGGGTCGGAACCGAACAGAGCGGCGTTGCTGGCAACCGTATCAAGCGACAAAAAAATATCGCCTCGCAACAAGCGTCCGGTGCAGTCGTCGAAGGTTATTATATCCGTAAAGTAGTCGTGGTCAAGGAATTGACGGTTTACTTCCAAAATTTTTGCATCATCGCAAAAAATATAGTTAAGGGAGCGAACCAAGCAGTTGTGCGATTGTGCAACTTGTACAATCCATTGTTCAAGTTGTTGATAATCAAGGTCGGGCAGTTCAACACCCGAGGTTAGCCATTGAAAAGCGGGCGTCATAGCATTATTTTGAATCGCAAAGATAGCGAAAATTTTTGAAAATAGGAATATATCCTCATTTTTCTATTTTGCAATTTTCAACAAAGGTCAATTTTAGGGTATTATCAATTAATATTCAAATAATTACTGAAATTTTAAGGCCGTGAGATTTAAAAATTTTCCAAAGCCCCGCCAAATACACATAAAAATCAGCGTCACAAAAGCCGTGACGCCGACAAAAAATTTGTCCACTCCCCTACCCTACTGCTTTCGGCCGGAGAGATCGTCGTTGTTAATGCTCGCCGCAGTTTTTTTCACGCTTGCCGAGAAAGAGCCGAAACGATAGCTCACCGATACAGCTCCGAAGCAACGGTGTTTGCTCGTGCGGACGGAAACTCCGTTGTAACCGGAATTCACCGAGAAGTTCTTGCTTTTGCTACTGTATGGCCCGAAAGGATTCACAACCCTCGCCTCCACACTTAGCCGGTTCTCTTTAAGGAAATCGCGACGCAGTGAGAATGTGTGGTTAATATATCGCAAATCGTTTCGGCTGTAGCTGTACACATCGTTGTACCATCCGCTCCAGTAATTTGCCGATGCACTCAACAAAAGCTTCCACGGCAATTTTTGGGTGATGCGTAAAAATCCGTATCCTTCCCAACGGGCGCCGGAAACACCGTCCTGCGGAATGGCAAGATACGTGCGGGAAACGGAACCGTTGAAAAGTACCGAAGTTTTTTCAAAGGGCGACCATTGGAAATAGGCCTGCAAGGCAAGTTCGCGATAACGGTTGACATTGCCATAGGTATAATAGGAGTGTTCGTCCACCACCCTCTTTATGGTACCAATGCGGTCCGACGAAAAAGTGTAGCTCAGCGACGTCTCCATGTTAAACTTGGCTTTTATAAGGCTATAGTTGAAATTCACCCTGTCGGAGTTGGAGCTGTTGAGTTCCGGATTACCCTGACTTGTTGTCAGCGGAGTTTCATTAACAGCCGGGTCGAGGTAGTAAACGCCGGGGCGGGTTATTCGACGGTTGTACGAGAGCTTCAAGGTATTTGCATCATCGGGGCTGTAGCTTACGGCGGCATTCGGAGCAAAGTCATTGAGATTGCTGCCGAACGGACGTTTGTCGCCCACAAGATATTTTGCCGAGAGACGCGAGAATTCGTAGCGCAGACCTGCGCGGATATTGAATTTCTTCAGTCTCATGCGCCAGTCGGCATACGCAGCCGCAATTGTTGTGTTGTGCTTGAAATCCTCGAAAGTATTGTCATCTGTCCCGGTATAATTACGACGGTTCTCGGTGTGGTTGTTTCGCTGAATATATTTTGCGCCGAGGTCAAGGATTTGATTTTCCCCGTAGGGACGACTCCAGTCGAGCTGTGCCGTCTGCTCCAAGAATTTGAGATTCGAGCGGCTGTCGATTCCCGTATAATCCATGGGAGCGTTAAACAACTCGCTATACTCCGTATTGCTTTCATTGCGCTGACCGGTTGTTGAAAGCATATAGGAAAGAGTTATAGTTTCGCCTTTGCGGCGAGTGGTGCGCTGGTAATTCGCGGCCACATCCAAATCGGTGTAATTACTGAGCGGACTATTCTGCAGCGACTTGAAACTGTACAGAGTTCCGTTGTCGTTACTCAGGCGAGTTTCACCGGTGGAGATGCCGGAGTAATGGTAACGATAGAAATTCGCTTCCACGGTAAAAAGATTCAGCGTATCGGGTTCATAACTTGCCTCGGCAGCGCCGTACCAGCCGGAGGTTTTGCCGCTTTGCTCCGAGAGGTCGCTCAGGCGGTTTCCTGTTTCAACATACTCGCCGATTGTCTCCGAAGCCGATTCACTCTGCTTCCGGCCCGAATAGAAACTGCCGCCGTTGACGTTGAAAGTAACCTTGCCAATCTGCGACGACAGCCACACATTCCCCGAAGGAACGGCACTGAGCGTACTCATGTGCAAACTTGCCGCACCCATTACACCTTTAATATTAGTACCCGAATCGGTAACAATATTAAGAATAGCCGTAACACCTTCGGCATCCTCGCGTGCCCCGGGGTCGGTAATAACTTCAATTTTCTTTATACTCGAGGCGGGAATAGCCTTGAAAATATCTTTGGAATTATTAGTAAACGATGAGCTGGGACGCCCGTTGCGATATATTTTGAAATCGGTACTGCCGTTAACTTTAACAGTTCCGTCGGGGTCTACGCTCACCATAGGCACTTTCTCGAGAATCTGCGAAAGCGTGGAAGTGGAACTTTCTTCATCGGCCTTTACATCGTAGGCAATGCGGTCGATTTCTCTTTTCACCAGCGGACGCTGCGCACTCACCGTTATTTCCTGCAGTTCGTTGGCAGCGGTGCGCAAGCCGATTATGCCGAGGTCCACATCGGGCGATGTATCGGACACCGTGAAATTCCGTACTTCGGGAATCGACGACATTCCCACAATCGAAAGCCGGTATTCGCCGGCTTTTGCAAGAGAGGCAAAAATTTTACCGTCCTCGGCGGTTAGAGCGCCTTGAACAGGCTTAACCGTATCGGGAAGTGCAAAAACACGCCAGGTAACAAATTCTTCGGGATTGCCAAGCGAATCGGCAGCTACGGCATTAAGGGTATATGCCGAGGCCGTAAATCCGCAAAAAAGGAGGGCAGTGGAAGCGAAAATGTGATGTATCAATGGTTTCATATCTATATGACGCATCACTTGCCGATTTGTTACACTTGGATGCTAAAAAATTTCCGGCGCAGCGGTCCCGTCCGGGATGGCTGCGCCGTAGAGTAAATGATGACAAACAATTCCGTAAATTTTATACTGCAAAATTAGTACCGTTTTACTGCTCCTACAATACTCAAAAACAAGTATTTTTACTGCATTTCACCATCAGAGTGTTGCATTTGGCTTCAATCCGAGCTACCGGCCTGCCGATTTGAAACAGTTCACCGCAAGCAGCATGCAACATAATTAATAGATGCAAGGTGTTAAAATACAACAAAAAAAGTGTAAAGCAGCACATTTTGTCAAATAAAATCACTAAATTCGCGAGGTGAATATTCCTTAAAACTTGACAAGAACTCTAAACCAAATTAATATATTTTCCTAAATCTAAACCAACCTTGAAATGAAAAAGATTCTCATTTCAGCCATGTTACTCTTGGCAGGGTTAGGAGTAAACGCCCAGCTTCTGGAAGTTAACTCCATGCAGCGTGTCAACATGCCCGAAGGCATGCTCGTTGCCATTCCCACCATCAGCCCCGATGGCTCGTATGTAGTTGTGTCGGACCTCGCTACCGACGGTCTTACAAAAATTTCGCTCGACGGTTCGGCTCCTGTTACCGTTGCAACCAACGGCAGCGGTCTCGATGTACGCTTCAGCGCCGACGGCAAGCAGGTAATTTTCCGTCAGGCCACAATGGACCGTAACCACCTGCGCAAAACAGCTCTCAAGAGTGTGGACCTCACCACCGGCAAAGAAACACAGATTGTAGCTCCCTCGCGTAACCTCAATGCAGGTATCGCCGTGGCCGGCAACACTGTTACCGCCGTTGAAAACGGTCGCGCAAAAGTTCGTGCTCTCGGCACCGGTTCTTCCGCTGCCGCTCCCGTAGTTTCCATTAATTACGGACACCTCACCTACACTGCCAACGGCAAAACCGTTACTCTCGACCCCCAGGGTCGCGGCAGCTACATTTGGCCTACCCTCAGCCCCGACGGCACTAAAATTGCCTATTATCTCTCGGGCGGCGGCTGCTACGTTTGCAACACCGACGGTTCCAACCCCGTTCACATGGGCGAACTCCGTGCTGCCAAATGGCTCGACAACAACACCCTCGTAGGCATGAAGGACACCGATAACGGCGAATTCACCACTGCTTCCGAAATTGTTGCCACAAATCTCCAGGGTACTCGTCAGGTTCTCACAACCGACGCTCAAATCGCAATGTACCCCAGCGTTAGTGCCGACGGCAAAAAAATTGCCTTCTCCACTCCCGCAGGCGAACTCTACATTATTAATATTAAATAAGGAGGACAGGATACTATGAAAAAATTTATTTTCGCAGCAGCTCTCGCTCTCGTATCCCTCGCAGGTGCAGCCAAAACCGCCGATGAGCTCCGTATTTACATCAACCCCGGTCACGGTTCGTATACCGCCAACGACCGCCCCATGGCAGTCCTCGGCCACGCCGCTTACAACCGTTACAACACCGACACCACCAGCTTCTTCGAAAGTAACACCAACCTTCGCAAAGGTTTCGGTATTCTCGAGAAACTGCGTCAGATGGGTCTCAAATTCGACCCCACCCTCAACCAGACAGGTGAACGCTGGCAAATCGGTGCCGCTCGCGACATGAGCAACAACATCGTTATGAGCCACGTAAAATGCGGTCCTTATCACGATGACAACGGTACTGAGAATCAGTTGAACACCGATAAAAAGCCCATACCCGAAGATCTCTACTACTACAACCGCAACCTTACCGAAATCTGCGCCGAAGTAGAGGCCAACAACTTCGACATGTTCATCTCCATCCACTCCAACGCAGTGGACAGCAGCGGCTGGAAAACCACCAACTTCCCCATTGTTCTCTATCGCGGTTACGACGACACCACAAAATCGGATACCGGACTGACAAGCGAACACGCTGCAACCAGCAAACTGTGGGGTCAGACTGTATGGCCTTACCACATGAGCAACACCCACGAAGGATGGACCGCCTACACTCAGACAAACATGAACGTGCGCGGTGACATCAACTTCTACGGAAGCTCATCGGTTGGCGGTGCAGGTTACCGCGGCTATCTCGGCGTGCTCAAGCACGGCGTTCCCGGCTTCCTTATCGAAGGCTATTTCCACCAGTATGCTCCCGCTGCTCTCCGTCACATGAACTGGGACGTTAACTACGTGGAAGGTTACAACTACGCTCACGGTATTGCCGACATTTTCGGTCTTGAAAAAGAAAAAACCGGTATTATCTACGGTATCGTTCGCGACGAACACGAAAAATTCGACAACCCCGCCTACGTTGCCATCCCCGGCTCCGACGACATGTACACTCCCCTCAACAACGTTAAGGTAAGCCTCCGCAAAGGCACCGAAGTTGTTGCCGAGTACACCACCGACGGACAGTACAACGGTGCTTTCGTGTTCGACAACGTTGAACCCGGCAACTACACCATGACTTTCGCCGCCGAAGGTTACAAATCGCCCAAACCCGTGGAAGTTACCGTTAAGGCTGCCGAAGTGGTATATCCCAAGGCATTCATGGAAAGCGAAAGCTACATTCCTCCCACAGTGGTTTACGTAAACTACCCCGACCCCCTCGAAGGAACAACTTTCAGCGCTCCCGCAGAAGTTGCTTTCAAACAGAGTGTTGTGGATAAAGAAATCGCCGAACTCGCCGGCAAGACCGTTAAACGCTTCATCAGCTACGACGACAAACTCTTTGTTCTCGCTCACGATGAAAACGGTGTTCCCACCGTGCTCGTTCTCAGCGCCAACACTCTCGAGGTTCTCGCAACTCCCTCACTCGAAGGCTGCGAAGGCACACACTCCGCACTTAGCGACATCCAGGTTACCGCCGACGGATACCTCATCGGTTGCAACATGGAACTCTGCCACTACAATGCCGAACAGGTTCAGGAAGGCGAAACCATGGGTGAAAACAAAATTTACCGTTGGGACAACGACGAAGAAACCGGTCTTCCCACAGGCGACCCCATTGAATGGATCGTTACCAAGAAATCCGGCAACTTCTTCCGCGGTATCGCCGGTCTCTCAATGGTTTACAACGGTACTACCGAAGAAGGTGTAATTCTTCTTTCCGTACAGACCGCTTCTGCAACCAAATACTTCTTCAACTACCTCGCTGTATTCGACGGCAAACTCGCTTCCGAGTCGCACCGTAACAACGGCGAAGTATGCGATTACTTCGATGCCAACGTAATTGGCACACACACTCTTACAATGTCGCCCCTCTCCGACGACAGCTTTATTGCCAACACAACAAAGGCAAGTGCACGCCAGTACACATTCGGTGCAGGAACAGCCGGCATGACATTTGAAAGCGAACTTCCCGCCGAAATTCTTCCCGCCGCTTCCGCACAGGCTGCATTCTTCAAATACAACGGTGCTTCCTTTATGGTAGCTCCCGATGTTGACGAAAACGGCAACAACACCGGTCTCCGTCTGCTCAACATCACCAACGGTCTCGACAAAGCAGAAATCGTTTCCGCTACAAACACCGCTTTTGATACCGCCGAAGGCGTGAGCGCAAGCGCCGGCCGCGTTAAGGTCAGCTACAACAACCTCGACAAGGTTTCTGCCGCCGACATCGTTCTCTACCTCCTCCGCGACAACAAGCTCAGCGTTGTTACAACCGAAGGCGTTAAACAGCCCCTCGGCCACCGCGAATTTGCCTACGACATCGAACTCGTTGAAGGTGAAAAAGTTGGCGCTGAACAGTCCTACACTGTAAACTTCAAGTCGACAGGCGACGCCGTTGAAGCCAACCTCGTATGCACCAACCTCGACCCCAATGCTCCCGCAGGCGACGATGTTATCCGCATTGCAGGCATCAGCCCGGTAGTGAAAGGCGACAACAGCATCAACTTCACTTCCGACGCCCTCGTTATAGGCAACTTCAACATTGCAGTTGAAATCGTAAGCCGTCCTATCTCTGCCGCAGGCGAATACAAGGCTATCGACGATAACTTCGTGGTACGCGGCGGTGTTATCAACATCGTAGACCCCGAAAGCGACAACCTCGGTTACACTGTCTACACTGCAGGCGCAGCCAACGGTGTTAACGTTATCGCTCCCGACGGAACCGTTTCCGGTCCCTTCTTCAAAGCCGATCCCCGTCTGTCAACAACCAACCAGAGCTCTATGTTCCGTGGCGACGCCCGCGGCGGTATGGCTGTATTTGCCGACTGGTCCGACGCAGGTGCAGGTTACTGGGTAATCGACCCCTCCAACCCCGTTGAAATGACTCAGCTCCTCGCCGGCGAACGTATCGGTACCGACGGCACCAAGGGTTCTTACACCTATAACGGCAAAATCATCGGCGGCGGCAGCTCCTGCGTTGCATTCCAGGGCACCGGCGACGACCAGAAGATGTACTCGTTCCTCGAAGACTATCCCGCAGGTAACACTCCCGGTTCTCAAAACAAAGTTTACCGCTACGATATCGGTTCTGCCGAACAGATTACCGAAGCTCCCGCTAAAGTATTCGATCAGCTCTCCGGCGGTTCATTCCTCGCCAACCAGAATGTTGACATCAAGTGCTTCGACGGCGGTTTCATCGTAAGCCAGAACCGTGGTGAAGGCAACAATGCCGCAGGATGTCCCGCTTGGGCATTCATGGACAACGAAGGTCTCCAGATTGCCAACAGCGCAAGCTACGACTACATCACCTCCGGTAACTCCGGTATCGCAATTTCACCCGACGGCAAGTACTTTGCATGCGCTCAGTACTCTTGCATCACCGTTATGGCTATTGAATGGAACGAATACGGCGAACCCGAATTCACCCACCTCTGCGACATTCCCACCGCTACCAACGACTGGGCACACCTCAGCTTCGACGCCGGTAACAACATCCACGCTTACACCCGCCAGCTCAACGGCTACAAGGCTTATGCATTCCCCGCAGAACGTCCTGTATCGCTCGTTCCCGCCAAAGCAAAATATGTTGCCACAGGTACAACAGTTTCAGGCGTAAGCGAAGTTGTTGTTGATAACGACGCTCCCGTAGTTTACTACAACCTCCACGGCATGCGCGTTAACTCCAACAACCTCACCACAGGTGTTTACATCAAAGTTCAGGGCACAACAGCTACCAAAGTTATTGTGAAATAATTCCCCCGAATACCTCAATAAAAAAGCGCGGCCTCCGGGTCGCGCTTTTCATTTTATATTATATATGTGTTACTTTACAGCCTCGCAGGCAATGGAAGCTATAGCCTGAGGCGTGAGCGAGCATGCCTCCATGAGTTCGGCAGCCCGGAACCGGTTTTCGAACTTTTTGGGCAAACCCAGCACGCGAACCTTGGTGCGCGATGAACCGAGATAAGCCGCAACACGCTGTCCCCAGCCGCCGTCGGCAGTACCGTCCTCGGCTGTTATTACAATATCGTAATCCTTAAGAGTATCGAGAGCCTCCTCGTCCAACTGCGACAGACAGCGCGGATTGATGAGGGTGCACTCTACCCCGCTTTCGGCAAGCAAATCGGCAGCCTCGCGCATGATATAGAAGAAATTTCCCGCTCCGAGCAATGCAATTTTTCCGCCCCGGCGAACAAATTCGTACTTCGGACGAGAATAATCGGCAAGAAGTTCGCGGCTGTCATCCTCTACAACTTCACCGCCGGGAGCACGTACAACAACGGGCATGTCGGCATGTTCCATTGCCCAGTCCAGCATGGCAATATACTCCTGCCGGCACACAGGCGCAAGGAAATTTATTTCGGGAATACCTGTTATCATGGAAATATCGAAGAAACCGAGGTGAGTTTCATCGGTCATGCCCAGAACGCCGGTGTGGAACAGTGCAAAAACCGCCGGCATATGGTTTATGGCTACATCCTGACTCAGCTGGTCGTATGCACGCTGAATAAACGAATCCACCACAGCCATTACGGGGCGCATACCGCCCTTTGCAAGCCCTGAGGCCATGCCAGTACACATCTGCTCGGCAATACCAACGTCTACGAACCGTCGGCCGGCCTCGCGGCGCCGCTCGGGATAGAAGCCCACAGCTCCGGGCGTTCCTGCATTAAGAACCACAGTACGCGAGTCTTTCTTCATTCTTTCGAGCATATGCAGGGCAAAAATATCGGTATATGCCTGCGGTGCTGTTCCTGCCGGTGCTGTCTTGAGAGGCGCGCCCGTCTGCAAGTCGAAAGGTCCGGCATAGTGGAAACTTTCCTTGTCGCTTTCGGCCACACGCAAGCCCATACCCTTCATTGTGTTGATGTGTACCACAACCGGATAAGCGATATTGCGCACCGAACGGAACTTTTCTATGAGCGAGCGCAAATTGTTTCCGTAGTGCACGTAGCGGTAGGCATAGCCCATGGCGCGGAAAATATTGGGTTCGGCAGTACCGTTTGAGTTACGCAGCAATCGCAAATCGGCATAGAGGCCGCCGTGATTTTCGGCTATGCTCATATCGTTGTCGTTCACAACAACAATAAAATTGCTTCCCAGAGTAGAACCGTAGTTGAGCCCCTCGAGCGCCTCGCCTCCGCCTAAAGAACCGTCACCTACAACAGCAATTACATTTTCATCGCCTCCGGCGAGGTCGCGCGCCTTTGCAAGCCCTGTGGCAAGCGCGAGCGCCGTGGAGGTGTGACCTACCGAAAAGAGGTCGTATTCGCTCTCGGCCGGATTTGTGTATCCCGTGACATCGCCGTAATGAGCAGGGTCGGTAAAAGCTTTCATACGTCCCGTCAGCATTTTATGCGGATAAGTCTGGTGCGAAACATCGTACACAATCTTATCCTTGGGAGTATCAAACACATAGTGCATGGCAATAATAGCCTCCACCATGCCGAGATTCGGCCCCACATGGCCGCCGCGTGTCGATAATTTGCGCATTAGCGCCGCACGCATTTCTCCCGCAAGGGCAGTGAGCTGCTCAATGTTCATGCTCCTTATGTCCTCGGGGGAATGAATAGTGTCAAGGTCAATACTTTGTTTCATAAATATATAACTGTCGATAAAAATTCAAAAGGAGTGGCTCGCCTGCAAAGGTAAGACACTTCGGTTACAGATACAACAAAAAATTTTTTGATATCACTCTATATATTTGTTATATAAACTAAAATTACTAATTTTGCAACATAAAGCCTCGGGCTTTTGTAAACCTATCCTCCAAATGGACTATAGCATATTAGACTTCTTAGGGCTTCTCGGCTCGGTAGGGTTATTCCTCTACGGCATGAAAGTGATGAGCGAGGGCCTCCAAAAAGTTGCCGGCGACCGCCTGCGCAACATCCTTTCGGCAATGACACGCAACCGCTTCGCAGGTTTGCTGACCGGCTGCCTCATTACCGCTCTCATTCAAAGTTCATCGGCCTCCACCGTAATGGTGGTAAGCTTTGTAAACGCAGGACTCATGTCGCTGTCGCAATCAATGGCAGTGATTTTCGGTGCAAACGTAGGTACTACGTTCACCGCCTGGATTATAGCCCTGTTCGGTTTCAAGGTAAATATTTCGTCGTTCGTACTGCCGCTTATAGGCCTTGCCGCGGCTCTGCTGATGATGAACAAAGGCCGTGCCAAAAACATCGGCGAATTCATTATCGGTTTTGCATTCCTGTTTATGGGACTGGACATGATCAGCACCTATGTCCCCGACTTGCAGAGCAATCCCGAAATGTTTGCCTATCTGCGCCAATACGCATCCATGGGCATTCCGTCGATTCTTATCTTCACCCTTGTGGGACTTGTGGTTACGGCAGTTATACAGTCGTCGGCGGCCACATTCGCCATAACGCTGATTATGTGCAGCAAGGGCTGGATAACATTCGACCTCGCCTGCGCGCTCGTTTTAGGCAGCAACATCGGTACTACAATAACCCCGCTGTTGGCGTCGATGAGCGGTAACGTAGCCGCAAAACGCGCCTCGATGGGGCACCTGCTGTTCAACCTTTTGGGTACGCTGTGGTGTTTGTGCATATTCATTCCCTTTGCAAACCTGAACTCATGGATTACCGAGGCCATAGGCCAGGGCGACCCCAACGAGCTGTACCGTTTTGTGAACAACCTGGAAATTACAAATCCCGACCTCTACAATCATCTTTTCGACAACTCTCTGCCGGCAGGCCACGATGTTCTGCGCCGCATTGCCGCAATGCAGATGAGTGTTTCGTTCGGACTTTCGATGTTCCACACAACTTTCAACATTGTGAACGTGAGCATTATGATTTGGCTCACCAACATATACGTGAAACTGGTGGAATGGATTGTCCCCTCCAAGAACCGCGACAACGAAGAATTTACTCTCAAATTCATTTCAGGCGGTTTGATGAACGCTGCCGAGCTTAACATAGCCCAGGCCGAAAAAGAAATTTCGGTATATGCCGAGAGGGTAGGGCGCATGATTAACATGGCTCAGACGCTTATACACACCAAAGAAAAGAGCGAGGAGTACAATACTTTGCTG
The DNA here is from genome assembly GCA_947175425.1 of uncultured Porphyromonadaceae bacterium. GTDB lineage: Bacteria > Bacteroidota > Bacteroidia > Bacteroidales > Muribaculaceae > CAG-873. Next base: position 32,401 of record CAMWMR010000023.1, read on the forward strand.
TCGAGAGTGGAGAAATACGAGGATATTTCCGACCGCATGGAACTTGAAATAGCACACTATCTCAACCGATGCGCCGAGGGACGCCTCTCCAACGAGGGTAAACTCCGCATTGCCGCCATGCTCAACATTATAAGCGAAATAGAAAGTATTGCCGACAGCTGTCTCGGTATAGGCAAGATTCTTAACCGCAAAATAGAAGCCGGTGTGGATTTCAACGATGAAATTTACAAAAACATCGATTCCATGTACGTTTACGTTAAAGAAGCCATGGATATGATGATTTCGCAGCTCAAGGATATTGAAAACATAAGCGGCAAGTCGCTTATCGACTCCTACAACAAGGAACGCGAAATAAACAATTTCCGCAACTCCCTGCGAAGCTCCAATGTGGCAAACATAAACGAAAAGCACTACGAATACCAGGCCGGCATTTACTACATGGACATTATAGGCGACCTCGAAAAGACGGGCGACTATATAATAAATGTGGTGGATACCCTGCGCGATACCTTTCATAAAGCCACACATTAGGCTTTTGCGATAACAATTTTATGAATTTTCAGAAACAATAACAATACAAAGCAGTAACAAATTTTTACTTTCAACGATTATTCCGTTTATTTGCACCGTTATTTCTGCTTGGTGGATATATGTCGCAATCATCTGAACTTGGAAACATACTAATCGTTGACGACGACGATAACATAACCGAGCTCCTGCAGATTAACCTCAGGAGCGAAGGCTATTCCGTCAGTGTTGTTGCTAAAGCCGAGGATGTCGTGCGCGAAGAACATGCCGATACTCAACTTGTTATTGTCGACTGCATGAAGCAGGAGTACAGCGGAATGGATCTTATTTTCGATTTGAAAGACGACCCTGTTACCGAACATGTGGGAATAATTTTGTACTCACAGCATAAAAGCGAACGCATGGTTATCGATGCTCTCGATGCCGGTGCCGACGATTACGTTGTAAAACCGTTTTCGCTCCGCGAACTGCTTGCGCGAATAAAATCCATTATGAGGAGGCATTACCGGCCCGTTAAAGCCTCGAACGTTCTCTCATTTTTCAACCTCACAATGGAACCGGCATCACGCACCGTGAAAATGGACGGCATGCCCCTGGCACTCTCCCCTACGGAATATTCAATTCTCGCCGTACTGCTTAAAAACGTGGATACTTATGTGACTCGTGCCGAAATTCATAAAAAAGTGTGGAAAGAAGAAGCGCCAGGTGTGAACGTTCGCATTGTGGATACAAACATTTCACGCTTGCGTAAAAAGCTGGGAAATCTCGGCGAACGTATAGTGAGCCGCACGGGACACGGTTACATGCTTAGCTCAAACTGATTATTAACTAAAATTTTACAACCTTGGATATAGAGCCTTTGCCGGCCACACCACTTTCGATATTGCCGGCTCTTATTTCGGAAATCACCTTCGGTTCGGAACAATGTACAGCCCTTTTTGTGGCTTTGTTATGCCTGCTCCTGTCGGGCTTTGTCAGCGGCAGCGAAATGGCTTTCTTTTCACTATCCCAGTCGCAGTGCGAGGATCTCGACGAAACTCCCGCAGGAGCCAAAGTGAGGAAACTGCTTGCAAATCCGCAGCAGCTTTTAGCCTCAATCCTTATTGCAAACAATCTGGTAAACGTTACAATTGTAGTACTGTGTAACTTTGCCCTCGGCCCTGTTTTCAGCAACATGTCGCCGGTGTGGAGTTTCGTGCTTCAAACGGTTCTTCTTACTTTCCTTATACTCCTTTTTGGCGAAATAATACCCAAATTATATGCCAATAACTATAATTTGGCATGGGCAAAAAAGGCCGTAGCTCCTCTTTCGTTTATTTACCGCGTTCTCTCGCCCATGGCACGTATGCTCGTTAAATCGGGTACTATTGTAAAGAAAGTGGTGACCAAACAAGCCAACGATATTTCGCCCGACGAGCTCTCGCGAGCCCTGGAAATCACCGAAGGAGCGACCGGCGATGACAAGGAAATGCTGGAAGGTATTCTAAAAATCGGCGATACCACTGCTTCCGAAATCATGACACCGCGAGTGTCGATAACCGACCTGGATATCAACATGACTTTTGACGATGTTATGAAAGTTGTGCTCGAAAGCGGTTACTCGCGCATGCCGGCATATGAAAATACTCAGGACGATATAAAAGGTATTCTCTATTCCCGCGACCTCCTGCCATATATAGGCAAGCCCGAAGCAAAGGATTTGGATTGGAAAACTCTGCTTCGCCCAGCCTATTTTGTTCCGGAATCGCGAATGATCGATGACCTGCTTGAGGACTTCCGTAAGCTCAAAATTCACATGGCGATAGTAGTGGACGAGTTCGGCGGTACCCAGGGAGTGGTGACGCTGGAAGACGTGCTTGAAGAGATAGTAGGGGATATAGACGACGAATACGACCAGCCTGACATGACATACAAGCGCCTCCGCGACGACACATATGTATTCGAAGGACGTACTCTGCTCACCGACTTTTTCCGTATAACCGACCTTGCTCCCGAGGACTATGAGGAGGTGACAGAAGATGTGGAGACTCTTGCCGGCATGCTTTTGGCTATTAAAGGCGACTTCCCTAAAGAGAAAGAATCGCTCGGCTACGGTCGCTGTCGTTTTATGGTTCTCGACATTACCGACCACCGCATTACCGAAGTTCGCGTAAAAGTTATGCCCGAACTGTAATTATATATGCGTTCGTCAATTATAGTTTCCGCAGCTTTTGCCTTGACGCTCGCCGCGTGCGTGCAAAAAGAATCGTACACGCCTGTACCCAGACCTTATGCCTATCCGCGCATAGAACTCATGGATACGGCCCGCGTAAACATTTGCGTGGGCAATGTGGAAATACCCGTAAACGCAGCAGCCGACAAAATTTTTAAAGGAAAGGACAAACTGGACATTGTTTATTCCCCTTACGGCGCCACTCTATATCTCGCGGCTCAGAAAGCTTCCGATGCTGCTGCCTTGCGCCGGATAGTGGAAAACCGCTCGCAACGTTTCGCCCTGAATCTTGGAGGTGCGCCTGCACGAAACGAGAGTTTCTCGGCAAACGGCTTTGAAAGCAAAATAATAATAGCTCCCGAAGCTCCCACTCCGCTCCAGTTTATTACAATCGGTAACGAGGGCGATGTTGTTACAGGTGCAGTTGTTTTCAACAGCGAAATGAAAACCGATTCCGTTTTGCCGGTTATCAACGCCATTCACAACGATATTCTCCACATGCTTTTGAACATCGCCGGAAATGGAAACAATTAAGCTGCCGCAGGGCACAATATACTATCTTCCCATTGTAGCGGAGCAGGGACAGACGCGTCGGCAGGCCGAAGAAAACGCTTTGCAAAAGCTGTTGACACAAGCTTTCGGTGAAGGCACGGTACGAACCCACAACAGCATTGGAGCACCGGTGATAATACGTAACGGAAAAGCTGTGGAGGGCGCGGTTTCAGTAAGTCATAATAAAAATTTTGCAGCTATTCTGCATGCGCCCAATCATTCCTCAGCAGGGTTGGATATAGAAATATACCGCGAACAGCTGCAACGCGTCGCCACGCGCTTTCTAAGCGCCCGTGAGCTTAAAGAATACGGTAACTCCAATATTGATTTATTACGGGCCTGGACATTGAAAGAAGCAGTATACAAAGCGGCCGGAATGCCCGGACTTGATTTGAGAAACGACATCAACATTCCTGTCCAAAATTCGGCGCCACAGGTTTTCAACAAAACATTCAACATTGTTTATTCCGCCTACATTCCCGGAACCGATACATTTCTATCGGCGGTGATTGAATTATAATATTCTGTATTACAGCACATTATAACCCTCTCCTTTTAAATACATATTATACACAATACTGTTACACAAATGTTACAACATATCAATTGTAACAATTGTGTAACATTTATTTACTTGCGTATTTTGTTGGTTTACTGCGTGTTATATATTGCATTTGAAATTGTTTTATTGATTAACATTCATTCACATTAAAAATCTTGACATCAAATTTCCACGCAATAATTT
>CAMWMR010000024.1 GCA_947175425.1 uncultured Porphyromonadaceae bacterium
CGGGCGTTTAGCTCAGCTGGTTCAGAGCATCTGCCTTACAAGCAGAGGGTCGGCGGTTCGAATCCGTCAACGCCCACTCAACTCCACCGATTGTTCGGTGGAGTTTTTTGTGTTTATACCCCCCGCCACCCGCGAGAGCGCAAAAAAAGGGCGCATAGTAAAAAACCTGTGTTTAGGCGTAGATTTGGGTCAGCGGATTTTTCCGGTGGGCGCCAAGAGATGTCAAGAATATATAGTGGCCAGTCTGAACATAAAGAACTTGATGTCGCCGACTCCCCGGAACTGTGTTCTGAACGTTTTTATTTTGGGTCAGCGGATTTTTCGGGGTCGAGAATGAATCGAAATCTTAAATGAAAGAGCCGTGGCTCACCGTGAACTTCTCGCTCATTTTATTTGTCTAATTATTACTAATTAGTTATCTTTGCACCATGAATTCTGAGGAAAGCACCGAGCAATATGTCCGCATTGTATATAAAACGCGTGAATTTGAGACGTTTTATAGCTCGTTACCGTCCAAGACGCAGACTAAATTTGACTACGTTATAAACGTAATTTCAACGATTTATAACGTGCCCGGCAAATTTATAAAGCATCTTGAAAACACTGACCTCTACGAAATGAGAGTGTCGGTTGGCACTAACGAGTATCGCACTGTCCTCTTTGCTATCGACCACGATAACGTGATAGAAGCAAAGAGCATAATATTGCTCAACGCCTTTCTAAAGAAAGATAACAGAGACTATCGTAAACAAGTCGAGATTGCTCTCTCAATATTAAACAACCTGGAATTATGAGACAGATAAACCCCGAAAAGTTAGCCAAACTCTCAACCGCCAACTCAATGCTTGATGAGAAATACGGCGCACCCGGCACTCCCTCGCGCGAGCAATTCAACGAGAAATCTCTCGCGTGGTTCTATGGTAATATGCTCCGCGAACGTCGCAAGGAACTCAACCTCACACAGAAACAGCTCGCCGAAAAACTCGGTCGCGAGCAGAGCTATATCGCCCGCGTTGAGAACGGCAAAGCCGACATTCAACTGTCGAGCTTCTTCCGTATCGCAGCCGTCCTCGGCATCCAGTTCATCCCAACTTTCGTAAATTAGCGATTATTTGGGGACGCGAATAAGCGTTCGTGTCTCAATATTATCTATTTTTGTGAGTGCTGAACGTGCAAAAATAAACATGTAGAACACATTAATCGGATTGTAGATAAAAGTATTACTTCAAATTTCATAAGCTATTGTTTTTTAAGAATATAGAAATTGGTGTGTAGACTAATTCATTAATTATGTGTATTGAATCACACATCCAATTTCTGTAATTTTACATAAAAAAACAATAGTCATTATGCTTAAACAAATATCATTATTTATTGTGCTATTTACTTGCACGATTTGCGTTGCAGCGCAAACCGGATCTACGCCTGTTTGGCTATCCGGAACGGTTTGTTTTCAGGATAGCACTAATTACCCATACGAATTAATACTTAAATCGGGCAGCAGCATCGTAGCCGATCATTCTTTCAATAAAGGGGGCTTTTTGATTAAGTCCACAGTCATGCCGACTTCTATATCGGTTAAGGCTTTCGGTCATATACCCGTTGAAAGAAATCTCACGCAATCTAAGGTAACATATAGAAATGATACAATAATACTTAATGAGCCGTTCACACTTAAATATAATACGCACGTGCTTAATGAAGTTGTAGTTACGGCACAAAAGTTGAAAATTCAGGAAGAAGGTTTAGACTACACTATCTCAAACATACAAGGCAGCGACTTGGCCGATGCCGGCACTATGCTTGATATGATGGCATGGGTGCCTGGATTGTCGTTGGATGCTGCTGAGAATATTCAAGTATTCGGCGTTTCGGGTTCGCCTCTCGTCTATATCAACGGAATTAAAGTTACAGATAAAACCAAATTAGCATCGCTTTCTTCCAATACAGTTAAGAAGATCGAGGTCATACGCGCTCCCGGAGCCGAATATCCCACCGGCACAAGCTCAGTCGTTAAAATAACAACAGCTATTCCAGTGAAAGACATTGTAAATGCCAACCTCATAGATAAAGCCAATCAAAGAAATCGGTTCAGCAACCGCACTACCGCAAATGCGTTCGGCTCTATAGGGAAATTTGACTTGCTTGCATCAGTAGGATACTACAACGGAAATAGCAGGCAGTCAGCTACCGCGACAGAAGCTATCTTCCCAAAAGATGAATCGCTTCTGCGGAATATCAGTACTTCACAAGAAGATTTAATCCATACATCCCGTTGGAATTGGCTCGCAGGTGCTACATTCCATTTGTCCGATATTGACGAGTTTCAGTTAGAGTATTCCGGCAATTCATCATTTCGACACAGAGACTTCGTCACCGAACGTTCGACTACAATTAACGACGTAACAGAAATTACAAATTACGATTCAAGGAATTCCTCAAAGCCTGAAAACCATACCTTGTTGGCTAACTATTCTCACGAATTTTCAAAATCGAGTCTTAATATTTCCGCTACTTATAATTATAAGTTGTCAAGTAGTAATGAAGGGGTATTTATTATGCCCGATAATATTTTAAGCGAGACCAATAAGAATCGCTCTACATATAATATGTGGACGCTACAGGGCGATTATTCTTGGAAGTTTCTGAATAAACACCAACAGAGCGTCGGTCTTTATGGAGGACGTTCAGAGAATAATTCAAATGCCGATTATACCTTTATGGGTGTACAGAATGTTAATGGTTCTGTGTCATGGGGAGAATTTTACTATTCATCGAGCTGGGATGTCAAAAGCTTTGCCATAACGCCCGGTGTACGTTTCAGATATGAAAATCAGCAAAGTAACTCATTTATTGAATCCAATAACTCATCTTTTGATAAATCATACTTTAATGTGGTGCCTCAGTTGAGCATATTCCATCGCTTTACCAAAAATTTTGCAATGAATCTATACTACAAGTATAGCTACTCCCTTCCAAGTTTTTCGGAGCTAAGTCCGGCGATTACACTTTCCAACCTCATTTATTACGAAACCGGAAATCCCGATTTGAAGATTCCTCGCCGCCACAATATCTCTTTAGTATTTAATCTCCCCAAATTCTCTATTGTAGCGGAATATACTGCCATACGCAATAAGATTGTAGAGATTACCTCACCTATTGATAATTCCGAATACTTTATGACAAGACCCATAAACATGTCGGGGAATTATTATCTGTCATTAACTGGTAGTTATAATCTAAATGTTACTAACAAATTTCGTCTTTATGCAAGAGCTCTTTTGAGAAGAACACATACCGAATACTACTATCTCGACAAGATACAACGAAAGAATAAAATCTTTGCTTTGCTTTCAGTAAATGCAAGTTATTACATCCGTCGAAATTTCAGTGTTTTCATGAACGCAATTTATGCATCGCCTCAGCTTATTGATAATACGGATGTTGGATATACTTGTGACATTTCCTTTGGCAGCAACCTCCAACTCCTGAGATCAAGACTAACACTAAGATTTGCAGCTAACGACATTCTTGCCCGTTCGGTAACTCCATATTGGACCTCGTTCTCACCTAACCTATATCGAACCCGCAGAAACCATTATGACACACGAGGCATTACGTTGACAGCGACCTATCGTTTTACATTTGCAAAGAAAAAATATTCAGAACTTGATAACGCAGATGACTACGACAGAATGTGATTTTTCGTAACTTTGTAGTATGAAGCTACTGAAATTCATATATCTCACAATTTTATTGGTTTTGCCCATACAAATGTTGGGCAACACCAATAAGCATATTCCATTGGATACTGTAGAAGTTATCACTTTCCGTGATACAGTATATAGTGGGAATTTGCCTGCTATAGAAATAAGCATGGGAACGTATCATAACTTCCACGGGGCTACTACGGTTGGATATAAAATGATACTGCGGGGAGAAGAACTCGATATCAAAGGAGCCCTCTTGTACAAGGAGGATCCTGAGTCAAATGATGCATATCCGCTGCAGCTTATATCGCCGTTCGATATTCATTTTGGTGATTCTACTGATAATAGGCGTATCGATCACATTTATGTAAAACACAAGTTCCCCTTTTCCGATTGTTTCTCTGAAGATGATTCGTTAGTAATAATTACCAACAAAGGTAATTTTACGCTATATATGAGCGAGGATAAACGGTCTGCCGCTAAATATACCCCTATGCTCGAATCTCTTAATAAGGAGCTGTCTGACACAGAGTCTGATTTAGAAAACACACGGAATAAATCTTACATGATTATAGCCATAATTATTTCTATATGTTTAATCGTGACTCTAATTGTATTTCTGTATTTTAGGAAGTATCAGCGCGTCAAATCCGAACAAATGGACAAGCTTCTTATGCTCATATCTGAGCACGAGATGAACAACCGTCAGCTCAAAGCCAAAGTGTCGGATCTGATGCGCAACAGTTTCAATACAATCAACCAGTTGTGTTATGACTACTTTGAAATGGCAGACACCAGTTTCCTGAGAAATAGTATTTATACTAAGGTTGAAGAAGAGATTGAGAGATTAAAGTCACATGAGCAACTGTCTCAATTCGAGAAAGTCCTTAATGAAAACTGCGATGGAATAATACTGCGCATAGAGGCGCAAATTCCGCAGATTTCAGATGCAGACAAAACGTTGTTGATATATCTATATTCCGGCTTGTCAGCAAGGACTATATGCGTATTGATGGATATTCAGCTTAAAACTTTCTATATGCGTCGACTGAGGCTCAAGAACAAAATAGAATCATCCGATGCACCGGACAAGGAAAGATTTATATCTATTATGTGATGAAATATGTAATCAAACAAATACTCTCGCACTCTTGTGCAAAGGCACCAGTTATAGTTCGCCGCGACTGAGCGACGTCTCGTCTATGCTCAGTCGCGGGCCTATGTTCTGAGGAAACACGCGCCATTGATCCGCGTGCAGACCCTCGGCGCTGTCTTTCCAATCCCAGTATCCGCTCAGGTGTCGCTTATACTGACGCTCGAACAAGTCGCCGTCTATGCCGAAGAACCATTCAAGAGAGCGGCCCGTAGTCGGGTATCTGTCCAAGCATATCTTCTATATAACCAACTATGCGAATGCAACCTCTAATTGACGATTAAGTTTGTCTAATCTTCTCTGGGTCATCATGATTTTGCGTTCAAGCAGGTCTCTTTCGTTTATGCCGGTCTTACTTTCGTCATATTCGGTACGGCTTTTTATCATTGTGAAGAATATCTTTGCAATTTTATGGGCTGTCGCCACTATTGCCTGACTGTAGCCGCAGCGTGACTGTATGCGTCTGAAATAGTAGCCCAGAGTAGTTTTGTTTCGTTTTAGTGAGTTGGCACACAACCGGAACACTTGCCCGCAAATATTGGTTTTCTTCGGGACTTTACTGGAAAGCAGTTTGCCTCCTGACACTTTGTTGTTCGGGACAAGATTCAACCAACTGCAGAAAGAGTGACAGCTCTCAAACTTATCCGCAAAATTGTGCCCGAGCTCTCCTATTAATTGCAACAGAGATATTGCACTCATGCCGGGTATTGCCATAATATTGACTTTCCAAATGTCGAAAGCGTATTTTTCTACGTCAAAATCGACAGCATTCTTTTTCCCGTTTTTCTTTTTGCATCGCGGCAAATTGTCATCTGAAGGATGGCCAAGTTCGGCTCGGTATCTGATGAGGTGCATTTCAATCTGCCTGTCGCATTTATTGACTTGTTCCTGAATGAAATTGTAAAGATCAAAAGCCTGCTCCAGTTCAAAAAGATGGTCTTCCGCCCATGAACCCTCAAGTGATTTGGCTATTTCTTCTTTTGATGCCTTGCAGTTGTCTTCTGCAAGCGCGGCAAGTTCCCTTGGATCATGGTTGCCACTTATGATAGCTCTGATAATGGACATTCCGGATTTACCCAATAAATCGCTTATGACATTACTCAGTTTCAGATTCATTTGTTCCATCGCTTTCTGCATATGTAGTGCTTCTCTACTTGATGACTGTAGCAGATTGGAGCGGTGACGCGTGAGATTGCGTATGGCCCTTGCCTCATTCTCCGGCTGGAAGCTACATTTGAGCAATCCATAGCTGTGAAGCATCATCAGCCATTCGGCGTCGGCTTCGTCAGTCTTCCTGCCTGAGTAGTTTTTTACATCGCGAGCGTTCACAAGAACGACATCGAATCCACGCTCCTTTAGGATGAAATATAATGGAAGCCAATAGACTCCGGTGGATTCCATAGCAACAGTATCTATACGGCAGGATTTCAACCAATCGGCTATCTGTTTCAAATCCTGCGTGAAGCAGCCGAATGTTCGGTTGCATTCACTGTCACGATCTTCGGGAACACAAACTTGCATTTCCGAGGATGCGATGTCAATACCGGCTGCATTGGGGTTGACAACCTTGAGTTTCTTTCCAGTGGCCGTCTTTTCAATTTTCGCTTTCTTTGGCATATGTATCTTATGATTAGAAGAATGCAAGTTCGCGGTCGCATCACGATAGGTATTCTTCTATACGGCATCTACGGGCCAATTATCATTCTACGGACGGCGAAGCCAGACTTTTAACTGAAGTATATCCAAGATGTACTAAGGCTTGTGTACTTGCATCATAAAATACTAACGGATGTGCCAGCTCAAATGGTATGATGAGTTTAATGGATAGTGCCCCAATCGGTTATTTCTGATTTCATTCCACCGGAACGGCGGTCGGTACTTTTAAAAAAGCCGCAAACTCTTTCGAGAAGCGGGTGCCTTCGGCTACTAAATCCCAGCGTCGGCTGACGCTCTTGTCGGTCTCTGTATCGACCCAGCGACGCCGCTTGATATGAAACGACATCTTCCGCCCTCTGACGGGATAATCGCGCACTATGCTTTCCTCATAGAATCCGTTAGAACGCAGCTGCCCCGGCTTGTAGCCGTCCACTCCGTTGTCACGTTCTTCCAACGTGACGTCAAGCGTCTCTTTGGTCTTTTCGACCTTGACAACCTCAAAATATTCCACCATTTCTTCGGGCAGAAGGCATTCTGCCAATTCTATGTACGGATTCTTTTCCATTGCGCTTTTTATTTCTCGCAAAGGTAATATTTTTATCCGATTTACACAGGTTTTTTACTATGCGCCCAAAAAATTTTATGTTAATCGTACAGTAATTCAAATCAAAGTGCTATATTTGCAAAATAATTTCAAAAACCACGCTTAAAATGATATTAGAAATCGCTCTCACCAACTTTTTTTCGATACATGAGAAAATAACTTTGGATTTACAAGCTGCCAACATCCAGACAAAGGAGGCGCGGGCTCTTGCCGATAATACATTTGCTATCGGCAACGAAAGACTGCTCAAAACCGTAGCCATCTATGGTGCAAACGCCTCAGGCAAGAGTAACATAATTAAGGCGGTAAAAGCTGCGGTTGACATGATACTCAACTCACACAATTATAATGAGGGAGACAGTTTCGGCTTCAAGCCGTTCAAGTTCGGTGATAAAAACGCTCCGAGTGAATTCTATATCCGTTTCATTATTGACAGCATAGAGCATGAATATTCATTCACCTGTACACGGAACGAAATAATAACGGAAAGTCTATATTACTATCCCAAGGGCAGACGTGCGTTAATATTCTCTCGTGATGAGCGTATATCCGGCGGAAAGAAAGATAAATATGAATTCACCAACGTGATACGTCGTCCAATGGATGTTGCCTCCAACACGTCTCGCAAAACACTGTTCATATCCCGTGCAAGCCAAATGGACAGGGAAAAGGCCAAGGAGGTATACAGGTGGTTCAACGAACAGTTGGTATTCAGTTATCGCGGCAGAACAACCGTATCTATCGACCGCTTTCTCGGCGACAACAAAGATGCCGTTCTACGAGTGCTTAAAGCCGCCGACAGCGATATTGTTGAGTTTACATATAAAGACGGCGAACTAACCACATTCCACCGTCGCAATCCGGCTTTGCCTTTTGACTTCAACACCGAGGAGTCGGAGGGTACTAAAATTCTGTTCAAAATAATGTTGACGGTAATGGATGTGGTGCGTAACAACAAAGTTATGTTTCTCGACGAAGTGGAAACAAGCCTGCACACCCGCCTGGTGCAATACCTTATCAACCTGTTCCATTCAAGTAAATCGGCACAGTTGATATTCACAACGCACAATACTCACCTGCTTGATATGACACGCTTCCGCAAAGACCAGATTTTCTTTGTAAACAAGCGCGATGACAGCTCATCCGACCTTTATTCGCTGTTTGACTACAAAGATTTTCGTGAGAAAATGGATCTTGAAAAGGCATATCTTCAGGGGCGTTTTGACGCCGTGCCATATATCAACGAATTTGAGAACATCTGACTATGGCACGAAAAGTGAAACAAGCGCGAGGGAAAAAGATGAACCCTACTTTCTTTGTTTTCTGCGAAGGGAAAACTGAGGCGGCATACGTTGACTTGCTGCGTCGCAGTTTCCGGGTACCGGTTGAAATCATAGCGCGAGTAAGCGACTCCAACATTTCACAACCTTACATCGACCGATGTAAGCGCGAAAGATTTACAACGCAGGAAGATAAGACTTTTTTGATGTTCGACCTTGATGTGCCGGGCATGATGGAACATTTGCGTAAAATTAAAGACGCGGTATTGCTACTCTCCAATCCCTGTATTGAATACTGGTTTGTCCTGCATTATAAAGATATCAATAAAGAAATGTCATCTGCCGAATGTCTTGCATTGCTTAAAGGCATAGATGCGGATTATAGGAAAGGTGCATTCTCAACGGTTATGAAAAAGATCTTGACAGATGCTATTGAGGACGCCGCAAAACGAGCCAAATCCAAAGAAGCGTACACTAATCCGTCATCTACAATTAATCTACTTACCGACGAGCTTATTAAAGCCAAGAAATAGAATCTATTATAACTCAAAACAATGTAACGCTCTTAACTACCGAAAATTAACGAATTATTACCCTCTTTGCAAAGTATCCGTGGAAAAGTTGAAATGGCGGATGTGCGCAAAGAGGGCTTTTTTTATAATTCCCTGCCACCCGCGAGGGCGCAGTGCGTGCGACTCATGAATTTAACATTTCTATTAACGTTATTTAACTAACGGGGGGGGTATTTCGGAGCCTATTCCTTAATTTTGTGGTTCATAAATGTTTATCCAATTATTCCACGATTATTATAAACCATTATCACACTAACCGCAAAGAATGAACATCGCTAAACGTATTGTTTTATTCGGCGCTGCAATAGCTATATCGCTATGCGCGGCAGCCAATAATAACACCTATTATTCAAAGATGACAGTTACCGCCGAACCGACGGGACATGGAAAAGTATATGTGTCGACATCTTCGGGAGATACCCCTAACTACAACTCCGAAACATCAACGGCATCAAACACATCAAGCTCAACCGGCAACCACACTTACTATCTCTATGCAAAAGCCGAACCCGGTTATCAGTTCAAAAACTGGACAACATCAACCGGTAGCCAGGTTGGAACAACCGAGAGTCTGACCCGAACGATTACAACAACCGATGATAATAAAAGCGAAGCCACTGCAGCAACGGCAGAATACATTGCAAATTTTGTAGAACGTACACGAGCCATTGTTGCCATAACAGACAATGGAACTGTCACCGTAAGCCCAAAAGACAACAAAATAGGCGATGATGTAACCGTAACATTCGCTCCGCCAACATATGGAGGCACTGAATACGTTCCCGACCTTGCACTCGATTTTGACGGTTGCTACGACTCGGAGGGCAATTTAATATCCAAGGAACAGAGCTTTACGATTAAAGCCGAAAAAATGATGGATTTGACAGGCTCATTCAGCATGACTCCGCGTGTTACAAAAGAAAGGGGCTACTATCGTGTTCTCAGTTGCTACAATGCTCCGATACGTGTATCAGGAAATGCCACTATAAGTATTAGTGCAAGTTCAACGACTGCAGTATCGGTACACGCCGACATCACCAATATAAAGAATCCGTTAGGGCACTCGATTGGTCGTGACGACAGCAAGGCACTTAACCGCAACTTTTACGATGATCCCGCCGCTATTTTATATATGGAAGGTACATTAAACTCAAGCAACAGCCAAACCTACAAAGTAGGGAACACTGTTCTGGATAAAGTATCCATGACAGCTCAGGGAATCTCTTTATTCGATGTTATAAAATTTACCGCGATTTTTAGCACTCCAACTGTATCCTTAAGATGGGCGGCTCAATCGGGACACTACAAACTTGTAGCCTCGATTGTAACTATAAAAACCCTTTGGGACAGCAACATCAATAAACATAACGACGTTGTCAAAATAGGGAAAGATACATCCGACGACTTTAACTCGAACTGTACCCTCCAGCCTATTGATGAAGAAAATGCCGACCGTTTTTGGTTCGGCGCCTGCCCTACGGAGAAAATGTACTACGACGGAGGTTACTGGACATCCATGTACGCCTCGTTCCCCTTTGAATGCTATGAGCCCGACGGTGTGGAAGCATATATTATAAATGAGTTCAAAACCGACGGCGAGGAAAACCTGCTTGTGCTCTCGCGCATTGAAAACGGCATTGTACCTGCCGCTACACCCGTGTTGCTCAAATGCCGCCAATGGACCGACACATCGGAGTTCTTCGATCTTACCAAAAAGAAACCTCTCGCGCCGCAGAACCGCCTCATTCCCCTCTTTCCCGATGACGAACGCATCGACGCCACTGTCGCCGAGGGCAACCTGCTCAGCGGAACCTACAATCTGCTCAACGGAGTTCCCGCACCTGACTGGACTGATGTCGAGAATTATATGCCCGACAAATACGACGCCTCCAAGCACCGCATTTTCAGTGTGAATGCCGAAGGCCGCGTAGGTTTCTACAAGCAGCCGGCCGGCTATAAATTCTGGATTGAGAATCCCGATGAGGTTACCGAAATGTCGCTGCGTCCCAACCGCGCCTATCTTGATTTGAGCAAGCTTCCCTCGGCTTCGCTGCAAGGTGCGCCGTTCCGCATTATAAACGAGAACGAAGCCGCAGGTATCGACAATATAGTTGTAAAACCCGAAGCTCCGGTTCGCGAGGGTATTTACGACCTCTACGGCCGCCGCGTGGAACACATGGTTCCGGGCAACATCTACATAGTAAACGGCGTAAAGACTATTGCACGTTAACTTTAATCATTGACCCTAAAAAAAAGCAGGCCGAAGCCTGCTTTTTTTATGGTTAATGAGGGAGGTTTAGCAAACGCCGAGACCCATCATTGCGTTGGCAACTTTCATGAAGCCGGCAATGTTGGCGCCTTTCATGTAGTTGATGTAACCGTCGTTTTCAACACCGTAGCGGAGGCACTGTTCGTGGATGTCGGTCATGATTGTGTGGAGTTTTTCGTCCACTTCTTCGGCAGTCCACTGGAGGTGCATTGCGTTCTGGCTCATTTCGAGGCCGGAAGTTGCAACGCCGCCTGCGTTAACGGCTTTACCGGGAGCATATACTGTGCGCGATTCGATGAAAGTGTCGATAGCTTCGGGAGTACATCCCATGTTGGAAACTTCGGCAACCATTTCGACGCCGTTTGCAACGAGAGCTTTTGCATCGTCGCCGTTAAGCTCGTTCTGAGTGGCGCAGGGAAGAGCAATGTCCACTTTCTGTTCCCAGGGTTTGCGACCTGCATGGAAAACGGAGCCGGGGAATTTTTCGGCGTAAGGAGCAACAATGTCGTTGCCGCTTGCGCGGAGCTCGAGCATGTAGTCGATTTTTTCCATATCGAGACCGGCTTCATCGTAGATGTATCCGTCGGGACCGGAAATTGTAACAACTTTAGCACCGAGTTCGGTAGCTTTGAGAGCGGCGCCCCAGGCCACGTTGCCGAAACCGGAAATTGCAATTGTTTTGCCTTTGATATCGTCGTTACGCTGTTTCAGCATATTCTGAACAAAGTAGAGCGCGCCGAAACCGGTAGCTTCGGGACGGATACGGCTGCCGCCGAATTCCATTGCTTTACCGGTGAAAGTACCGTCGTGCTGATTAACGAGGCGCTTGTACATGCCGTACATGTAACCGACTTCGCGGCCGCCTACGCCGATATCGCCTGCGGGAACGTCGCGGTCGGGACCGAGGTTTTTCCATAGGCCGAGCATGAATGCCTGGCAGAAGCGCATGATTTCACGGTCGCTCTTGCCGCGGGGCGAGAAGTCGCTGCCGCCTTTTGCGCCGCCCATGGGGAGTGTGGTGAGGGCGTTTTTGAAAGTTTGCTCGAAACCGAGGAATTTAAGAATGGAAAGGTTAACGGAAGCATGGAAACGGATACCGCCTTTGTACGGGCCAATGGCATTGTTGAACTGAACGCGATAGCCGATGTTGTTTTGAACTTCGCCCTTGTCGTCGATCCATGTTACACGGAAAGTAACAATACGGTCGGGCTCAACCATACGTTCTATAATTTTGTTGCGTTCGAATTCGGGGTGCTGATTGTAAACGTCTTCAACGCTCATAAGCACTTCCTTAACGGCCTGGAGATATTCCTTTTCGCCGGGGTGCTTGGCCTCCAGAGAAGCCATGATACTGTTAATATCCATAATATTTAGTGTTAGTTATTTCACAGTTGTGTTAACTGCACAAAGATAACAAGTTTATTTGGGATATTGCAAATTTTTTTGTCACTTATTTTTATATGTTTAAAAGCATATTTCCGACACTTTGCCAACAAAACACATCCGCTACCGTTCATTTCCATTCATTATTCCCGCGCAACAGTATTTTTGGAAAGGTTTTTAAAGATAATTGCCACCTTAAGATATTATTGGCCTTTGAACTTTTATATATAGTGCAATGTTCTAAGAATATCATTCACACGGCTTGCGAGCCTTGGTTATTTACAAACTTTTTTTAGACACATCATGCACAAATTTACCTGTCTGCTTTTTGCAACACTTCTTCTTCCGCTTCATTCTTTTGCACAAACAAGCGACTCCAATATGGCCATAATACTTGTAGATGCTTCCGGGGAAGCGAATTTCGACGGAACCGATTATCCCGACAAAGTGACTATGACCGAGAATTCCGACGGAAGTTTCGCGGCGACCTCTGTAAAAATCGATAACGGATTCTATTTTCTGGGCTATTCCACAACAGCGGCTACAGGAACTCTGTACACTCTTTCTTCCTGGGCACAGAATCCGCCTGTCCAGTTAGGTCCCAACCCGCTAAGCATAACCACAAGCAGCGCAAAAAATTATGTTTCTATCACTGCAGGGACATACGACATTACATTTATCCCCACTTCAGTTTCAGCAACAAGCCTGCGAATGTTTACTATTGTTCCATCGGGGGGCAGCGTTATAGAGCCCACATATATCTATCTTGCCCAAGGCACTTCGGCTTCGGCATGTACTCAAGTGAGCGGCGAATCGGGCATTTACACTGCTATGGCCGGTTATCCTGCCGGAGCATTTAAAATTTCCTATGAACCTCGCAACGATTACGAACAGTTCATATACGGCCCCGTCGATGCCTCCGACGCAACAGTCACCGAAGGAAAAACAATTCCTTTACAGCGGGCTGTCAACACCGACGTATCGTTCACTGTCCCCGATGAATACAAGGATCACATAATTACAATATCGCTCGTTCCCGGCAACGAATATATGCTCCTTGGCGAAGAAGTGCTCACCGGAGTGTCATCAACAGTGGACAATCATGTCGGAAACATCACCGTATACACCGCCTCCGGAATTGAAGTGGGAACAATGCAGGAAAGCGATATGCAAAATCTTCCCGGCAACCTCTACTTTGTGCGCCACAGCAACGGCACGGTTACAAAAACCGTAGTGCGCCGCTGAGCAAAGGATTACTGCGGAACTTTCCCGTAACGGAAATAAGCAAAAACTTCCCGCTGCAGAGTGGAGCCGAAAAAGCGGTTCCCGCCGATATAGAGACCGAGAGCCACAACAAGCTCCACAACAAGTTTCAGAGCCGACTGAGGCACAAGTGCTCCAACGGCAAGCATTACGGGTATAATAAGAAGCGTCTGGGCAAGGTAAGGCGACATGTCTCGCATGAACGACATGAGCGGCACCTTGGTCAGACGCACTGTTTCCCACAATGTGGCCACCCACGTAATAACTGAGGCGGCAAGCTGGCCGTAGAGCAATATTTCAAGCCCCCACACGGGGTTGTCGGGCTGAGTAAGGTTAATAAAAGGCAGGCTCACCACAAGGGCAATAAGAGCAACCGTATCGCGCAACACTTCCAGTTTCAATATTGTTCCGCTGTGTCCAAGGGCAAGCAGGTAGTTGTTGTACAGGGAAACGAGCACCGTAAAGACGCCTCGGAACAGCAACAGCTGAAACAGAATTATGGACGGGTCCCATTTTGTGCCGAACAAGGTGTGGAACATGGGCGATGCAACGGCGGCAAGTCCAAGCAGAAACGGGAACAGAATGTAGGCGGTGAAACGGTTGGTTTTCGACACCACGGCGGCAAAGCGCTCGGGCACATCCTGAACAGCCGAAAGAGCCGGCAGAAATGTGGATGTAAGCACCTGCGACACCGACGTTATTCCCATTTTGCTCCATTTGTCGCTCTGGGTGTAGTAGCCCAAGGCAACCAGTCCAACCCTATTGCCGATAAAGAAGCCGTAGATATTAAGGAACAAAGTGTTGAGAAACGATGTGAACATCATTTTCAAACCTATACCGAAATAGGAGCGCAATACCGGCAGCGAAAATCTTGCCAGCGGACGCCAGCTCGACGATGTCCACAGAATCATGGTTTTGCATGCTGCCAGAACTATTGCCTGCCACACAATGGCCCAGGCGCCGAAACCGGTGAGGGCAAGCACTATTCCCGTGACACCGCCCAATACCAGACCGATGGTGTTGGACACGGCCACCATGCGCATCTGCATTCCTTTCATAAGCCGGTTGGTGTGGACAATGGCCGAGGCGTTAAGAATTATAACAAGGAACTGGACTCGCGACAAGGGAATTATTCGCGCATCGTTCTGAAAACATTTTGCAATGAGCGGCGCCGCTACAAAAAGAACGGCATAAAGCAACACGGCCATTCCCATGTTGAACCACAGCACCGTGGAGTAATCGAGACGCGACGGTTTTTTACGCTGAAGCAATGCGTAGGAAAAGCCGCTGTCCACCATGAGCGAGGCAAAAGCCTGGAAAATGAGCATGGCGCCCACAAGGCCGAAATCCTCCTCCGAGAGAACACGGGCAAGCACAATACCGGTAACCGCATAGAGGCACTGGGAGGCCACGCGGTCCACAATGTTCCACTTCAGCGAGTGGGCGGTACGGTTTTTGAGCGAGCGCGACAAATTCTACTCCTTATTATATTGCACAGCTTTAACTCCTATGCTGCGGTTGGTAATTTTTTCAATATTGCCGGTATAAAGCACCTGTCCTGTACCGGCACCGTAAATTCGCAGGCGCTCCACAGGAGTGCAGTAAATATCGCCGGTTCCGAATACAAAAGTGTTTACGTATACAGTGGAAACATCGGAAGCATCGAGCTTTCCCGAACTCACGTTGCTGTACTTTGCCTTGTTGGCTTCTCCTTTAATATATAGAGTGCCTTTTCCGGCGGTGATTCCCGCATCGAGATTGGCGGCATTCACTCCGTGGACTTCAAGTTTGCCGTTGCCAATCTGTCGGCATTTGAAATCCTTCACCTCGGGGACATCGAACACCCGCGTGAGCGAATCGCCGCTGTTCTCAACTTTGGCAAGCACGGTGCAGTAAACCGTCACCGTGGGCATGCCGTCGATTGGAGCTTCGTCGGCAGCAGTACGTATCGAAAGGCGTTCGGCCTTGTTTGTGAACATTATCTGCGATGCCAGTTCGGGCGCGCACGAGAACACCGCCCAGCCTGCCGAATCGGGCCTGCAATAACAGTTCACATTTATGCCGTCCACAACCGTAAGATCGTTAAAATCCTGAATCTTGAGTTTATAATCGGCACTCGTCTGAGCGAACGAAACAAAAACACTTAACAGCTGAATGATGAATAAGAAAATGAAACGTTTCATTTATCCGAATTGTCTATTGATGGTATAATATCGTTTTCTATCGTACAAAGAATCTTTTCCAGTTCGTCAAGCGTATCGGCCTTGAGCATAGCAATTCTCACCGGGCGGAAATTGGGGATACTTTTAAACAGGGGCGATGCGGCAAGATGACGGCGGATGTGCAAAATTCCGCGATACTCGTCGATGCGTTCCACACTCTCGCGAATCTGGCGACGCAGGAGCGCGAATTTTTCGGCCACACTTATTTCGGCCACCCGGCCGTCGCGCAGCAGCGATGTCATTTCGCGGAAAATCCATGGAGCGCCTATCGATGCGCGCCCCACCATTACTCCGTCCACTCCATATATATTAAAGGCATCCACAAGTTTTGCAGGTGTTGTAATATCGCCGTTGCCTATTACGGGAATATGCAGGCGGGGATTGTTTTTTACCCGGGCTATCTCCGCCCAGTCGGCCTCGCCGGTATACATTTGCGAGCGTGTGCGTCCGTGAACTGTAATTGCCTTTATACCGCAGTCCTGAAGCTGCTCGGCAAGGTCGACAATTATTTTGGAGTTGCAGTCCCACCCGAGGCGTGTTTTCACGGTAACGGGAATATCCACGGCATTCACCACGGCACGTGTAATTTCCAGCATTTTGGGAATATCGCGGAGCATGCCGGCACCGGCACCTTTGCCGGCCACTTTTTTTACCGGACAGCCGAAGTTAATGTCAAGAATATCGGGACCTGCCTGGGCCACAATCTTGGCAGCCTCCACCATGGGTTCAACTTCACGGCCGTAAATCTGAATTGCCGTGGGTCTTTCGCCCGGCTCTATGTGCAGTTTGCGCGTTGTTGCGGCAATATTTCGGATAAGCGCATCGGCTGAAACAAACTCGGTATAGGTCATATCGGCCCCCTGCTCCTTACATATAAGGCGAAAAGAGGCATCGGTGACGTCCTCCATCGGGGCGAGCATTACCGGCTTGGAACCTAAATCGATGTTACCTATAGTCATGTACGGAAATTTTTAGTATCTAAAGTATTGCAAAGTTAGTGAAAATGGCGATACCGTGAGCACTGCAAAGCCTGAAAGCCCAATTTTTCGGCATCTTGGAATATAAATTCGGCAATGATTATGACGGATAAAAAAAAATTACCCGTCGTCACGACGAATAATCTTTTCACCTTAAATCTAATACCATGAAAAACTGGTGCAAAGGTAGACATTTATATGTTATAAAACATATTTTTGGAGCATAATTTTCTCGGCTTTAACATTTTTTATCCAATAACATGTTTAAGAGACTTCCAAACCACCCAATTACTGTAAAAACTATTCCGCATACAAAAACAAAAAATTAACGCAACGCTGAACAAAGTTTAAAAGCGGAATGTTAGTATTTCACTACGCGGCACCAAGGCGACAGCCGCAGTGTCTATGTTCAACTAAAAAACTACTAAATAACAATAAACAGTCTAACAAACCAAAATTCAACCAAAATGAAAAAGACCGCTCTATTCACCACCGCTGCCTGCTGTGCTATTATTGCCCCGTTACAGGTACATGCTCAGGAAGAAACTATCGTCGTTGAGGAAACGGCTGTTGTGAGCGAAGTTCCCTGCAAGAACCACTATTATGTGGACAAAACCGACAACTGGTTCATCCAGCTTGGTGCAGGTGTGGCTGTTCCCTTTGTGGAAGGTACCGACAAATCGGGCGACCGCGAACATCACTTCACCGCCAACTACAATGTAGGTTTCGGCAAATGGTTCTCGCCATATATGGGATGGCGTCTCGCATTTAACGGCGGCGCTCTCCACTACGAAGATTTGGGCATGCACAAATTCAAATATGTAGGCGCCAACCTCGATTTCATGTGGGATATGTTCAACTCCCTCGGCGGCGTAAACTCCAAGCGCGTATTCTCAATTATTCCGTTTGTAGGTCTTGGAGGTACTTACGGATGGGACTATAATCCTGCCGGAAATATCGAAGGCAAACACGGCCTCAAAAAGAACACATGGGCACTCCCTGTATCAGGCGGTATCCAGCTGCGCTTCCGCCTTTGCAAATATGTTGATTTCTTTGCCGAAGGCCGCGCAAGCTTCTACGGCGACAACTTCAACAACATTGCATGGGGACGTCCCGTTGACATCAACGTTACCGTAAACGGCGGTTTCACCATTACTTTCGGAGGCCGCGACTACAAGAGCTATAATCCCTGCGATTATCTTGGCTACATCAACAACCTCAACAATCAGGTCAACGACCTCCGCGGCGCTCTCGCAACAACCGCTGCCGCCCTCGCCGCTGCCGAAGCTCAGCTCCCCTGCCCCGAAGTGGTTGCTCAGGAAACCGTTGTTGAAACCGCTCCTCTCATGGCTACAGTACGCTTCAGCCTCAATTCAGCCAAAATTACCGATACCGAAATGGTGAACGTATACAACATTGCCGAATGGATGAAGGCCAACCCCGAACAGAACGTAGCTATCTGCGGTTACGCCGACAAGGACACCGGTACAAGCACCTATAACATGGAACTCTCCAAACGTCGTGCTCAGGCCGTATACGACACCCTCACAAATCAGTACGGCATCAACCCCGAACGCCTCTCAATGGCAGCCGAAGGCTCCGACGTTCAGCCCTACGATGTAAACAACTGGAACCGTATCGTAATCTTCAATGTAGCCGAATAAGCTAATAAACATCTGCATTGCAGCCCGTTCCCCGAGGAACGGGCTGCTTTTTTGTTGGCAATACGGAGTTTTTTTATTACTTTTGCCCAAAGTATTACCGACCAACACATCATTGCATGAAAAAAATTATTTTAAGCGCCGCATTGCTGGCCTCGCTTAACGCTATAGCTGCCGACGCCCCTCTGTGGCTTCGCGATGCAGTAATCTCTCCCGACGGTTCTCGAATTGCATTTACTTATAAAGGAGATATTTTCACCGTTCCCGTTGACGGTGGCGATGCCCTTCGCCTGACTTCCCAGCCGGGATACGAAACAAGCCCTATATGGAGCCCTGACGGAAAGACTATTGCGTTCGCAGCCGACCGCTACGGAAACTTCGATATATTCACTGTTGCCGCCGACGGCAGCTCCTCGGAATGGAAACGACTGACGTTCAATTCTACTTCGGAAATTCCCGAAGCTTTTACTCCCGACGGAAAAGCCGTACTCTATTCGGCAGCAATACAGGACCCGGCAAGCAGCTCGCAGTTCCCGTCCAAACGCCTCACCGAGCTGTACTCGGTTCCCGTTAACGGCGGAGCATCCTCGCAGGTACTCTCCACTCCCGCCACAGCCATTTCGTGGGCGCCCGACGGAAAAAGCTTCCTTTATCAGGACGTGAAAAGCTTTGAAGATACATGGCGCAAGCACCACACTTCGTCGGTGACACGCAACATATGGCGATATACCCCCGCCACAGGCAAACATGAGCAGATAATAGACTTCGATGCCGAGAATCTTTCGCCCGTGCAGGACGGAGAATATATATATTTCCTCAGCGAACGCGCTCCGTCCAAGAGCATAAACGTTTATCGCGCCCCGGTTTCCAATCCGGCTACTGCCGAACGTATCACCGATTTCCGCACACATCCGGTGCGCTTCCTCTCCCGCGCAAACAACGGCACAATGGCCTTTACCTACGACGGCGAGATTTACACCATGCGCAACGGCGCCAAACCCGCCAAAGTTAAAATTGCCGTAAAAGGCGACTTCCCCGACGAAGTGCGCAAGCTCACCGCAACAAGCGGCGCGCGCGAGGCCACAGCTTCGCCCAACGGCAAAAACGTGGCTTTCATATATCGCGGTGATGTTTATGTAACTCCCGTCGAATATGCCACTACAAAACAGATTTCAAATACTCCCGAGGCCGAAAGCGACCTCTCGTGGGGTAACGATACAACATTGTATTATACCAGCGAACGCGACGGACTGTACAACATCTACTCCGCCACTCTTGCAATAGCCGGCGAACCCGACCTTGCACACGCAACTATTATTAAGGAGGAACCGGTATTCAAAGCCGACAAGCATGAACGAACCGCCGCCCAACTATCGCCCGACGGAAAGAAACTCGCCTTTATCCTGGACCGCAACAAACTTGCTGTTATGGACATGAAGAGCGGTAAAGTGAAGGAGCTTACCGACGGCAGCACTCACCGTCAGCGCGGAGGACGTTTCAATTTCACATGGTCGCCCGACTCCCGTTGGATTGCTTTGGAAATAATCGACCGTCGCCACGACCCCTATTCCGATATTGCCATTATCAACGTTGAGGACGGCTCGCTTACCAACATTACAAACAGCGGATACTTCGATTCCGATCCCCGCTGGACTATGGACGGCAACGCCATATCCTTCATCAGCGAACGCTACGGCATGCGTAACCATGCTTCATGGGGTTCGATGAGCGACATTCTTCTTGTTTTCCTCAACCAGGACGCGTTCACCGATTTCAAAAAGAGCAAGGAGGAACGCGAACTTGCTAAACAGGACGACAAAAAGGATAAAAAGGACGCCGACAAAAAAGACAAGAAAGACAAAAAAGGCGACGACAAGGAAAAAGCCAAAGCCGACGACGACAAAGCCATTAAGGTTGAGCTCGACGGTATAAGCGACCGCATTGTACGCCTCACTCCCATGTCGACCGACCTTGTGGATGCTATAATCAATCCCAAGGACCGCGTGCTCCACTTTGTGTCGAATGCCGACGACGGCGATGCGTTCCTGTGGGAATACGACATGGACAAGGAAGAACTGCAGCTTAAGAAACGCACTCAGCCCGGCCGCTTTGAAATGACCCCCGACGGCAAAAATACTTTCTACTATGGCCGCACGCTGAGCAAATTCGGCGGAAAGCCCATTAGCTATCGGGCCGTGAAAAAGCTTGATCCCGCCGCCGAACGCCGATTCATGTTCGACAACGCCGAACGCGAGGAACGCGAACGCTTTTACACCAAAGACATGCACGGCGTGGACTGGAAAGCAATGTCCGACGCATATCGCAAATTCCTCCCCCACATCAACAACAACTACGATTTTGCCGAACTGCTGAGCGAATGGCTTGGAGAACTTAACGTGAGCCACACCGGCGGACGTTACAGCGGAACTCCCGGCGCGCCCGCAGCCGAAAACACCGCATCGCTTGGCGTGCTGTTCGATATGTCGTACACCGGCAAAGGCGCAAAAATAGAGGAAATTCTTGCACAGGGACCTCTCTACGAACTCAATCCCGCCATTGAACCCGGCAACATAATAACAGCTGTAAACGGCGAGGAAATTACTCACGAACAGCCCCTCGACGTGCTTCTTGCCGACGCAGCAGGCAAACGCACGCTCCTTTCCATAAAGGACAACGCCGGAAAGGAACGCAACATAACCGTGCGCCCCATTAGCGGAGGAGCCATGAGCGGACTGCTTTACACCCGCTGGGTGAAGAACCGTGCCGCCGATGTGGAACGCCTCTCTAACGGCCGACTCGGATATGTGCACATCGCGTCCATGGACGACGCCTCTTTCCGCAAAGTATATTCCGACTTGCTTGGAAAATACAACGACCGCGAAGGTGTTGTTATCGACATCCGCTGGAACGGCGGCGGTCGTCTGCACGAAGACATCGAAGTACTGCTCAGCGGTCAAAAATACTTCACACAGGAAGTACGCGGCGAAGCCACTTGCGACATGCCCTCGCGCCGCTGGAACAAGCCCTCTATAATGGTGATGAGCGAAGCCTGCTACTCCAACGCTCACGGAACTCCCTGGGTGTACAGCCACCGCGGTCTCGGCAAGCTTGTGGGCATGCCCGTTGCCGGAACCATGACAAGTGTGAACTGGGTGCGCATGCAGGATCCGTCGCTCATTTTCGGTATTCCCGTTGTAGGCTATCGTCTTGCCGACGGAGGCGTGCTTGAAAACCGTCAGCTCGAACCCGACTTCAAAGTAATGAACACCCCCGAAGAAGTTGCTGCCGGCGAGGACGCTCAGCTGCGCGTTGCCGTTGAAGAACTTCTTAAACAAATCGACCGGACAAAAAAGAAATGAATATAATAGCCGAAAGCAGTACCACACGCACGGAATGGGCTCTTGTCGAAGGTGACAAAATTATAGAACACGCCTTTACAACCGGCCTTAACCCGTTTTTCCAAACGCGCAGGGAAATATCGCACAGCATACGCCTTGAGCTTCCCGAAGCCTTTTTCCGCCGTCGCTGGAACCATGTATTCTTCTACGGAGCCGGCTGCGCCAACAAGGAAAAGAACAAGATTATGGAAAGTTCCCTCGTTGCGCAGTTCAAGACTCCCGTCACGGTAGAGAGCGACCTCCTGGGAGCCGCCCGCGGCCTGCTTGTGCGCCGTGCAGGGCTGGCATGCATCCTCGGCACCGGTTCCAACTCGTGCATGTACAACGGCGAGGAAATTGTAAAGAATGTGGCACCGCTGGGGTACATCCTCGGTGACGAAGGCTCCGGAGCATACATCGGCAAACTACTGCTTGCCGACATGCTCAAAGGTATTGCTCCGGCCGACCTCACTCAGGAATTTTACGAAAAATTCATGGTGACACCCAACGTGCTAATCGATGAAGTGTACACTCATCCTCTTCCCAGCCGTACGCTTTCGCGCTACTCCACTTTCCTTGCCGAACATCTCGACAATGCCTATGCCTACCAGCTTGTATACTCGGCATTCATGCGATTCTTCTCCCGCAACATCGCCGCCTACCCATACCGCGAGCATCCGCTCTGCTTTGTAGGTTCAACAGCTGTTTTGTTCAAGGACATATTGCTTCGCGCTGCCGCCGATTTCGGTGTGGAAATTTCCAAAATAGCCCGATACTCCATGCCCGGACTCGTGGAATATCACGCAAACGACTAATTTAATTTTAATGAACGATCTAACAATTTCATTACCGATAAGCCTGAATTTGGAAGGTCTGCTTGTAGGACTGGCCACCTTTCTTATTATAGGTGTTTTTCATCCTCTTGTAATAAAAGGCGAATATTATTTCGGCACATCGTGCTGGAAAGCGTTCCTGGCTCTTGGCATTGTAACAGGCATAGCCTCGCTGTTTCTACACGGCGTGCCGGGAATACTCGCCGGAGTGGTGGCATTTTCCTCCCTTTGGTCGATAAAAGAAGTTTTTGAACAACGCGAGCGCGTACGCAAGGGCTGGTTCCCGGCCAATCCCAAACGGCTTGCAAAGGAAGAAAACCTCAAACAATAACTCTAAAGAGCGGTTTCCAACTACGGGAACCGCTTTTTTTTGAAAAAAAATCGCACCCCCGCAAACTTTTTTACATCGGCTTGTGTTTATACAATACAAGTAAGAAATTTTTTCATTGCAAGAAATGTGATAATGATTGGTTTATCCAGCGAGGCGACACTGTGACAGCGTCGCCTCGTCGGTGTTTTTTAGAGTGTTGATATTTGGCGATTAATTAATTTTTTTTTGTAATTTTGTGGCTTGAAAGAACAAAAGCATAATTTGTTTATGGAATCACTCAGCAACCGTATTGATGCCGACATAAAAGCGGCCATGCTTGCCAAGGACGCAGTGCGTCTGCAGGCTCTTCGCGGTATCAAAAAAGAATTTATTGAAGCACGCACCGCTCCCGGCGCCAACGGCGAACTCTCGCAGGAGAACGCCATGAAAATACTTGCCAAAATGGCCAAGCAGCGCCGCGAAAGCGCCCAGATATACAAGGAACAGTCGCGTCCCGAACTTGCTCAGACCGAGCTCGACGAACTGGCTGTTATTGAGGCTTATCTTCCCAAGGCTCTCTCCGACGAGGAACTCACCGCCGAGCTTACCAAAATAATAGAACAGTGCGGAGCAAGCTCACCCGCCGAAATGGGAAAAGTAATGGGGTTGGCCACAAAAGCATTGGCCGGCCGTGCCGACGGACGCGCAATTTCTGCAAAAGTCCGCGAACTTCTTGCAAAATAAAAACTCACCATAATGCTTACATTACAGCAAATCAAAGCCGACCCTCGCTATATAATCGAGCGTCTGGCCGTTAAAGGATTTCAGGGCGAAAAACCCATTGCCCGTGTAATCGCACTCGACGACCTGCGTCGCGAGCTGCAGCTTAAGAACGACAACGCCGCCGCCGAACTTAACAAAATGGCCGCCTCCATAGGCAAAGCCATGAAAGAAGGCCGCAAGGACGATGCCGAAAAAGCCAAGGAAGGTGTTGCAATTCTTAAAGAAGAGCAAAAAGCCTACGCCGAAGAGCTTGCACGCACCGAAAAAGAAATAGAAACCGAACTTCTGAACATTCCCAACATTCCCTGCGAAGCCGTTCCTCACGGAATGACTGCCGAAGACAATGTTGTGGAACTCACCGGTGGAAATATGCCCGAACTCCCCGAGGACGCACTTCCTCACTGGGATCTTGCCAAGAAATATAACCTTATCAATTTCGACCTCGGTGTAAAAATAACCGGAGCCGGATTCCCCGTATATCTCGGCAAAGGCGCAAAACTCCAGCGCGCGCTCATTCAGTTCTTCCTCGACGAGGCTTCGGCCGCCGGATACCTTGAAGTACAGCCTCCTTATGTTGTCAACGAGGCTTCGGGCTACGGAACAGGACAGCTTCCCGACAAGGAAGGCCAGATGTATCACGTAAATCTGGACAACCTCTACCTTATCCCCACTGCCGAAGTTCCCGTTACCAACCTCTACCGCGACGTTATTCTCACGCCCGATCAGCTTCCCATTAAAAACTGCGCTTACTCGGCATGTTTCCGCCGCGAAGCCGGCAGCTATGGCAAGGATGTGCGCGGCCTCAACCGTCTGCACCAGTTCGACAAAGTTGAAATCGTACGCATTGAAAAACCCGAAGATTCCTACGCTGCTCTTGAGGAAATGAAAGCCCACGTTCAGGGACTTCTTGAAAAACTCGGTTTGCCCTGGCACATTCTCCGTCTGTGCGGCGGCGACATGAGCTTTACTTCGGCCATTACTTTCGACTTCGAGGTTTACTCCGCAGCCCAGAAACGCTGGCTTGAAGTAAGCTCGGTATCCAACTTCGAGACCTATCAGGCCAACCGTCTGAAATGCCGCTACAAAGGCGATGACAAAAAAACACGCCTGTGCCACACTCTCAACGGCTCGGCTCTTGCCCTGCCCCGAATTATGGCCGCTCTGCTCGAGAACAATCAGACTCCCGAAGGTATAGTTGTTCCCGAATGCCTGCGCAAATACACCGGTTTCGACATAATAGACTAATCTATCGACACATACACACTTCAACGCCGCGACAAAATCGCGGCGTTTTAATTTTTTTGAAAAAAATTCATGTCATAGTGTAACTTTTCGGGAAACCGTGCGTCATATATATGTAATCTAAACCTATAAAACCTCCAAAAATTTATGAAACGCTTTATTTTATTCGCCGTTCTCATTGTAGCATGTCTCAGCGCCACAGCAGTAATAGGCTGGGCACTGCGCAACGGATCGTCAAATTCCACACGTCCGTCCGACAACCTTGTAACCCGCGACATAAACACCGGTCATTTCAATGAAATCCGGGCCTATCGCATCAACGTGGTATACACTCAGTCGGAAAACTTCAGCGCCACCCTCGAAGCCCCCGACAACATTATCGACCTTATTGAAATAAGCAATCAAAACGGCAAACTCGTCATTGCCGAGGATAAAGACAAAAATCTTCCCCGCCACAACCTCAAGGCTACACTTACCCTCAGCTCGCCATATGTGGAAGAAATTACCGCCGGCGTATCGGCAAAAGTTTCCATGCCCGAACCCTATGTAAGCGACTCCAAGCTGGAAGTAAGTGCCACAACCGGCAGTCGCATAAGCATTGCGTCGGCAAAAGTTGCCGAGTTTTCGGCCGAAACTTCTACAGGCTCCAATATCGAAGCCGACTCCATTATGGCCGTGCGAGAAGCCGACATCGAAACATCCACAGGCTCAAGTATTGAAATTTCCAAGCTGTGTGCCGCCGAGCTGGAACTTAAAAGTTCCACAGGCTCCCGCGCCGAAATAGGCGGCGGCGCAATAAGCGTGATGAAAGCCGAAGCAAACACCGGCGCTTCCGCTTATATAATGGCAACAGTAGACAATGCCTCTACAAAAGCCACAACCGGAGCACGCATCAAATGCCCCAATGCAAACCTCAGCAAGGTTAAAAGGACTACCGGCGGCTCCGTCGACCAATAATTGACAGCTTCCATTCTCCCCACTCCCGCCGCCTCGAGCTTCTGCTCAGGCGGCTTTTTTTATATTTTTTTCTGCCGCGATTGAGCTTTTTGTATTAATTTTGCATTATAATATATACTTATGTATCTATCGCCTGTAATTCCCGACATTGCTCTGTGGCTGCTTTGCGCATGCTTTGCATGTGTAATGCTGTTGGCAGCCATATATTTTTTCCGTGTAAACACCGTTGTCAATCACCGCCGGCGTGCCGATGCCGAACGTCCCGACAAACCCGAGGCCGACTATCTTGCCGCATCGGTGATAATTTACTCGCAGGGCGATGCCGATGCCTTGCGCGAAATGCTTGATGCTGTTCTTGCACAAGATTATCCCGCCGCCTATGAGGTTATTGTTGTGAACGAAGGCGAATCGGCCGATGTGCGCGACACCGTTTCCATGCTCCGCGCCACACACAGCAATCTCTACCTCACGTTCACTCCCGAGGGCGTGGTGAACCTGAGCCGAAAAAAATTGGGAATTACATTAGGCATAAAAGCAGCCCGCTACGACATTGTAGTGCTAACCACCACTGCCGCCGAAATAGAGTCGCCGCTGTGGCTGCGCCGTATTATGCGCCCGTTTAACAAGGACAACAATATTGAAGTTGTGCTCGGATTTGCCTACGTGGATGCTGATGAGGATCACAGCTACGGACGCCGTCGCCGCGCTTTCGATTACGTTGCCGACAGTGTGCGCTGGCTTGGTGTTGCAATTGCCGGAAAACCTTTCCGCGGCACCGAGTACAATATTGCCTATCGCAAAAGCGCATTTTTCAAAAACAAAGGCTTTGCACGCCGTCTTAACCTGCACAACGGCGACGACGATATTTTCATAAGCGAAATCGCAAACCGTAACAACACCGCGGTGGAACTCTCCGACGAATCGATGGTTCGTCTGCGCCACGGCAATCATCCCCGCATTTTCAACGAACGTGTGTTGCGGCGCCTGTTCACCGAGCATTTTATAAAACGGCGTCCTCGACTGCTCTTGCCGCTCACCGGCTGGCTGCAGATTATTGCAATTCTTTGCGGAGTTGCCGCAGCCCTATATTCCTACCCCAACATGCAGGCTGCCATTGCCGCCGGTGTAATTATTACATGTATGTGGGCTTTGGATATTTTCATTTGGCGTAAGGCCATGAAAGCCATGAAATCGCGCCGACTTTTCTTTACCTTGCCGTGGCTGTCGCTCAGCTATCCCCTGCGACGCTTCTCGCGCCGTATCCGTTCGCGTTTCGGCAAACAAAAAAAATATACCTGGGACTGATTATGCTTGTTCTCTCCATTGTGCTTGGCATAGCCCTTGTGGCTGCCGTTATAGTTCTTTTCCGTGTTCAAAGTTCCCGCAGCTCACTAATGGCGGAGATTGCCGCCGTTAAGCAAACTCTTCAGGCCGAGAATGAAAATTCGCAGCGTGAAAAAGACCGTGCCGACAAGCTTGCCGCCGACCTTGCAGCAGCCCAGGGAATGCTTTTGAGCGCACAGACGGAAAATGCACGTGTCAACGAACGTATAAAAGCCGCCGAGGCTGAAATGGAACGACGCAAAGACGACTTCCGCGCGCTCATCGACCAATCCGAAACACGTTTTGCCGAACTTGCCGCCAAAGCGCTTGCCAGCAACTCGGAAGCCTTGCGCACACAAAGCACGAACAGCCTTGACGAGATTCTCAAGCCAATGCGGGAGAACCTCGAGAACTTCCGCCGCACAATTTCCGAACGCTACGAAAAGGAAAGCAACGAACGCAGTTCTTTGGCCGCCGAACTGGAAAAGCTTAACAAACTCAGCACCACCGTCAGCCGCGAGACGCAACGCCTTACCGACGCTCTCAAAGGCAACTCCCGCATGCAGGGCGACTGGGGTGAAATGATTCTGAGCGAAATTCTTACCGGTGCCGGACTCCGCGAGGGATACGAATTTACCGTGCAGCAGTCGCTCCCCGGCGAGGACAACTCGCGCCTGCGCCCCGACGTGATTATAAACTACGGCGACGGCCGCAAGCTCATTGTCGACTCCAAAGTATCCATTCAGGATTACCTTAAAATGCTCAATGCCGAGACTCCCGATGTTCGCGAGCAGCTTGCCAAAGCGCATGTCGACTCGGTAAAAAAGCACGTGGGCGAGCTTAAACGCAAACAGTATCAGGCATGTTTCGGCGAGAACAGCTTCGATTATGTGCTTATGTTCATTCCACACGAAGGAGCATTTATGGCAGCCGTCGATTTCGACCCCTCGCTGTGGCAGGACGCATGCCGCGACAAAATTCTTATAGTATCGCCGGCACAACTCGTTCCCATAGCCCAGACTGTGGAACGTCTGTGGCGCCAGCAGCAGCAGGACAGAAACGCCGTGCGTATTGCCGAGGAAGCCGGCAAAATGCTGGAGAAATTTATGGACTTCCTTGCCGACCTCAAAAAAATAGGCGACAACATAGGAACCATACAGCAAAACTACGACAAGGCACTGAAACGTCTCAGCACCGGCACCGGCAACCTTGTAAAACGTGCCCGCGACCTGCAGACAATGGGTGTGAAAGTTAAAAAAACACTGCCGGCGGCATTTCAGGACATCGACGAAACCGATGAGCCGCTGCCTGCCAACAACGCAACAGAGACCGAGGCGAACATTTAAAGCGCACGGGGTGTTATTATTTCATTAAACGATAATATAACACCACACTATGAAAACAGGTATATACTACGGCTCGGCCACCGGCACAACAGCCGAAATAGCTCGTCGTATAGCAAGTATGACGGGTGTTTCCGATGCCGACATCCACGATGTTGCCGATACCGCCCCGCACACGGCAGGCGACTACGACCTCCTTATATTAGGTTCCTCCACCTGGGGAAACGGCGAACTTGAGGACGACTGGTACGATTTTCTCGACGGTCTCCGGGCTCTTGACCTCACAGGCAAAAAGATAGCCTTGTTCGGTTGCGGAGACGAAACAATGAGCGACACGTTCTGCAACGCTGTAGGCATACTCTACGACCGGCTCAAAGACACCGGCGCCACATTCATCGGCGAATTTCCCGCCGACGAATATCACTTCGACAAGAGCGCCGCTTCCGACGGAGCCGTCATGCGCGGACTGCTGCTTGACGAGGTAAATCATCCCGAGCTTACCACAGCACGCCTGCGCCGCTGGACCGAGCTCATCAAAAGCTGAAAATACAAGCCCTCTACCCTTGCGCCGCACACCTCTGCGGCGTTTTTTGTGCAAATGACAAAAAACGTGAACAAGAACGATTTTTCATTTTTTGTGCGTATATTTGCACAATGATTTCACAAAGAATCGATCAACATAGTGTGGAGCGTGCCAAAACGCTGATAGCAGGCGCAAACAGCATTGCAATTATATGTCATACCTCGCCCGACGGCGATGCCATTGGCTCGTCGCTGGCCGCCGCGCATGTACTGTCGGCAATAGGCAAGGACGTGCATGTGGTTATTCCCGATACTTTTCTTTCGAACCTGCGCTGTCTGCCCGGTTCAAAAGAAATTGTAGATGCTGCACGGTACTTCGATTTCGCCTGCAAACTGCTGGCCGAGGCCGACCTTATACTGTGCCTCGATTTCAACGAGCCCAACCGCACGGGACGTCTCGCCGAGGCCCTCACCGCATCCACAGCCCCCAAAATACTTATCGACCACCATCCGTATCCCTCCCTCAATGCCGATGTTACAATTTCGCATCCCGAAATGGCGGCAACGGCTTACCTGCTGTTCCGTTTTATTTGCCGGATGGGGTGGTTCAATTTTATCGACCGCAACGCCGCCGACTGCCTTCTTGCAGGCATGATGACCGATACAGGCAATTTCTCGTATAATTGCACCGACCCGGAAATATACATTGTTGTTGCCGAGCTTATTGGCAAAGGAGCCGACAAGGAAATGCTCTACCGCGAGCTGTTCAATACTTTTTCGGCCGACTGCCTGCGCCTGAACTCCTACGCCCTCCTGAATAAAATGGAGATACACAAGGATTGCGGGTGCTCGCTTATAACCCTCAGCCGCGATGAACTCAACCGCTTCCATTACACCAAAGGCGATACCGAAGGACTCGTAAACCGTCCGCTTGCCATTCCGGAGGTAAAATTCAGCGTGTTCATGCGTCAGGAAAGCGATTGCATACGCATTTCAATGCGCAGCAAAGGCGATTTTCCCGTCAACACCCTGTGCAGCGAATACTTTGGCGGCGGAGGACACATAAATGCCGCCGGCGGTGAATTTTTCGGAACCCTTTCCGAAGCAGCCGATCATCTGCGCAAGCACTTTCCCGAAATCAAAGAGCGTTTTTTAACAACCGACACCAAATAGAATAATGAAAATTTCGCGTTTCGCAGCCCTTGCGGCGTTAATTATAACCATTGTATGCACATCGTGCAACGATGGCAAATCCTACGCCCAACTTCTTAACGAAGAGGACCTTTACGTAAACAATTTCCTTGCCGACCAGAAAATTGTTCTGGATATTCCGGCCGACACCATATTTGAAACCGGCCCCGACGCCCCCTACTACCGACTGGACGACGATGCAATGGTGTACATGCAGGTAATAAATCCGGGCACGCCGGGAAATATGGTGGAAAATGATGAACAGATATATTTCCGCTATACCCGCTACGCCCTTTCCGGTTACTCCGACGGAGCGCTTCCGTCCGGCGAAGGCAACAATCTAACCCTCGTCTCAGCATGGTTCCGCTACAACAACTATCAGCTTCAAAGCTCCTACACCTGGGGGCCGGGAGTACAGTTGCCATTGGCCTACCTGCCTGTTGACTGCGAAGTGAATGTTGTTATAAAATCACAGATGGGTCCCACCGACGAAACCGCCAACGTGCAGCCCTACCTGTGGAAACTCACCTACCAACGTAAACAGTAATACAGGAACAAGTTTCAAAAACTAACACACAAAATCTATATCATTTCAACTGATTATGAGCTTAATTAAATCCATTTCGGGCATCCGCGGCACTATCGGCGGTCCTGCCGGCGATGGTCTGTCGCCTATCGACATTGTTAAATTCACGGCGGCTTTTGCTGCTTTCACAGCCAAAAACACCACTAAAAACACCCGCACAATAGTTGTGGGCCGCGATGCACGCATCTCAGGACCAATGGTGCAGAAACTTGTTATTGGCACATTAATGGGAATGGGCTTCGATGTTGTCGACATCGACCTTGCCTCCACTCCCACAACCGAACTTGCCGTTACAGGCGAAAACGCATGCGGCGGCCTCATTCTCACCGCCTCGCACAATCCCCGCCAGTGGAACGCCCTTAAGCTCCTCAACGAAAATGGCGAATTCCTCAATGCCGCCGAAGGCGCCGAGGTGCTTCGCATTGCCGAAGAATGCGACTTTAATTTCGCAGGAGTGGACGAACTTGGAAAAGTTTACAAAAACACTACCTATAACCGCCGCCACATTGAGCAGGTTCTTGCTCTCAAGGCTGTGGACACCAAAGCTATTGCCGAAGCGAATTTCACTGTTGCCGTCGATGCGGTAAACTCCGTTGGCGGTGTTGTAATTCCCGAGTTGCTCAAAGCTCTCGGTGTTAAAAATGTTATTGAGCTTAACTGCACACCCACAGGCGATTTCGCTCATAACCCCGAACCTATACCCGCCAACCTCACCGGAATTTCGGAACTTATGGCACAGGGAAAAGCCGATGTGGGCTTTGTTGTCGACCCCGACGTGGATCGTCTTGCCATAGTGTGCGAAAACGGCGAAATGTTCGGCGAGGAGTACACCCTCGTTTCGGTTGCTGACTATCTTCTCGGCCTCACTCCCGGCAATACAGTGAGCAATCTCAGCTCCTCGCGAGCTCTCCGCGATGTTACAACGGCACACGGCGGCGAATATAACGCTTCGGCTGTTGGAGAAGTTAATGTAACCACCCTCATGAAAGCCACCAATGCCGTTATCGGCGGTGAAGGCAACGGCGGTGTAATTTATCCCGAACTTCACTACGGACGCGACGCTCTTGTAGGCGTGGCTTTGTTCCTTACCCTGCTTGCCAAATCGGGCAAAAAGGTGAGCGAACTCCGCAAGCAATATCCGGCCTACGAAATATACAAAACCAAAATAGAACTGCATGCCGGCATTGACGTTGACGCCATTCTTGCAGCCGTAAAGGAGAAATTTTCCGGCGAACGCATTACCGACATCGACGGTGTTAAAATCGATTTCGACGAATCGTGGGTTCACCTGCGCAAATCGAACACCGAACCTATTATACGAATCTATGCCGAAGCTCACACTCAGGACGAAGCCAAATCATTGGCCGACAGAATAAAGAGTGTAATTGATGCAATGATTCAATAATTTTATGGCAGAATTTGCTCTCGTACCAAAAAAAAAGCGTAAATTTGCACGACAAATAAAAAGACAATATCCGTAAATTTTAAACAAACTACTATGGCATACGTAATTACCGACAGCTGCGTAGCATGCGGCACCTGCCTCCCCGAATGCCCCGTGGGCGCTATCTCCGAAGGTGACATCTATCACATCGATCCCGACACCTGCATCGACTGCGGCACCTGCGCATCTGTTTGCCCCAGCGAGGCTATCATCCCTGGTGAATAATTTAAGAAACACCTATAAAAAACAGGCTGCCTACATGTAGGCAGCCTGTTTTTTACCGTTATATTGAAATTACATGAGTTCCTTGGGGTCGACAAGTCCGTTGAGAATGGCATATATGGTGAGACCTGCCGGTGAATGAATTTCGAGTTTGGAGCAAATGTTGCGTCGGTGTGTTGTTACCGTATGCACCGATATGCAAAGTTTTTCGGCGATTTCTTTGTTGCTCATACCCATTGCAATACAAGTTATGATTTCCTTTTCGCGTCGTCCGAGGGAATTTGCGCTGTCGTTCTCGGCGGTTTTTTCCGGGGCGGCCGAAGCGGGAATTCGCACGGCAAGCTGCTCGGCTTTCATCACAGCCGGAACAAGAATGTTGT
The DNA here is from genome assembly GCA_947175425.1 of uncultured Porphyromonadaceae bacterium. GTDB lineage: Bacteria > Bacteroidota > Bacteroidia > Bacteroidales > Muribaculaceae > CAG-873. Next base: position 33,264 of record CAMWMR010000024.1, read on the forward strand.
CCTCAACCTCGCAATGGCTTATCAAATCGGCCTCACAGCTTATTATATCGAAAAGAACGGAATTAAGAATATCGGTGTTTCCTGCGGGACAATACCGAATCAACACGTCCTTCAAGCGGTTGAGCTTTTGGGAAATAGCATCGTGATGTGAGGCGAATACCGAAATATCGTAACTGTCGTCGACAGGTATGCCGTTGAGCAATTTGTCAATATAGCCGAACAAGGTCTTGTTCTCAAAATCCATGTGGCGGCGCACCTCGGCCACATACTCATCGAAAAATCTGAGAATAAGCTGAGGGACATCGCCTGCCGAAGCAAAATCCACTGCCGTTATGAATTTGCGGCGAATGGAGGGCAGAAAAAAATCGAGGAAAAATGCATGAGCACGTTTAAGATATGCCGTAAGGCATACCAGATTCACGTTCTCCACCGAGTAAGGTTTGCCGCTTACCATGTTTGCCACACACAAAAAAGTTGCGGCATCCACTCCGGTATCGGCGCACATCTGTTCCACAGTTTTGTTTGCCTGGCCAAGCGTAAGGCCAAAACGGCTTATCGCCATAAGCATCAGGCTATTGTCGGCAATTATATCGGCAAGTTTGTCGGCAGAGGTATATACTTCGCTATTCACTAACATGTTGCAAAGTTACAAATAAGTAAACACTTATGCCAAATTATTTGCAACATAAAAACGCATGAGGAATTGCAATAAAATTCGTATTTTTGCAATGAAAATAAATCCATGCGTAAAAAAGTATTTTTTCTCGTTCTTCTATTGCCCGTTCTGCTGTGTCAGTGCGGAGGAACTGAGCGTGTATCGCCCGAACTTCATTCAATCCTCACAGCCGACGAAAGCAATATGTATGCCCTTGCGGGCGACACCGCTCCCGACGGAGGCTGCCTCCGCATGCGTTCCCGCCGCCTTTCGGGGCCGTTCAGCCGTGTTTTCAACGACAGCAACCATGTTCATCTTGCACAGGCCAAGGCCGGCGGCATAGTGCCCATTTCCGGTCCGCAGGAAGCCTGGACAAATACACAGGGGATAGTTAAGGTTGTATCGGACAGTACTATATTCATTGATTCGCTTACTCATTCCTATGCCTATCTCAAACCTCATGCAGCAGAACTTCTGCACGAAATAGGCACACGGTTCCGCGACAGTCTTGCCGCTCGCGGCGGAGGCGACTATCGCCTTAAGGTGACAAGCCTGCTACGTACCGACGGTACTGTGGGCCGCCTCAGGCGTGTAAACCGTAACGCCAGCTCCGAGAGTGCCCACTGCTATGCCACGACTTTCGACATAAGCTACAGCAAGTTTATATGCGACAATGCTGCGGGCACGCGTCGTTCGTTCGAAGACCTTAAAAATCTTTTGGCTGAAATTGTGGACGACCTTCACAGCGAAGGCCGTTGTCTGGTAAAGCATGAACGCCGTCAGGCATGTTTCCATATAACTGCAACCGTTTCAGAGAAATGCGAAAAACCTTAGTAAACATAGTATTTATAGTGCTATGGGCCGTCATGGCTCTGGTGCTTGCCGGTGCTGCCGCTCTTATTTGCGCAGTGAAAACCTTTACTCCCGAGCGGCTCACTCCCATTGTATGCAAAATTGCAAACGATATGACGGATGCAGATGTGCAAATGTCCAAAATCCGTATATTTTTCAAGCCGGCTTTCCCTGTAATAGCGGTGGAAATGGACTCGCTCACGGTTATATCGCATGCGTTCCGTTCGCTTCCGGCAGAGGAACGTGCCGAGTTGCCCGCATTTGCCGATACTCTGCTCACTCTTGAACATTTTGCAGGCTCGCTGAATCTCAAGCCCTTGCTTACGCGTGGTGAGATAGCACTGAAAGACGTGGAACTCGTGCGTCCCGGCGTAAATATTGTGCTGGACCGTAACGGCATAGGGAATTTCAATATCAGCAAAAGCGAACCCGACACAACTTCAACGTCAACAACGACAATTCCCTCTCTGTCCATTGAACACTTTGCCTTTGTAGAACCACGCGAAATACGTTATTTCAATGCCTCCGACAATACCTCGGCAGCAGTTCTGCTGCTTAACACGGCTTTTGTGGACGGCGCCGAGCAACCCCGTTATCATATAAAAGTTAACGGCCGACTGGACGGCCCCATGGCCAGGACTCTGCTTAATCTGGATGACATTGAATTCGGTATGGACGGTCGTGTGAACTGGGCACCGGCCAATCCAAGGCTTCTCACATTGGAAGAATTCAATATCCAAGGCGCTTTTTTCAGGGCTATGCTTAACACGCGCATAAGTCTTGACAGTGTGCTGACAATAGAACAGGCCGATTTCAGCACAGCTCCCGTTGCAGTGAGCGAAGCACTTGCAGTAGTGCCCGACAGCCTGCTGGAGGCCTATCGCCTTAAAGCTCCTTACTTCAGCACAGATGCGGCAATTTCACTAAACGGAAAACTTAACAGGCCTTTTACTCCGGGGCGCGACACCATTCCATATGCATCGGCCGGCATAGAGATGCCTGCATGTTTACTGAATTACGGACCTGCACGGCTGCATAACCTCAGCCTCTCGGCTAAAATAGAGCTTAAGGGGAATAACCTTGACGCCGCTCAGGCTGTTATAGAAAAATTTACAGTTGCCGGTCCGGCAACATCGCTCGACATCAATGCCAACATAAGCAATGCCATAAGCGATCCCCGGTTCACCACCGCCTTAAAAGGAAAAGTTCAGTTGAAGGACCTTCCTCCAATTGTGGCCGATATGGCGCAAGGGTATATCTCGGGGCGCCTTGATATTGACATTGAAGCCAACGGGGCGGCACACATGTTTACAGCCTCTCATTTCCACGAATTGGATGTTCACGGCACAATGACCGGCAACAAGCTTTTTTATCTGTCCAACGACACGGCCAAAATGGTGGATATAAATGCGGCACGGTTTAATTTCGGTTCCCGGGAGCAAACCGAGTCGGCCACGGGGGAAAAAGCTCTTGTTGCCACTCTTAAAATGGATACGGCCAATATTCTTGTCGACGGTGTTGACATAAGCGTTGGCAAATTCGGAATAGGAGCCGGCGTGCTTAACCAAAAACGGAGCGCCGACACCACTCTTGTTGTTCCTATGGGAGGAGGAATAAGCATTGGCAGTCTCAAAGT
>CAMWMR010000025.1 GCA_947175425.1 uncultured Porphyromonadaceae bacterium
GAGCAGATGAAGAAATTCATCGTCAAGAGCTACGGCAAGAAAGGCCAGGACATCGTTGACAAGAACAACATGGCTGTTGACCGCGGCGGCGAATACCACACTCTCACCATCGACCCCGCATGGGCTCAACTTGAAGACGCTCCCAAGGCTGCCAACAACGACCCCGCTTTCATCAACGACATTGTCCGCCCCATCAACGCTCAGGACGGCGACCTCCTCAAAGTTTCCGACTTCGAGGCTATCGCCGACGGCACATGGCAACAGGGTACTGCCGCTTACGAAAAACGCGGCGTAGCAGCATTCGTTCCCGAGTGGCTCGAAGAAAACTGTATCCAGTGTAACAAGTGCGCATATGTATGCCCTCACGCTGCAATCCGTCCCTTCGTTCTCACAGCCGAAGAAACCGCAGCATCTCCCATGGGCGAAGCCGGAACAATTCCCGCTCTCGGCCCGTCCTTCAAGGGTATGCGCTTTATCCAGGCCGTTGACGTTCTCGACTGCCTCGGCTGCAGCAACTGTGTTGACGTATGCCCCGGCAAGAAGGGCGTGAAAGCTCTCCAGATGAAACCTCTGGAAACACAGCTCGCCGTTCAGCAGGACTGGGACTACTGCGTAAAAGAAGTAAGCTCCAAGCAGAACCTCGTAGACGTTAAGGCTAACGTGAAGAACAGCCAGTTCGCAACACCTCTGTTCGAATTCTCCGGCGCTTGCTCGGGCTGTGGCGAAACTCCTTACGTAAAACTCATCAGCCAGCTCTTCGGCGACCACGAAATGGTTGCCAACGCCACCGGCTGCTCGTCCATCTACTCCGGTTCCGTACCCTCCACTCCTTATACCACCAATGCCGCCGGCCATGGTCCCGCATGGGCAAACTCGCTCTTCGAGGACTTCGCCGAATTCGGCCTCGGTATGAAGATTGCTACTAAAAAGATGCGCGAACGTGTTGCCGACATCATGACACGCATGACCGAATGCAGCAACTGCTCCGACGAAATCAAGGAACTTGCAAAACAGTGGCTCGCCGCTCCTCACAGCGCAGGTGTTACCCGCGAAGTTGCCGACAAGCTCGTGCCTCTGTGCGAAGCATGCAACTGCGACAACTGCAAGGCACTCCTCGAACTCAAGGGATTCATCGTTGCCCGCAGCCAGTGGATTATTGCAGGTGACGGCGCTGCCTACGACATCGGTTTCGGTGGTCTCGACCACGTTCTCGCTTCCGGCGAAAATGTAAACGTGCTCGTTGTAGACACCGAAGTTTACTCCAACACCGGCGGTCAGTCGTCCAAGGCAACTCCTCTGGGCGCCATTGCAAAATTTGCCTCTGCCGGCAAACGTATCCGCAAAAAGGACCTCGGCCTCATCGCCTCAACCTACGGTTATGTATACGTTGCTCAGATAGCCATGGGCGCCGACCAGGCTCAGACCCTCAAAGCTATCCGCGAAGCCGAAGCATACGACGGTCCCTCGCTCATCATTGCCTACTCGCCCTGTATCAACCATGGTATCAAAGCCGGTATGGGACGCAGCCAGGAAGAAGAGACTCGTGCCGTTGAATGCGGTTACTGGCAGCTCTGGCGCTACAACCCCGCATTGGAAAGCACCGGCGCAAACCCCTTCACCCTCGACAGCAAAACTCCCGACTGGGACAAGTTCGAGGACTTCCTCAAGGGCGAAGTTCGTTACGCTTCCGTACTCAAGCAGTACCCCGCCGAAGCAGCCGAACTCTTTGCAGCCGCCAAGTCCAACGCTCAGTGGCGCTACAACAACTACCTGCGTCTTGCACAGCAGCAGTGGGGTGTAGATCCCGAAGTTGCATCGGTAGAAAAAAAGAACGAGCAGCTCTAAACCCTGTTTAGAAACTTAACTATAAAAACGCCTCTGCAATAGCGCAGGGGCGTTTTTTTGCGTGTATACATATTCCTGTATCCCATATGTAAAACCGGCTTCAACTATTAAAACATGTTAAATATTGAATTTTATTAGTACTATGTATTGCATAGTACTGTTAGAATATATACCTTTGCATTGTAAAACAAAACAGCATTATTTTCATCTACAATCTCAAACAATCTACAATCTTATTCCCCACACCCCTCTACAGTAATCTACATCTCCGCAATTCATTCTCCTTAATCCTCCCCTACAGTAATCCACAATCAAAAAACACTCCACAACATGAACGTCGACAATCTCAAATCACAAATGCGAAAGGGCATGCTGGAGTTTTGCGTACTGCTCCTGCTTCGCCAAGGCGATGCCTACACTTCCGAGATAATCGAAAAAATGAAGGAGGCTCACCTCATAGTAATGGAAGGAACGCTCTACCCATTGCTCACTCGCCTTAAAAACGACGGGCTGCTTGCCTATCGCTGGGAAGAGTCGCCATCGGGACCTCCGCGCAAATACTACTCAATAACACCTTTGGGCGAACAATTCCTTATCCAGCTGCAAAATTCCTGGAACGAAATCAGCCATACGGTTCAACACTTATTAAAACAATCTCCCACCCCTTCAAATTCTTCCGAACAATGAAACGCACATTCACAGCAAACATAAACGGGCAGGTTTTCAACATCGACGAAGACGCATTCAACCTGCTCAACAACTATCTGGACCAGTTACGCCTCACATTCACCGGCGAAGAAGGCCGGGAGATTGTCGGCGACATGGAAAGCCGCATCCGCGAGCTCTTTGAAGCACGGCTCTCGCAAGGAGTAAATGTCATTACCATTGCCGATGTAAACAGTGTTATAGCAACAATGGGACGGCCCGAGGAACTCAATCCCGACGCAGAAACAAGTGCAGCAGCTCCTGCCGCGGGCAGTGCAACTGCTCAGGAACATGACGATGCAAGCGAACATCCATGGTACACACTGCGCCTTCCGGCACACAAACGCCTGTTCCGCAATCTCAAGAACAAAGTTTTCGGCGGCGTTTTCGGCGGCCTCGCATGCTATCTCGGCTGGAACGCCAACGTAATGCGTCTCCTCTTCCTCATTCTTGTTCTGTGCACCCGTGTATACCCATTTGCAATAATATATCTCATTTTGTGGATGATTATTCCGCCGGCAAACACCCCCCGCCGCGTTCTGCAAATGCGCGGCGAACCGGTAACGCCGGGAACTCTCGGTGAGGCCATAATGGAATCGGGCAACACCCCTCCTCCGCTGGATGAACGCAGTGCCGACGGCAATTTCTGGACAATGCTGTTCTCCTTCATCGGCAAATGCATAATGCTGCTTATGGGACTCTTCTGTGGTGTAATCGGTTTTGCAGCCCTTGTAGGCTTCCTCGTAATAAGCATAGGCGCTTTCATTGCCGCAATAACATCCAACGTAGCCATTCTCACAACCTTCGGCATTGAAATGCAGTGGCTGCTTGTAAGCGCCGTAATATGCGGCCTGCTGCTTGTCGCACTCATCAGCTTTGCCATTGTGTGGGGTGCCTGCTCGGTAATTTTCCACACACCAGGAGCGTCTCGCCGAACCACTCTCTTCATCACAATCATCTGCATTATGTTACTCATCGCCGTATGTATTCTTGCTCCTCTTGCAGTAGCCGCTTTGTAAACATGGCGGAGCAAGAATAAATTTACCTCGTGTTCCGGAATAATCCGTATATTTGCAAAAAAATGAGCACTATGATAAAAAAATTTTTCTCAATCGCCATTGCCTGCGCACTGCTCACGGCATGCAGCGGAAACAAGCAGCAGAATACGGACACAGCCGAAGTTCCCGAAACTATAGAAATAGAACAGGATGAAGAGGCTCTTGCCCACGGATTTTTCCAGAATCTGTACAACAACTATGTTTTCGGAAACGAGGACTTTGCAAATATCAGCAAGAATTTTGCGCCCGACATAGTTCAAAAACTGAAAGACGACTACGATTTCGACGGCGAGGGCTATGCCGTCTGGGAACTGCGCAGCGGCAATCAGGACGGCGACTCCGACGTTTGCTCGGTCGACTCGGTTGTAAGCGAAGGCAACGGCTGGTACAAAGTATGGTTCACCGATATGGGAACCCCAGGCTCACATCGCTTCAAACTCTCCCGCGCAGGCGACGCAATATACGTTCAGTCGTTCGAGTAACTTATCCCTCTCAAACAAAACGGCCGGAAATTGCTTCCGGCCGTTTCTGTTATATGGCAGGTAGTTTATTTTATTCCCTTTGCACCTTTTACTCCGCCTTTTACTCCTCCGCCCATGGCAAAGATATTGGCGTCGTAACTTACAGTCTTGGCCGATTGCTCGCGCTTGCGCTTGAGGGCAAGTTTTACAAGACGATCCATAAGGTCGGAGAATTTTATTCCGGCAGCTTCCCAAAGGTAGAACGACAGCGAGCCGGGAATGGTGTTAATCTCGTTCACATAAATATCGCGGGTCTTTCCGTCCACCATAACGTCCACGCGGCTCACACCGTGACAACCGAGCACGCGGAAAGTTTCGCCGGCAAGAAAACGGATACGCTCGGTTTCGTCGGCGGGAAGGTCGGCAGGAATACGTTTTTTAGCGGCGTGCATACCGCGGTCGTCCTTAGTGCCGCCCATATATTTGTCCTGATACGACAGAATTTCGCCACTCTTTATAGGCTCTTCAAGTACAGAGGTTACATACTCGTCGGCATCGCCGAGCACGGCACAGTTAATTTCCTGAAGATTTTCCACCATATCCTCCACAATAATGCGGGTTGAGTACAATCGCGCATCATCAATGCAGGCAATGAGCTGCTCACGGTTCTCAGCGCATCCTATACCCACGCTTGAGCCGAGGTTTGCCGGTTTTACAATAACAGGATAGCCCAATTTTTCCTCTATGCGTGCAATAAGCTCGTCGCGACGTGCGAACCATTGTTTGTCGGTAAACCACACATAGTCCACAACAGGAATTCCGTCGGCGGCAAGAATCATTTTCATTGTTATTTTGTCCATGCCGTTTGCAGAGGCAAGAGTGTTGCAACCTGCATATGGAATACCTATTGTTTCAAGGACACCTTCAAAAATACCGTCCTCGCCGTTGGAACCGTGCAGAACAGGTATCACAACGTCAATTTCGGCAAGCGGTTTTGCACTGCCGAACAAACCTTTTGCTTTTGCCGGATACAGTGCGTAATCGCCGTAAACGGGACGCATGTAAACCTCGGTGCATTCGGCAAGCAGTTTGTCGATATTACGGTAATTTTTCACATCGCGCAGTTTCTCGCCGGTATACCAGCGACCCTGCTTTGTTATATATACGGGAACAACATCATACAATTCGTCGTTAATCGCCGCCATGGCCTGATTGGCCGAAATTACGGATATTTCATGTTCGGTGGAACGGCCGCCGAAAAAAACCGCTATGGTAGTTTTCATTTTATATGCTATTTAAAAGTATCGGGAAGATCGTTTTCGTAAAGCACGGTATCGCCCTTGCCTGCAATTGTACGCAGCAGTTGCTGAGCCTGTGCAAATGTATCGGGAGTGTGAATATTCTGTTTGGGCATGCCTCCTTCGGCCAGTCCGCTGCAAATTGCTTCGCGGTTGTAAGCGCCAACGACTATTGCCACATCGCAGCTTGAAGCCGCCTTTCGCCCGAATTCCTTGTTGAGCTCAAATTCCTCGGTTCCAAGCTCAACCATTCCGGGAGTAACAAGTATTCGTTTTCCGTCCATGGCCGCCAGCACATCCAGCGCCATGGCAGAACCTACGGGATTGCTGTTAAATGCATCGTCGATAATAGTAAGGCCACCCGGAACACGCTTTATGCTCAAACGGTGCTCTACCTGCTCAAGCTGCTCGACGGCATATCTGATTTTTTCATCGGGCACTCCCATGTGCTGCGCCATTACAACAGCACCGAGGATATTGGATATGTTGCATTCGCCCACAAGCCGTGTCCTCAGCTGCAGCGTGGCGCCGTCGCTGTTGCGGCGCACGGTAAAGTCGGTTCCTGCGTTGGAGTACTTTATATCGAATGCCACATAATCGGCATTTTCGGTATTCTTTACCGCATATCGCAGGCAGGGAACATTATCCACGGGGCGGTCGGCAATTTTTTCAAAATCATTATTCAGTACAATCAATCCGGTAGCCGGCAATGAGTCGGCAAGCTCGAATTTGGTGCGCTGAACATTATCGATAGTCTTGAACGATTCGAGGTGCTGTGGCCCCACAGCTGTTATAATACCGCGCTGAGGGTGTACAAGCCGGCATATCTCGGCAATGTCATCGGGTTGTTTGGCACCCATTTCAACCACAAACACCTCGTGGTAGGGCTTAAGATATTCGCGTATGGTACGCACAACACCCATTGTTGTATTGTAGCTGCCCGGGGTCATCAAGGTCTCGTAGTGCTCCGAGAGTATGCGGGTAAGATAATGCTTTGTGGTGGTTTTACCGTAGCTGCCTGTAATACCAATGATTTTAAGATCGGGCATCTGTTCCAGTCGGCGACGCGCATCGTTAATATACTGCATGTTGATATTCTTCTCCCATGGCGACAGCAGCATTGCGGCAAGCATAATGAGCAAATGCGATCCACAGTAGCATCCTATTAAAGTAACCGATGCAGTGAACAATGCACCCAAAATGCCGGGAGCGCTCATAAACGATACTGTGAGCGATGTTGCCAAGGCGGCGCACAGCAACGAGGCTGCAAAAATACGCATTGCCCTGTTTGTCATTACAAGCGGTTTCTTGTACTTTCGGCGAACAAGACTTATTGTATTTATAATTGCGAACAATCCCATGAGAGGCATTGCAGCAACATGGGGCACCTTGGGAATAAGCGCCACAAAAAAGGTTGCGAAGCCCAGCATGCGGGCAACCGAAGTTGTGTCGCCGCTTTCCGAGAGCCACTTGCGGTAGCGGTCGATACGATAGGAATTCTGCTGGAACATCATCAGGTCGCGGCGCAGCTCCATCACAAGATTCGCCGTTACCGTGAGCAGGGCTAAAATATATAAAGCTATTGTCATGTTCTACTTGTTAAAATTCAAAAAGCTTGCGAGCACTGCGGCCGTCTGAGCCGGGCGCTCCAAAAAAGAATAATGTCCTGCCTCGGGGTACGATACCAATCCTGCATCGGGAATAAGTTTTTGCATTGTTTTGGCATCGGAAAGCGGAGTTGCCGTATCCTTTTCACCCCAAATAAGCAGCACGGGCGCTTTTATGGAAGGCATTAAATGCTTGAGATCCTCGTTTACAACGCGGCTCATAATGGCGCGCATACGCGGCGACGCCGAAGCATAGTCCGACGAACCGGCCTTGCCACGCCACTTGTCAATCAAAGCTCCTCCACGCTTTTTGCCCAGCAACAGCGGCAGAATACGTTTTGCAAATTTAAAGCTGTACACTTTAAAATAATATTTGAGCGAGCGACGAGGTTTTATCCCTGCCGCATCCACAAGCACAAGGCTGTCGACATTGTTTCTCGAACCGTATACAATAGCAATACGTCCGCCGAACGAATGCCCCACAAGCACCGGCTTGACAAGATTCAGGCGCGAAGCAAATTCCTCAATAAGGGCTGTATAATCCTCAACGCCCCACACCTCGGAAGGTTCATCCGATTCGCCGAAACCGGGCAAATCAATATTATACACCGTGGTGGACTCATGTGCAAGTGCATCGGCAAGCACCTGTACAGTCTCGGCGCGACAGCCCCAGCCATGCATCAGAATAACAGGTTTCGGTCCCGAACCGACAGTTATATAACGAAGCCGCAAACCGGCTATTTCTATAAATTTTTCCATTATCTAAAAAACATGCAAATATACTAATAAGTCAAGAGTAATGCCAAATTTATTTCAAGCTTGCACACGGCAGTTATGTTACTTGATGCCATAATTGCAAAAAAATCTGAAAAACACAGCCAAACACTTGCATGCAATTGGAATTGTTACTAATTTTGTAACGCTTACAATTAAGTTAAAAAATTAACAGCATACAATTTCATACTTTAATCATGTCACAAACGCCAATATTTAGCGAAAACCAACTGTTAGAAATGATGCATCGCAACGGTTTGCGTCCTTCGGCTCAAAGGATTGCAGTGCTGTCGTTTGTGGCAAACTGTCGTACACATCCGTCGGCCGATGAAATTTACAGCCGGCTGAGCGGCAAATTCCCCTCGCTTTCGCGCACAACTGTCTATAACTCCCTTCATGCGCTGACCGACGCCTCTCTCCTGCGGGAACTTGAAATTGAAAGCGGCAACATGCGTTACGATTTCAAGCCTCAACCCGCCCACGGGCATTTCGTATGCCGTAAATGTGGTAAAATTTTCGACACTCCACTACCCCGCAGTCTTGCCGACTCCCTTACCCCGGGTTTCTGCATCGACTGCGTGGAGATAGTGTACCGCGGACTATGCGACATCTGTAACAAACAATAACCGTAAACACTTAATTACAACTAAATGAAAGATCTTAAAGGAACCAAAACCGAACGTAACCTGCAGGAAGCTTTTGCAGGCGAATCCCAGGCTCGAAACAAGTACACCTACTTTGCATCCAAAGCCCGCAAAGAAGGCTATGAGCAGATTGCCGCAATTTTTGAAGAAACTGCTCAAAACGAAAAAGAGCATGCTAAAATGTGGTTCAAACTGCTCCACGGAGGCGAAGTGCCCGACACAATGCAGAACCTCCGCGATGCCGCCGAGGGCGAAAACTACGAATGGACCGACATGTACGACCGTATGGCCGATGAAGCCGATGCCGAAGGATTCCCCGAAATAGCGGCAAAATTCCGTGCCGTAGCGGCTATCGAACGTCATCACGAAGAACGTTACCGTCGCCTGCTCGCAAACATCGAAGAAGGTATTGTATTCTCACGCGAAGGCGACACCGTTTGGATTTGCCGCAACTGCGGACACATTGTAATTGGCAAAAAAGCTCCCGAAGTGTGTCCTGTGTGCCTCCATGCAAAAGCTTACTTTGAAATCGAAGCTAAAAATTACTAATCCTGATATCCTGAAAAATGAAACACTCCCTGCGCAACAGTGCTCAGGGAGTGTTTTTTACAATATTATTCTGTTATTTCTTTTGGGAGGACTGATATTCGGCATGGTAATCGTCCAGAATCTGTCGTATTTCCTTACCGATAACTACATAGTCGGCTGTTTTCAAATTGGCTTCCGAAACACGGATAGACCATTCCGGGCCGTCGAAACCCGAGCCGTTTAGTACCACAATACCTTTTTCGGCAGCAAGACGCATTACAACATCCAGCGAATTGTGCGCTCCGGCAAGCCAGGCGGCAAAATCATCGCCGTAGAGCTTCTTGGCCCATACCATGAGGTCGATTTCGCTGTAGTATCCCACGCGCAAGGGATCCTCGGGCATATGGAAGCCTGTAGAATCCCACAGCGCATCCAGACGCTGATGAATCAACTGATGCATCTTGCCCTTGTAATCGTTTTTGGTGTCGATAAGGCATTTGAGAGCAAACAGACTCATCTGCACTTGCTGCGGCGTGGAAAGACCGGCAGTATGGTTCAATGCCACATCGCGGGAATCGGCCACCATACGGTCGATAAATTTCATTGAGGGCACGTCGAGTGTAGTGGAGCCGTAACGGTCGGCAAGGTCTTTGCGTTCCTCCTCGGGCAGCTCGGCAATGAGCTTGTCCATAAGATTCTGCTGAGCTGCGGCCACAACGGCAAGACGCCAGCCTGTAGCTCCAAAATATTTGGAGAACGAGTATACACACAAGGTGTTGAAAGGCAAGGCATACATGAGCGAGCGGAAATTATCGGCAAAAGTTCCGTAAACGTCATCGGTAACCACAATCAGATTAGGATTGTCCTTTTTAACAATATCCACAATACGGTTCAGGTTATCCTCGCTAAGACGGTAGCTCGGCGGGTTGGAAGGATTAATCACACATACCAGTTTCACCGCCGGGTCGCGCAGTTTGTCGAGTTCTTCGTCGGGATACTGCCAATAGTGATATCCGTCGGCTTCCACAGGATTGGCACTCACGGTAACAACATCGAAGCTGTATCGGTCCAGCTGAGGAATCTCAATGTAAGGAGTGAACAAAGGAGCCATAAGGGCAATTTTATCGCCTTTTTTCACAAGGTGGTTCACCTGGAGCGAATTGAATATATAGCACATTGCCGCAGTTCCGCCTTCGGTAGCGAAGAGGTCGTATTCCTTGCCTCCGCCGGCAGCGTTATCGCCCATTTCCTGAGCAAGATACGGACGTATTGCCATTTCGGCAAAATTGAGGATACGGGGAGGGGTGGGATAATGGTCGCCGGAAATTGCATCGGCCAGTTCGTATACCAGTGTATCGGGGTCGGCCTGCAATTTTTCAACCATATAATGATAGCTCTTTGCAAGCAGCTCGCCGCCTTCGGAATCGCTGTTCTTTTCAAGGAAAGCCTCGAAACGTTGAGCTATGCCCTCGCAATGCGGAGTTGCGGCAATACCCGGCGAAGCCTGATACACACGCTTGCATTCCTCCATTGCAAACTTGCCAAGAGTAAAAAATGCCTCGCGTGCGTCGTAGGCAATCCAGTTGGGGTTACCTCGGCCCGCATTCAAAAATGCGGCACTCGATTTGCGCGCATCGGCCTGCGCAAGTGCAATAAGTTCGTTTTTAATTTCGAAAGGGCTCATTTGTGAAAGCTTGCTTTCGTAATTGGGATTAAGGGGATTTTTTGGAGTATCCATTTCTTATAATCAGTTTATAGTTCGTTTATATTCAAGCGCATATCAATGTTATGGCAACGCCCATCAGAATAAGCAAGGTATTGGCAACGGCATAGGTTATGGTATAGCCCAACGCCGGTGTAGTGGAGCCGAGGGCGTCCTGTATGGCGCCGAGCGATGCTGTTGTTACACGGCTGCCGGCAACGCATCCAAGGTTTATGGCAGGGTGGAACTTAAAAATTTTGTCACCCATCCAAATTCCTATTATAAGCGGCAATGTTGTTGCAATTACGCCGGCAACGAAAAGCATTGCGCCCACTTCCTTTATACCGCTTACAAAGGTTGGAGCGGCGGTAATACCTATCACGGCAATAAACATGTTAAGTCCCAGATTGTTGAGCAGCCACACCGATGAATCGGGAATACGGCCGAAAGTGGGATGTTTGGAACGCAGCCATCCAAGCACAAGACCTGCGATAAGAGCACCGCCCGAAGTGCTCAGACTTACGGGAATACCGCCCAATCGAATTGTAATGGCGCCAATAAGAGCACCGATAAAAATACCGAGGCCTACGAAAACCATATCGGTTACATTGGAGGGACGGTCGGCGTAACCTATCTCTTTGGCGGCGGCGTCCACCTCGCGTTTAAGTCCTGCAACGGTAATCATGTCGCCGCGATACAGTTTTGTTTTGGCAAGAACCGGCAAAGTCTGCCCTGCCCGCGACACCGAAACAATGGCCACGCCCTGCATTGCAGGCACGGCACGCAGCTCGTCGATTGTTTTACCCTCCATAGCCTTGTTTGCTATCATCACCGGAATTTTTTCAACAGGGAATGAAAGCAGTTCCGCATCGGCAACTTCCGGGCCGAGCCACGATTCATCCTCTACAATAAACTCACGGCGGCCGCTAAGCACAATAACATCGCCTTTTGCAATGCTTTGACCGGGTGCGGGAGAATCTATAATCTGTCCGTTTGAACGCACGCGCTCAACAAACATGCGTCGATCCATTTCGGATATATGTTTTTCCACATCGGCCACTGTAGACGCGTTATTGAAAAACTCACCCTCCACCGAGTAAGCTCGGAAAGCCACGGGGCGCAAGGCGTTCATCATGGAGGGGTCGGAAGATATGGAGCTGTCGTTCAATGTCTTTTCCAGCTCTATTGTCTGCTGACGCACTTTTTTAATACCGCCGAGCATCATCGGACCTATATAGCTGAGAATATATGCCGAACCGATTGTACCGAAAATATATGTAACCGCGTAGCATACCGGAATAATATCCATCCAGTTCTGTTTGTCGGCTGCCGATGCTCCGAGGGTTTTGATAGTATCGTCACCCACACCTATGACAGCCGAAATTGTCTGCGCACCGGCAAAAAGTCCGGCCGCCTCACCGGGATTATAGCCAAAGATTTTTGCAACGCCGACAGTCACCGCAAGAGTGAGCACACACATCACCACCGCAAAAATAACCTGCTTGATTCCGGTACCTTTGAGCGCACGGAAAAACTGCGGGCCTACGCTATAACCTATTGCAAAAAGGAAAAGCAGGAAGAACAGCGATTTTACAGGACCTGATATGGGAATATCAAGTTGTCCCACAAGAACGCCCACAAGCAGCACCGATGTTACGGTACCCAGCGAAAAAGTTTTATATTTGAATTTTCCAATCCAGAATCCGAGTCCCAATGTCAGAAAAATGGGAATTGAAGGATTGTCGCGAAACGTTTGAACAAGCCAGTCCATAAATAAAAATTCTGAAAGTTGTGTTATTTGATAGTTTTAATAATAACATCGGCCTGTTCCGATTTGTTCCGAAACCAACATATTTGTTGAATCGGCAATTTTCAGAAATTATAATAAAAATTTGCAAAAACAAAGTATTCTGGCTACCTTTGGGGAGTTATCAGCTGCAAGAGAGCGGCAATACCAAAACCAACCTTGAATCCACAATTACCCTTTTATACTAACCTTTTAAAACAACTGACTACCATGAAAAAAGCTCTTATCACAGCTTTGCTGCTGAGTGGCGGTTTACTGGCACAGGCGCAACTGCTTGAGGTAGTTTCCACACAGCATGTGAAACTGCCGCAAGGCTACCGGGTGGAACAGGCTAATGTAAGTCCCGACGGAACTTATGCAATTGTTTCATCCATGAGTGGCGAAGGTCTTACCAAAATCGACCTTCAAAGCGGACAAACAAGCTTGCTAAGCGAAAAAGGAAGCAACTACGACCTGCGCTTCACTCCCGACAGCCGCTACATTGTTTACCGCGAAGCGAGCACCGGTCCCGATCACAAACGTCTTGTAAGCGTAAAATCCACCGACGTACTCACAAAAAAGACTGTTACTGTTGCCGAACCCTCGCGTGAAATTCAGGCAATAGATGTTCAGGGCAGCCTTGCAACAGCCATTGACGGAGGCAAACGCAAAGCCCGCCAACTTGGAAATCTCAATGTTGAAGAACGTCCCGTTCTTTCCATCGACCACGCTCAGCTTTGCATAACACGCAAGGGCGAAACCAAAGTTTTGTCACCTTTGGGAACTCAGGGAAAGAGCTATATATGGCAGTCGCTCAGTCCCGACGCCTCTAAAATTGTATTCGTTGTTGTGGGCGAAGGCTGCTATACCTGCAATGTCGACGGCACCAACGTACAAAGCCTCGGAATTCTGCGTGCCCCCGTATGGTACGACAACAACACCATTGTAGGCATGGTTAACGAAAGCAACGGCTATGTGGTTACCCGCTCCGAAATTGTAGCCACAAATGTCGACGGCTCGGTGCGCCAGACACTCACCACACCCGACCTCGTTGCCACTTATCCCTCGGCCTCTACAGGAAAAATATCCTTCACCACCACCGAGGGCGAAATGTATATACTTAACCTTAAATAAGTTCCGGCCATGAAAAAGAGCATACTACTCATCACTGCAATTGCATTGGCTTCGGGAGCCGGAGCCTATGCTTACGAGTTCCAGAAAAAGGACGCCTCCGACCTTCGTGTATACGTCGACCCCGGACACGGCGGCTTTGGTGCCGGCGACCGTCACATGGGAACCATTAAACATGGACTGTCCGATGCTGTAAACCAGGTATATAACGATACTACCGGTTTTTTTGAATCAAACACAAATCTGTGGAAATGTTTCGGCCTTGTAGATAAACTGCACAGCTACGGCCTTAAGTTCGATGCCTCCAAAGGTGGACGCGATTTCACAAACAATATTGTTATGAGTCGCGTTAAAAATGTGTGGCAGAACGGAGGTCCCGACATCACAGAAATATCACGCGAAGTATACGACAACAACTTCGACTTTTTCATTTCCGTGCATTCCAACGCTCATGTCGACGGCAACAACACAAACTATCCCGCATTCTTCGTCAGAGGAGAGAATCGCACCGCAAGTGTAGAAGGCTCCGATGACGCTGCACGTATAGTATGGCCATATGCCTATAAAAACGAGCACAGCTGCTGGAGTTTTTATTCCCTGACAAATCCGGGGCTTTATTACGATATCGACTTCTGGAGCGGTGACTATGCCCTCACAACCCATCACGACGGCAACGTTGTCAAAGGATACTATGCCGTTCTTCGCCACAACACACCGGGCTTCCTTGTAGAAGGTTACTTCCACACTTATCAGCCGGCCCGTCACCGCGCCATGAATCCCGATGTATGCCGTCACGAGGGCGAATCCTACGCTCGCGGTATTGCCGATATTTTCGGTATCGAAAAGGAAAAAACCGGCGAGATTTACGGTATCGTGCGCGACAAACACGAAAAATTCATCCACAACTATTATCATTGCTCGGCAGTTTCGCCCGATGCACTCAAACCTCTGAACAACGTCAAAGTACAACTGCTTAAGGACAACCAAGTCATTAAAGAGTACACTACCGACGACGAATGGAACGGCGCTTTCCTTTTCAAAGATCTTGAAGAGGGCGACTACTACCTCCGCGCCTCGGCCGAAGGGTACAAAGACCTTGAAGAAGAGTATTACGGTCCTTACACCGTACAGGCCGCCGCAGGAACATATCCGCGTATCTATCTTGAGAACGAAGAGTATGTTCCGCCCACAGTCATCTATTTCGACTATCCCGACGAAGTGGACAGCAAGGCATTCAAAGTTGCTTCGGCCTATAACTTCACTACCAAAGCCGCCGATGTTGAAATTCCGGCGCTGGAAGGCAAAAACGTTAAGCGATTCATCGCCCGCGGCGAAAATCTCTACGTACTTGCACACGATTCCAATCTCATGCCCACACTCCTTGTACTCGATGCAGCCACTCTCGCTGTAAAAGCAGAGGTTTCAACTGAAGGAACCGAAGGCTCGATGTCGCCGCTGAGCGATATTCAGGTTACTTCCGACGGTGTTCTCATCGGCTGTGCCAACGAACTTTGCCACATTGCGCAAGACTATGTGGAGGCCGGCGAAACATTTGGTGTCTGCAACATTTACAAGTGGGAAAACGATGACAAGGGCATACCTGCAGGCGCTCCCTCCGTATGGTTCACAACTTCGGTAACCGCCAATTTCTTCCGTGCACACACAGGATACACAATGGCCTACACCGGAACTTCCGACGAAGGTGTAATGTATCTGCCCTCGGCATCTACATATTATGAACGCAAAGTGTGGCTGAATTACATTGATATAGCAAACGGCGAAAAAGTTTCGGAATCTTTCGTTAACGATACCCGCGATGGAATGAACATGGACGCTCTCGGCGAAGACTACACAATAACCGTTTCGCCCGTAAAAGCCGGTTCGTTTATTGTTAACAGCGCAAAAATGACTCCCATGCAGTTTGCCAAAACCGGATATGCCTACGAAGGCAAGATGGGCGACGGACTCGTGCAGCCGGCAAGCGCTCGCGAAGCTTATTTTGTAATGGCCGGACAAGCCATTATGGCTGTTGCCGACATGGACGGTGAAAACCACGCCGGAACAAGCATGCTCAACATTACCGACGGCCTGGAAAATGCCCGCCCAATTTCCACTGCCAACACCGCAATGGAAGCTTCTGCTGCCAAGGCCGCTACAGCAGCACGTCCCGTTATAAGCCGCGACAACGACGGTAACATGACTGCCGCCAACATCGAACTTTACGCTCTGCGCGGAAACAAAATAACTCACTTCACAACTGCAGGTGCCGAACAGCCTCTGGTTCGCGGCAACTGGGCTTACGGACTGAAATCGGAACTCGACGGAGAGGATTCATATACACTCACCTTCAGTCTCACCGATGCAGCCGCTGCTCGTATAGAACTGCTTCCCGACGCCGATTCTTCCGATATTATAGTAGTTGCCTCCGGCGAATTTGAAAAAGGCGAGAACAGCGTGAGCCTCGACGCCAACTCCTTCTCAGGAAACCGCAAATGGCAGGTTGTTGTTGAAAATGGAGCTGTTCCCACCGTGCAGCCTGTATTCGTCAGCAAGATATCGTCCAACTGTGTGACTCTTGACCTCAATCCCGAATCGCAATACTTCGGCAACGCCTACGTAGGCGGATTTGAAGAACAACAGGGCGTATTCACGTTCTCGCCGGCTCTTGAGCAGGAGAATTCCGTAGCTTATCAGAAAGGCGAATGGCTCGCCGGTTCCAAGGTTTCGCCCTTCCGCATGAGTGTTCTTCCTTCCGGAACTGTTCTCCTGGCCGACTGGAGTGACCCCGAAGGCGGTATTTACAAATTCGACCCCGCAAATCCCGATGCAGAACGTGCATCCTTGTTCCAGGGTACTATCAATCCCAATTCCGGAGAATGGACCTGCAACGGAAAAGTTATAGGCGGCTCAACATCCGGCCTCGCTGTATATGGTACCGGTGAAGACACCCGTCTGTTCTCGTTCCAGGAAGATTATCCTTCCGACTACTCGCTTTCGATGGTATGCTACAACATCGGCACAGAAGAAACCATAAGCACCGTGCCCGATGTAGTGTTCTCCAAAGTTTCGCCCCTCATGATTAACGGAATGGTAGACCTCGCCGTTAACAAGAATTATATTGTTGCAGGCCAATCCCGTTCCGACGGCAACAACTCCAAGGCTGTTCCCGTATTTGTTGTTTTCGATTTTGACGGTAACATTCTTCTCAATTCCGGCAATATCGAAAGTATAAAGGGCGGCATTGGCAACGTGGCCACTACCCCCGACGGCAAACTGTTCGCTTATCAGGACAACTCGGGTTATATCCACGTAGGTGAAATGACCTTTACCGAATCGACCGACGAGCCTTTGCAGTACAACGAGGTGTACAGCTTCAATCTTCTTGCTCCCGGCGGCTCGGTTGCAAACGGCTATCAGATTGCGTTCGACCCCTCGGGCAACCTGTACGTTGGAAACCGCTCAAGCTTCCGTGTATTCGCACTTCCGCAGGACGCTGTTGAAACAGCAACTCCGGCTCGTGCCGAATTTGTTCTAAACGGCAAACAGGAAAGCATTGAAAACGTTGCTGTTGACCAGGCTCCTAAGGGTTCGGTTGAATACTTCAATCTCCAGGGCATCCGCGTTAACGCCGACAACATGCCTGCCGGTGTATACATCCGCCGTCAGGGAGGCGAAAGCACTAAAGTATTTGTAAAATAATCCTCTATTCCATTAAACCAAAAAGCCGGGGATATCCCCGGCTTTTTTCATATATGGGTTTATATTATTTTTTAGCAATCGAAATAAATATCACTTTAGCATATTTAATTGCTGATTTTTACTGTTTTTTTGTATTTTTGCAAAAATCCTCACCAAAAACACAGTATCATGAAATCATTAAAGTTATTTCTAATTGCATTGGCATTTTGCCTGACTATGCCGATGCATGCTCAAGAACAGGGGCTTGCGTTACGACTACTCGGTGGCATTTCTCCGGCAAGTTCCGGCACCGACGGTAATGCCTGGCACTTCGGTATATCGGAAGAATACAACTACAACTTCTGCAAATGGATTTCAATTACCCCTTCGTTGGATATTCAGCATTTCTATTCAGGAGAAGGCAGTCCTACTGTAGGAGGAATAATAACTCCCGACTCTCATAATATGGATAAGTTCCGTGCCATTGATTTCCGCCTTAATGCAATAGTAAACATTAATTTAGCCAAAGGCTGGAGAGTAGGAACAGGTCCGGCACCCGACCTTATTATCCCTTACGTGAACAAAAACTCCCGAGGATACAAAGTTACACCGCCCTCGTCTGCGCTACGTACTTCATGGGCTTTCCGGTTAAGCAAAAATTTCGGAAGAATCGGCCTGAGTGCAACCTGGTATCAGCATCTTTATAAAAGTAATTTAGGCAAGGATATGGGAATTCATTGCCCGGATAACGATTTCAGTTTTGCAGTATCGTACTCTTTTTGGTCCAAGTAAGCAGGTAAACTAACTCAATACTATATTGGAACAAAAAAGCCGGGTAATCCCCGGCTTTTTTCATATATGGGTTGGAATTATCCGAAAAGTATGCGGAAAGCATCGGCTACTTTAGCAGCCTCGTGAATACGGATGGAAACTCGCGATGTATCGAAGCCTTTGAGATTTCCGGCGGGAATAATTATATCGCTCATGCCTAATTTCTCGGCCTCGGTGATACGTTGCTCTATACGCGTTACGGGGCGAATTTCGCCGGTGAGACCTATTTCGCCGGCCATGCACCAGCCATGAGGAATGGCTATATCCACATTGCTGGAAAGTATGGCGGCAATAACTCCAAGATCCAATGCCGGGTCGTTAACCTTTAGCCCTCCCGCAATGTTGAGGAACACGTCTTTGACTCCGAGCTTGAATCCCACACGTTTCTCGAGCACTGCCAGAAGCATATTCATTCGCTTGGCATCGAATCCTGTGACGGAGCGCTGCGGAGTCCCGTAGGCCGCAGAGCTTACAAGCGACTGCACCTCTATAATAAAGGGTCGTATACCCTCCAAGGTAACACCAACGGCCACTCCGGAAAGTTCTTCGCCGCCATGTCGGGAAACAAGCATTTCCGACGGGTTTGAAACCTCGCGCAATCCCCGCTGCTGCATTTCGTATATTCCAAGTTCCGAAGTACTGCCGAATCGGTTTTTAATTGCGCGCAGCAGGCGGTACATATACTGCCGGTCGCCTTCGAACTGCAACACGGCATCGACAATGTGCTCAAGCACTTTTGGGCCCGCAAGTGTACCCTCTTTGTTTATATGTCCTATAAGAATAACGGGCACGGAACTTTCTTTGGCGAATTTCAACAATGCCGCGGCACATTCACGAACCTGCCCCACACTGCCGGCCGAGGAATCGAGGGTATCGGTGGCAATGGTCTGTATGGAATCCACCACAAGTATTTCGGGGGCAATGCTTTCTATGTGCTCGAAAATATTTTCCAGCGAGGTTTCGCACACAATAAAACAGTTGTCGCTGCCGCGGCCTATTCGGTCGGCACGGAGCTTGAGCTGTGTGGCACTCTCCTCGCCCGAAACATATAGAATGCGTTTGTTGCGGATTGCAAGCAGATTCTGCAGTACGAGCGTGGACTTTCCTATTCCCGGCTCGCCGCCAAGGAGTACGATAGAACCTTTTACCAGCCCTCCGCCAAGAACGCGGTTAAGTTCCTCGCTGGGCATATGCAGGCGAGGTTCGTCCACAGCGGCAATATCGTTTACGGCTTTGGGAGTTGCTTTTACGCGTGAACCTCCAAGCGGCTTGGAGCTTCCCGAAGCCGCTCCTGCACTCACTTTCTCCTCAACCATGGTGTTCCATTGGCCGCAGGCCGGACAACGTCCCGCCCATTTTGGAGAATCGGCTCCGCACGCGGTGCAAAACCACATTGTCCGTACTGCTTTCTTTGCCATATGAGTAGTGTTGTAAATTAGTTTATATTATAGTTCGGTTGAATGTTGGATGAGTTTCGGCCTTGCGCGAAAGGAGCATAGCAGTAGCTCTGTGACCGACAAGCAAGGTTGAAAACCGCCTGCAGGCTTCCGGTGGTCTAAACTGATTTTCAACACTTACTTAATTATTTTATTACAATAAATTCGGGAACAAAAGCCTCTATGTTCCTGTCGAGAACTGTTACCGGAGCATCGGCAAATATAACGGCAACAGTATTGTCGCTTTTGGTATCGCGTTTCACAACCATAAGAACATCAGCACCGTCGCGTTCAAAACGCTGGAAACCGGCAGTTCCGCGCCACAACGCAGGATTGTCCGAGCGAATTTTAAATACTTTGGAAATATACTCTGCAAGTTCACGCTCGCCGTCGTTATTCGGTTCAAGATGTCCTGAAGTGCGGGCGATGTTGTCCTTTTGGCCTCCTGCGGTCTCACGCGAACGGTCGGCGAACTCATCGCCATAGTACAATGTCACCGGTCCGGAATAGGCTGCCAGAATGGCATTGCGCAGCATGAGCTGACGGTAGTACATATCGTCGGAGGGGTCGAAGCGGTCGGCCACGCGATAGCCGTCGTGATTGGAAAGGAACAGGTTAGGAATTACCTTGTTGTTGAGATATCCGCGTTTTTCGGGCAGCGAGAGCACTTTCTGCACATCGTCCCAGCCGTTGTGCATTCCGGGGTCGTCGGGATTTTGCATTTCACCGCTTATAAATTCTTTTCCGTCGAAATCGAAAGCGCTGAGCAAACCTCCGTCACGGTAAACGCCTTTGTTTATAACAGCGGCGTCGCCCCAGTCTTCACCTACCATATAACCGAGCGTTCCCCATTTTTCGCCACGGGCGGCACGGGCGGCAGTAAGTTCCTCAACGGCATTGCGAATCTCGAGCCAGTAATTGTGTCCTCCCTGAGTTGCCTGATATGCCTGGTCGAGACGCCAGCCGTCAACATCGAATTTGTCTATCCAGTATGTCGCCACTTCGGTAATATAATCGAGCGAGCCGGGATAAGCAATATTTCCTGTTCCGCCCTGCTTTCCACGGTCACTAAAAGAGCGTGTGCTGTCGAGAACATGTCCCGAGGGCGAAGGGGTATCCACTCCGCCGTGATGTCCGAAAACGCCGTCGAGAATTACGTAAAGGCCGCGTTTGTGCGCCTCATCAACAAACTCTCTGAAATCGGCTTCGGTGCCGAAATGCGGGTCGATAGAGAAAAAATCGTTGGTAAAATAGCCTGTCGCCTGCAGCTTTTCGCCTCCCGAGGCTCGTGAGCTGTCGAAAACAGGAGTAAGCCACACGGCATTGACTCCCAAACTGCTGATATGGTCGAGAGCTTCGGTAACTCCTTTGATATTACCGTTTTTGGTGTGATTGTCGGGTCCCCACATCTGTGTATAACCCGGCGCGCCGTCGGGAGAATGACGGAAGGAGGCAACCATTACCTGATATATGGCAAGATTGCGGTGAGAATCGGGCGCTACAGGACTTGCGCCATAACTTGTGCAGCAAAAAAACGCGGCTACACCGGTGAATATTTTTCGTAATAATCGGGTTTTCATGGTATATATAATCTCTGATTAAAAAATGCGTGCACGAAACTGCGACAAAGCTATCGCAGTGGCAACTCCGACATTAAGACTCTCCACGGCTTCAGCCTCGGGAGGCCAGGACGGAATGAGAAGGCGGCGGCTCACGTAGCGGGCGACTTCGGAAGATATTCCCTGCCCCTCGTTACCCATTACAAGCAGGCCGCCGCGCGAAAGGGAGGCTGTGTAAATATTTTCGCCTCCAAGGAAAGTACCGTATACCTCAACTTCGCCAAGCGAGGCAAGATACTCGGGAAGAGACACATAGCTCACATCAACTCTGGCAAGAGCGCCCATAGAGGCCTGCACAGCCTTGGGATTGAAAGCATCCACACAATCGTGCGAAGCTACAACCCGGCGCACTCCCATCCAGTCGCAGCAACGCAGGATAGTCCCCATATTTCCCGGGTCCTGCACACGGTCGAGAGCAAGTGTAAGATTTTCGGCTATATATGAAGTGCCGGGAGCGTCTGCAGTCTCGGGAAGCCTGAAAAACGCCACAACAGGAGGCGTGGCCTGCAGGCGGGTGAGCTCGCGCAGTACCGCTTTGGGAACCACGGCAATATTATTTGCAACGATTTTTCCGGCGTGTTCCTCGCTCCACTCTTTGGTGCAATAAATATACTCGCATTCAAAACGCACAAGCAGTTCGCTTATACATTTGGTACCTTCGGCGACGAACATGCCGGTGCGCCGGCGTCCTTTGGAGTCGTCGAGCGAGGCAAATTCCTTGAGCAGCCGTTTGCTCGGCAAATTGGGAATATCAGAATTCAAAACCGGCTTCCTTAACAAGTTTGATATCTTCGTCTATAGTAGAGCCTACGGTTGTGAGCAAATCTCCCACAACACCACCGTTAATACCAACGCGCATAGCCTCAAGCTGCATTTCACGCGAAAGGCGTTTGCGTCCGCCGGCAAAACGAAGTTCTGTAGCGGGGTGTGCAAAACGGAAAAGAGCTATGGCATCCAGAATTTCTTCCTCGGAAATAAGCGGAGTTTTTTCGAGGGGGGTCCCGGGGATAGGGCTCAGAATGTTGATAGGAATGGATACCGGTTCAACTTCCATAAGCTTGATTGCCAGCTCCATTCGCTGGCGACGCGTTTCGCCCATTCCTATAATTCCTCCCGAGCATACCTTAAGGCCGTGTTTTTTAGCGGCGGCAATAGTGGCAAGTTTGTCCTCCTGAGTGTGCGATGTACACAGTTTGTGGAAAAACGAGGGCGCCGTTTCAAGATTGCAGTGATAACGGCTTATACCGGAAGCTGCAAGCTGCTCCATTTCTTCATCGTTGAGCAGGCCGAGCGAGGCGCAGGTGTGTATTCCCTCTTTGCGCGCATCGGCAAGAATGCGGCACATGGATTCAAGCGCACGGCCTCGCACGGCACGTCCGCTTGCCACAAGCGAGAAACGTCCCACACCTTTTTCGGCATTATATCGCGCCATTTCCAGCGCACGTTCGGCATCGACAAGCTCGTAACTCTCGCAGGAAGTTTTGAAGTGTGCCGACTGTGCACACCATTTGCAGTTTTCGGAGCAATGTCCGGAACGGGCATTAACAATGGAACAACTGTCGAATTTACGCGGACAAAAACGTTTTGTTATTTCGGCGGCTCCGTCGAGCAGCGCCTTGCGGCCTTCGGCAGTTTCTGTCTCGGCCAATGCATATAATGTTTCAGAGTCAAGACGCTCGCCGGCAAGTACGCGGTTAAGAGCGTTCTTTATCAAATCCAATTCACTGTTCATAATAAAAATGCTTTTACGGTGCAAAATTAAGTAAGTGACACCGCAAAAGCAAATTTAATTTTCTGACTGTACGCCCGGTTAACAACTCTTTGGTTTAGCCGCTAATCGTAGCGCAGATCGGACAGCGCCGACTGCAGCCTTTTACGCGCCTGGAAAATGCGGCTTTTTACCGTTCCGAGAGGAAGTTCCATTTCCTTGGCAATTTCGGCATAATGATAACCGCGCACATACATTGTGAAAGGTTCGCCGAGTTCGGGCGGCAACTGTGCCAGCATATGACGTATTTCTTTGGCGTTCACCGCACCTTCGGGCGTTTCCAATCCCGAGTCCTGCGAGAGATTGAGCTGATACAGGTCATCGCTTTGGTCAATTACAACTACCGAGCGCACCTGCCGCCTGTACTTGTTTATAAACAGATTGCGCATTATAGTGAAAACCCAACCTTTGAAATTCACGTTATCCACATACTTGTCCTCGCTGTCGAGAGCTTTAAGAGTGGTGTCCTGCAAAAGGTCGTAAGCATCATCGCGGTTGGAAGTGAGGGTATAGGCAAAACTAAGCAGATTGCGCTGTACCTCCATAAGTTTTGTCTGAAATATTTTTGAACTCATAGGTTAATAGTTTTTGGCGTGAATCAATAGTAAATGTATAACGTCAGCATCCCTCGCGGGGTTACGGGGAATAACATCTTTTCACTCAAAAAAGCATAAAAACAATGTGCTGCAAAGCCGTTGTGAGGGCATTGCAGCACATATATCAAAGAAAAGTATTAAAAAGTATCGGTCAGCGGATGGGGTGGTATTCCACAAAAGCTTCTATAGCTTCGTAAGAAGCAAGGCCGAGGCCTTCGTAGAGTTGCGCGGTGCCACGGTTACGTTCTTCGGCACGCTGCCAGAACAGACGGTCGTCGTCGCCGAGGAAGGGAGCGTTTTCCATCTGGCTCTGGTGTTTGAGAATAGAGTTGCGTTTGAAGCGCAGTTCTTCGGGGCTGATGGGCACTGCCATTTCGATGTGGTCGATTTCCCATTCTGCCCAAGCACCGCGATACATCCATATGCGGCAGTCTTTCATCCAGGGTTCGTCGATTAGTTCATCGATAGCGGCAAGAACGGCATCGGTACAAACCTTGTGAGTTCCGTGGGGGTCGGCAAGGTCGCCGGCAACGAAAATCTGCTGGGGTTTCACATCCTGGAGGAGTTTCTTTACAATATCGACGTCGCGCTGCTCGAGCTCGCCTTTCTTGATAGTACCGGTTTCGTAGAACGGCAGACGGAGGAAATGGATGTTTCCGGGTTTTACGCCAATGTAGTTGCAGGCGATAGTTGCTTCGGCCTGACGAATCATTGTTTTAATTTCGCGGATATCGGCGCTGTCCATATCGCCGGGTTTCTTGTCGGCTACAAATTCGTGTACTTCTTTGGAAAGTTTGTCGTAGCCGGCAGCAGCGAAACCGAACTGGGGCGCGATTTTGTCCATCATGAGGAAATAGCGCATCATGTCCTCGTCGCCAACGGCAATGTTACCGCTGGTTTCGTAGGCAACATGTACATCGTGGTGCTGGTCGACAAGGCGTTTGAGAGTTCCTCCCATGGAGATAACATCGTCATCGGGGTGGGGAGAGAACACAATCACGCGCTTGGGATAGGGATTTGCACGTTCGGGACGGTAGGTATCGTCGGCATTGGGTTTTCCGCCGGGCCAGCCTGTGATAGTGTGCTGAAGTTCGTTGAAAACCTTTATGTTCACGTTATATGCCGAGCCGTAGAGTGCGAGGAGTTCGCCAAGGCCCCAGTCGTTGTAATCTTTGTCGGTGAGCTTGAGAATGGGTTTGCCTGTCATGTTGCAAAGCCATACGATTGCGCGACGGATGAGTTTGTCGGTCCACTCGCAGGAAGTCACTTTCCAGGGGTGGCTTATACGTGTGAGGTCTTCGGCACCGCCAAGGTCGGTAACAACCTTAACGTGGGGATGCCCCTGCAGGAAGGAGGCGGGAACAGCCGGTGAAGGTTCGCCTTCAACGGTTTTGTATATTATGTTGGCGCTGTTCTCACCCCATGCCATTGCAAGCACACGGTGTGCAGCTGTAACATTTGCAATACCAAGAGTTACAGCTGTTGTGGGAGCTTCCTCAATTTTATAATCCTTTGCTACATTGTGACGAGCCTGATTGCCCAACAGGACAAGACGGCAGTAGCTTGAAGCGGGTGTACCGGGTTCGTTGAACGCAATATTTCCGTTTGCTCCGATTTCGCACAAAGCAACATCAATGCCACCCTGGTCGGCAATCTGCTGTTCGTATGCCTGGCAGTATTCGAACATGGTGTCCTTTGTAACCTCGGGGTTGATGGTGAAAATATTTTCGGGCTTGATGTTCACATGGTCGAGGAAAATAGTGCGCAGACGTGCAAGTGTGGAGGGTCCTTCGGGATTGAGAGGGAAGAACTCGCTGATGTTGAAGAATACAACATCATTGAAGTCAACTTCACCGTTTTTGTGCATCTTGATAAGTTCGGCGTATACCGAGTGAGTGCTGTTTCCGGCACCTCCGGCTATAACGCATTTACCTTTTCTCTCAACGTAACGTTTAATGTACTTCACCACCTGAGAAGCGATGTACGCTGCACCTTCGGGAGCTGTCTCGAAAATGTAGGTGTTGATTTTCTCCTCGCGACGCAATGCAGTCAGCTCTATTTCGCTGTCGGGATTGTAGTAGCGGCGGGGAATCCGGTCCAGCTTAATCTGGGAACTCAAATCCTTTTTCATTATATAGTTGTGTTTCGGGCGATTTAACGCCTCTGTTGAATATATTTTTTTGCAACGGTTTAATTCAAGGTGCGGTATAGTATTCCGCACCACAAATTTAACCAATGTTTCTTAAGCTGCAATAAGAATATTAATTAAAATGGGTGTTATTTAGATTTCATTAATATTTATATACATATTTTGGGCTTAGCTGCCACATAAAAAAGGCCGCACGCGGCGGCCTTGGAGGAATTGTTTGCATTATTACCGGTCTATTCCTGATACCACTTGGAGTACATGAGGTAGTTCCGGGCAATTTTCACGTTTATTTCGCGGGCTTGTTCGGGATCGACCATTTTTATGAATTTGGCGGGCGCCCCACCCCACAATTCATTGGGGCCTATCTTTGTGCGGGAAAGCACTACAGCACCTGCAGCAACAATTGCGCCTTCGCCTACTTCGGCGTCGTCCATTACAACAGAGCCCATGCCTATCAGAGCGAAATCACGAATCTTGGCTCCGTGTATGGTCACGTTGTGGCCAATGGACACATCGTTGCCTATTTCGATTGTGGATTTCTGATAGAGGGTGTGAAGCACCGAGCCGTCCTGAATATTCACACGGTCGCCGATTGTGATTGTGTTGACATCGCCTCGCAGCACGGTGTTGAACCAAATGCTGCAGCCGTCGCCCATTGTTACGTCACCTATTACAGTAGCATTCTCGGCAAGGAAGCAGTCGCTTCCCATTTTTGGGGTAAATCCCCGCAGAGGTATTATGAGAGCCATTATTCCAAGGGTTTAGTGTGTTCTTTAAGCCATGCGCGTTCGGCATCGTCAGCAAGATGCGGCATAAGCCGTTCGGCCACCATGGAGTGATAGTTGTTTACCCACTCTATTTCTTCGGCGGTCATTAAGGACAGGTCGAAAAGCGAGCGGTCGAAGGGGAAGAGTGTCAGCGTTTCAAAACCGAGGAATTTGCCGAATTCGGTTTCCATTTTTTCGCAGCACAGCACAAGGTTTTCGCAACGGATTCCATGTACACCCTCGCGGTAAACACCGGGTTCGTTGGATGTTATTGAACCGGGGAGCAATGGAGCCTCAACATTGTTGAGACGTATGCTGTGGGGGCCTTCGTGTACGCCGAGGAAATGTCCCACGCCATGACCGGTGCCATGCAGATAGCTCAGGCCGTGTTTCCACAGGAACTGACGGGCAAGGGCATCGAGCTGCGCGCCTCGTGTACCGGCGGGGAATATTGCAGTTGCAAGGGCTATATGGCCTTTCATGACCAAGGTGAAGTCGGTACGTTCTTGAGCCGTAGGAATGCCGAGTGCTATAGTACGGGTTATATCGGTAGTGCCGTCGTAATACTGTGCTCCGGAATCAATAAGCAGCAGTCCTTCGGGTTTCAGTGTCGATGAGCTTTCTTCGGTAGCCTCGTAGTGCACAATAGCTCCGTGAGGGCCGTATCCGGCAATAGTTCCAAAGCTTTCATCGGTCCAATATTCGCCTTGTGAACGATAGCGGCGTAAAATTTCGGCGATATCGGTTTCTTCGGTGTGGACACCTGAAGCAAGACGTTGTTCAATTTCCATAAACGCACGCACAAGGGCAACACCATCGCGTTCCATTGCATTGCGCACGCCTTTGAGCTGCACTTCATTTTTAACCGACTTGAGACGTGCTGCCGTGGAAATTCCGCTTTCCACCACACGTGTGCCGAGAATTGCAACGATAGCGCCGGCTGTACGGGCGCTTTCCACCATTACCTTTTCATCGGCGGGAAGAGCAGCGAGAAATTCTTTCACTTCGCTGTAGCCGCGAGTTGTTACGCCTTGCGATGCGAGATATGCAACAACCGAATCGGTAAGTTTTGCGGGATCGATAAACAGGATGTTGCAACCATTGGAAAGATAAAGGAATGCAGTGGCAACGGGAGTGTGCTTTACATCGCTGCAACGGATATTGAGCGTCCATGCAATTTCATCCAATGCCGATACAAAGATACTGCGGGCACCGGCTTCGGAGGCTGCCGCCACAATTTTTTCGATTTTGGAACGAGCACTCTCGCCTGCGAATTTTTCGTCGTGAACAAATATTTTTGCATCGGGAAGCGCGGGGCGGTCGGCCCACACTTTGTCAACGACATCGAAATCCACCTTTACCTCAAAGCCTTTGGACTCAAGAGTGTTGCATAAAGCTGTGAGTGCAGTATGAGGGAAGAGCATGCCGTCCAGCGCAACTGTGGCTCCTTTCTCGAGCACTGAAACGAGGTACTGTTCTATGGACGGAGTTTCGGCAAGCCCGTCTTTCATAAGTTCAATTCCTGTTCCCTGAAGCTGCTCGGCAGCCTGCAGGAAATAGCGCGAGTCGGTCCATAGCGCCGCACTGTTGTTTGTTATTACCAGGTCGCCGGCCGAACCGGTGAAACCGCTGAGCATGCGACGCACCTGCCAGTGCGCTGCCAGATACTCACTCATGTGAGGATCGGCCTGCGGAATTATAACCGCATCCACTCCGGCCTGCTGCATGAGCTGCCGGAAAGCGTCGAGCCGTTGTGAAACTGTTGTTGACATATTTGTTTGTTTTTGTTTGTTATCTATACGTTTTAAGAGGAGGGAAAAAGGCGTCGGGGATGTGCTCTATTGCGTAATCTTCGGGAGTCCCGGAAATTCCGAATACATCGAATCTCACTCCATGCGGAAGATTTTTGAAATTCATATATGCCTCGGCTGCTCGTACCATATGTGCAATTTTGCGTTTGTCAATTGCCTCGAGTGGGTCTTCATCACGATTGGAACGGCTTTTTACCTCGGCAAAAACAACTATATCGTCGCGCATGGCTATGAGGTCGATTTCAAGACGTCCCATGCGCCAGTTGCGTTCGACAATGGCAAAGCCTTCGGAAATAAGAATTTCCTCGGCAAGCTTCTCGCCCCATTTGCCTAATTCGTTATGCCGTGCCATAGAGAACTACCTGTGCCAGAACGATGGCGTTAAAAGAACGAGGACTGTGAATATTTCCAGACGGCCTATCAGCATAAGAGCCGACAGAATCCATTTGGCAATATCGGGCAAGATATCGTAGTTGCTGCCATAGCCGGTTATGCCCGCTCCGAGACCCGTATTGGACAGGCAGGAGAACGACGAGAAGAACGCATCCACCAACGGTACTCCGAAAACCGTTAGTGACATACCGCCGGCAACCATAAGGAGCATGTATATGCACAAAAATGCGATAACCTTGCCGACAAGCTCGGGATTTACAACCTTGCCGTTGATTTTTACCGACTTTATTGAATTGGGGTACAGACAGCGATAAAGCTCGTTATCGGCATTCTTGAACAGATAGAGAATACGGTCGATTTTTGCGCCGCCGCTGGTACTTCCGGCACAAGCGCCGAAAAACATCATTACAAATGTGAGCGAAAGCACAAAGGGTCCCCAGTTTTCGAAGTTGCTCACAGTGAATCCGGTTGAGGTTATTGTTGAAACTATCTGGAAAAGAGGGTCTATGGTAACACTCTGCCAGTCGTTTGCCTGTCCGAGCAAGACTATTGAAATGGCAAAAAGGACAAGCATTCCCAAAATCACACCTATGTAAGTGTGAAGGACGTCGTTGCGCTTGAGAACCGAAAATTCGCCTCGTAATGTTTTGTAAATCAAGCCGAAGTTAACGCCTCCAAGGAACATGAACACAATTAGCACACATTTGGTATACAAGGAATCGTGCCATTGGATGATACCGTTGTCGCTGGAGGAATATCCGCCGGTGGAAATGGCTCCGAAGGCGTGGCACACACTCTCGAAAAAATCCATGGGGCCTGCCCACAGCAACATTATAAGTAAAAATGTAAGACCGAGATATATAAGCCACAAACTCTTGGCCGTCTGGCTTATGCGCGGACGAATTTTATCGTGGGTAATTCCGGTAACTTCGGCATTGAACATTTGCATGCCCCCAGAGTGATTGAGCATGGGTATTACCGCAAGAGTAAACAGAATTATACCCATTCCGCCAATCCACTGCATCATTGCGCGCCAAAGATGTATGCCGTGGCTCATTGTGCCCACATTGTTTATTACAGTTGCTCCTGTGGTTGTAAAACCTGACATAGCCTCGAAAAAGGCATCGGTGTAGCTTAACTTGTGCGAGCAGAACAAAAACGGTACAAGTCCGAAAAACGAAAAAACAACCCAAACAAGAGCTGTGAGCAAAAAGCCGTCGCGCTTACCCATGTGATGAGAAACCGGCCGGGAATATACCGCAAGCAACAATCCGGTAACTGCAGTGACGGCCGATGTGGCGCAAAAGGGCAACCAGTCGGATTCTCCGAGCCAAAGGCTTGTCATTCCGGGCACAAGCATGAAAACTGCTTCAATCATAAGCAGCCAACCCACAATGCGCAGGAGCATGCGGAAGTTTATGAGGTGAGTATTTGTCAAACCGGACAGATGCATGGTTTTGTTTTTATGAGAACAGTTTCTCCACTTTATGCAGCGCGCCTGCAAGACAGAAAACAAGAACATGGTCGCCGGGCAGAATTGTAGTGTTACCCGTAATGAGCATGCTTTCATCGCCGCGAATAAGTGCTGCGAGCGTGAGCTCACGTGGCAAAGAAAGGTCTTTTACCGCTTTCCTTGTTATCTTTGAATCGGGTCGGGCTTCAAGCTCGGCAACCTCGGCATCGGCAAGCGCAAGACACTTGGCAGTACTGGAGTCGGCATCGAGCAAAAGCTGGAATATAGTGCTTGAAGCAAGCAGTTTTTTATTTACAATCTTGCCTATATTAAGGTTTTCGGCCTGGGATATAAACTGGATTGTTTCCACATCGGCCACAGTTTTTTTAACGCCGAATTCCTTTGCGGTGAGGCATGAAAAAATATTGGTTTCGCTGCTGTCGGTAAGAGCGACAAATGCGTCCATGTCGCTTATGCCTATGTCGTTTAGCAGTTCAACATCGCGAGCATCGCCATGAATAATTTCACAGTCGGGACACTTTTGCGGCAATTTGCGACAGCGTTCGAGATTGCTTTCAACAATCTTGAACTTGAATTCGCCCAAACCGAGATTCACAAGACGAATCGCAATTTTTGAACCGCCCATAATGAGGACTCGCTTTATTTTATGCTCCTTTTTTCCTGTGAGAGCAATGAGTTCGTCAATATGGTCGCGGGTAGTGGTAAAGTAGAGAATATCGCCGGCTTCGATGTGGTCGTCGCCTCGGGGAATAATGGTTTCGTGATGACGCTTGATTGCCGACACATGGAAATGCCGGTTAGTGAAGGCGAAATCTTTGAGTTTCATCCCGACGATTTTGGCATCCTGGCGCAATTTAATTCCGGCGAGTATGATTCGGCCGTCATGAAGCTCGAACCAATATCTTACCCAAGTACGCTTGAGTGCTGTTATAATTTCTTCGGCAGCCAGATACTCGGGATAAATCACCCTGTCGACACCCATGTGGCGCACATGGGCAGTATTCTCGGGATTCATGAAACCGTAGTTGTCGATTCTCGCCACAGTACGCTGGGCACCGAGATTCTTGGCTATGGAACACGCTACAATATTGTTTGTTTCATAGGGTGTTACGGCAATGAACAGGTCGCATTGCCCGGCACCGGCTTCCCGCAGGGTGGCGAAGGATGTTGGGTTTCCGACTACCGTCATCAGATTATAGTTTGCGTCTAACACCGCCAGACGTTCGGCATCGGCATCTACAAGCATAATATCCTGCTCTTCGTTGGAGAGTAGCTTGGCAAGATGCGAACCAACTTCGCCTGCACCGACAATAACGATTCTCATTGTATTGAGTTATTTTGTTGTTTGAACGGCCTCTTCAATTGCCTTGAGAATTGAACCGGAATCGATTCCGCACATTTCGCGTTGCTGAGCCGGAGTTGCCTGCGGAATGAAGCGGTCGGGAATTCCAAGACGTGTCACACTGCGCTTATAGCCGTTGTCTGCAAGCCAGTCGGTTACGGTACTTCCAAGGCCGCCTTCAACAGTACCGTCCTCTATAGTAACAATCGGACAAGCAAGTTCGGCAATTTCACGCAGCATTTCGGTATCGACAGGCTTGAGGAATATCATATCGTAATGGGCGGCATCGATACCTTTTTCACGAGCCATCGACACGGCTTTGGCAGCTTCCGAGGCTATAGTTCCTATGGTTACAACCGCAACCGCAGAACCTTCGGTTAGCCTTTCGCCTTTTCCCACAGGCATTGCGCGGAAAGGCTTGCGCCAGTCGATAGAAGAACCTGCTCCGCGGGGATAACGGATTGCAAACGGCCCGAAGTTGTCGGTCTGTGAGGTATACATGAGGTTGCGCAAAGCTTCTTCATTGCGTCCTGCGGCCACTATAATTCCGGGAATTGTACGCAGATATGCCAAATCGTAGGCTCCGTGATGTGTTGCGCCATCTTCGCCAACCAGGCCGGCTCTGTCGATACAGAAAGTTACCGGAAGGCGTTGCAAAGCCACATCGTGGATAATGTGGTCGTAGGCTCGTTGAAGGAAACTTGAATATATGGCGACAAAAGGACGCATGCCGTCTTTAGCCAGTCCTCCGGCAAATGTCACCGCATGACCTTCGGAAATACCTACATCAAACACCCGCTCGGGAATTTTTGCCTGCATGGTAGATACCGAAGTCCCCGAAGACATTGCAGCGGTTATGGCAACAATTTTGGGATTGTTTTCGGCGAGTTCGAGCAATGTATCACCAAATACATCCTGATATTTGGAAGGTTGCGGACCCGGTTTTTCGGAAGTGATTTTTTTGCCGCTTTCGGGGTCGAAGCGACCGGGAGCATGCCAGGCGGCGGGATTGGCTTCGGCAGGTGCAAAACCTTTGCCTTTAACTGTGCGCAGATGTAGAATGCGGGGACCCTCCATGTCGCGGATATCGTTTAATACGCGAACAATGGTGGGCAAATCATGACCGTCGAAAGGCCCGAAATAGCGGATGTTGAGGCCCTCGAAAAGATTCTGCTGTTTGCTGAGCAGCGATTTTATGCTGTTGTTGAAACGCAGCAACGCCCCTTTTCGACGATCGGATACAAGATGATGACGTTTGAAAAACTTGAAAAGCTTGTATCGGATATCATTGTATAAGCGCGATGTTGTGAGGTGTGCGAGGTAGGAGTTCAGTGCGCCGACGTTCTCGTCAATGGACATATCATTGTCGTTGAGGACTATCAGCAGATTGTTCGGTGTGATTGATGCATTATTGAGACCCTCGAAAGCCAAGCCGCCGCTTATGGAAGCATCGCCAACAACAGCCACAACATTGCGGCGGGGTGTTTCTCCTTTCAGTTTGGAGGCAACAGCCATACCTAGAGCGGCCGATATTGAATTGGAGGCGTGTCCGGCCGAGAAGGTATCGTACTCACTTTCGTCGGGATTAGGGAATCCGCTTATACCTCCCAACTTGCGGTTGCCGGCAAAAGCTTCGCGACGTCCGGTAAGCAGTTTATGTCCGTATGCCTGATGACCGACATCCCACACGATACGGTCGTAAGGAGTGTTGAAAACGTAATGAAGAGCTACGGTTATCTCCACGGCTCCCATGCTTGATGCAAAGTGTCCGGGATTGTCCGACAGGCTTGCAATGAGGAACCGGCGTATGTCGGCACACAGTTCCGGCAATTTGTCGGGACTGAGACGTCTGAGATCTTCAGGCGAATTTATGGTGGATAAAACATTGCCACTTACAGCAATATCACTCATTTGCGTACATATTTTTTATACATCGGCACAAATACGATTATAGCCGATGCCACAAGCACAAAAACAGTGTATAGAGTCACCCGGGCATGGGTTAGTATATAGCCTGCCAGAAGAAGCCATAGAAAACCCAAAATGATAAATCGCAGAATTACCGATGTTTTCATAACATTGTATACCAATGCCGCAGTGTTTTTCGGCAGAGGTTCAAATGCAAAGTTAGCAAAATTTTGGCAGTCGCACAAAATATGCGTATATTTGCGATTGATGTACGCCTGCCGTTTGATTTCAACAAACAGTATGGCATGTCCAAACGTTCTATTACTATGAAACGACATTTTATATTTGCCTGCTTCGTTGCATTGTGCATGTCGACGGGTATAAAAGCGGCCGATACCGGTTCTACCGACTACAGTTTTACTGACTGCGAAGGCTCGCTGACGCCTTACCGCGTACCGACACAGCAATACGAGTATCCCGACTCTCTCGTCCCCGTATTTATAAATCATGTAGGTAGACACGGCGCACGCTACCCTGCCTCATCGGCCAACTGTCTTAAATTACAGAAAGCTCTGAAACGAGCATCTGAAGCCGGAACAATAACAGCCTTAGGAAAAAAATTGAACGAGCTTAACGATGAAGTAATTCGTCAAAGCGAAAACCGGTGGGGTGCATTAGACTCGCTCGGAATGGCCGAACATGCAGGAATTGCTTCGCGAATGTTCTTCAATTTTACCAGTGTATTCAGTCATGAGGGTACAGTGAAAGCCATTTCATCCTACTCTCCGCGTGCCATGATGAGCATGTTCTCGTTTACGCACCAGCTTGACAGGCTCAACAACAGGCTGACTTTTACAACCAGCACAGGCCGCATTAATTCCAAACTGATGCGCCCGTTCGATGTTGACGAAGACTATGTGTCTTTTATGAAGAAAAAGGAATGGCAACCGGCTTACGACACATATTTCAATTCGTATTGCCCGACAACGGCAGTACGACGTGTTCTCGGCGAGAACTTCCCGTTTGAATCGGCTGCCGAAGAACGCGACCTTGCAATTACTGAATATTATGTTGTTGCAGGTTTGCAGGCAATGAGCTTGCCGTCGGCCATGGATAAATACTTTAACCGTGAGGAAGCAAATGCTCTGTGGAGCTGCTTCAATTTACGCCAGTATTTGCAGAGAACTCAAACGACTGTAAGTTCTGTTCCCGCTGATATAGCCGCCGATCTCACACTCGATATTATAGAGACAACCGACGCCTTTATCACCGGCGAGAATGATTCGACTTGTGCAGTGCTTCGTTTCGGACATGCAGAAACTCTAATGCCGCTGCTTTCACTGCTCCATATACCGGGCTGTAACTACCTTACGAATTACTTCGACACGGTTGCCAATCATTGGAAAGATTTTTATGTTGTTCCAATGGCATCGAACATTCAATTCATTGTGTTCAAAGCAAAACAAAGCGGACACTACTATGTACGCGTCGACCTTAACGAAGTACCTGTGGCTCTTCGCAAGGGCGATGATTCACTATATTATCCTTGGGGAGAACTCCGGCGCTATCTTATGAACTGCGTTCCTCTTTACGCTCAATAGTTTAATTCTTATTTTAATATTGTTAAACGCCTGTGTGCACATTTCCTGCACACAGGCGTTACTAATTTTGTGCCATAGAACTAAACATTACTCTCCATGGCAACAATAACTACCGAAGATTTAGTACAAGTATCTGCCAGCTATCACGGTAAGATAGTGGCTACAATATCATCCACCGGTTTTGCTTCCCTGGCTGAAGTTCTTAAAGCAGTACGCAGCTCTATTGGTACTATAGTAGGAATCATAGAACTCAGCGTACGTAATGCATCTCAGGGCTGGCGCGAAAACCGCACCATGCTAATTTCTCCGTTGAAACCGGGAACCCAGTTAAGCTTATTCTAACCATTATATCTATTCATGTCACCGACGTGACATTCTCATTATATCCTCGCCTGCGGGCGGGGATTTTTTTATGCTTTAGCGATTATTGAGAGTGCGGGGTTTTATTTCGATAGGGAGGTATATAAAAAAAGCCCTCCGGGATGTCCGGAGGGCTTAGAGGGGGCGGTTACCTACTTTT
>CAMWMR010000026.1 GCA_947175425.1 uncultured Porphyromonadaceae bacterium
GCGACCCCGACCTTGGCAAGGTCGTGCTCTACCAACTGAGCTATTTTCGCATATTTTTGCGGGTTTTTATTGCTGCACCTTAGCTGCGAAGTATGTTAATGTTCTCTTTAAAACTTGAGCGAAAAACGGGACTCGAACCCGCGACCCCGACCTTGGCAAGGTCGTGCTCTACCAACTGAGCTATTTTCGCGTTGGCTTTTTTGCTTTTGCGATGCAAAGTTAGGCACTTTTTTTATTCCCACCAAATTTTTTGGCAACTTTTTTTGAAGAAATTTTCAAACTTTCTTTCATCTTGTTATATACCAGATAATTACATCAGCACTTTTTTTGCACATTTTTTTCTCCTACCGCCGCTGAGCATCCAACTTCAGCAAAATAAAAAGTAAAATTGTAAAGCCCCACAACGACGAGCCCCCGTAACTGAAGAATGGCAACGGGATACCAATTACAGGACACAGCCCTATTACCATGCCTATATTGATACAGAAATGGAATATAAAATACGAGGCGACACAGTAAGCATATACTCGCGCAAAGGTCGACGTCTGCCGCTCCCCTATCGACATTACTCGAAGTATAAGACCCAAAAACAGCAAGGTCACACACATCGCGCCTACAAAGCCCTCTTCCTCCCCTATAGTACAAAAAATAAAGTCGGTATGCTGCTCGGGAACATATTTCAGCTTCGTCTGAGTGCCGTTAAGGAAGCCTTTGCCAAAAAATCCGCCCGATCCAATGGCTATTTTCGACTGGTTAACATTATAACCCGCATCGCGAAGGTCCTCCACTATTCCCAAAGCCACCTGTATACGTAGCTTCTGGTGCGGCTGTAAATGGTCAAACGCTGCATTTACCGAAAACATAAACACTACCGCACAAACAGCCGTAGCCAGCGTTACATAAAGCTTGGGACGATGCAGTTTAACGGCCTCTACAATAACATAAAGCCCCGCAATGCCTATTATGGCAAGATTCACGGGCAAACCGGGTATCTCAATGCCGCAAAGGTTGAGAATATACTCTACCAATCCGGTGCCGCAGAACCAGAAAAGCAAATTTCGAGCTACCTCATAACGACGCGAATACACGGCTGTCATCCCGATCATAACAAGCATTATCATAAGCATTACTATGAATTCGCCTGTGGGAATGCCCATAATCATCGTCTCCGTGTACTTTATCACCATTATGAAAATCACAACGGCAAACACGGCGGCAAAAAGTACCAGTCCACTCATTCCTTCACGGTAAAGTACCAGGAAAAGAGCCATAAACGTTAGCGCCGAGCCGGTCTCGTTCTGCAACAATATGAACACAATAGGCAGAACTATTATAAGAATGGCGCGCGCATAACTGGAAAAGTTTTTCAACGCAAAATGATAGGTACTGAACAGCTTGGCCAATGCAAGCGCAGTCGCGAATTTCGCAAACTCCGCCGGCTGAAGACTCATCGGCCCAAAGCTTATCCACGACCGCGACCCCTTGATGTCGTGAGCCACAAATGGCGTTATTATCAGCAAAATAACTACAGCAACATATATCGGATACGCATACGTCTCGTACATGCGCGAATCTATCAGCAATATCACAAGACCGAGAATCACCGACAAACCTATCCAACGCAACTGCTTGCCGGAAAACTCGGTAGCCGCAAACATCGAGGCATTGTCAAAATCATAGCTCGCAGCATAAATGCTAACCATGCCGGCGAAAACCATAATAAGATATATCAGCACCGTGGGCCAGTCAATGTGGCGGAACACGGTGGCCGGGTCATTTCTTTTTGGGAGGGGCATAATAAATTGAGGAATTAATCATTTGTGCTTCCATTGCTTTACGCTCGGGAGCTATGGTTCCTGTGAGATATTTTTCCATAACAAGCGAGCCGATGGGTACGCCGTAAGTAGCTCCCCACCCGCCGTTCTCTACATAAACGGCAACAGCTATCTTTGGGTTCTGATAAGGCGCAAAACCCATAAATGCCGAGTGATCCTTGCCGTGCGGATTCTGCGCTGTTCCCGTTTTACCGCACACTTCTATGCCCGGTATAGCGGCTCGCCGGCACGTTCCCCCCGTAACCGCCATGCGCATGCCTTCGGCAACATCGTTGTAATAATGCGCGGCAACGGTAGGATAACGTTTTTCAAAAAATTCCTGCTGTATTTTCGTGTCCTGAATGCCTTTAACAACATGGGGAGTTATAAAATGCCCGCGGTTGGCTATAGTGGCCGAGAGGTTGGCAATCTGCAGTGGCGTGGCAAGAATTTCGCCCTGGCCTATAGCCACCGAAATAATCGTGTTGGCACTCCAATGCCCTTCGGAATAGAATTTGTCGTAAAATTTGGCATTCGGAATAAAGCCCCTGCTCTCGCCCGGAAGGTCTATACCAAGCTTATAGCCGTAACCCATTGATACCAAATGATTTTTCCATATCTCAAAAGCCTTGGCCGATGTACCGTATTTGCTCCGCTTGTCAATCATGGCCTTGAAACCCCAGCAGAAAAACGCATTGCACGAGGTTTGCAATGCCGGCTTCAGCGGCAACGGCGACGCATGCGCATGACAACCAACTCTCAGACCGCCGTTTATATATCCGTGCGCACAAGGATAGGCTGTTGTAAGGTCAATTATACCCTCCTGAAGAAATATCAGACCTTGAGTAGGCTTGAAAGTCGAACCGGGAGGATACGCACCCATGAGCGCGCGGTCGAAAAGTGGCCACGAATCATCCTGTACAAGCTTTTTATAGTTCTCGCCGCGTTGACGTCCGACAAGCAATGTCGGGTCATAATTAGGCATCGACACCATACACAGCACCTCTCCGGTTTCCGGCTCTATGGCAACCACGGCGCCGCGCTTGCCAACCATCAGCGATTCGGCATACTGCTGCAGCTTTATATCAAGACTCAGACGCAAGTCGCGCCCCGATATCGGCTCAATATCCTGAGCACCGTCACAATAGCGCCCCTGAATACGTCCTCGGGCATCGCGGATAAGTATTTCAACACCTTTTACACCGCGCAGATGCTCCTCGTAACTTTTTTCAATACCAAGGTCGCCGGTGTAATCGCCCGGCGCATAATAGGGATCGCGGTCAATATCGGCACGCGATACTTCGCGGATATTGCCCAGAATATTGCCGGCCGTGGGCATTTTATACTGGCGCAATATACGCTTTTGAATAAAGAAACCCGGGAAACGGTACAATTTCTCCTGCAGGCGCCCGTAATCCTGAGCCGACAGCTGCGATATGAGGCGCTGAGGCGTATAGGACGAGTAGCCCGGATTGAGCCGCTTGTTCTTCATATCCTCAATACGCTTGTCGAACTGTTCTCTGGTAATATTCAGTGTGGAACAGAAATCGAGCGTGTCAAAGGCCTGTACATCACGGGGAATCATCATAACATCGTAAGCCGGCTGATTAAACACCACCAGCTCACCGTTGCGGTCGTAAATAAGCCCGCGCGAGGGATATACCGTTTTTTTAAGAAATGCGTTGGAATCGGCGCTCTGTTTGTACTTTTCGTCGTTGATCTGCAGGTCAAAAAGCCTCACCATGTATATCAGTCCGATAAGCACGATGAAAGCGCCTATAACATATTTACGCTTTTCGAGGTTATAGTTCTTTCTCAATTTTTAAAGAGCTTGTTGATGCTATGCACGGCGCGGCCTCAGCGAAAGGCAGTCCAAAGCATAGAGGAGGATGAAAGTATATGCGGAAGAAGCTATTATGCGAAGCACAAGGAGTTTGAAACTGAAAAACTGAAAAGCTTCTATTGTGAACATGAGCGACAGATAAAGCACAACAACGGTACTCATGAATTTCATGTACGCCGCATGTCCCATTGTGCGCGACGAGGGCGAAAAACCCGCAAGGTCTTCGTCCATAGACACATACAAATGAAACAAAGGTTTCCTTGCAAATGATACCAGCGTGCAGCAAAGCGCGTTAACACCCGGAGTATCGCAAAACACATCAAGCACTGCGCCGGCAAGAAAGCTCAGCAGCATCGATATGTTGGTGCCCAAGGTAATGGGCAGAATTATTATGAGGTACAGGAACACAAGCGGCAAAGCCACATTGAAAAGAATCATGTGGTTGAACACTATTGCCTGGGCGGGAATAAGCAACAGAAAGGTCAATGCGTATTTTATTGCGAATTTTGTCATTGCCTAATTTCCAAACGGGTTCTTTTTGGCGTCGTTTTCCTCCCCGGCGGAGAGTGCCTTAAGTTCCGCCGCATGATTATCCACAACCACCTGCACATTTCCCAAAGTGGTGAAATCTGCAAAAAGACGTATTCTCAGAGTAAAAAAGTTCTGGTTGTGGTCGGTATCATCGTCAAGCACCACTCCCACGGGCAAACCCTCGGGGAATACCGCGGAGTAGCCGCTGGTAACGATTGTATCGCCCACTTTAAACACTGTGTGGCGGGGAAGTTCCTCAAGCACAGCCT
The DNA here is from genome assembly GCA_947175425.1 of uncultured Porphyromonadaceae bacterium. Classification (GTDB taxonomy): domain Bacteria; phylum Bacteroidota; class Bacteroidia; order Bacteroidales; family Muribaculaceae; genus CAG-873. The sequence goes on from CAMWMR010000026.1 coordinate 4,458, forward strand.
CATCGGGGGTCTGTCCGTCCCATACGAGCGAGCCGAAATAATCGCTGCGCTTTATTTTGCACGACAGGCGGAAGTTCGGATTCAGAAGCGAAATAACGCGCGCGCTGTGCGGCCCCACATTGCTCACAATTCCCACAACGCCGTTGCGGTCAATAACGCCGAGTTCGGGTACGATACCGTCGTTGGAACCTTTGTTGAGGGTTATGTAGTTGTAAGGGCGTGAAACACTGTTGTTAATCACGTGAGCGACAATAAACTCAAAGTGAGGCACGCCTGAATCGAGCTGAAGGGTGTCGGCGATTGCGCTTTCCGACAAAAGATCGATTCGTTCCTGCAAACGCACTATTTCGGCCTGCAGCTGAGCGTTGCTGCGGTTGAGGTCGTCGTTGATTTCGTGAAGATTGAAATAAGAGGTAACATTTCCGGCAAACTTATATGCAGTAGAAGCGCCCCTGCCGGCAGAAGTAAGGTACACATGCTGCCGATAGGGGTCGTTACTCAGAAGCATAGCCGTGCTTATCACCGCGAGCAACGCGAAGACAAACCACTTGCTATGCCTGAAAAAGAATGCAAAAAGTTCGCTCACCTCTTATTACCGGATAAGGAACGAGAAACGGTGAATATTCTTGAGAGCCACGCCGGTACCTTTTGCCACACACAGAAGCGGATCCTCGGCAATGTGGAACTGGATACCGATTTTGTCGATAAGGCGCTTGTCAAGACCGCGAAGAAGCGCGCCGCCGCCGGCAAGATAAATACCGTTGCGAACAATGTCGGCGTAGAGCTCGGGAGGTGTCTGCTCGAGGGCGCTCAGTACGGCAGCCTCGATTTTCGAGATTGTCTTCTCTATACAGTGACATATTTCCTGATAGCTCACAGGAACCTCAAGAGGAAGCGCGGTCATAAGGTTGGGACCGTGTACAACATAATCTTCCGGGGGATTTTCAAGCTCGGTGAGGGCGGAGCCTACATGCATCTTAATCTGTTCGGCAGTACGTACACCCACTTTGATGTTGTGTGCGCGACGCATGTGGTTGAGAATATCATCGGTAAGGTCATCGCCGGCAACCTGAATGGATTTGTTGCTCACAATACCGCCGAGCGAGATAACGGCGATTTCGGTTGTACCGCCGCCTATGTCGACAATCATGTTGCCCTGCGGAGCTTCCACGTCAAGCCCTATACCAAGCGCGGCAGCCATAGGCTCGTGAATCATGTACACATCGCGGCCGTCGGCATGTTCCGAGGAGTCGCGCACGGCACGGACTTCCACTTCGGTAGAACCGGAAGGAATGCCGACCACCATACGCAGCGAGGGCGAGAACCAGTTGTTCTTTGTACTTGCTTTCTTTACAAGGCCGCGAATCATAAGCTCGGCGGCGTTGAAGTCGGCGATTACGCCCTTACGCAGAGGACGAACGGTACGAATACCGGGGTGTCCTTTGCCTTCCATCTGGTGGGCTTCGGTACCAACGGCAATAAGCTTGTCGGTACGGTTGTCGAGGGCAACAATCGACGGCTCGTTTATAACGATTTTGTCGTTATGTATAATAATAGTATTGGCAGTGCCAAGGTCTATTGCTATTTCTTTGGTGAGTGAGAACAGTCTCATCGTAAATATGATATGAAGGGGAGAAAATTAGTGACGGAAGTGACGGAAGCCTGTCATGGCCATTGTAATGCCGTTTTCTTTGCAGTACTCCACGGTTTCGTTGTCGCGGATAGAACCGCCGGGCTGCACAACGGCATTTATTCCGGCCTCGTGTGCTATCTGAACGCAGTCGGCAAAGGGGAAGAATGCGTCCGACGACATTACGGCACCGGTGAGATCGAAGTTAAAGCTGTGCGCTTTTTCAATTGCCTGACGCAGAGCGTCCACGCGGGAAGTCTGCCCTACTCCGGAAGCTATAAGCTGAGCGCCGCGTGCCAGAACAATGGCATTGCTCTTTGAATGCTTCACAAGTATGTTTGCAAAAATCATGTCGGCGGCAAGTTCGGGAGTAATTTCCGAACCTGATACAAGACGCAGATCTTCGGGAGTTTCTGTTTTTGCATCGGCATCCTGCACAAGCATTCCGCCGAGTATTGTACGCATTTTGGCGCCTTGGGGAGCTATGGCCTTGCGACGCAGTATAATGCGGTTTTTCTTTTGGCAGAGAATTGCAAGGGCATCGTCGGTGTACTCGGGAGCGATGAGGACTTCAAAGAAAATTTTGCCGATTTCTTCGGCGGCCTCTGCATCCACGGTTGCATTTGTAACGATAATACCTCCGAATGCCGAAACGGGGTCGGCTTCGAGAGCGGCTTTCCATGCTTCGGTAACGGTGGGACGCACAGCGCAGCCGCAGGCATTGTTGTGTTTGAGCACAGCCACGGCAGTGCTGCCTTGGAATTCATCAATCAGACCGCAGGCCGCATCGATGTCAAGAAGATTGTTGTAGCTTATTTCCTTGCCGTTGAGTTTTTGGAAAAGAGCATCGAAATTGCCGTAATAGCAAGCTTTCTGATGAGGATTTTCGCCATAGCGGAGGGGCATGGCACCATCGATTGCAACACGCAGCGAAGATTCTTTGGAGGGTTCGAGTTCCTGCTCCGATGCAAACCAGCTGTAAATTGCGGAATCGTAACCGGAAGACACTGCAAATGCCTCGCGTGCGAGGAAGCGGCGTTCGTCAATAGTTGTAACGGCTCCCTTGGTATCCAGAATACCCTGAAGATAGCCGTACTGACGTTTTGAGGGAACAATTGCCACATCGGCAAAGTTTTTGGCAGCGGCGCGGATGAGCGAAATACCGCCTATATCTATTTTTTCAATAATATCCTGTGCGGAAGCTCCCGACGCTACGGTTTCCTCGAAAGGATATAAATCGACAATAACAAGGTCGATGGGCGGAATTTCGTACTGTTCGGCTTCGGCATTGTGGACATCGTCGTCGCGACGAGCGAGTATGCCACCGAACACCTTGGGGTGCAAGGTTTTAACACGTCCGCCGAGAATGGACGGATAGCCGGTTAAATCCTCTACCGCCTTACAGGGAAGACCGAGGCTTTCGATGAATGTTTTTGTACCACCTGTGGATAGGAGTTCAACACCACAGGCATGAAGTTTGGAAACTATTTCGGCGATGCCGTCCTTGCTAAAGACTGACACCAGCGCAGTGCGAATTTTTTTTTCTGTCGACATTGAATTAAAGGGCTGGCAATTGATTTGCAAAATTACAAAAAAATCCGCTCAAAGTGCTATTCAAACACATTTTTATATAAAATTTTTGTAAAGGCATAAAAATCCTCCGGGACGGAAGCTCCCGGAGGATTTTACGTTTATTTAAGCATAGTTACCTCGGCACGGCGGTCGTGTGCGTCATCGGCATAAGCATGTGTTGCACCCATGCCTTTTACTTTCACTTTTGATGCGGGAACGCCGTGAGCCACAAGATAATCGCCGACGGCACGTGCACGACGTTCGCTAAGACGCTTGTTATAGGCCGCACGTCCATGTTCGTCGGTATAAGCTTTTACATCCAGCGCATTACCGGATTTCACAGCCGACTGAGCGATTGCCGTAAGCTCGGGATTCTCGGCAATTGTGCTTGAATCGTAGGCAAACAGGTAAATCACTTTATCGCCCACAGGCACAGCAGCCACATATTCGGGAGCCGGAGTTGCCTGAGAAACGGAATAATCGCCGGGGGCGAGAGGCTCTACACTCTCGGCTATGGATGCATCGCGGAGCAATACAGCCGTTTCGGTTCCGTTTGCGTCGAGATTGGGGGCAAAGGGTTCGGGAATAGCAGGCATTGTTGCCTGAGCCGTAGACATTCCAATCTGATGTCCGGGATTCTGCGGCTGCGACGGTATACCGTTTATCCACAGATAGCATCCCACACCGACAGCCAAGCCGAGCAGCACGGCTGCGCCATATTTAATAAATTTAGGGGTTTCGTCCACATCGGCAGTAACTGCGGGGACAACCACATCGTCGTCATCGGTGTGCGCCCGGAGTCGCGGTGATTCTTCATGCGCGGCAATGCGGGCCGGCTCTTTATGGCCTTTGAGGGCCTTGGGAGCCTCGGTACGCGTGTTTGAATCTTTCTTAGTTGCCATAGTCATCGTATTTAGGAGAGTTGATAACGTTGTTTCTTACAAAACATCCGCAAAGGGCAACAAGTTGAGACACGATGTGTTAAAAAACGCGTTCCGGGCTACAGGAACCCGGAACGTGTATATACGGAATTGTTTTATCAGTGTGCGCTTACGGCATCGCAAAGAGCCTGGAATGCAACGGCAATACCTTCGGCGTCCTTGCCACCGGCCTGGGCAAATCCGGGCTGACCGCCACCACCGCCCTTGATAGCTTTGGCGGCTTCGCGTATAATCTTACCGGCGTTAAGTCCGCTCTCGGTAAGATCGTCGGTAAACATCAGTGTAAGCAAGGGCTTGCCCGATGGGTCGGTAGTTGCGCCCACAAAAGCTGTCGCCACGGGCGAATTGCGGCGAACGGCAAAAGCCACGTTCTTTACAAGGTCGGGCAGATTTACACCCTGGAGTGTTACAAGCTTAATATTTCCGGCCACTGTTACGGCTTTATCAATGAGTTTTGTGCTGAGGGTATTTACACGCTCATTGAAGTATTCCTCGGTCTGGCGACGGAGTTCGGCGTTTTCATCAAGCGATTTGCGCAGAGCGGCCACAAGGTCGGGGGCGTTATTGAACAAACCACCGATAGAGCGCAGTGTTTCGGCCATGGCGTCCATTGCTTTTTCCACCCGTTCTCCTGTAATAGCTTCGATACGACGGATACCGGCGGCAATGCTCGACTCGCTCACAATTTTTATGATACCGATATTGCCGGTATTGTCCACGTGAGTACCGCCGCAAAGTTCTATTGAGTCGCCGTAACGGATTACGCGCACATCATCGCCGTACTTTTCGCCGAAGAGTGCCATTGCACCCATGGCACGAGCCTCGGCAATGGGAACATGACGGTGTTCATCGCGGGGACTTGCGGCACGCACATAGCTGTTGGCAAGTTTTTCCACGGCGCTTAATTCCTCGGGGGTGAGCTTGCTGAAGTGCGAGAAGTCGAAACGGAGAACATCGGGCGACACGAACGAACCTTTCTGCTCAACATGCTCGCCCAGCACCTGACGGAGCGCGCGGTGTAGAAGGTGAGTTGCGGTGTGGTTGCAGGAAGTGGCGCGACGGGCGTCCTCGTTGATGCGTGCGGTAAATTCCGATTGCGGATTTGCCGGCATTTTGTTCACAATGTGGACAGCGACGCCGTTTTCACGTTTGGTATCGTTTATTTCAATCACTTCACCCGAAACATTATCGGTGAGAGTACCGCTGTCGCCTACCTGTCCGCCCATTTCGGCATAGAAAGGAGTCTGCGAAAGGATAATCTGCCAGTACTCGCGGTTTTTCTGCTTCACATGGCGGTAGCGGAGTATTTTAGCCTGAGACTCGGTGTTGTCGTATCCCACGAATTCCTCTTCGCCGTCGTTTACGATAATCCAGTCGGCAGCCTCAACTGCAGCGGCATTGCGTGCACGATCTTTCTGCGCTTTCATTTCGGCATCGAATCCGGCCTGATCCAAAGTCATGCCGTAGTCCTTGAGGATAAGCTGAGTGAGGTCGAGGGGGAATCCGTAAGTATCGTAAAGTGTAAAGGCTTCTTTTCCTGAAATTTCGTTTCTACCGGCAGCTTTGGCAGCTTTAGCGGCATCGTCGAGCAGGCGGATACCGTTTTCGAGTGTGCGAAGGAACGATTCTTCCTCTTCCTTCATCACTTTCATAATGAGGTCGCGGCCGGCGGGGAGTTCGGGATAAGCATCGCCCATATTTTCTATGAGAGTATCGACAAGCCTGTACATGAACGGCTGTTTCTGTTCCAGGAAAGTATAGGCGTATCGCACTGCACGACGGAGAATTCGGCGAATGACGTATCCGGCCTTTGAGTTTCCGGGCACCATGTTCTCGGCAATGGAGAAGGATATTGTGCGCACGTGGTCGGCAATAACACGCATTGCGACATCCACCTGCTTGTCCTCGCCATACTTCTTACCCGACAGAGCGGCAATTTTAGCGATTATGGGAGTGAATACATCGGTATCGTAATTGGAAGTTTTTCCCTGCAAAGCCATGCAAAGACGTTCGAATCCCATGCCGGTATCGATAACCTTTGCAGGCAGGGGCTCGAGAGAACCGTCGGCCTTGCGGTTGTACTGCATGAACACGAGGTTCCAAATTTCGATAACCTGCGGGTGGTCGTGGTTGACAAGCGAAGCGCCCGAAACGGCAGCTCGTTCTTCGTCGGAACGGAGGTCGATATGAATTTCGGAGCAGGGGCCGCAGGGACCGGTATCGCCCATTTCCCAGAAGTTATCGTGCTTGTTGCCGTTTAGAATATGGTCGGCGGGAAGATGCTTTGCCCAAATGGCGGCAGCTTCGTCATCGCGTTCAAGACCTTCGTCGGCAGCGCCTTCGAAAACGGTAGCATACAGACGCGCGGGGTCAAGGCCGAGGACGTCCACAAGATACTCCCATGCCATGTCGATAGCTTCGGTTTTGAAGTAGTCGCCAAAGGACCAGTTACCGAGCATTTCGAACATAGTGTGGTGATATGTGTCGAGACCCACTTCCTCGAGGTCGTTGTGCTTTCCGCTCACGCGGAGACACTTCTGCGAGTCGGCTACACGGCGGTTCTTTGGAACGGCATTACCCAAAATAATATCCTTGAACTGGTTCATGCCGGCGTTTGTGAACATTAGAGTGGGGTCGTCCTTAATCACCATTGGTGCGGAAGGGACAATCCTGTGGTCCTTGGACTGGAAGAAGTCCTTGAACGATTGACGTATTTCCTTAGCAGTACGCATTTTATATGTGTTGTTATTTGTTTTAAGCAATTTTTACGCGTCAATACAGCCGAAAAATGCTATATTTGCAATTTGAAAGTGCAAAATTACTCCAAAGTTCCCGGATTTGCAACAAGATGAGCCAGAAAGTATTCTATCGCTATAACCCCAAAACCGAGCAGTACGAGCGCGTTTATCCCGACCGTCGCACCCGTCAGATGGCCGTGATGCGCAATTTCCTGCAGGCTTTGCTTGTTGTGCTCATCGGAGGTGTTGCCCTATACTACTTTACGGAGCTTCCGCGCGAAAAACAGCTGCGTTTCGAGAACGAGCGGCTAAAGGCCAAAGTAGATATTCTTGACCGCCGCGCCGACGAGGCCATTTCCGTGATGCACGACATGGCCGAACGCGACAATAATTTTTACCGCGCCATGATGCAGGCCGAGCCGCTGAGTCCCGCGCGACGCTATGCCGGCCTTGAACGTCAACGCAACATCGACAGCATTGGCGAGATTGCCGACGCAGCACTTGTAGGCGCTGTTGAGAATAAGCTGGATGTGCTGGAGCAAATGATGTACTCGCAGATAAAATCGTTCGATTTTCTTGCCCAGCAAGTCGACAGCCAACAGGCCCGCACACGCCACATGCCGGCCATTCAGCCCGTACCCGAAAAATTTCTTCGCACCATGGCCTCGGGCTACGGCGTTCGCCGCGACCCGGTGTACGGCACAATGAAATTCCATGAGGGAATGGACTTTTCGGCACCTATAGGCACTCCTGTGTATGCCACAGCCGACGGAGTTGTGCGCACAGCGTCATGGCAGAGCGCCTACGGCAATATGGTGGAAATAGACCACGGATTCAATTACACCACGCGATATGCCCACCTGTCCAAGCTTATAGCACAGCAAGGGCAGCAGGTTAAACGAGGCGACCTCATTGGCCTTGTCGGGAATACCGGAAAATCTACCGGCCCGCACCTGCATTATGAAGTGCGTTACCGAGGCGCACCGCAAAATCCTGTGAATTACTATTTTTATGACCTCTCGCCGGAGCAATACGACGAGATTATACGCCTTGCAGAAAATGCAGGCCATGTAATGGACTGATGGCAGACGAATTAACCAAACGATATTACCGCATAAGCGACGTCGTGGAGCTTTTAGGGCTTCCGGCCAGCACAATACGCTATTGGGAAAGTGAATTTCCCGCCCTGAGGCCAAAACGCAGCCAAGGAGGGGTGCGCCTCTACACTCCAAGCGATATAGAGGTTTTGCGAGTGATACGTTTTCTAATAAAAGACAAAGGACTTACCATGCAGGGCGCACGCGAACACATGAAGCGCAACAGGCTGATTGTGAACAAGCGCCACGAAGTTATCCGAAGACTGCAAAAAATACGCAACCAGCTTACCGAGCTTCTGGAATCGCTGGAGCAGCGGCGCTGACAGGAACTTCATCCGCAGCGAGCAGACGGCGATGACGCAGAGTTCGAGGATAGTTTACAAAGGCCACCCAATATATCGTTGAACCGTCTTTCATTCTCATCGGCATATACCAGTTTGGAATCATAGCTTTTACGGGGCGGTTTCCGAATCCGTATCGCAAGCCCGAAAGCATACGGTCCACAAGCGGCATATCGCTGTCGTAGGAATCCATTTCGAATTCTATATACTTCAAATCCTTGTTTTCGGAAGCCATTACAGGCCATACTCCGCGCAGCCCGGCTGTACCGGAAACAAGAGGCCATTCCTCAAAAGGTTTGTTTTCAAGCTCTTTAGGGAAAATTACGGCAGGTTCGCGGCGCCAGGAGTAATAAGAGAACGCCGCAACAAGGTCGAGATACTCATGCATGGGCTGATACAGCACATTGCGCAGATAGCCGGGAATTTTATCATCGGGCAGAACATCGGCAAAGTATACTTCGCACTCGCGCTCGCCGCGCGGAGCCATGGCAAGCTCCACCTGTTCGCAACCACGCGCTATAACAGCGGTATAGGTATAGAGCTGACACATCCACGCGATATAACATACCGCCGCAATTGTGCCACCAACCGCAAGCCAACGCGAACTTATTCCTCCCAGCCAACGCGAAAGTATATCAAGAATTATAAGCGCTGCAAAAATATCGGCAGGCCAGAGTCCGCGGTCGATTACAACAAGAACAACCGACATTCCGACTCCGGCTACGGCTGCCGTCAGGAGCGGGAGATAACGCTTCAAAACCACGGCTCGTTCCGTTGCTTTACACCTTATATAATATATAAGCGCCAAAACGAATGCAAAAATCACATAGGAGGACTGCATAACAATTCGCGATGCAAAGCCGGGCAACCTGTCATAATGGATGTAGGGCGAGTAATCCACCATTCGTGCAAGGGTTCCCGTGAGAACATTTACACCGACGCCGAGCGCCACGCAGACAAGCACTGTCCAAGCCCGGACGTCGCGCAAGCGCCAAAGCATACTCACGGCCAGCCATACGCACAGAATTGCCCCGAAGCCTTCGTGCATCCACCCGGCAAGAAAGGATGTGAAACAGAAAAGGGCAAAGGGCCATTTTTTGAATTTGGATGTACGTCCGAAAAGACCGACAACCACTAATGTCAAGATGGAAGCGGGCACATAATTCATTTGAAAATCAAGCGAAATCATGTGGTCGTACCACGGAAATACCATCCACAAAACAGGCACGGCAAGCAATGCTGCAATACCAAGATTATTTCTGTGCGGCCTCACGCACCATATCAAAGCGAGGTAGAAAACAGCAATCAATATACCCGAAGCCACACCCCACACACCGCGTCCGAGCGGTTGGAAAAGAATGGTGAACGAATTTGCAAGGCGACCGTTAACAGTGAGCGAATGATTAATTACCGAAGTCCAAGCATCGGAAAAATTTTGAATATCTTCGGCCGAACAATCCCAAAAAGTCTGATAAGTATATGCGATTGTACGGTAATTGAAATCGTCGGAAGTCTGCGGAACAGTCAAATCCCACACAATTGCTCCAACCAAAGTGATGAGGCCGAAAAGGCACAGGAGAGCTACGGATATTTTAGTTTTGGACAGTTTATTCATGAGAAGACGGTTTGTAAAACAAAGGCTTAAAAAACAGCGAAGGGCTGTATCTCCCGACAAAGCCCTCTACAGTAATCTACAATCTATAAAACTTGTAAATTTTCAATTCAAATTTCAAATTCCACTGCAAATTTACTACTTAAGCCGGAAATATGCAAGTTTTCGGGGCATAAATTTTCGAAGAAGCTCTCAGAAACAGATTCATTTAACCGAGTTTAACAGGATAGCACATGCTTTATATTGCACAGGCCGGCAATAATTATTAGTTTTGCCAACCGAATTCAATCAAAAACCTATATAAAAATGGAAAAAGTATTTCGACTCTCGTTTTTTGTACTGCTTGCCCTTATGCTTTGCACTGCGTGCAAATCGGAAAACGGAGGCAACGACACAATAACAGAGCAATCGGTGAACAACTATTTTAGCATTGTAACCGACAAAAACCTTGCAACTACAACCAATTTTACCGGTGTAGGATACCAGATTCGACTTAATTATACACGCGCAACCGCCGATATAATAATATCGGGTCTCAAGCTTAACGGCGAGCTGGTTTATCCCGACATCAAGCTTACCGGAATTCCCTTTAAAGTGAGCGAGGACGGCTGGTTTGTTATATCGGCAACCAATCTTACTCCGAATTCCAACGGCATTATGGCCGGCCCGATTTTCGACAGCTTCAAAATGAATCTTTTACAGCGCATTGTGGATGAATATTACATGCCGGCAATTTATGTTGAAATGACACTGAACAACCGCTTCAATGTAATTTCGTCGTCGCCGCGGTTGTTCTTCTTCGGTCCGACAACAACTGTCGATGAACCCGGCACCGAAACCGTTAACAAAAACAGCCAGTATGTTTATGAACTTTCGTTCGATTCCAATACGCTTTCTATTACGATACCGTCGGCAAGCTTTATCCCGTCGATGCCCGCGCTTAACATTGCAATGAAGGCTGTTCCTTTTACCATGGATGAGTCGGGAATCGTTAGATTCGAATCAAGCTCCATAACTCCCACTATAGCCGATGTCCCCTACCCCAACTTCCCCATAAGCAACGTAAAGGGCGAAATCGACCTTAGGAGCTCCATGAAAATTTCGTTTGACTGCGAGCCTGCCAAAGCACCCGGCATTTACCATGTTTCGTCGGCCGGAAGCTATTTAAACAATATGATAATCGAATAAATTTATCCTATAGGAACAGCGGCGTTTTTCAATTGAAAAAGCGCCGCTGTTTTTGTTGATTTTTCCTTGGGGACATCTGTTTTGCAAAATAATTATAACAGAGATTGCGGTTAATTACAAGAAAAAGTGTATCTTTGCACCACAAAAACACGGCTACATGTGTCCGTCCGTGCATTTATGCACGGCAACACATTACGGCTCAATGTTTTACACCAACATATCGCTCCCTATTCCGGACGCATGTCCGGCCTTGCATCTGAAATAAATTATTTAACATATGATAACATCAGCCATCTTTGGAATAGAGAACAACGGGCTTCTTGCCATTACGGCGCTGCTCACCGGCGTGGCGCTGGTGGGATTGGCCCTGTGGATTGCAAAGCTAATCTCGCCCAGCTCCTTTAACCCGCAGAAGGGCGAAGCCTATGAATGCGGTATTCCCACCCGCGGCGAGAGTATGTCGCAGTTCAAGGTAGGATATTACCTTTTTGCAATTTTGTTCCTTATGTTCGACGTCGAGACAGTATTCCTCTTCCCCTGGGCAGTGCGAATGCGTGAACTCGGCGTCAATGGTTTGCTAAGTATAGCCGTATTCTTCGGCATTCTTGTGCTGGGTCTCGTATATGCCTGGCGGAAAGGAGCATTGGAATGGAAGTAACAACAAAAAGCATGCCCTACGAGGCATTTAAGGATAACGAGTACATTGAAAAGCTCGTTGACGAACTCCGCGCGAGCGGCACAAACATAGTTGTAGGCTCGTTGGACAAGCTCATCAACTGGGGACGTTCCAACTCCATATGGCCTTTGACCTTCGCCACCAGCTGCTGTGGTATTGAATTTGTATCGCTTGGTGCGGCACGCTTCGACATGGCACGCTTCGGATGGGAAGTTGCGCGTTCAAGCCCCCGACAGGCCGACTTTATGATGGTTGCAGGAACAATTGTGCACCGCATGGTTCCCGTATTCCGTCGTCTTTACGACCAGCTGGCCGAACCGAAATACGTAATCGCATGCGGCAGCTGCGCCATATCGGGCGGCCCGTTCCTCAAGAGCTACCATGTAGCCAAAGGCATTGAGGACATTGTACCTGTGGATGTTTTTGTTCCCGGCTGTCCTCCCCGTCCCGAAGCAATGATTTACGGCATAATGCAGCTTTCGCGCAAAATCAAGGTGGAACGCTTCTTCGGCGGTGTAAACCGCAAGCAAAAGCAGGAAGAATTCCTTGCCGCACATCCCGTTGAGGGCGTAAAAGATTAATCAACGACTAATCACGGAACTATGGCTAACATCACCAAAAAGATAAGAACACTCTTCCCCCAGGCCACTTTTGAAGGCGACGAAAACAAGCCCCTCGTGGTTATTCCCAACGCACAATGGCACGAGCTTGCCAAGGCGCTTCGCAACGACCCCGAAATGGCGATGGATTACCTTGTAACCATTGTGGGCATGGACTGGACCGAAAACCTCGGCTGTATCTATTATCTCATGAACAGCGTAACCGACGAGGTTGTCGGCGTTAAGGTTCTTGCCGAAGGCACACGTCAGCAGCCCGTAATTGATTCGGTTGCCGACCTTTGGCCCGTTGCAGTAACCTACGAACGTGAGGTTTACGACTTCTTTGGAATTATTTTCCTGAACAACCCCGACATGCGTCGTCTGTTCCTCAATATCGACTGGGTTGGATACCCTCTGCGCAAGGATTACGACGCCAACCCCGCTATAAATCCGGTTTCTACCGAAAGCGAGCGCCAGACCGATTTTACCGACGTATACACCCGCAACGAGAAAGGTGAAGTTGTTAAAAACGAAGTGCGCGTATTCCAAAAAGACGACTTTGTTGTGAACATCGGTCCGCAGCACCCCGCCACTCACGGTGTGCTCCGTTTCCGTACCGCTGTCGACGGCGAAACTATCAAAAAAATCGACGTCTACATGGGTTATATCCACCGCGGTGTGGAAAAACTTTGCGAGGACCTTATGTATCCGCAGACTCTCCACTATATGGACCGTCTGGACTACTTCTCGGCTCACAACTATCACCACGCGCTGTGCATGATTATTGAAAAGGCTGCCGGAATTGAAATTTCCCGCCGCGCACAGGTTATACGCGTTATGATGGATGAACTTTCGCGTATTGCATCGCACTGCCTCTTCATCGGAACCTACTGCATGGACCTTGGTGCCACAACAATGCTGTTCTACACCCTGCGTGTACGTGAACAGATTCTGGACATCATGGAAAAAACCTGCGGTGCCCGCATGACTTTCAACTACGATTGCATTGGCGGTGTAATGCAGGATCTCGCTCCCGATTTTGTGGCCGACGTGAAAGCGCTGTTAGAAGTTCTTCCCAAGAATATCAAAGAATACAACGAAGTTTTCACCGGCAACGTAATAGCCAAGAACCGTATGGAAGGCGTTGGAGTACTTTCCAAGGAAGATGCCATTGCCTATGGCGTTACCGGACCTTCGGGCCGCGCTTCGGGCTGGGCATGCGACATGCGCAAGCATATGCCCTACAGCATTTATTCCGAGCTTGACTTTGAAGAAGTTCTTGCAACCGAAGGCGATTCAATGGCACGTTTCAAATGCCGTCTGCGCGAAATTGAAGAATCCGCAAAGATTCTTGCCCAGCTTGTGGACAACATCCCCGACGGCGAATACTGCGTGAAAGTGCCCAAAATGCTCAAACTCCCCGCAGGCAGCTGGTTCCAGATTACCGAAGGCTGCCGCGGCGCATTCGGCCTCTATCTCGAGAGCGACGGCAGCCCCAAGCCCTTCCGTCTGAAAATAGCACCTCCCTGTCTGCCGCAGGCTGCCGCTGTTGACCATATTACCCGCGGACAAAAAATTGCCGACCTTATCACAATCGGCGGCTCACTGGACTATATTGTTCCCGACATCGACCGATAAACGACTATTCAGCAAAATCAGTAACAACATAGCAATATGCAAGACTTATCTTTCATCACCGAGTGGATTGACAGCTCGCTGCGGGCTTTAATGCCGGGTTGGCTTACCGTTACGGTGGAATGCCTCCTTATCGGCGTCGGGCTTCTTCTTGTCTACGCCTTGCTGGCTCTTTTCTACATATATTATGAGCGTAAAGTCTGCGCCGCCTTCCAGTGCCGCCTCGGCCCGAACCGTGTAGGTCCCTGGGGACTTTTGCAGAGCTTTGCCGACATGTTCAAGATGCTCATTAAGGAAATTATTCACCTTAACCACATCGACCGTTTTCTGTTTGCGCTCGCTCCCTATCTGGTAATCATAGCCTCCATGCTTGCGTTTGCCGTACTACCCTGGGGCAACGGTATTCAGATTATCAACTTTAACATAGGCATATTCTTCCTCATTGCCGTATCGTCGATAGGCGTACTTGGCATTCTGCTTGCGGGATGGTCGTCGAACAACAAGTACACCCTCATCGGTTCGCTCCGTTCGGGCGCACAGATGGTGAGCTACGAGCTTTCTATCGGCCTTTCGGTAATCACCATGGTTTGTCTTGCCGGCACAATGTCGGTTGAAGGCATCGTTGCCGAGCAGCAGGATTTGTGGTTCATCTTCAAAGGCCACATTCCCGCAATAATCGCATTTGTGATATATATGATTGCCGGCACTGCCGAAACTAACCGCGGCCCGTTCGACCTTCCCGAAGCCGAGAGCGAGCTTACCGCCGGTTACCACACCGAGTACTCCGGTATGCACTTCGGTTTCTTCTACCTTGCCGAGTATCTTAACCTCTTCATAGTATCGGGTGTTGCCGCACTGTTATTCTTCGGCGGCTGGATGCCCCTCCACATCCCCGGCTGGGAAGCATTCAACTATATTATGGATTATATTCCTTCCGTTGTATGGTTCGTAGGCAAAGCGATTGTGCTTTCGTTTATCATCATATGGTTCAAATGGACTTTCCCCCGTCTTCGAATCGACCAACTCCTCGCGCTGGAATGGAAATATCTTCTTCCCATCAACCTTGTGAACCTTGTGCTGATGGTACTGATAATTGTTTTCAACTGGCACTTTTAATCCCCCCTTTAGCTAATCGATAACTCCCAAGCACAGCTATGAGCGAAAACAACGGCAAAATAGCCCAGGTAATCGGCCCGGTTGTGGACGTCGTTTTTGAAGGCGACGGCAACATAGTGCCCCCTATATACACCGCACTTAAAATTGAACGCCCCGACGGCGGCGAGACAATCCTCGAGGTTGAACAACACATCGGCGAGGATACTGTACGCTGCGTGGCCATGGAAAGTACCGACGGCCTTCGCCGAGGCATGCCCGTGACCAACCTTGAACGTCCTATTGCCGTTCCTACCGGCGAACAGGTAAAGGGCCGCCTGCTTAACGTAATCGGCGAAGCTATTGACAAACTTCCCGAGCTGAAGCGCGAGAACCTGCGCTCAATTCACCAGCCTGCTCCCGATTTCGAAGACCTTACTATCGGCACCGAAATTCTTGCTACCGGTATCAAGGTAATAGACCTTCTCGAACCTTATTCAAAAGGTGGTAAAATCGGTTTGTTCGGTGGCGCCGGTGTTGGAAAAACCGTGCTCATTATGGAGCTTATCAACAATATTGCCAAAGGCCACGACGGTTTCTCGGTATTTACCGGTGTTGGTGAACGTACCCGTGAAGGTAACGACCTGCTCCGCGAAATGATTGAGAGCGGCGTTATGAAGTACGGCGACAAATTCCGCGAGGGCATGGAACGCGGCGAGTGGAATCTTGCCGACGTGGATACCGAGCAGCTCAAGGAATCGCAGGCAACACTGGTGTTCGGCCAGATGAACGAACCGCCGGGCGCACGTCTGCGTGTAGCGCTCTCCGGGCTTACCGTTGCCGAGCAATTCCGCGATTACGGAGCCGGCGGCAAGGACGTGCTGTTGTTCATCGACAATATTTTCCGTTTCACACAGGCAGGTTCCGAGGTATCGGCTCTTCTCGGCCGTATGCCTTCGGCAGTAGGTTATCAGCCTACACTGGCATCGGAAATGGGTGCGCTCCAGGAACGAATCACTTCTACCAAAAACGGTTCAATCACATCGGTACAGGCTATTTACGTGCCTGCCGACGACTTGACCGACCCTGCACCGGCAACAACCTTCAACTTCCTTGACGCCACCACGGTGTTGAGCCGAAAGATTGCCGAGCTTGGTATATATCCTGCTGTAGACCCGCTTGAATCGACATCGCGAATCCTCGACCCCAATATTATTGGCGAGGAACATTACAATACCGCACAGGCTGTGAAACAGCTGTTGCAGAAGTACAACGAGCTTCAGGACATTATTGCCATTCTTGGTGTTGACGAACTTTCGGACGACGACAAACTTGTTGTTGCCCGTGCCCGCCGCGCACAGCGTTTCCTGTCGCAGCCGTTCCACGTTGCCGAGCAGTTCACCGGCCTTCCCGGCGTAATGGTACCTCTTAGCGAGACCATTCGCGGCTTCAAGATGATTCTCAGCGGCGAAATGGACGAGTATCCCGAACAGGCATTCCTGAATGTGGGTACTATTGACGATGCTATTGAAAAAGGCAAAAAGCTTCTTGCAGAAGTAAAATAAGCACCAACCGGCACCATGACACTCAACATAATATCCGCAAAGGAAATAGTATTTACCGGCGAAGTAAACTCGGTGACGCTCCCCGGCGCCATGGGCGAGTTTACCGTGCTCAATAACCACGCCGCCCTCATAGCCGTACTAACGTCCGGCCGCGTCCGCTACACCGATACAACCGGAACCGAGCACACAGCCGATATTCCCGGCGGTATTGCGGATGTGGATAACAATGTTGTTTCCGTCTGTGTGTATTAATTTGATTAATAGCTAAAAATGACGCGCATAAAAATAATACTTCTCACCCTGCTGCTAAGCAGCCTTTCGTTTTGCGCAAATGCAAGCGAGGCTTCCGACAGCACTTCCTCGAAAATAAATCCCAAAGAGATAATTTTCGAGCATCTGTTGGACGGATACGGCTGGGAAGTACCATTCGACCACCATCACCGCATACCGCTGCCGGTGATTGTGTGGGCTTCCGACGGCTTACACTGTTTTTCATCGGCGCGCTTAGAACACGGTCATGAGTACACCGACGGCAACTGCAAATTTGTTATTGCCGGCGACGAAAGCAAGTATCGCGGAAAAATTGTGGAACTGAAGGATGGCGAAGAAATTCGTCCGTGGGATTTTTCCATAACCAAAAACGTGTGCGCCTTATTCATTACCGTGCTGTTGGTAGGAGGAATATTCTTTTGGCTTGCATCGTTCCACAAGCGAAACCGCTTCAAGGCTCCGCGACGCGGCCTGGGTGCTGTTGAAGGAGTACTGTCGTTCGTGTACGACGGAGTTATCAAACCCGTTCTCGGGCCTCAGTCACGACGCTTTGCACCCTATCTGCTCACAGTATTCTTCTTTATCCTTACAATGAACCTGTTGGGACTGGTTGTTATATTCCCCGGCGGCGCCAACCTCACCGGCAACCTTGCCGTAACGCTGGTGCTGTCGATATGCACATTCATTGCAACCAATCTGTTTGCCAACAAACATTATTGGAAAGAAATATTCTGGCCCGATGTACCCCTGTGGCTGAAATTTCCGCTACCCATCATGCCAATGATAGAAATCTTTGGTATGTTCACAAAACCGGCAGCACTCACGGTGCGTCTGTTCGCCAACATGATGGGCGGCCACATGATTGTGATTACGCTCACGCTGCTCATCTTCATCTTCTCGGCCATAAGCCCCGTTGCAGGCGGCGGCGCAACAGTGATTTCGCTGTTCTTCTCGATATTCATGCTTCTAATAGATGTTCTGGTAAGTTTTATCCAGGCCTATGTGTTCACAATGCTTTCCACAATTTTTATCGGGCTTGCACACGAGCATGAAGAAGAACACGAACTCCACGCCGACAAGGGTAATATCGAAAAAGAAATAACCGACACTCTCGTATAGAAAAAAGAATATTATAAATCACAATAAAAGCACAACACTATGTTTGGACTCTTAGCAGAAATCGCTCCTGTATTAGGACTTGGCGCAGCAATGGGCGCAGCAATCGCAACAATCGGCGCAGGTATCGGTATCGGTAAAATCGGTGCCTCCGCTATGGAAGCAATCGCCCGTCAGCCCGAAGCTGCCGGTGACATCCGAAGCAACATGATTGTTATCGGCGCGCTTGTAGAAGGTGTGGCACTCTTCGCCATAATTATCTGCGCACTTTGCCTGTTCCTCTAATATATATTCCTTATACCGAATAAATGGAACTGTTCACACCGGACTTTGGCCTGATTTTCTGGATGTTCGTCGCCTTTGGCGTTCTCTTCCTCCTGTTGTGGAAGTTCGCCTGGCCGGTTATTCTGAAAACCGTTGACGCCCGCGCCGAATTAATCGACAAGGGAGTTGAGTACGCCCAGAATGCCAAAGAACAGTTGGACAATGCTCGCCGCGAAGCCGAAACCTACATCGACGAAGCCCGTCGACAGCAGGCCGACATCCTTCGCGAAGCCGACAAAATGAAAACGCAAATAATCGAACAGGCACGTTCCGCCGCTCAGGTGGAAGCCCAGAAGGTTATGGAAAATGCCAAACAGCAGATTGAGCAGCAGCAAAAAGATGCCCAGCAGCAGTTCCGCAACCAGGTGAGCGAATTTGCACTTCAGATTGCCGGTAAAATTGTTCACAACCAGATGCAGCAGGACGATGCACAGGATAAACTTGTGGATTCACTGCTCGACGAGATTGAAAAAAAGAACTAAGCAACGATGAACCAAGGCTTACTACCCCGTCGATACGCTAAAGCGCTGTACGAAGTTGCCGTAGAACGCAACGACGACACTGCATTGTACACATTGATGCAAAAGCTTGTGGAAGCATTTTCCCAAACACCCGGGCTTGCCTCCACAATGGCAAATCCGTTTGTGGAACCGGCCGATAAATGCCGGCTTGTCGACACAGCCGTTTATGCCGATGGCATCCGCAACAGCTCGTTCGATGATTTTGTGAAACTTCTTGTTCAGAACAAGAGACTGGACATAATCAGGGAAGCAGCCTTGGCTTACATCGAACTCTACCGACAGAAAAATTCGATTTACCGTGTGGACATCCGCTCGGCAGCGCCTCTCAAAGCCGAAATGCGCACCCGCCTGGAAAACATCCTGCGCAAGCACATCGGCGAAGGCACTCTGGAAATTGAATATACTGTCGACCCCTCTCTTATAGGCGGCTTCACAGTTACCGTCAACTCGGAACGACTGGACGCCTCCGTCAGCACCGAGTTAAAGAATTTGCGTCGCAGCCTGATTAGCTGACGACTGCCGCCAAAAAAATATAAACCAGCACAAATCGCAAAAAATGATAAATCCCAGCGAGATTTCCCAAGTACTCAAGCAGCAGCTCGAAAACATCAACTCCAAGGTGAGCTTCGAGGAGGTAGGAACTGTCCTCGAGGTTGGCGATGGCGTGGCTCACGTCTACGGCCTCGACAATGTAGGAGCCAACGAGCTGGTGGAGTTCGAAAACGGCGTTAAAGGCGTGGCCATGAACCTTGAGGAAAGTAACGTAGGCGTTATCCTTCTTAACAGCGTCGACAAAGTTACCGAAAACATGACCGTTCGCCGAACCGGCGAAATCGCCTCCATTCCCGTAGGAGAAGGTTTGCTCGGACGCGTCATTAACATCCTCGGCGAGCCTATCGACGGACGCGGCCCCATATCGGGCGACCTTATCCGTCTGCCTCTCGAACGTAAAGCTCCCGGCGTTATCTACCGCCAGCCGGTTAAGCAGCCGCTTCAGACCGGCCTCAAGGCTATCGACGCCATGGTGCCCATAGGCCGCGGTCAGCGTGAGCTTATCATCGGCGACCGTCAGATTGGCAAAACCGCCATTGCCATCGACACCATTATCAACCAGCGCAAAGGCTACGATGAAGGCAAACCCGTATATTGCATTTACGTTGCCATTGGCCAAAAAGCATCGTCGATTGCGTCTATTGTAGAGACACTTCGCAAAAACGGCGCTCTTGACTATACCGTTGTTGTTGCCGCCACCGCATCGGAAAGTGCAGCAATGCGCTACTTCGCACCTTTTGCAGGCGTTGCCATTGGCGAATTCTTCCGCGATACCGGCCGCGACGCTCTCATTGTATACGATGACCTCTCCAAGCAGGCCGTTGCTTACCGCGAAGTTTCGCTCATTCTGAAACGTCCTTCCGGTCGTGAAGCTTATCCCGGCGATATTTTCTATCTCCATTCCCGTCTGTTGGAACGCGCAGCAAAAATTATCGACAATCAGGAAGTTGCATCGCAGATGAACGACCTCCCGGCAGCTCTCAAACCAATAATGAAAGCCGGCGGTTCGCTCACGGCGCTTCCTATTATCGAAACCCAGGCAGGTGACGTTTCGGCTTACATTCCCACCAACGTAATTTCAATTACCGACGGTCAGATATTCCTTGAAACCGCACTTTTCAACCGCGGTATCCGTCCGGCAATCAACGTAGGTATTTCCGTATCGCGTGTAGGCGGTTCGGCACAAATCAAGCCTATGAAAAAAGTGGCCGGCACACTGAAAATCGACCAGGCTCAGTTCCGCGAACTGGAAGCGTTTACAAAATTCGGCGGCGACATGGATGCCGTAACAGCCCGAGTTATCGACAAAGGCCGTAAAAACGAACGCCTGCTCATCCAGCCGCAGTATCACCCGATGTCGGTAGATGATGAAGTTGCAGTGATTTTCTGCGGCGTAAACGGCCTTCTTGCCGATGTACCCTCCGAAAACGTTGCCGACTTCGAAAAACAGTTCCTCCAGCTCATGCACGCCAAAAATCCCGATGTTATGGCCGACCTTGCCGCAGGCAAACAGCTGGACGACACCATGGCACAGAAACTTACAGCAGCCGCTGCCGATGTAGCCGCTCGCTTCAACTCCTAACAGCCCTGCATAAAGCACAATGGCTACATTACGCGAATTAAAAGGACGCATCGGTTCGGTAGGTTCCTCGGAAAAAATTACCGGCGCCATGAAAATGATATCTTCCGCAAAAATGCACAAGGCGGAGGCTACATTGAAGCGCCTGGCACCTTTCCGCGACTGCGTGCAAACCATAATCGGCAATCTGCTAAGCTCCGACGCCGTTGTAAGCTCCCCGCTTACAGCCGAGCGCACAGCCTGCCGCCGTGTGGCAATAATTGTACTTGGCAGCGACGACGGCCTTTGCGGCGCCTACAATGTGAATATTTTCAAGGCTATGCTCGACACACTGGCATCGCTCAGAGCCGAAGCCGGTGAAAATGTGGAGATAGACCTTTATCCTGTAGGCAAAAAAATGGTATCGGCAATATCGAAAATCGCCGCCCGCGACCCACATATCACAATGGTTACTACCGACAATGTGAACTCCAAAAGCGACGGTGACGATATAAAGCAGTTCGCCGAACACTTCAACAAGCGCTTTCTCGCCGGCGAAGTGGATCGCGTGATGCTCGATTTCATGAGTTTCCGCTCGGCAGGAAAACAAATTTTTGCAGCCGAGCAGTATCTCCCTGTCAGCAGCGAAAACCTTGGAAACGGCGGAAAATCTTCCGGCCGACCTTATTTGTTCGAGCCCGACGCCGCCACCATCTTTTCCACGGTACTTCCCATGTATCTGCTGTCGCAGATGCAGGAAGCCTTTGCCCAGAACCGTGCTTCCGAACAGGCCGCGCGCGTAATGGCAATGCAGAGTGCCAACGACAACGCACACAAACTTCTGGAACAACTCCAGCTTGAATATAACAAACTGCGTCAGCAAAGCATCACCACCGAGCTACTCGACATTGTAGGCGGCCAGAAACGCGACTGACACAAATAATTAAACGAAAGTAAAACTCAACAGATTCTACAAATAAATGGGTAGTGTATCAGAATACTTTTCATCGTTAGGCTCGGGCGTACTGAGCCTCCTCAAAGGCATGAAAGTGACAGGAAAGGAATTTATCACTCCTAAAATCACCGAGTGCTATCCCGAGAACCGAAAAGAGCATGTATGGCCCGAGCGTTTCCGCGCACAGCTCACCATGCCCTACGATGCCGAAGGCAACCACAAATGCATTGCCTGCGGCAACTGCGAACGCAACTGTCCCAACGGCACAATAACCATTGAAACAAAAATGGTTACCACACCTCAGGGTACTAAAAAGAAAAAACTCGTAAACTACTATTACGACCTTGGCAGCTGCACCTTCTGCCAACTGTGCGTAACCAACTGCCCCACAGCAGCTATCGAGTTCAACAACGACTTTGAACAGGCCGTGTTCACCCGTTCCAAGCTCGTCAAGAAGCTCAACTATCTACCCGAAAAAGAAGAACCGGAACCCACACCCGAGGAACTGGCCAAAATTGAGGCCGAACGTCAGGCCAAGATTGCCGAGGCAAAAGCAAAGGCCGCTGCCGCCAAAGCAGCTAAAGAAGCCGCTCAGAACGCCTCTCAACCCGAAGAAAATAAATAAATCCCAATATGGAATCAGTAGGAAGTATAATTTTGTATCTTATCGTTGCCCTGTCAATGATAGTATTCTCCGTGGCAGCCGTAACAACACGCAAAATATTGCGTGCGGCCACCTACCTGCTGTTCACCCTTTTTGCCGCCGCCGCCGTTTATTTCATGCTCGATTACGAGTTCCTCGGCGCAGTGCAGATAGCGGTGTACGCCGGTGGTATTGTGGTTCTGTTCGTATTTGCCATTCTTCTTACGAGCAAACCCGGTGACAACACCGAAAAGCTGACATCCAAATCGCGCTTCCTGGGCTTTGTCGCCGCAATAGCTACATTGCTCATCGCCGGCTACGCCCTTGTAAGCCGTTGCGCACAGCTTTTCCAACCCAAACCCGAAATGGTCACTCCCGACATGGAAACAGTGGGACAGACCTTGATGGGCACAGGCGCCGGAGAGTATCTGCTGCCTTTCGAGGCCGTGAGCGTACTGCTGCTCGCATGTATAATCGGTGGCGTTGTAGTTGCCCGTAAACGTTAAAACTATGGAAATCACAGCTATCTATTACCTTGTTCCGGCACTCATCATGTTCTGCTGCGGCGTTTACGGCTTTATTACCCGCAAAAACATGATTGCCATGCTCATATCGCTTGAGCTAATGCTTAACGCCGTCGACATCAACTTTGCCGTGTTCAACCGCTTTTTGTGGCCCGGCCAGTTGGAAGGCATGTTCTTTACGCTTTTTGCAATTGCCATAGCCGCTGCCGAAACAGCTCTCGCTATAGCAATAATCATCAACATTTTCAGAGCAGCAAAGAACATCGACGTGCGCTCTCTTAACGAAATGAAATTTTAAGCACCATGGATGTTACAGTACCTATATTAATTCTGGCCATCCCGCTGTTTATGTTCCTTCTGCTGGGTCTTACCGGCATGAAGATGTCGCATAAACTCGCCGGCACTCTCGGAACCCTTGGAATGGGTACCGTGCTTGTGCTTGCATATGTAACGGCCTTCACCTACTTCTTCGGCGGCGCTCCCGAGTTCATCGACGCCGCAGGTAACCGCCTGCAGTATCTTGTCTTCGACCAGACCTGGCTGGCATTCACTCAAAACCTTGTAATAAAGATAGGCTTCCTTCTCGATCCTATCTCGGCCATGATGCTTGTGGTAATTACCACAATCTCCTTTATGGTTCACCTCTACAGCCTTGGCTACATGCGCGACCATCACGGAGTGTACGAACACGGCTTCCAGCGTTTCTACGCGTTCCTGTCGCTGTTCAGCTTCTCCATGCTCGGCCTGGTAGTGGCTCCCAATATTTTCCAGATGTACATATTCTGGGAGCTTGTGGGTGCTTCGTCCTACCTTCTCATCGGTTTCTACTACCGTAAGCCCTCCGCTGTATCGGCTTCCAAAAAAGCATTTATCGTTACCCGCTTTGCCGACCTCGGCTTCCTTATCGGTATCCTTGTTCTTTCCTATTACACAGGAACGTTCAACTTCACTGACTTCACCTCTTCGGCCGTAGCAGGCATGGAAGGTGTTACACAAGTAAACATCCACACTGCCGAAGGTATTCTCAATATCTTCCAAAGCAGCCCCGCCCCCATGTTCATGGGAGCATCGGTTCTCACCTGGGCGCTTGTTCTCATCTTTATGGGCGGTATGGGTAAATCGGCAATGCTTCCTCTCCACATCTGGCTTCCCGATGCAATGGAAGGTCCCACCCCTGTATCGGCACTTATCCACGCCGCTACAATGGTTGTGGCCGGTGTTTACCTCGTTGCCCGTCTGTTCCCGCTCTACCTCATGGAGGAAAGCGCACTGATGATTATTACCGTTGTCGGCGCCCTCACAGCACTCTATGCAGCTATGGTTGCCTGCACCCAGGTTGACATCAAACGCGTTCTCGCATTCTCCACAATATCGCAGATTGCGTTCATGATGGTATCGCTCGGTGTTGCACGCATGGACATCCACCACGGCCTCGGCTACATGGCTTCCATGTTCCACCTCTTCACCCACGCAATGTTCAAGGCCCTGTTGTTCCTTGGCGCCGGCGCACTCATTCACGCAATCGGCTCCAACGACTATACCGACATGCACGGCCTGCGCAAATACATGCCCATCACCCACATTACCTTCCTTATCGGCTGTCTTGCAATTGCCGGCATTATTCCTTTCTCGGGCTTCTTCAGTAAGGACGAAATTCTGAGCTCATGCCTTGGCAACAGCACAATCGCCTACGTATGGATGTCGGCAGTGGCCGGTCTTACCGCGTTCTACATGTTCCGCCTCTACTACCTCATTTTCTGGTGGAAAGAGCACAAAGTACACGAAGGCCACCACGCACCCCACGACCAGCCCTGGGTAATGAGCCTTCCCCTTATAATTCTTGCAGTTATTTCCTGCGTTGCCGGCTTTATTCCTTTCGGCAACCTCGTAAGCTGGAACGGTGTTCCCTACGACTTCATGGCGCACTTTAACTGGAGTGTAGCTGCGGTGAGCCTCGTTGTAGCTATTGCCGGCATTGCCCTTGCAACAGTTATGTACCGCAAGGAAAACGAACTTCCCGCCAAGTTCAAAAACGCCGTGCCCGCACTTTGGCGCTGGTGTCACCACCGCTTCTATTGGGACGAACTGTACATGTTCATCACACATCGCATTATCTTCGGCTGCATCTGCCGCCCGCTGGCATGGTTCGACCGCCACATCATCGACGGCACAATGGATTCCTTTGCCACCATCACCAACAAAGCATCCGACGCCATCAAGCCTCTGCAATCCGGACAGGTTCAGATGTACGTATGGTACTACCTTATCGGAGCACTTGCTCTTGGCGGCATAACCTATATCTGCCTCTTGTGATAAGCGACACTGCAATCAATTAAAATCAGTAATTACGATGTTTGCCAATATATTAATTTACTTTGTGGTTATCCCGCTGCTTATGCTTGCCGGCATAGCCCTTTGCAGAAACGTACGCCAGATACGTGCCGTTGCCGTAACAGGCTCGCTGGCGCTTATCGCCCTGTCGGTGGTTGTTCTGCTCCAGTATCTCGACCTCCGCGCCGCCGGCGAGACAGCTCCCATGCTGTTCACCGACTCGTGGACATGGTTCGAACCTCTTCATATAAATCTTGCAGTTGGTGTTGACGGCATTTCCATTGCCATGCTCCTGCTCAGCTCCATTATAGTTTTTGCCGGCTCGTTCGCCTCCTGGAAAATCGACCAGCCCAAGGAATTCTTCCTCTGGCTCATTCTCCTTTCGGTTGGTGTGTTCGGCTTCTTCATCACCGTGGACCTCTTTACAATGTTCATGTTCTACGAAGTAGCTCTCATCCCCATGTACCTTCTCATCGGCGTGTGGGGTTCGGGACGCAAGAACTACTCGGCCATGAAGCTTACCCTCATGCTCATGGGCGGCTCGGCATTCCTCATGCTCGGTCTCATCGGTATCTATTACCACTCCAACCCCGCAGGCGGACAGCTCACATGGAACATCCTTGAAATCGCTTCCCGCGCAGCCGATGCCGAACAGTGCATTCCCCAGGGCTGGCAGATGGTTCTGTTCCCCCTCACTTTTGTAGGATTCGGCGTTCTGGGCGCTATGTTCCCCTTCCACACATGGAGCCCCGACGGTCATGCCTCGGCACCCACAGCGGTATCCATGCTCCACGCCGGCGTACTTATGAAACTCGGCGGATACGGATGCTTCCGTGTAGCAATCTACCTCATGCCTTACGCAGCCCAGGAACTCTCCTATATTTTCCTTATCCTTACCGGTATTTCGGTTGTATACGGAGCCTTCTGCGCATGTGTAAAAACCGACCTCAAGTACATCAACGCTTACTCCTCGGTTTCGCACTGCGGTCTGGTGCTGTTCGCAATCCTCATGCTTAACACCACTGCAATGACCGGCGCCATTATGCAGATGCTCTCGCACGGTCTTATGACAGCGTTGTTCTTTGCACTCATCGGTATGATCTACGGACGTACCCACACACGTGAAATCACCAAAATGGGCGGCCTCATGCAAATCATGCCCTACCTCTCGGTATGCTATGTAATTGCCGGTATGGCATCGCTCGGTCTTCCCGGCCTCAGCGGTTTCGTTGCCGAAATGACAATATTCGTAGGTTCGTTCCAGGCCGGTATGGCCGACTACCTCGGCGGCGAAGGCTCGCTCCGACTGGTATTCACCATCATTGCCTGCTGCTCTATTGTAATTACAGCGGTGTACATCCTGCGCGTTGTGGGCAAACTCCTGTTCGGCCCGGTTCAGGACGACCATCACCGCACACTTACCGATGCAACCTGGTGGGAACGCCTCTCCACAGTAACTCTCATACTTTGCGTTGCTGCCATAGGCTGCTTCCCCAACTTCTTCAACAACTTGATTAACACAACCTTCAGCCCGGCGATTTTCGCAGTGCTCGGAATGTAAACCCCAAAGGACTCCTGCAATGGACTACTCACAATTTTTAGCAATGAAACAGGAACTTGCCCTGCTGCTTGTATTCCTGCTTGTATTCCTCTACGACACGTTCCTGCCTAAAAAGGCTCAGAAAGGCTTGCCCGTATTCGCAATTGTCCTTACTCTTGCGGCAACCGCCGCAGGTTTCTGCTGCCACTGCCTCGGTTCGGCTTGCAACACCGTGGCTTTCGCCGGCATGTACGAGACAAGTCCCGTAATTGCCGCCATAAAAGGCATTCTCAATGTCGGCGCCGTAATAGTGCTGATACAATCAATCAAATGGGCCGACAGCGAAAACATGACCATGCGCCGCGGCGAGTTCTACGAGCTTTTGCTTGTAACACTCTTCGGCATGTACCTCATGATTTCCGCCCGTCACTTCCTGCTGTTCCTCATCGGTCTTGAAAGCGCATCGCTGCCTCTCGCAGCAATGGTGGCTCTCGACAAGAACCGCTACGAAAGCCACGAAGCCGCTGTTAAATATATTTTGACAGCTGTATTCTCCTCGGCGATATTCATGCTAGGCCTTTCGTTCCTCTACGGCCTCACCGGCTCGCTCTACTTCCAGAACATTTACTTTGCCCTTACCGCAAACGGCAGCGCCAACCTGCTGCTCATCCTTTCGGTGGCATTTGTAATTTCCGGCATAGGTTTCAAGCTGTCGCTTGTTCCTTTCCACCTCTGGACCGCCGATGTATATCAGGGCGCGCCCACCTCGGTAACCTCCTACCTCTCGGTAATCTCCAAAGGCGCCACAGCATTTGCATTCCTTGTTGTGCTGGTGCAGGTGTTCGGCTCAATCTACAGCTCGGTATGGGAATGGATGCTCTACGCACTCATTATCCTCACCATTACTGTCGGTAACCTCTTTGCTATCCGCCAGCGCAACATGAAGCGCTTCCTTGCGTTCTCCTCCGTTTCGCAGGCCGGTTACATAATGCTCGGCATCATCGCCGACAACGCCATGGGCATGGCAGCCATGATGTACTACATCCTTGTATACATCTTCTCCAACCTTGCCGCTTTCGGTGTTATCGGAGCCATTGAAAACGCCACCGGCAAAGTATCCATGGACAACTACAACGGACTTTACAAAACAAATCCCCGCTTGAGTTTCGCCATGATGCTCGCCATGTTCTCGCTGGCCGGCATTCCTCCCTTTGCCGGATTCTTCTCCAAGTTCTTTATCTTCACCGGCGCCCTCAATCAAGGCAGCGTGGCGATATATGTTCTTGTAGGCATTGCACTTCTCAACACAATCATCTCCCTCTACTATTACCTGCTTGTTGTAAAGGCAATGTTCATCAACGACACCGAAACACCCCTTCCCACTTTCCGTTCCTCGTGCAGCGAACGTCTGGGATTGTGGATTACCGTTGCCGGTGTTATCGGCCTTGGTATTGTAAGCTGGTTCTACAGCTCCCTGCTCGAGCTTGCCCAGGTTGCTCCCATGAACATGTACTTCATCGGATAATATCCGCATACAAATAGCATTATGCCGAACCGCGTTTCCCCGCAAGGGAGACGCGGTTTCCGTTTATAGGCTCCATGAAAATTTGTTATACCTTTTTATCGAAAAAAAGCACTCGATATTGCCGAAAATTTCGTACTTTTGCACTCTGATTCAAACAATAGGTATTGAATAAAATCAATTCCGTATAACCACGATTACAAACGTTATGAGTAAAGAAAAAAAATTCTTGACCTGCGATGGTAATCAGGCCGCAGCCCACATAAGCTACATGTTCAGCGAGGTTGCCGCCATTTACCCCATCACACCGTCGTCCACTATGGCTGAATATGTTGACGAATGGGCAGCAGCAGGCCGCAAGAACATCTTTGGTGAAACGGTTCTGGTACAGGAAATGCAATCGGAAGGCGGCGCTGCAGGTGCCGTTCACGGTTCTCTTCAGGCCGGTGCCCTCACCACAACCTACACCGCATCGCAGGGTCTCCTGCTCATGATTCCCAACATGTACAAAATTGCGGGCGAACTTCTCCCCACAGTTTTCCATGTTTCGGCACGTACTCTTGCCTCGCACGCACTGTCGATTTTCGGCGACCACCAGGACGTGATGTCCGTTCGTCAGACAGGTTTCGCAATGCTCGCCGAAGGCTCGGTACAGGAAGTAATGGACCTTGCCGGCGTAGCTCATCTGTCGACACTCACCTCCTCCGTTCCCTTTGTCAATTTCTTCGACGGTTTCCGTACATCTCACGAGATTCAGAAAATCGAAACTCTTGAGATGGAAGACCTCGAACCCCTTGTAGACCGCGAAGCTATTGCCCGCTTCCGCAGCCGTGCTCTCACCCCCGAAGCTCCCGTGGCACGCGGCATGGCCGAAAACGGCGACGTATTCTTCCAGCACCGCGAAGCCTGCAACAAGCACTACGATGCAGTTCCCGAAATTGTTGAAAACTACATGGCCAAAATCAGCGAAATCACCGGCCGTGAATATCACCTTTTCAACTACTACGGTGCTGCCGATGCAGAACGCGTAATTATTGCAATGGGTTCCGTTACCCAGGCTATTCAGGAAGCTATCGACTTCCTCGTTGCCAAAGGTGAAAAAGTGGGTCTGGTATCGGTACACCTCTACCGTCCCTTCTCGGTTAAACACTTCCTCGGCGCAATCCCCGCAACTGCAAAACGCATTGCCGTACTCGACCGCACCAAAGAACCCGGTGCAAACGGCGAGCCCCTCTACCTTGATGTAAAGGAATGCTTCTACGGCAAGGAAAACGCCCCCGTGATTGTAGGCGGTCGCTACGGTCTTGCATCCAAGGACACCACTCCCGCGCAAATCCTCGCAGTTTACGAAAACCTCGCACTCCCCGAACCCAAGGATCACTTCACCCTCGGTATCGTGGACGATGTTACTTTCACTTCGCTTCCCCTCATGCCCGAAATCGCTCTTGGCGATGAAAGCACTTTCGAAGCCAAATTCTTTGGTCTCGGTGCCGACGGTACTGTAGGCGCAAACAAGAACTCGGTGAAAATCATCGGCGACAACACCGATAAATATTGCCAGGCTTACTTTGCCTACGACTCCAAGAAGTCGGGCGGCTTCACCTGCTCGCACCTGCGTTTCGGCGACAAGCCCATCCGCTCCACCTATCTGGTGAACACCCCCAACTTCGTTGCATGCCACGTTCAGGCATACCTTAACATGTACGATGTAACCCGCGGCCTCCGCGACGGCGGCACATTCCTGCTCAACACCATTTGGGACGGCGAGGAACTTGCCAAGAATCTGCCCGTACACGTTAAGCGCTACTTTGCACAGCACAACATTACCGTTTACTATATCAACGCAACCCGCATCGCTCAGGAAATCGGTCTGGGCAACCGTACCAACACCATTCTCCAGAGCGCATTCTTCCGTATCACCGGCGTAATTCCCGTTGAGCTGGCAATCGAGCAGATGAAGAAATTCATCGTCAAGAGCTACGGCAAGAAAGGCCAGGACATCG
>CAMWMR010000027.1 GCA_947175425.1 uncultured Porphyromonadaceae bacterium
TTTTCAGAGCTTCCTTGCGGTCAACCTTTGAGTAGTCGCCTTGCATATACATTGGAGACATAATACGGTCGGTAGTTTCGAGACCTGTCGCTACAAAAGAGAATCCGCCGTTGGCTTCGGCTTTAAGGATAAGTCCGGGCAGACCGTGTAACTTCCACGGACCGAATGACATTGGAATTTCCGGAGAAAACCAGGCTTTCCAATGACGTCCGTGATAATCGCTTTCGGCCATTATACATTCATACCCGAGGACGGTTGCAGTGGAGTCCTCAACAATAGTCCATTGCATTTCGGAAAGCGGTTCGGTATAAAATCCTTTATCCTCGCCGAATTTATTGTAATGAGTAAGGCAATCCTTCGCAAGATCGGTGAAAACATAGCTGTTGGTCGGCTTGGTAGGGCCTTTTCTCATGTCAAACGAAACAGAGCCGTCGGGCTCAACGGTCATACACGCCTTTTTGATTATCTCCATGTATTGAGCCTTACCCTCGGACGTTGACTGGAGCGAATCAACCCAAAGACTGATGTCGTTGAAATACTTGGCTTCGGTAGGTGATGCCAAGAGAGACATCCTGCCTGTGTCGATTTTACCTTGTTTTGTCGGGAAAGCTGAATCATAGCTGACAATAATTTCAGCCTTGTTTTGTGCCATTGCAGCAAAGGCAGCAAAGCATACGATGATTGATGTGGTTAGTCGGTTCATTTTCTTAAGGATATTGTTATTAGCAGTTCGCGACCTCGCAGCCAACGTTGGCTTTCGAAGGAGGTAAGCTGATTGTATGTTGTGTAGTTGTATGTGCGCTGATTCAGGATGTTGCTCAATGTGGCCGATAGTTCCAGTCGTTTATTTAGTTTGTATATTAGCTTTGTATCGAGCAGACCTACATTTTTGAATTGTCCGGATGTGAGTTCGTTGCGGTAGTGTTCGCCGCTGATGTGCCATTCCCATTTGCGATGCGGCATGATGTTCAGCAGAAGCTCGTTTTCCATGTTTCCGAGCCACGAGGCGTATGTCCCGTTCATGGCAAGGCGGTTTGAGCCGAATTTGAAACGGTAATCGAAACTGAGCTTACTGAAGGGCGTACCGCTGATTTTGACACCTGCCGACCATGATGTTCCTACTGAATTTACCGAATTATTTTCCGAAATGAGATGTGATTCATGACGACTGAACGAGCCGTTTACGTTTGCACTGCCTCGCATAAAATCGAGTGTCTTGCCAATGTTGCCGCTTGCAATGAACGTATTGCCGTCGCTTTTGGCCGAAGTATAGGAATATACCACATAGTCGCCGTAGAGCTGTTGTGCCAATGTGTAGGGATTCTGATTCCACGACTGCATTACCATAGCGTTGGCAAACAGTCCGCGGCGGGTATGCTTGTAAGACAGATTAGCCTGCACATTCTGCGAAGTTGAATTATAGAAATCATCAACACCGCGACGGAACGAACGGTAATCCGTCATCAAATATCCGGGTTGTATAAGATTCAAATCCATAGGAGAACGCCCTACTCCGCCCTGCATACTCATTGAAAAGCGGTTGTTCGGTTTCCAGTTCATGGTGAGCGACGGGGAGAAATATCCCTCGCTGCGATTGGCAATTGCCTTGTCGAATGTATAATGTGCAAAACTTACAGGCGCTTTGAGAGTAAAATTGACACGCTTCACCCAATACTCGAATTTAGGGCTTACATACACCGATAAATAGTTAGTGTTGAGTACATTCGTCGTTGTTCCTGGTATTTCTTCAGGCATATCGGGCAGTTGTGTGTCGAGCGTGCGGAAATATCCTTTTACGCCACCTTCAAGGCTGATTGTTATTCCTTTGACAGTGAAAGAGTAGGCCGCACTTTCATTGGTATAGAAGGCATGGTCCTTTATGCGCTGAGTCATTAACGCATCATTCATTGTCACTGAAAGCGTTTGCGGCAGCGACTCCCATTCGTTTTTACTTACAATCGTGACAAGTTGATTTCCTTTAAAACGTTTTATTAATTTGAAATCATTGCCCACATAGTAGTCGGGAAGTGAGGCGTTCTGATTGTTTGGCAGTGAGCCGGTGACGCCGAGGCGCACATCATCCCAGTCGATATTGGTTTTCAGCGTGTTGTTAATGAACGCTGTCTTTTGGTTAAGCTCATAGATGAATTTGCCCGACAGGGAATGTGAGCGGTCAACACCGTTGCGGTCTTCGGTAACGATGCGGTTGTCATCGTTGAGGAAGTAGGTCGTTATGTTTGCCGCCTGTGCAGCTATACGGTTAAACGAGTAGTCAATCTGCGCCTTGAACTCACCTCGTCCGAGTTTCCACAGGGCGTTGGTCGAGACAAGCGCCGAGCGGTTGAACAATGTGCGTTTCCGGCTTAGGTTAGGCACACCGGGGAGTGACACGCCTATATATCGGCTCAGGTCGGTTCCACGGCGAGAAGCGAAAAAGTCGGTTGCCTGTGCCGACAGGTCTTCGCCGATGTTGTTAGTCTTGAATGTGGTTATGTTCTGGAAATTTGGCATTACTGCCATTGCAAACAGTTCACCGTCCCATATCGCACCGTCAGGTTCCCATGAATAGCCGCCTCCGGCGTCGCCGTGGAAACTCCACGTTGCCTTTGCCTTGTTTTTCAGTTTGAGGTTGATAGCCGCCTTGTCGGAGAATGATATTCCCGACAGCACCTGCATAGGCTGATGGTTCTCCATAACCTCGACCGCGCCCACATCCTCATGGCTTATGCCGTTGGTGGCGATGCCATATTTGCCGCCGAGCAGGTCGGACCCTTCGATATAGAATTTGTTGATGTCCTCGCCCTGATATTGTATCTTGCCGGAGCTTTCCACGTTGATTCCCGGCATACGTTTGAGCACATCGCCGATTGAACGATCCTGCTGTTGTGCAAAACTACCGACATTATAGGTAATTGTATCTCCTTGCTCCCGTATGCGCTCAGCCTTGACTGTAACTTCCTTTAGAATCGTCTTTCCGGCTTCAAGCCTTACTGTCAGCGGAAAAGAAACGCTGTCGAGCGGGATGACTTGCTTTGCAAAACTCATCATGGACACCTCCAGGCGACACCCGTCTATCGACGGCAGCGATATTTCAAAGCTTCCGTCGCTTTTGGTAGTGGCGAACTTTTTGATTTTTCCGTCTGCCCCTTTCACAATTACCGAAGCTCCGGTAAGCGACTCATCTGTTGCATTATCTACCACTTTTCCCGATATGCCAAGTTGCGCCATTGCGGCAATGGCTACAAAGAAACTCATTATTAATATAATAATTCGTGGCAGCATAATGTATGGAAATGATAGAAGTTCGTTAATTAGTCAACAAAATTAGACTTTTGTTGCAATATATATGTTTAAATTATGCTAAATTTCCATTCGTTTAATATTAATTTTGAAAGTTACGAAAAGGGAGTGATGAAATAGCGGCATAATTTATGCAGAGAATTTGCTTGTTTCTAAAAAATAATTGTTAATTTTGCCTATTCAACGCAGAAATGCACTTCTGTTGAAAGAGCACTGCGCCGAGTCAACTATTTAAACAATTAACACTAAACAAGATAAATATCCACACATGCTAAAAAAATTCTTTATCTCAATGCTCGGCACAATGGCCGGACTGTGGATTTCAATAGCAATTCTTATATTCGGAGGCATTATAGCCCTTGGAGTGGCTTTAGGCTCCGGTGCATCTGAAACAACCGTCAAGCTTAAAAAGAATTCCATTCTTTATCTTGACCTTTCGGGAGCAATTGACGAACGTTATCAGCCTACCGACTTTTTACAGTTCATTCAAGCAAGCCAGTCCAAAGCACCCTCGTTGGAAGAAATGCTGAACTCCGTTCATCTTGCTGCAAAAGATAAAAACATAGAGGGAATATACATCCATTGCGCAGCTTCAAGCATGGGTATCGCCTCTCGCGAAGAACTTATCGAGGCTCTTGAAAAATTCAAAAAGGCCGGCAAATGGATTTATGCTTATGCCGACGGATATACACAGGGCGATTATCTTGTAGCCACCACAGCCGACAATCTTGTTCTGAACCCTATGGGTAACCTTGATATCCACGGAGTTGGCGGAACAACGCCGTTCTTCAAAGGACTTCTCGACAAGCTCGGAATAAAAATGCAAATTATAAAAGTGGGAACTTATAAAAGTGCCGTTGAGCCTTTTATACTTACCCAAATGAGTGAGCCGGCACGCCGACAGATGCAGCAATACTGCGACACCTTGTGGAGCTACACCGCTCAGACAATTGCCGAAAACCGCAATATCCCGCTTGACTCGGTACGGTCTATGGCCTCGCAGCTCATTTCCACTCGCCCGGCCGAAAGCTATATTCAAAGCGGGCTGGTTGATTCGTTGTTCTATGAAAGAATGGTAAACGAAAATCTTGCCGTAATGTCAGGTCTTGATGCCGATAAAGATCCTCGTCTTATTTCTCCCTCCGACTATCTATCAGCTAAAGGAGAGAACGTAAGCGGACGACACATCGCCGTTCTCTATGCTTTCGGTGATATTGTCGATGAAGGCAACGGAGGCATTGTAGGATCCAAAATGGTTGAGGAAATTATTGACCTTGCAAAGGATGACGATGTGGCCGGCATGGTTCTGCGCGTGAATTCTCCCGGTGGCAGCGCCTTTGCCTCCGAACAGATATGGGAAGCTCTGCAGTTCTTTAAAAAGCAGGGCAAACCTTTATACGTTTCGATGGGTGACTATGCCGCTTCCGGCGGTTACTACATAAGCTGCGGAGCAGATCGCATTTTTGCCGACCGCACCACCATTACCGGTTCCATAGGCGTATTCGGCATGATTCCCGATGCGTCGGGACTTGTAACCGACAAGCTCGGCGTAACGTTCTCTACCGTGGAAACCAATCCCAATGCTGCTCCTATTTCAACAATGGAGGCAATGACTCCT
This sequence comes from uncultured Porphyromonadaceae bacterium, assembly GCA_947175425.1. Taxonomy (GTDB): domain Bacteria; phylum Bacteroidota; class Bacteroidia; order Bacteroidales; family Muribaculaceae; genus CAG-873. The sequence continues at coordinate 4,919 of CAMWMR010000027.1, forward strand.
GTGCAATACGAGGCAATGCAGCAACACGTAGAGCTTATTTACGACCTTTTTACCGGTCGTGTTGCGGCAGGCCGCGGGATGTCGGTTGAAGACGTCAAGAAAATTGCCGAAGGCCGCGTATGGGTAGGCTCCAACGCGCTCGAACTCGGGCTGGTAGATTCATTAGGTTCTCTGGAAACAACAGTGGCTGCCCTCGCCGACGAGCTGGACATGAGCGCATCGGATGTAATTTCTTACCCCCGCTACGAAGAAAAACTGTGGGAGAAAATTCTGCGCGAGAACAACGCTTTCGACGAACTTAAAACCGCCGGCTACGACTTGGAGACACTCCGTTACGTCCAACTGGTGAACAAACTTCGCAATGCCGCTACCGTGCAGGCACGCATGGAAGAAATTACAATACAGTAAGCAATATTAAACCTCGCAAGCACCGCCTGCAATGAAATCGAAAGGACTCGTTTCCAAGCTCCTGTTCCTCCCCTGCTCCAAAATTTACGGGGCAGCCACCTACATGCGCAACAAAATGTTCGATTGGAAGGTACTGAAGGAAGTGGAATTTGAAGTTCCCATAATTTCTGTGGGCAACCTTGCAGTTGGCGGGACCGGGAAAACTCCGCTTGTGGAATATATTGTAGAGGCATTCCGACGCACAAACAAAATTGCGGTTCTAAGCCGCGGATACAAACGAAACACCCGCGGTTTTATAATTGCCGGCCGCAATTCCACACCACGAACCATAGGTGATGAATCATACCAGATTTACCAAAAGTTCAACGGCGAGGTAATTGTTGCCGTATGCGAGGATCGCGTGGCAGGTATAAAGGAACTGCTGCGCATTGAACCCGGCATAGAAATGATTATACTGGACGATGCCTTCCAGCACCGCTATGTCAAGCCGGCGCTCTCCATACTTGTTTCGGAATATAACCGTCCCATTTACAGCGATGCAATGCTGCCCTACGGACGACTGCGCGAACCCAAGCGCGGCATAAACCGTGCCGATATGGTTATTGTGGGAAAATGCCCCGAACAACTGAAACCGCTCGACTACAGAATGGTTATAAAGAAATACGACCTTTTTCCCTCACAGCATCTGTTCTTTTCCCGTTTCAGCTATCAGCCGCTCGCGCCGGTATTCCCCGATGCGCCAACGGCAGTTCCGAGCTTGTACTGGCTCACTTCGGCCGATTCAGTACTCGCAGTTGCAGGCGTTGGAAATCCCAGGCCATTCCTTAAATATATAAAGGGATTTGCCGCCAAAGTGAAAGTTGATGTTTTTCCCGACCATCATCAGTTTACACGAAAAGACATAGAACACATTCTCAACCGCTTCAAGCAGCTCAAGGGATTGCACCGGCTAATTGTAACGACCGAAAAGGATGCCGTTCGCCTTGCCGCCAATCCTTATTTCCCGCACGAACTCAAACCTCACATCTTTTATCTGCCTGTAAAAGTTGAGTTCGACTACACTCCCGGCGGCCCCTCTATTGAGGACGCTATCAACAAAGCATTGCGCGACTGGCAAGCTGCCCGTCAGTAATTGCAAACTTTGTGCGCACACATACGTTTTAATTTATATCATAACCTAACACACGACATATCCAAATGCTCGAAAAAATTAAACAGACCGCCGACTATCTGCGCGAACGCGCCGGCGAAATGCCCAAACTGGCCATTATTCTCGGCACAGGCCTCGGCAACCTTGTAGACCACATCGAAGACAAACTTTTTATCCCTTACAGCGAAATTCCCAACTTCCCCGTATCGACAGTTCAGGGACACAGCGGAAACCTCATTTTCGGTACCATGGGCGGAAAACGCGTAATGGCAATGCAGGGACGTTTCCACTACTACGAAGGATACGACATGAAAACCGTTACTTTCCCCGTTCGCGTTTTCAAGGCACTCGGTGTTGAAACTCTTTTCGTTTCCAACGCTGCCGGCGGTATGAACAAGGAATTTATGGTTGGCGATGTTATGGTTATTACCGACCATATCAACCTTTTCCCCGAAAATCCCCTCCGCGGTAAAAACTACGAGGAACTCGGTCCCCGCTTCCCCGCAATGACCGAACCCTACACTAAAGAACTCATTGCCCTTGCCGATAGCATCGCAACAGAAAAAGGCCTGCGCCTTATGCACGGTGTATATGTAGGCACAACAGGTCCCACGTTCGAAACTCCTGCCGAATACGAATATTTCCGTGTTATCGGCGGTGACGCTGTAGGCATGTCAACCGTTCCCGAAGTTATTGTTGCCCGCCACATGGACATGCGCGTGTTCGGCATATCCGTAATTACCGACCTCGGCGGAAAAGACATCACCGAAGTACCCTCTCACGAAGAAGTTCAAAAGGCTGCCATCAAGGCTCAGCCCACTGTAGAAGCCATTGTAAAAGCAATGGTAGAACGCTGCTAAGTTATTTCCGTAACATAACAGGTGTTGCAGGCACACGCTCTGCAACACCTTATAATTATAAGTATCCACAATTATGTCCGAAAAACAGACAGAAATATCGACTCTCGGCGAATTCGGCCTTATAAAACATCTTACCGAAGGCCTCGAAAAAGTCAACGACTCGACAGTATATGCCGTTGGCGATGATGCCGCCATTCTGAAATATCCCGCCGATACAGAGGTTCTCGTAACTACCGACCTCCTGCTGGAAAACGTTCATTTCGACCTCACCTACATGCCGCTGAAGCATTTGGGATATAAAGCTGCGATTGTCAATTTCTCGGATATATATGCCATGAACGGCACGCCAAGACAAATAACCGTTTCGCTTGGCATCTCCCGCCGCTTCACTGTGGAGCACATGGAACAACTTTACGCCGGAATAAGGCTTGCATGCATGGAGTACGGTGTAGACATTATCGGCGGCGACACAACTTCGTCGCATCAGGGACTTGTCATTTCAATTACCTGTATTGGTGACGCTCCGGCCGGAACTGCCGTAAAACGCAGCGGAGCAAAGGATACCGACCTTATATGCGTAAGCGGCGACCTCGGCGCGGCATATATGGGACTTCAGTTGCTGGAACGCGAAAAAGTTGCATCGGCCGGACAGAAAGATTTCATTCCCGATTTTGCAGGGAAAGAGTATCTTGTGGAACGTCAGCTAAAGCCCGAAGCCCGCAGAGATATTGTTGCCGAACTGCACCAAAAAGGAATCCAACCCACCGCCATGATGGACGTGAGCGACGGACTATCGTCGGAACTCATGCACATTTGCTCGCAAAGCAATACCGGATGCCGTGTATACGAGGATCGCATTCCCATCGACTATCAGACAGCCGTAATGGCCGAAGAAATTAACATGAATCTGGTAACGGCGGCTCTTAACGGCGGCGAAGACTATGAACTGCTCTTTACAGTTCCTCTCACCGACCACGATAAAGTGCAGGAAATGAAAGGCGTAAAAATAATAGGCTATATCACTAAACCCGAACTCGGATGTGCCCTCGTAACACGCGACGGAGGTGAAATACCCCTTAAAGCACAAGGGTGGAATCCGCTTAAAGAAGAATAATTTTTAAACTCTTTGAGCAGAATTAAAAAAATGTCCGTATCTTTGCACCGCTTAAACAAACGATAGAACATTAAAATATGATAAACCGTAGTTTAATAAGAATCAAAACAGTTCAGATTCTTTATTCATATCTACTCACTCGCACCGATTTCAAACTTGAAACGGCTCCTCAAGGCAATGCGGCCACACGTGATAATCTTTTTGCCTATTCGGTTTATCTGGATTTCATATTCCTTCTACTAAAGCTTTCCGGCCAGCCTCTCGGCACTGATTCGGGCATAGCAATAATGCCCGATGCGACAATTCAGAAAAACCGTGTGGGCGCGGCATTGCGCAACAATCCCGATGTTGCGGCACTCATTGCCGGACATCGCGCACAGCTTCCTGTTTTCGATTCATGCCTCAGCGATATTGCCAACGATATAATAGAAACCGAGGCTTACAAGGAATACAAGCGCAAACGCAAGCACACAATGGCCGATGATGTGGCATTCTGGACAAAAATCTACTCCACCATCATCCGTCGAAGCAAAAGCATTGAACGCATTCTCCGCCAAAACGACGACTTCAGCCACGTAGGCTTTGAGGCCGGTCTTAAAATGTTCTGCGGAACTCTCGATACCTTCGACGATACCCGCTCGTCGTACACCAAGGCTACCAACGACCTCGCTCAATCACTTACCCAGGCCTATAACCTGTATCACGCCCTGCTGTACCTGCCCGTTGTAATAACCGAAGCAATGCAGCTGCGCCAGGACGAGGCTAAAAACAAATATCTCCCCACACCCGAGGAGCTCAATCCCAACACACGCCTTGTTGAAAATCTATTCGTTAAAGCTATAAAAGACAACAAGCAAATTAACGAATACATGTCGGACAACGACACCGCCAATCCCGAAAACTGGCGCGACATCGAGCTTGCCGTGGACAAAATGCTGGACACTATCCTTGCAACCGACGCTTATAAAAAGTACGCTGAAAGCAAACCCGGCGATTTTGCAACCGATGCTTCGTTCTGGAGAGAAATCCTCAAAACAGTTATTCTCCCCTCCGACGAACTGAGCGAACTCCTTGAGTCGTCTTCCGTATACTGGAACGATGACCTCAACATTATGGGAACATTCGTGCTCAAGACAATTCGCCGTTCCTACGCCTCTGCCGACGACGAGGCAGCCGAAAATCCCCGCGAGAACGGGCAAATAGTTATCCTGCCCAAATTCATGAACAAGGACGACGAAGCCTTCGGCGGAAAGCTTTTCGAGTATGTTGTGAACAACCGCACCGAATATCGCCGTTACATCGACAGCTTCATCGATACCCGTCAGTGGGATACGGAGCGACTCGCCTTTATGGACATCGTAATCATGCTCACTGCAATTGCCGAACTCATCCACTTCCCCAGCATTCCTGTTCCGGTTACAATGAACGAATACATTGAAATTGCAAACGACTACAGCACGGCCCGCAGCGGACAGTTCATAAACGGCATTCTGTACTCTGTAATCAAACTCCTTAACGAAAAAGGAATAATCGACAAGAAATAAATTTATTAACAACTTTATAAGCATCCTATCATGCTAAACTTCATCCTTCTCCAACAGCCTCAGGGCAGCGGCTTCAGCATTCTCATGATTGTAGCCCTTTTCGTAATATTCTACTTCTTCATGATTCGCCCCCAGCAGAAGCGTCAGAAGGAAATTCGCAAATTCCGCGAAAGCCTTACCACCGGCAGCGAAATCGTTACAGCAGGAGGAATATACGGCACTATCCGCGACGTGAAAGAAAACTGCTTCATTGTGGAAATTGCCAACGGTGTCAAAATCCGTATTGACAAAGGCTCTGTATACCCCACAGCAACCGACGCCAATCAAGCTAATCAGAACGAACAGAAATAATTCTGCATGTCCCACTCAAAGGGAATTTTTGCACGCGGTATCGCCGCCCTCCGTTCGCCGCGAGGGCGCGATACGCTTATGTTCCTGCTGTTTGTAGCTATATCGGCAGTGCTGTGGTGTGTTCTGTCGCTTAATGAAGAAGAACAACGCGACCTGCGCCTCCCTTTAAAAATAACAAATGTTCCCGATTCGGTGACACTTATTTCCAAAGGTCCCGAGGCTTTGAATGTAAGCCTTAGAGCAAAGGGAACGCAAATAATGAAAATGACGATGGGCAGCGCACCCACAGTAAACATCGACTACCGCGCCTACCGCTCGGCAGGAGCGTTAAAACTCAGTAACGCCGACCTCAAGGCTCTTGCCCGCAATGCCGCCGGAGGGGCGCAGGTAAGTGTCGTATACCCCGACACTCTGCTCATCCCCTACACTACGCATCCTGGATTCCTCATGCCGGTAAAAATCGACAGCAAAGTAAGCGCCGGCATTCAGTCGGCCATTGTCGGCGAACCTAAATTATCGGTTGATACTGTTAGTGTTTTTCTGCCCAACAGCCGGGCTCTTCCCGACAATTTTAACAGCGTAAGCACCGAACCTATAAGGCTGCAGGGGCTGTCGCAGACAACAACGCGCCGGGTAAAACTCATCGGCCCTCCCGGCTCCAGAGTAATTCCCGACAGTGTTGACGTGACAATTGACGTTGAGCCGATGATTTTCAAGACACGAAAAGTGGCTATTGAACCGATAAACGTTCCGGCGCACACCAAGCTGATTACTTTCCCTGCTCAGATAGATGTTTCGTTCATGGTGCCGATGAGTGCCTACACTCGCGGCGACACTCGTTTCCGTGTTGTTGCCGACTATCGCACAATCACCGCCCCCTCGACATCCAAAATGATTAAGCTGAGCCTGCTGGACGTACCTTCGCGCCTGCAAAACGTACATCTCTCGGCCGACAGTGCCGAGTACATTATTGAACGACTTTGAGCACTGTCATTGCAATAACCGGAGGAATAGGAGCCGGAAAATCCGTTGTTTCACGAATTTTGCGGACAATGGGATATAAGGTTTTCGACTGCGACAGCGAGGCCAAACGTTTAATGGACTCGGATCCCGAAATAAAAAAGCGCCTCGTCAACGAAATCGCTCCCGATACAGTTGTCGACGGCAAAATAAATCGACCCGTTCTTGCGGGACACGTATTCAATTCGCCCGAGAAACTTGCCATTCTTAACAATATAAGCCACACGGCGGTTAAGAACGCACTTAACGAATGGATAAAAGTAAACAGCTCTCAGGAATTGCTTTTTGTAGAAACAGCTTTGCTCTATGCAAGCGGACTCAACAGAATTGTTGATTCCGAATGGCGCGTGGAAGCTCCGGTTGACTTGCGTGTGGAGCGCGTAATGCTCCGCAACCACACAAGCGCACAAAAAGTAATGGAGCGTATAAACGCTCAGGCCGGCGAAACTATTGGCACGGAACCCTATCCGGCTCTGTCCCGTATAACAAACGACAACAGAATACCGCTTTTGCCGCAGATACACGCATTGCTGACGCATTAAAAAAGCTGCCGTTCGGCAGCTTTTCTTTTTCAATTCAGGACAACCGGAGGAAGGCCGGAAAGCGACGGTGTGATACAGGCAGCACGGGCGAACATGCGTAATTTTACAAGAGTGCTTGCCTTGGGACCGCTTTTAGGGCACTCTTTCTTAGTGCCGCAAAGTCCTGTCGGAGTAAATAGAGTAGAGCTTTTCTTCATAGGCAAACTATGGGTAATTCAGTTTCAGGAGCTGTTGCTTTCAACGCCTGTGGGACAATAAAAAACACTTGGTGTGAGAGGTTCTCACATTTGTAAAACGGCATAGACGGCTATTTATTGTAAACGAACGACATCAGGATTAAAAAAATTTTATTGTCTGCCGTCAGTTAAAGTTACTTAAATCAAAAACTTTCCTCTTGCAAAAAACTGACGCATATATTACTTTTGCATTACAATCATTATAGACAATCTATTATTTAACTTTATATTATATTTCGCCTATAGGACATATCTACTCTAAACAAAAAAAGAATAGAACATGCGAAATTTCAACGAGCTTACCGATGAACAATTGGTAACGGCATATGCAGAAGGCAGCAACGAAGCTTTCGACACTTTACTTCTGCGTCACAAAACCAAGCTCTTTAATTTTATACTTCAGATGGTGCGCGACACCGATGTTGCCGACGATATCTTTCAGGAGACTTTCGTAAAAGCCATCACAACCATTAAACAGGGACGATACAACGATCTCGGCCGCTTCTCGGCTTGGATAACTCGTATTGCCCGCAATCTTGTTATTGACTCGTTCCGAGCCGAAAAAAGCGAAAGCGCCGTTTCCACCGACGATGCGAACTACGACATTCTTAACCGTAAAGAACTTGCCGAAGACACCATAGAAGACGCCCTTGTGGACATCCAGATTGAAGATGATCTCCGCAGACTCGTCGACAAACTTCCCCAGCCTCAGCACGAAGTTCTCGTAATGCGATATTACCGCGATATGTCGTTCAAAGAAATTGCCGATGTAACAGGCGTGAGCATAAACACGGCATTGGGACGAATGAGATACGCCATACTCAACCTGCGACGTATGGCTAAGGAAAGAGACCTTTCACTTTCCCGCTGACTCTGATTAACACAGCCTTTAAAATTTAATTTATATGCACAAAATTGCAATGACAGCAAGCGCTATGCTCATAGCAGCTGCGGCAGGTGCTCAAACTCCCGCCCAAAACGAGGATTTCACCATCGAAATCCTGGAAAGCCTCGGTCGTGTTACCGACGCTTCTGTCTCTCCCGATGGAAAAACGGTTCTTTTCGGAATTTCCTATGATAATCTTGAAGAGAATAATTCCAACCGCGATTTATATATCGTCGATATTAAAGGCGAGAAACTTACCCGCCTCACCGACACTCCCAAAAGCGAAAACTCCGCCGTATGGTTTGCCAATGGTAAACGAATCGCATTCATGTATCCCGACGAAAACGGCGCTCCACAGATGTGGACAATGAATGCCGACGGTTCGGAACGCAAACAGGCAAGTTTCCACGAAGGCGGAATTGCAGGATTCCTGCTATCTCCCGACGAAAAGAACATTGTTGTGATTGGCAATGTAAAATATTCCCGTAATGCCGGCGACTTATATCCCGACCTGCCCAAAGCTACCGGACGCGTCATCGACGACCTTATGTACAAACATTGGGACGAATGGGTAACAGAAATACCTCATCCTTTTATCGGCACATTCAACGGAGCCACCGTTGAAAACCTTGCCGATATCATGGCCGACGAACCTTTTGAGGCTCCTATGAAACCGTTCGGAGGTGTGGAATCGTTTGCCTGGAGTCCCGACAGCGAGAACCTCGTTTACGTTTCTCGTAAAAAAACAGGTCTCGAATACGCAATTTCCACAAATTCCGACCTGTACCTCTATAACCTCAAAACCCGTTCCACAAAAAACATTACCGAAGGAATGATGGGATACGACACCATGCCCGCTTTCTCTCCCGACGGTAACTACATTGCCTGGCTGAGCATGGAACGCGACGGATACGAGGCCGACAAAAACCGTCTTTTTGTGATGGACTGCAAATCTTTTGAAAAGAAAGACCTCACCACTGAATGGGACTATACTATCGACCAATTTGCATGGACTCCCGACGGCAGCGCCATATTCTTTATCGCGCCCAAAGACGGTACCGCTCCCGTTTTCAAAATGGATGTGAAAACTGCCACTGTAAATCAGCTCACCGATGAATGGGCCGACTTTACCGGACTGTCGGTTATTGATAAAAACAGCCTTGTAAGCCTCCGCCACTCGCTGCTTCGCCCCAACGAACTCGTTCTCCTTTCCCTCAACGGCAAAAAAGGCACATCGGTAACTCAACTCAGCCATGTTAACGACGGCGTTTTCGCCAAGCTCGACATGCCCACAGTACAAAAGCGAATGGTTCCCACAACCGACGGCAAAGAAATGCTCACATGGGTACTCTATCCTCCCAAGTTTGATGCAGGCAAAAAATATCCTTCACTGCTCTACTGCCAGGGTGGCCCGCAGTCGCCTGTAAGCCAATTCTGGAGCTACCGCTGGAATCTCGCTCTCATGGCTGCTCACGGATACATTGTAATCGCTCCCAACCGCCGCGGACTTCCCGGCTTCGGTACCGAATGGAACGAACAGATATCCAAAGATTATCCCGGACAGAACATGCAGGACTACCTCGCAGCCGTCGATGACATGAAGAAAGAAAGCTACATCGACCCTGCCCGCATCGGTGCCACAGGCGCAAGTTACGGAGGTTTCTCAATATATTATCTTGCCGGAAACCACAACAAACGTTTCGCCGCCCTCCTTGCTCATGCCGGCATATTCAACATCGAACAGCAGTATCTCGAAACCGAAGAAATGTGGTTTGCAAACTGGGATATGGGAGGTGCTTTCTGGGACAAGGACAACGCCGTGGCTCAGCGCACTTTTGCTAACTCGCCCCACAAATTCGTCGACCGTTGGGATACTCCCATCATGATTTCCCACGGCGAACTCGACTACCGCATTCTTGCATCACAAGGCATGGCGGCGTTCAATGCAGCAAAACTTCGCGGAATACCTGCCGAAATGGTTATTTTCCCCGACGAAAACCATTGGATTCTGAAACCGCAAAACGCAGTTCTTTGGCAACGCCTTTTCTTCCGCTGGTTCGACAAATGGCTTAAATAATGTCCAAAGCCCAACTCAAAAAAGAACTTTCCACCTTCACCGGCCAACAGCTGGTGGAGGTGGTTTTAAATGTGTACTCTGCATCGAAAGAAGCCCGCGAATATTTGGAGTTCTTCCTCAATCCCGACGTTGACAAGCTGTTCGACAAAACCGTACTGGCAATTACAAAAGAACTACAGCGAAGCAAACGAAATTATTCCAAAGCTCGAATAAGTCGCATCCGCTCGGCCATAACCGGCTTTGCAAACTACGGGATAGGTTACGAGTACGTAGGCAAGCTCATGCTTAGAACCATTATATTGATTATCGTAGAATACAACTATGTCCATTTTACAGCAACGCTCGTAAACGGACTGAGAAAGCTTGTAAACGATTACATCAATATGGCTCAAAGCAACAATGATTTAAGCAGCGCACTCGCGAATCTTGATGAAATAGTAAACAACGAAAAACTCGGTGCCCGCACTCTTCGCGATTTTGTACGCACCTGCGTTGACGATTCTCTTAAAAACCTCAAATCATGAAAGGACGTTTTGCACCATCTCCTTCGGGACGCATGCATCTGGGAAATATTTATGCTGCTCTGCTTTCGTGGCTGTCGGTCCGCAAAGCCGGCGGCAAATGGGTATTGCGTATCGAAGACCTCGACCCTCAACGTTCAAAAGAACAGCACGCCCGCATGATTGAGGATGACCTGCAATGGCTTGGCCTCGACTATGACGAGGGCGGCTACGATGCATGCAACGGGCTGTATAGGCAGAGCAACCGGCACAATCTATATCTTGAAGCGCTGAAAAAGCTCAACGAAAGCGGCCTCACCTACCCGTGCACATGTACACGTGCCGAAATAATGGCCACTCAGGCGCCGCACCAAAGCGACGGTCGCGTTGTATACAGCGGTAAATGCCGCCCGCAGACTATGCCGTCCACATATTCTCAAATCGAACAAGCTCATGCAACCCGCCTTTATGTTCCCGATAAAGATATAGAATTCTGCGATACCGTTTTCAAACGTCAGCGGGTGAACCTTGCAAACGAGTGCGGCGATTTTATTCTTCGCCGTGCCGACGGAGCCTGGGCATATCAACTGGCAGTTGTTGTTGACGATGCGGCAATGGGAATTACCGAAGTTGCCCGAGGTTGCGACCTGCTCATATCTGCAGCCCAACAAAGCTATATCTACAGTATCCTCGGACTGAAAACTCCGCAGTTCGCACATTTTCCTCTGTTGGTAAACGAAAGCGGCCAGCGGCTGTCCAAGCGCGACAAATCGCTGAGCATGGAACATCTGCGAACGAAATATACTTCACAACAGCTCATCGGACATATTGCACATGCCGCACACATTATACCGCATGCCGAACCGTGTGAGCCCCGCGACCTTGTAGAACTCTTTTCTTGGGAATGTATTCCTGCAACAACATCCCTGCAAGCGCCTTTGCTATGATACATTTTAGTCGGCAAACTTGCTCAGTTTGTCGATTTTATATTGTAAAGCAACATTAATTACATTAATTTTGCATTGCTAAACTTTTTGTATTATGACTGCTCCAAACCGACAAGAAGGAAAACGACATCGATTTGCCGATTTCTTTTCACACCTTATAATTATGCTCATCATATTCATTCTTCCCGAACTTATGATGAACATTGCCAATCCCGGCAGGTCGGCCATGAATTTCTTTCCCGGTTTTTACCTCAAAACACTGGTATATATTGCAGCCTTCTACATAAATTACTTTTTTGTAATCGACCGCACTCTTGTCACCCAGGCTCGCAACCGGCATATTATACGGTTCGTCCTGTGGAATATACTTATAATAATAGCCGGAACAGCTTTGTGCTGGCTGGCATCGAGGATACACTGGCGCCCCCGCCATACACGTTGGGAGGATCTTCCTTGGTGGAACTATATGTTGAAATCGGCCTCGTTCATTCTACGCGATACAATTATGATGATTCTTACCATAGCCTTGGCTGTAGCTCTCAAGCTTTCAAGCAAATGGAGGAATCTGCAACAACGGCACCGCGAAATGCTTGCGGCTCAGCGAACCACCGAGCTCGACAATCTTAAAAGCCAGGTTAACCCTCACTTCCTTTTCAACACCCTCAACACAATATACGCTCTTATTGCTGTTGACCCCGGAAAAGCACAAAACGCCATACATCGCCTCTCGGGACTGTTGCGCTACACTCTTTATGAAAATGAACGCACAACCGAGCTGAAACGCGAGGCCGATTTCATTACAAATTACGTTGAGCTCATGCGCATGAGAATGCAAAGCCGAAAAGTCAACGTAACCGTAGAACTTAACGGACACGAAAACACTCAAGTGCCTCCGCTTTTGTTCATCCCGTTGATTGAGAATGCTTTCAAATACGGGCATTCCGCACCTATCGACCGTTCAATCGACATAAGTATTATAGTTTCCGATTCCAGAATTGTATGCAGTACCGAGAACCGGTTTATCACCTCCGATACGTCGCTGGAGGAAACCAAGAGCTCCGGCATAGGACTTGCAAACCTTCGCCGCCGGCTCAGCCTTCTCTACGGGAACAATGCATCGCTCCGTACTACAGTAAACGGCGACTGCTACACCGCCATACTCTGCATACCATTAACAACTCCTCCCAACCAATTAAAGCAATGACCGATTCAAAAATAAAATGCCTTGTTGTAGATGACGAGCCTCTCGCAGCCGCTCTCATAAGCTCATATGTATCGCGTACGCCGTTTCTTGAGCTGGTGGCCGAAGTATACGACTCCGAGCAAGCCTTGGAAATAATCCGGGCGGACAATGTGGAGCTGGTGTTCATGGATATTAAAATGCCGCATCTGTCGGGCATGCAGCTCGCCCGACTCATTCCTCATAATACCAGGGTGGTTTTCACCACCGCATATTCCGATCATGCAGTGGAAGGTTTTCGTGTCAATGCACTCGACTATCTGCTTAAACCCGTAAGTTACGAGGAATTTCTTCAATCGGCTGTACGCGCACAGGAAGCTCTCGCTCCGGTTAATACAAGCACATCGGCAGCCAACGGATTTCTTACAGTAAAAAGCGAGTACCGCCTCGTAAGAATGCCTTTTACCGACATCGAGTATATTGAAGGGCTCAAAGATTACGTTAAAATATTTCTTTCCAACGAAAGCAAGCCGGTGCTGTCGCTTATGAGCATGAAAGGTCTGGAAGAACTTTTGCCCGATGACAACTTTATGCGTGTGCATCGCTCATTCATTGTAAACACCGACAAAGTGCGCATAATAGAACGTACATCCATAATTATGGGTGACAAATGTATTCCCGTATCCGAGAGTTACCGCAAGGCTTTTATGACAAAACTGGGGGTGGAATAACTACCTGTCGTTGCGGAAAATTCCCTCCACCAACTTTCTGTCCATACCCAATTTTATTGCTTTGGACGCATCGGCATGGGCTTCGTCAAGCCTGTAACGGGCACGGTTCAGCACCGCGCGGGCATAGTAAAGACGTGCATCTTCCGGGAATTTTTCCATACCGCGAGCCACTTCTGCACTCGCTTCGGAATACTCTCCGGTATCTACAAGACAATTAACCAGATTGGCAAAATACTCCGGACGAGGATCGGAATCGCACAGACGGCGCAGATATGGAACAGCCTCCTTGCTCTGTCCGGTAAGCGTATATAAACCTGCCAAAGCCTCGGCGGTTGCTATACCTGTGGGAGCTACGCTTTCGAGTACGTTAAAATCACTCTCGGCCTCCTCAAGACGACGGTTCTCAAGAGAAATCATTCCGCGATAATAACGAGCCTCTTCATTAAGTGAATCGGCAGCTATCACAGCCGAGAAATCGCGATATGCTTCCACGTCACGGTTATTTTTAAGAAGAACCTTGGCTCTATTGGCGAGCACGGTACGCATTGCGGGCGCCCGGCGATGAGCTTCATCAAGTACTTCTATGGCGAGCGAATCGCGGTCGAGGAACGAATAAATCATTCCAAGATTGGAAAGCAGCATTACATTGCCGGGATTGTCGGGACTTACTGCCATTGCCTCTATAAGCCGGGCAGCCGCCTCCTCATAATTCTCGGCGGCTATAGCCTTGTCGGCTTCTCCGCACAAAAGAAAATAGGGGTCTTCTTCATCAACAGGAACCGAAGCAGCGATTGAGGCCGCGCACGATACTGCTGCCACGAAAAACGCCACTCTACTTAGTTTCCGGAGCAAAAGCATTGGGATAAGCAATTTTTATACGCTTGTGAGTAAGTGCCCACACAACAAGAATCACACCCAGCACAACAAAAGGAATGCTGAGTAACTGACCCATATTAAGTGCCATGGAAGCTTCGAAAGGCACTTGGTCGTTTTTAATAAATTCTATGAGGAATCGCGAGCCGAAAGTGCCTATAAGAAATGTTCCGAAAAGCAGCCCGGGACGTTCGCCGCAGTTCCGTTTCCAGTACATCCACATCATAAGTCCGAAGAGAGCGAGATAACACAGCGCCTCATATATTTGTGTAGGATGACAGGCAAGTCCCTCGTACATTTCATGCCATTCCGAAGAACGTACAAACATAAATCCCCAGGGCAATGTTGTGGCCTCGCCGAAAATTTCGGAATTCATGAGATTTCCTATACGGATGAGGCAGCCTACCAGAGCGATGGCTACTGTCAGACGGTCGAATGTCCACAATGGATTGCGGCGGCTTGTGAATATCGAGAACAGAATAACGGCAATTATAATGCCTATAGCGCCGCCATGGCTTGCAAGACCGCCCTCCCATGTGGCAAGTATTTTCCAGGGATGAGCGCTGTAATAGTCCCATTGATAAAAGAACACATGTCCCAATCGGGCGCCCACTATTGTAGCGACACCTACATACACGAGCAGAATGCCAAGCCATTTTTCGGGAACTCCCTCGCGCTTGAACATTTTGGCCACAATATTAAAACCAATCCAAAAACCGATGGCAAACATCAGTCCGTACCACCGAACGGTAATAAAACTGTTTATAATATCGGGATTTACATCCCATGTAATGTAACCGGGCAACATAGTTTATTTCAAGTTATCGGCATCAGAAAAATAATCTTTTGTGGCTCTGCGCACTTTAGGGCTGAGCAGCAACACGGCAAACATTGTAGGGAAAGCCATAAGAGCATAGAACAAGTCACAGGCTCCTACCGCAGCCTCCAAAGGAACAATGGCGAATATTACAAGCGACGCAAGGAAGAACCAGGCATATAGTCGTCCGCGACGGCTGCCGAAAAGATAGGAAGCGCACGAGGTCCCGTAAAACGAGTACGAGAACATGCTCGACATGGCAAAACACACCACAATGCACATAAGCAGCACGTCTCCGGCAGGAATAGCGCTGCCAAAAGCTTTCATGGCAACCTCAAGCCCCTTTACGCCCTCAACATCTATATTGCCGCATAGCAGAATGGCTATAGCTGTGAGTGTACACACAAGGCCTGAATCTATACTCGGACCGAGCATGGCTATAAGCCCCTCGCGAACCGGCCTGTTATTGTTGGACGCGCCATGCATGATGGTTGCAGTGCCAATACCTGCATCATTTACAAGTGCCGCACGACGCGCTCCTATTATGGCAATCCCGGCAAGCGCGCCGAAACCAGCCCGCCAGTTGAACGCCTCGGCAAAAATACTGCGGAATACTCCGGGTACGCCATGAATATTGGTAACGATTATATATAGAACCATTACGAAATACAGCCCCACCATAAACGGCACAAGCACCGTGGCAACCTTTGCTATACGCTTTATTCCGCCAAGGATTACAACTCCTACTATGGCCGCGATTGCTATACCGAACAGCAAGCGGTAAACCTTGACATTCTCAAGTCTCAGCCAGCCGCCTACATTGCTGAGGAATGCACTGGACTGAAGCCCCTCGGGTGTTGTGAACGTTGTCATAAAGGCCTCCGTAAGCTGGTTGGCGTTCATTATGCAGAGAGTCCCGAACATACCGGCTATGGCAAAGAACTTTGCCAGCGGAGTCCATTTACGGCCCAAGCCTCGTTCAATTATATGCATGGTACCGCCTTGCGGAACACCTTTGTCATCCTTTCCCTTATACATAATGGCAAGTACACCTTCATGGTACTTTGTCGCCATACCGACAAGGGCGCTCACCCACATCCAGAAAATGGCACCGGGGCCACCCATAACAAGCGCTATTGCCACGCCTGCTATATTTCCAAGTCCGATAGTAGCGGCAACCACCGATGCAAGAGCCTGCACCGATGAAATCTGGCCATTTTTAACACCTTCATTATCAGGCTTTCGACGCAGTTCCGAAAGAGCCGCGGGTAAGCGGCGAATCGACACGGCGCCGGAGCTTATAAACAAATAAAGTCCTCCGCCAATCAGCAGAAAGAACAGAGGATAGCCGCACAACACTTCGGCGGCATTTACTATAAATTGTCCTATTGAGTCAAACATAGGCTGCAAAGTTAGTTATAATTCCGCTATTATCAGTTCTGACAACCGATAATGTAACATTTTTTATCTATTTTACCCGTTACCATAAAAAAGATGTTCCGACGGCAAGCCGCCGGAACATCTCCACGTTTCAACTATTTATTTATGAGACCCTTCTGTACCAGTATCACTACTCGTCCAAAAGGAGAGGGATGCTTGCGCATTTTCTTTTCCTTTCTTCTACCGTATATAACGAACAGACCGTCCTTTTGCTCGTCAGTTTCAGCTAAAAACGTATAAATTTGCTATCCGATTCATAATTTTTGCGTATCTTCGCAAATCATTTATCCCAACACTATGAAAACAACTAAAATGTTACTTGCAGGCCTGGCACTTTGTGCTTTTTCAAGTGCTTCGGCTTTGAATCCCAAACAGGAATTCCGAGGTGCGTGGATGCACACGGTATATCAGGAACAGTACCACCGTCAGAACACGGAACAGAACAAAGCGTATCTGCGAAACCAGCTCGACAGCCTCAAAGCTCTCGGTATAAACGCTGTTATCTTTCAGGTTCGCCCGCAAGCCGATGCGTTCTACAAAAGCGACCTTGAACCTTGGAGCCGCTATCTCACCGACAACGGAGCCGCTCCTGTTCCGTTCTGGGATCCCCTGCAGTTTATGATTGAAGAAACACATGCCCGGGGAATGGAACTGCATGCCTGGCTGAATCCGTATCGCGTAACTTCGTCGGCAAAGCAGAAACTCCCTGCATCGCATATCTATCACAAACATCCCGAACGGTTTGTAACATACGACGGAAAACTTTATTTCGACCCCGCTCTGCCCGAAAACCGCGAATTCATAGGCAAAGTCGTGGAAGACATTATTGAGCGCTACGATGTGGACGGCATTCACTTCGACGATTATTTCTACCCCTATCCCGTGCAAGGCAAAGAGTTCCCCGATGACAAATCCTATGCAAAATACGGAAAAGGTATGGATCGAGGCGACTGGCGTCGTAAAAACGTTGACATGCTTATCGAAGACCTACACAAACGAATAGCAGCCTCTTCAAAACCCTGGGTACGCTTCGGAATCAGTCCCTTTGGTATATGGCGCAACAAGAACTCCGATCCTCGCGGCAGCGAAACAAACGGATTGCAAAATTACGATGCTCTTTTTGCCGATGTGCTCCTGTGGGAAAAAGAAGGTTGGATCGACTACCTGCTCCCGCAGCTCTACTGGCAACTTGAACATAAAGCGGCATCTTATTCAGTGCTCGTTGACTGGTGGGCTAAGAATGCCGGACAGAACCGTCACCTCTACATCGGCCAGGATGTGGCTGTAACAATGAAAAAGCCCGACCTCGCTCCTTCGGTGGAAAAAACTCAGTTACGCACCAAAGTAAACATGACTCGCGCAACCGACCGCATTCAGGGTAACTGCTGGTGGCCGGGATATTCCCTCACAAGAAACTTTGGCGGTATTGCCGACTCGCTGGCAACTTCCATACAGAAGCTTCCTGCAATGGTACCTTCCTACGAATGGCTGTCGACCGATGTTCCCGCTGCGGTTCAAAACTTGCAAATTGATTCCGAACGCAACATCACATGGGCTGCCGAAGCAAACAAAGGCATTGCCAACGATGCAGTACGTTTCGCCGTTTACCATTTCGAGTCGCCCGAAAAAGTCGACATTTCGGTACCCGAAGCTCTTGTCGACGTTGTTGGCAAAAACTCATTCACCGCAACAAAGCCGGGCGTTTACGTTGTAACCGCTCTTAACCGAGTGAATAACGAATCGGAACCTTCCGTTCCCGTCATTGTAAAGTAACATGACTTCAGTCTCCGTTATCATCCCCGCACACAATGCTGCTGCTTATCTTGCGCAATGCCTGCAAAGCATTGTCTCACAAGGGGTAGACAATACGGAGATAATAATAATAAACGATGCTTCCACCGACGGCACCGACAAAATTTGTCGCGAGTGGGAGCATCGTTATCCGTTTATAAAAACACTACAAGCCAATCATATCGGCCCGTCGGCAGCACGTAACCTCGGAATTGCGGAAGCCAAGGGTGAATATATAATATTCTGCGATGCCGACGACACTTATTATCCGGGGGCATTTCGCACATTATTCGACATCATCAACGCCGACAGTGAGTGCGACATGGTAATAGGACAGATGTCGGAAACCGAAACGACAAGGCATACTCACAACAACTTAAAAAAAACTCTGTCGGGTGCTGAAGCCCTTAGGGCAACACTTTATCAAAAGAAATATTTCCACAACAGTCCGTGCGCAAAAATATACAGACGTCGTATTTTCAACAACATTCAGTTATTCCGGGATGGAATGAGATTCGAGGATTTGGAAATTGTGCCCCGGCTGTATCTTAACGCCCGTCGTATAACTGTATGTTCAGAACCGGTATATTATTATCGTCCTCATGAGCAAAGCTTTATGCACACCTGGAGCGACTCGCGGTTCGATGCCATCTCAGCAACACGATTCATTCTTGAATACGTCGGCGAACATTATCCCGAAGCCCTAAAAGCGGCTCGCAGCCGCCGGTTCAGTACCAACTATTATATTTTGCGTCTTTTTAAGCTGCATAAAAACCGCGAAATCGCCGAACAATGCATTCAACAGCTGCACGACGAGGCTTTGTCTATATTATTTGATACTCATACGCGATTTAAAAACAAACTTGGAGCTGCAGCAGCCTTATTAGGGAAGTCTTTCCTGCGATACATCGGCAAACTCTGACGACAAGACAAGCCACAAAAGCTAAAAGTACTTAACACGTTTGCCTGCGCTGTTCTATTTTACTAATTTTGCAAGATATGAACAGTTTAAGGAATTATTTGGCATTTGCAATTTCGCTTACAATCGGCATTCTGCTATCAGCCTGCAACGATGAACCCGAAACACCAAAGGGACAGCCTAAAGAACCGGGGTCACGCACCGTCCTTGTTTATATAGTTGCCGACAACAACCTCGGCTCGAGCAACAACGATTACCGTGACATTTCCGAAATACTTCTCGGTGCACAGAATGGCGCCGTTCCGGCCGACGCCCGTCTTGTTCTGTATCATGCTCCATATGCTAAGAATCCGGTAATGGTTGAAATCGGCAAGAACTTTGTGGATACAATTAAAACATATTCATCCGATATTCTTTCCATTCAAAGCGAGAGAATGCTAGAAGTTCTCGACGACCTTGTCAAGCTCCGTCCTTCCTCCCAGTACGGTCTCATTCTTTGGAGTCATGCCACCGGATGGCTGCAGGATGGCATGGAAGACTCGGCCGACACACCTTCCACTCTTTCGTTCGGCTACCAAATGGCAAGAACCATGAATATTTCAACATTGGCAAACACCCTCGCCAGCGGGCCGAAGTTAAACTTCTTGTATTTCGACTGCTGCTACATGGGCTCTGTTGAGACATTGTACCAGTTACGTGACATAGCGCCCGTAATGGCCGGAAGCCCTACCGAACTGCGTGCGGAAGGTATGCCCTACCATATTACACTCCCCTACTTTTTCACTCCCGGAACGGCCGACATAGAAGGGGCTGCCCGCGAAACATTCAACTTCTACAATGAATTATCGGGCATGGAACGCACCTGCACAATGTTTGTGGCAAATACCGCCGGGCTTGAACGCCTCGCACGTGCTACTGCCGAAATCTACGCCGCCACACCCGAGGCTTACCCGCAGGACTACGCTCCCCAGCGCTTTTCCAATGTTCCTGTAAGTTCCTGCTACTATTTCGATTTCGCACACTATGTGCAGGCTCTGTGCTTTGACAGCGACGGTAATGAACTATTCCCAAATGCCTCCGATGCATATAACGAATTTTCATCCGCTCTTGACGGCACAATAATCTATTCCGCCGCTACTCCCAAGCTTTGGGACTCGGTCTCTCTCACGCATTGCTGCGGACTTTCAACATATATCCTCATGTACCCCGGAGCCGAACAAAAAAAGAACTATTATACGCTCCAATGGTACACCGATGTAGCTTCTCTTCTTAACCTCTAATAAGTACACATAGAAATGTTTTTACAAATTCCCGACATCACCCCGGCGCTTACCGACTCGATACCATCGGTAAGAGAGGAAGTTTCCATGCTTTCGAGTCTGCCTGTCGACGATCTTATTCAACGTTTGGTAAATTCGGTGGTATCTTTTGCCATAAACCTTGGCATAGCCATTCTGGTTTTCTACCTCGGCAAATTCATCATCGGTAAAATCTACCGCTTCATCAGCAACATATTCGTTCACCGCAACCTCGACCGTTCTCTTGCAACCTTTGTTCTGAGCATGGTACGAATAGTGCTGTACTTTATACTGATAGTAACCGTCATCGGCATTCTCGGAGTTGAGACATCCTCGTTCATCGCAATATTTGCATCTGCCGGCGTTGCAATTGGTATGGCATTGAGCGGCACATTGCAGAATTTTGCCGGCGGTGTGCTTATTCTTCTTCTCAAGCCCTACAAAATAGGCGATTACATCGAGGCACAAGGATATGCCGGAACTGTTCGCGAAATACAGATATTCCACACAATTATCAGTACCGGCGACAACAAAATAATAATAATCCCCAACGGCGGACTGTCGACCGGCTCAATAAACAACTGGTCAAAAGAAGAATACCGCCGCATAGAATGGACTGTCGGTATAAGCTACGGCGACAGCGTGGAAGCTGCCCGTGAGGCATTGATGAAAATATTTGCCTCCGACAACCGCATTGTAACCAAATTTATTGACGACCACCGCGCTGCTCTCGCCCTCAAAGCAGAAAACGATAAAATTGAAGCGGGCGAGATTCCAACAGAAACTCCCGAAGCTCCCGCACGGCGCGGTCTTTTCGGATTTCTTCAGCGACGCCGCGAAAAAGCTCTCGAAAAGGCCAACGCTCCTCTTCCCACTCCTTCGCAGATTCTCAATTCCAAACCTGCCGATTGCTCGCCTGCCGTTCGCGTTGCCGAACTGGCCGACAGCAGCGTGAATCTAAAAGTCACCGTTTGGGCACGCACAAGCGATTACTGGGATGTTTTCTTCTCAATCAACGAACGAATATATAACGAACTTCCGGCCGCAGGAATCAATTTCCCGTTCCCGCAAATGGACGTACACATAAATCACAATTCTTAAATTATGCGCAATCTATCTCTTTTTGCAATGGCAGCTCTTCTTGCTTCATGCGGAAATCAATCTCAAAAAATTGAGTATCCGCAGGCGCCCGCCGACAGCACGGTTTACGAAGCTTTCGGTATGCGCGTGAACGATACCTATCGACCTCTCGAAAACGATACCGCTTCCGAAACTCTCGAATGGGTTAAAGCCGAAAACAAAATCACACGAGTATATCTCGACAATATTCCTTTTCGCGAAAAAATACACGCCCGTCTCAATCAGCTGAACCGTTACAACCGTCAGGGAATGCCCTCGAAAGAAAACGACGGCAAATTTTATTTCTCGGCCAACGACGGTTCTAAAAACCAGAATGTTATATACCGCATGGACTCTATCGGAGCAGAGCCGGTTGTGTTCCTCGACCCCAACACACTGAGCGACGACGGCACGGTAGCCCTGACAGGACTGTTCCAAAGCAACGACGGTAAATACACCGCCTACACAATCTCGCGTGCCGGAAGCGATTGGACCGAGATTTTTGTAATGGATACCGAAACCGGCGAACTGTTGCCCGACCATATAAAATGGGCAAAATTCACCGATGCCCAATGGCTCGGCGACGGCTTTTTCTACAGCGCATACGATGCTCCCGAAGCCGGCAAGGAGTTCTCCAACGCCAACCTCGGACATAAAGTTATGTTCCATAAACTCGACACACCTCAAACAGACGACACTGTGGCATTCACCGATCCCGACGCTCCGCTGCATTTTCACCGTGCAGTTGTCGCTCACGACGGCAGCGCTATGGCTGTTATTGTCGGTGGCGAAGGTTCAGGTGATGCAATTCTTGTAAAAGACCTGCGCAAAAAGGGTGCTGAATGGATTACACTGGAACCGTCGCAGGATTATACGAATGAAATTGTCGCTATAGTCGACGGCAAAATATATCTGTTCACAGCAGTCGACGCTCCCAACAACCGATTTGTATGCATCGACATAAACAAACCCGAGAAAAAGGACTGGAAGGAACTTATCCCCGAAGATCCGCAAGGCGGCGTTCTTAAATCAGTACAATTTGCAGGAAAAGACAATTTCATTGCCGTTTTCGACCGCGATGCATCCAACCACGCATACCTTTACGCCACCGACGGCACTCCTGTCCGTGAAATAGAATTCCCCACCTACGGAACAGCGTCATTCAGCAGCTCGCGCAGCAACGATGATGTTTTCTACTCGTTCGCATCGTTCCTCTACCCCGCTTCGGTTTATTCCTACGACATACATTCGGGCGAAAGCAAGCTCTACAGCTCTACCGAAATAGAGGGCTTCAATCCCGAGGACTACATCACCGAACAAGTATTTTACACTTCGGCCGACGGAACACGCGTGCCTATGTTCACCGTACGGCACAAAGATACAAAACCCGACGGAACCAATCCTGTTTACCTCTACGGTTACGGAGGTTTCAACATTACCCTTAATCCCACATTTAATGCCAACCGTCTGCTTTGGCTGGAAAACGGAGGCATATATGCTCAGGCAAATCTTCGCGGCGGTTCCGAATATGGCGAAAACTGGCACAAAGCCGGAACTAAAACACAAAAAATGAATGTGTTCAACGACTTTATTGCCGCTGCCGAGTACATGATTGAAAAGGGCTGGACAAAACCCGAGCTGCTCACTATTGAAGGCGGCAGCAACGGCGGTCTCCTCGTCGGCGCTACAGTAAATCTTCGCCCCGACCTGTTTAAAGTTGCAATTCCTCGTGTTGGTGTAATGGACATGATGCGCTACCACCTGTTTACCATTGGCTGGAACTGGGCTGCCGACTATGGCACTGCCGATGATTCGGAAGAAATGGCACGTTATCTCCTGTCCTACTCGCCCCTGCATAACATAAGCAACGACGGCACTCCCTATCCTGCCATTCTTGTAACTACCGCCGACCACGACGACCGCGTTGTTCCGGCTCACAGTTTCAAATATGCCGCCGCACTTCAGGCAGCCAATACCGGCGATGCTCCCAAACTTATCCGTATTGACAGCAATGCCGGACACGGAGCAGGAAAACCGGTTTCTAAAGTTGTTGACGAATACGCCGACATATACACATTCATATTCAAGAATCTTGGCATAACTCCTCAAACTGCCGGTAAATGATTATTACCAAAATACTTCCCGCAGCATTTGCAGTCCTCATTTCCATGGGGGCTGCAAGCTGTTTTTCCGAAGTGGAAAGTACAAAAAAAATAAATGCCGACGAAGTCCGGAAAAGCCGGGCAACGGAAACTCCGGAGCAGAAGTACCTTTCCGACATCCGACCGGTACCTCCTGCCATGTGGGAAAAGGGACGGCGTTTCAGGGTTGCCGACAAACGTATTGACCGTATTTTCCCTACTTCCTCGATTAACACCGAAGAATTGGAAGGAACCGATATTATTTTCGCAGGATTTTCCCGTACCGGAAGTCTCACAGGCAACAACGGTGTTGAAGTGAATTTTACCACCGGCAGCGGACAGCTCCTATCCTATACTCTCCCCGCGATGAACTTCGACCGCCTTGATACTTTAAAATCTCTCGACATCCCGTTCACCGTTGATATTGAAACGGTGGAAAGAATCGACCGAGAAATGAAAGGCAAACACTTCTATATTAAAACGCCTCTTTGGTATACAACCGAAGACAGGACACCGCTAAAAGGTTTGCGGCATATAAATGTATTGATTGACAGCGTTATCCCCGGCGACGACAATTTCCCCGCCGCAGTATGTTTCACCGTCACCGACCCCGACGCCGAGAGTATTTCCAATGTCAAAAACGGGATGGTGCTTATGAGTATAGGGAAAAGCCTTGCCGCTTCCCGCAATTTCGACAAACTTTTTAATTTTTCCAATCCACGCCGCCAATATCCGGAAATAAAAGACGATACATGGAAACTTATAATTTCTTCCAAAGTGCGCGAAGGAATGTCGGTTGAAGAATGTCGTCTCGCACTCGGCACTCCGCCCCAGGTGCTTCGAACACCTACCTACGGAGGCATGCGCGAGCAATGGAGTTACTCCGACGGCGTTTTCCTTATTTTTGACGACGGTTTTCTAAGTCGCTACCGACTCTGAACATGGAACTTACTTTTCTCGGAACAGGCACATCAACAGGTGTGCCCCAAATGCGATGCAATTGCAGAACTTGCACATCGGAAGACCCGCGAGACAAACGTCTCCGCACATCCGCACTTCTCAAAACAGAACCGGGTGCACCGGCCATACTCATTGACTGCGGCCCCGATTTCCGACAACAGATGCTTGCAAACGGATGCCCCGACCTCGCTGCCGTTCTGCTTACACACACCCACTACGACCACGTTGGAGGTATCGATGATTTAAGGCCGTATGTTGCCGATGCTCCCGATCATCGTTTTCCCGTATACTGTCGCGAAGATGTTGCCCGCGACCTGCGTAACCGTATTCCCTACTGCTTCACAGAGAATCCCTATCCGGGTGTTCCGGCTTTCAACATTCACATTATCGAAGCTTTCAAACCGTTCAAAATTCATCTCGGCGAAAATTTTGCCGACGTTGAATTTCTGCCGCTGCCGGTTATGCATGCCAAATTGCCTATATTCGGTTTCCGCACCGGTAATTTCGCCTATATAACTGACTGCAAAACACTGCCTGACGAAACAATCGACGCGCTTAAAGGCCTTGATACTCTTGTTATAAATGCACTTCGTATCAACAAACACATGTCGCACATAAACCTTAAGGAGGCTTTGGATGTTATTAAAGCAACAGCTCCCCGAAAAGCGTTCCTCACCCACATGAGTCACGATATGGGACCACATGAAGAGGTATCGAAAATGCTGCCGGAGAACACTGTTTTTGCTTTCGACGGCCTAACCGTCACTATAACCTGATAACGCACCTCACTCATAACCACAATTTCCGGTGCTGCGTAATTTCTTCCAATTCTTCTAATCATGTTACGCTCTCAAAAAATTCAAGTAAGCACGGCAACCCGCTCACGCACCGATGTATTAAAATTCAAGCCGTTGACCATACAGGCCATTCCCCAAATCAAAGCCCTGCTTGAAATGGCTCACACCCGCTCATGCGATTACACCATCGGCGGCCTGTATATGTGGACGGGATTATACCAATACGAATACTGCATATATGCCGGCACGCTGTTCATTAAAGGACTAAACGAAGACGGCAGCGGATCTACGGCTTTTGCAGTTCCTGTCGGCGCCCTTTCTCTTGACTCGAGCTTCGGGGTGCTTAAAAAATACGCTGCAGAACAAAATATTCCGCTTATATTCTCCGCCGTGCCCGAAGAGTATTTAAATGCACTATCTTGTTTGGGAACTTGTACGGTGACAGAACTTACCGACCTTGCCGACTACATCTACGACAGCCAAGCCCTTGCAACTCTCACGGGCAAGCACTACAACAAAAAACGCAACCACGTCAACCGATTTGTGAGCGACAATCCCGATTACACTCTTGAAGAAATCAAACCGGATAACATCTCCGAATTAACCGGTTTTCTACGCACTCTTGGCATCGAATCCGACAAAGTCGACCCTGAAATGGCCGAATTCGAATGGAAACAATGTGAACGCGTTCTAAATCGGTACACCGATTATCCATATATCGGCGCTTTGTTGCGCGACAATTCGGGAACTGTTGTTGCTTTTACAATAGGAGAATTGTCGGGCGATACTCTGGTGTTGCACATCGAAAAGGCCGAGCACCTCATCCCCGGCTCCGGCGAAAGCATCAACCGTTTCTTCGCCGAATACATAACACAACGTTATCCTCAAATCAAATTCATAAACCGAGAGGACTGTGCCGGTGACCCCGGCTTGCGCTTCGCCAAAGAATCGTACCACCCGATACAGCTTCTAAAAAAATATAACGTACAATTCAAGTAGGCGCGGTTCAAGACAACCGCATCAGAATTTGCCGCAGGTTCAACCTGCGAACACCAATCCTTACGCAAGCACAACTATACCCCCAAGCATCACGCTGTATTTAGATGCAAGGTGGATAATTACTCGGCAGCTTACATCAAGCTGCGCATCATCTACGACAGAAGCAGCTATGTCTATGTATCGCCCGAAGATGAGGAATCATTCGTTGGCACACTGCAATCCATCAATCCCAATATCGAATATAGCAGCGAACGAGGCTTGTAACCGTAAGCAATATGGGCAAAATGCGATGAATAAATAGAATAATCACCGTTCAAGGCTGATTTTCAAGCCCGTTTGGGACATTTGTCACATCCAATATCGTTTTTTCTTCATAAATTTGCGATATTACAGACAATAGACTCTCATGGAACTGCTAAGGGCCTTATTCTACCAATATTATTGGTGGCAGATGCGACAGGAACAGGATGGATTCTTCGTTCCTCTGTTGGCTGTGTTCAGTGTCCTGTGTCCGATTTTTGGGATAATCGGTTTTGTAATGATTTCGGCTGATGTTACAGATATTATTGATTTGAAGAAATATGATGTGAAAATAATAATTTCAGCTATGTTCATTCTCGGACTCGCCGCTTTATGGTGGTTGCTTTTACGAAAGGAACGATATAGAGCGATAATCTGCGAACATGAAGTCTATAATATTTCTGTGTATCGACGACTCGCGGTGATTTATCCAATTCTATCTGCAACACTTTTCTTTATTGGACTGTATATCGGTTATCTACATAATTCGGCAACGATAAGCCAGTGATTATTAGCGTATGGATAATCACATCAATAAATTTCAGCGACAAGGATTCATAATCCTGATGATATGCTCGGCTATAATGCTTGGCATAGGGATTTATATGTTTGTGGCTGATTTCTATTCTACAAGCATCGTAACGAGTTGGCGCTTCAATCCTACCGAGCAAACTATATCATGGCAAACTCCTGTATTCGGAGCAATCGTCATGCTCATATTGGGTATTCTAATCAAAATAGACAGGCCCAAATTACCAAAAATGAACACACAAGGCAAACGCACTTTCGTACTTGAAAAGATAACGGATTATCTGAAAGATAATGATTTCAAGAAACGAGGCAATCATTTCTACAAAAGCAACGGCGAGATAGGTTATTGTGTGAACATTCAGAATGACAAATGGAATGATGCCAATCAAATCCGCTTCACCTTGAATGTCGGTATATTTACCGAGGCTTTTTGGCTTGAATGTGAGGATTTCAAGAATACCGGGATTATCCCTACTTTCCCGAAAGAATATGAGTGTGCTATACGAGAGAGAATCGGCGGCTTGCTCCAGGTCAAAGAGGATAAATGGTACTGCATTACCTCCAGTACGGATGTTATGAAACTATGGAACGAAATAGAGCGCGATCTAACCGAATATATACTGCCGTTCTTTACCCGTTACAATACCGAATCTGATGTCATACCCAATCAATTTATCTACCGAAAAGGAGGCAAGCAATGAAAATGTTAGGCAGAATAATAGCATATTCAATTGCTGTCGGCTTCGTTCTCGTTGTCGGATTGATTATTGTTGCCACTTATCTGATGGGATATAATGTGGCGGAAAGAAGAGAGCGAGAGCTTGAGAACAGAGATAAAATAATCGAGCGGACAGACTCTTTCCGTGCGGCAAATGGACATTTGCCCGAATCGATGTCGGAAGTGGGCTTCAGGCAGACAGGCGGTGGAGGATATTATTACAAAGGAATTATATTTGACTATATCAAGTTAAACGACAAAGAATACGTTGTAGAATATACCTCTGAGGATGGTGTTCTCACGCAGTATCATGATCACTGCTGGACTGAAGAACCCGATATTTGCCTGATAGAAATGCCTGTAAACGCAGACACGATAGCTGCAATAAGCAGAATTTCAAAATTTGAACAGGATTACAATGTCCCTCCATTGATAGACAGCATATCCTTTAATCAGTCTCGAATATGTCCGATTGGCGATTATACCGGACAGCCTGATTCTACCGCATATATTCGTTATCTATACAAAGATGGCAGTGTTCGATGCGAGGGCTGGGTTGCATACTTTGATGAGCCGGAAGATGATTTCAGCAACCCATTCGGCGAATGGAAATACTATGATCAGGAAGGCAACTGCTATCGAAAATTCTGGAATTACAAACAAAACGACAGATTGATATATGAAACTGACCGATAAACGATTCTGGATAGCATGGGCTACGGTAGAGCTATTGTTGTTATCCTCTTGTATTTATATGGCAGTCCATAGTAAATTTATAGGTATAATATGTGTTTTCGGAGCAAGCCAACCGTTAATGATAGCTTTGACTCTATACAAAAAGAAACATCAAAATGGAGCTTTGGCAAATTTAATAATTGTCGGTTTGTATTCCATTTATTCTGTATATATAAGTATATCAGGACAAGATGCCAATGGTTGGGGTTGGACATTTGGCATGATTATTCTTCCAATAATACAGCTAATCCTGTTGTTACTTTATTGGGGTCTTGAAAGACTTGCAAGAATCGCTCAACGAAGAAATCAATCATAATGCTATTGAGTTGTAACCTCCAATATCAAAATAACGTAACAATGGATAATTCAATCGTTCCTCCGCCATATACCCCCAAGCACCACGCTGTGTTTCGATGCAAGGTGGATAAACAACAATATATAATTCCGCTTGTAATCTGGTGTATCCTTGACATCATAATTCTTATTGTTACTCCTAATATTCTATTGGGTATCTTCATTGTATCATTATCAATTGTACCAATTGGAGTCGCCCTACTTTGGATTAAGTATTTTTGGGGTAAAATTACTTATATTATAGAGGGTCAAGAATTACGCATTATTACTCCTTTGAAATCTATATCAATCAAAATCAATAACATAAAGAAAATAAAACGAGTAATTGAGTATTTAATATCTCACAAGGGAAGGGATTTTTCAGCCTCTCATATCAAGCTGCGCATCATCTACGACAGAAGCAGCTATGTCTATGTATCGCCTGAAGATGAGGAATCATTCGTTAACACGCTGCAAGCCATCAATCCCAATATCGAATATAGCAGCGAACGAGGCTTGAAATCATAAGCAATATGGGCGAAATGCGATGAATAAATAGAATAATCATCGTTAATATCTGATTTTCACGCACATTTGGGACATTTGTCACATCCATTGTTGATTATTCTTTGTAAATTTGCGATATTACAGATAATAGACTCTCATGAAATTAGATATAAAGAATTATCCGTTAATACTGAAATTCGTCTGCGTCTTG